>CAUTNK010000004.1:0-155743 GCA_963540065.1 uncultured Bacteroidia bacterium
ACTTCATAAAAACACCCCAAAAGTTTTTTGTCCAACTTTTGGGGTGCAGTTCATTGAGAATGCTTTTTTTTATGTTCTAATACACAGATTTTACATTATTCTGAAACAACCTGGAAGGTGATCTGTGCGTTAAGTTCGCGATAGAGTTTAATTTTAGCGTGATAGGTTCCGACCTCTTTAACAGCTTCTTCGATAGTGATATCGTGTCGATCCACTTCTACACCTTTTGCAGCGAGAGCCTCTGCTAATTGGATCGTTGTAACAGAACCGAAAATCTTTCCCGTGGTACTGGTTTTAGCACCGATGGTAATTTTAATTTTAGCAAGCTCTTCGGCACGCTGTGAAGCTTGCTGGCGCAATTTTTCTTCCTTATGTTGCTGTTGGCGTTTAGTTTCTTCAAACTGACGCAAGACAGAAGGAGTTACAGCTACAGCTACTTTTTTAGGAATTAGGTAGTTCCGAGCATAACCGGCACGCACCTCCACCATATCATCTTTATCGCCGAGTCCGCGCACGTTAGCTGTCAGAATTACACGGAGGCACCCCTTCTTTATGGGTTGCTGCAATTGTTCGTTGGTAATTGCCATTGTGTAGTGTCCTCCTATTTCAACAAGTCGGTTACGAAAGGCAACAGGGCTAAATGCCGAGCTCGTTTAATAGCTTGTGCTACACGACGCTGGTACTTGAGGGAAGTCCCCGTTAGTCGGCGTGGTAATATTTTGCCTTGTTCGTTCAGGAATTTCTTAAGGAATTCGGGATCTTTGTAATCGACGAATTTGATGCCATTCTTCTTGAAACGGCAATAACGTTTCCGTTTTACTTCTACGGTAGGCGGAGCTAGATAACGAATTTCACCGCCACGTGCTTGTACCATTATTTATTCTCCTCCTCGTTGTTGTTGTCTTCTGTGCCTTCCGTTTTCTTCATACGGCGCTTTTGTGCGTACTCCAAGCCATTCTTGTCCAAACGAACGGTCAAGAAACGTAGGATACGTTCGTCGCGTCGGAACTGAGTTTCTAAACGGCTTATCAGGTCGCCCTCGCCAGTAAATTGGAAGAGGAAATAGTAGCCGTTTTCCTTTTTTCGGATGGCATATGCCAACTTGCGGAGCCCCCAGTACTCCTCGTTTTCCATCTCGCCTCCATTACCTACAATGAAGGAGCGGAACTTCTCGACTGTCTCCTTTACCTGGCTTTCAGATAAAACGGGAGTTGCAATGAAGACAGCCTCATAATGATTCTTCATTTCCTAAATTTTCAAATGTTTTTAGGTTCAATACAGCCGCAAAGATACGCAAACTTTTGATATAAAAGTAACTAGCGTTTTTTTTGTGCATACGGTTCAAAAATTTGCTTACACTAAAGCAAGAACGATTGCACTTCTAAGCTGTATTTAGTAAATAAGGACGCTTGCATTTCTGACTCGAATCCTACGAAGAAAAAGCCTTTATTCCCGAAAATACTTACTTTTGTTTCTGAGTAACAATTTTTTCGTAAAGAAATAAGGAACAGTAAAATGAATGCACGTCAACGCGTGATAGGTGGATTGGCACCTATTTTCTTGGTGGTCGTACTTTTCTGGTTTTCCGCTTGCAACCAAGCTGGTGAGAATAATCAAACAGACGATAATAACCAAATGGAACAAATGGGCGATAATAACCAAATGGGTGCCCAGAAACGAAATTGGTACGATGCTTCGCTCGACGGTAATGCGCAGATTAACGAGGCTTGCGCTAGAGCGAAAAGCGCTGGTAAGCATGTCCTAGTGCAAGTCGGGGGTGACTGGTGTCCGTGGTGTATCCGCCTAAACGAGTTCATAACAGGCGACAACGGCTTGCTAAGTGTCATGAACCAGAACTATGAGTGGGTGCATCTCTTCTTTGGTGACGAAAACAGAAATGAGGAAGCTATGCAACGACTCAGAGATCCCGGAAGATTCGGTTTCCCTGTTTTGGTGCTTCTTGACGCGGATGGCAATTACATGAATACGTTTTCGACCGACTTCTTTATGGGCAACGACGGTTTTGATCGTGCTAAACTGCTAGATCTTTTGCAGAATGCACCTGCACAAACAGGACAACCAGCGGGGGGCAGCGGTGAAGAAGACGATCTCGACGATTAATCTTTTCAGTGGAACTATTTGTTGTCCGGTAATTTCTTTTGCATTTGATAGCGGAGAGATTACCGGACAGTTTTTTTATAAAAAGCTCTCACACCTCGCTTAGCGTTGTTAACGCTAGTTTGGCTTGGTATTTCGGAAAGTGTGTAACTGACACTGACCTACGTTATAGGTATTGTGAAAGCCATTGGGAAGCGCAGGCGCTAGAATCCCTTCCCGATAGAACTGATTCCCAACAAAGACTCGCGCCTCGTCCCAAAGACCATACTTTAAGAAATTATTCAGGATAAGCGCACCACCTTCCACTATCAGCGATGTAATATTACGCTTCCTGAGCTCGGCAAGGAGTACCCCCTCGATTCCCTTCATATAATCCACAAAAAACAACTCCGTATTGGGGATATTGGCAAAATTGTCCTCGCGCTTAGACGCCGATAGGTTGTTGCCAGCTATAACCAACGTCGGCGTACTCCCATCAAAAACATGCAGATTTTGCGGCAAACGTAGCCTGCGATCCATTACCACTCGGAGCGGATTAGCCCCCTTCCAGTGGCGTACCGTAAGTTGCGGATTGTCGCGCAGTACGGTGTTCGTCCCCACGAGTACAGCTCCCTCTTCGCTTCGCCACTTGTGTACTAAAATCTGACTCTTACGATTCGTTATCCACGGGTGTGGCTCGCTAATGCTACGATTGCTATCTATGTACCCGTCTAAGGTTTGTGCCCATTTCAGAATGATGTACGGACGTTTACGCTCATGAAACGTAAAGAAACGACGATTCAGCTCTTTTGCCTCGGCTTCCAGAATACCCACTTCAACTGTTTTCCCCGCTGCGCGCAACATATCCAAACTCTTGCCATGTACCTCAGGGTTAGGATCTAGAGTAGCAATCACTACGCGTGAAATAGGACGCCGTACGATTGCCTCACAACAGGGCGGTGTCTTCCCCACGTGTGTACAAGGCTCGAGGGTTACGTAAAGAGTAGCGCCTGTCAGATCTATTCCGTGTATATCTGCTTGTTGTAAAGCCATTACCTCGGCATGCGCACTGCCATACTGAGCATGATATCCCTCAGCCAAAATTTGTTCATCACGTACTAACACCGCACCAACCATCGGATTCGGCGCTACGCGTCCAAACCCATTGCGGGCTATTTCTATCGCGCGATTCATAAAGCGCTTATCAACCTCTGCCTGACAAGTAGTCATTCCCTTTGTTATTACCTTTGTTACAAAGATAAAAGAAAGTGATTACTCGTTGGGAGCTTTTGCAATATATTTCGCACCAATTATGCGAGTATTTACCCGTAGAAGAGCGAGTTCCCGTACAACGCCTCATTGCTGAGCACATCTTTCAAATGCCCTACGAAAAGCTCTATACCGAAGCACACCAGATGCCAATCGCCGATACCGAAAAACAAGCTACCGAACTTATATTAAGCGAGCTACAAACCGGGAAACCTATTCAGTACATTCTAGGAGAAGCCTATTTTTACAATCGCCCCTTCCGCGTTTCTCCCGCTACTCTGATACCTAGACCCGAAACCGAAGAACTCTGTTTTTGGATCCTATCGCACCTCCCTAAAAATACGAACCCCTTACGCGGCTTAGACATTGCTACGGGTTCCGGATGTATTGCTATTACCCTAGCAATCGAAGCGCCTAGATTACACATGGAAGCACTCGATATTTCGCCCGAAGCTCTGGAAATCGCTCGTGAAAATGCGCATCGTTACCACGTAGATATCTCTTTTATACAGCACGACTTGTACTCTTGGCCTGCAACAAATCCTACGCCGCACCCCATTTACGATCTGATAGTTGCCAACCCTCCGTACATCCCGAAAGCGGAAACGCCAACATTACCTCGCCGCGTCTACAACTACGAACCGCACCTAGCGCTCTTTGTAACCGACGACGCGCCGACACGTCCCTACCAACGTATCGCTACGCTTGCACAAGCTTTACTGAAAAAAAACGGTATCCTTGCTTGCGAAGTCCACGAAAATTACGCGGATAGGGTCGCTACTGACTGGGAAAAAGCCGGATTGCATACTATTCGCATCCACCAAGACTTCCACGAAAAAAAACGTATCGCAACGGCACAACACCCCTAAAACGCCATGACCGAAAGCGAATACCAAGCCTTGTACTCTTGGGTGCAAAAACAATGTGCCAGAATGGAACTCTCGCCTTATAAGGTTCTGCAAAAACTCATGGCACGCGGCGCTACGCAACAGGAAGCAAAGCAACTTATTGAACTCTTGCTAGCCGAGGGCTTTCTTTCCCCTATCCGCTTTGCACAAGCCTACGTACACGATAAAACCGAATTAGAACACTGGGGACGACACAAAATAGCCTACAAACTTCGAACAGAGCATCGCATTCCGGAACCTATTATAACAGAAGCCCTACAAGCCGTAAACCCCGACCACGAGTTGCAAACCCTCATCGAACTCATCCGCCACAAACTACCGCATACTACCAACCCCGACAATACCATGCTCATAGCTCGCTGTATACGCTTTGCCCTACAACGTGGCTTTACACAACAACAAGCTCGGGTTGCTATAAAAGCTATACTGAACAAAACAGAAAATCAATGACAAACCGAAAAGAAGACCGTATAGTAGCTCCCTCCATCCTATCTGCCGATTTCTTGCACCTCGACCGCGAGATCGACGTCCTTAACGTAAGTGCTGCACAGTGGTTACACCTCGATGTAATGGACGGATCGTTTGTCCCCAACATCTCTTTCGGCTTCCCCATCATAGAGCACGTGGCGCGCGTTGCAAAACTTAAGCTAGACGCACATCTGATGATCCTAGATCCCGACCGTTACGTGGATCGTTTTGTAGCAACCGGCATCCATTCCCTTACCGTACACTACGAGGCTTGTACGCATCTACATCGAACCCTTACCCACATTCGCGAGTTGGGAGCATTGGCAGGCATTGCGCTCAATCCGCATACACCGGTAACGCTTCTAGAAGATATCCTCCCTTACACCGATTTAGTACTAATCATGAGCGTTAACCCTGGCTTTGGTGGTCAAGCCTTTATTCCGACCACTTACCGCAAAATCCGAGCACTGCGTACCCTAGCGCAAGATCTGAATCCGGATCTCCTCATTGAAGTAGATGGCGGTGTAAACACGCACAATGCCTACAAACTTTACGAAGCAGGTGCGGATATCCTCGTTGCTGGCAATGCGATATTTCATGCTACAGACCCCATGGCTACCATTCGCGAATTACAAAACCCGAGCAACCCAAATTAGTCGGATCTCGCCACTATACTGCCGTATAGATCGCCTGCATTAAACAAGACTTTTTGCGCGCTTCTTTTTACTTTTGCTGCAATCTGTGCGCCTAAATACAATATGAACGATACGAAAAATAACGACGGATTATTTGAAACGGAAGCCCGTACAACTACCGAGGGAAATACTACAGAAGAACAGACGCAACCAAACCAGCAGTCGGATAAAGCGCTCGCCTTTCATGAGCGACTCCTGAGTAAAGCCCCTCGCGTTCCACTTACTGGGATGTACGAAAATTGGTTCTTGGACTATGCATCCTACGTAATCCTAGAGCGTGCCGTACCGCACCTCGAAGACGGACTCAAACCCGTGCAACGCCGCATTCTGCATACTATGAAAGAGCTCGACGACGGTTGGTACAACAAGGTTGCCAATATCATCGGGCAGGCAATGCAATACCACCCACACGGTGATGCTTCCATTGGCGATGCCCTCGTACAGCTCGGACAAAAAGAGCTACTCATCGATACACAAGGAAACTGGGGCAATATCCTCACGGGCGACTCGGCCGCAGCACCACGATACATAGAAGCTCGATTGGCGAAATTTGCCCTCGAGGTAGCTTTTAATCCCAAAACCACCGAATGGATGCGAAGCTACGACGGAAGAAAAAAAGAACCTGTTACACTCCCAGTAAAATTCCCTCTCCTCCTCGCACAAGGCGCCGAAGGGATTGCTGTAGGACTTAAATCGATGATACTCCCACACAATTTCAACGAAATCATAGACGCCGCCATCGCCTACCTCCGCAACCAAGAGTTTGTCCTCTACCCAGATTTCCTAACCGGCGGACTTATCGATTGTTCTAAATATGCCGACGGACATCGTGGCGGCATGGTGAAAGTGCGTGCGCGTATCCAACGGCAAGACCATCGCTCGCTCGTTATTACGGAAGTTCCTTACGGAAAAGATTCTACTAAAATTATCGACTCCATCCGAAAAGCTAGCGAAAGTGGAAAGATTAAGATCCGGAAAATAGAAGATAACACCGCTGCCTCTGCAGCTATCGTTGTACACGTTGCCCCTGATACCTCTGTAGATAAAACCATCGATGCCCTCTACGCCTTTACAGAATGCGAAATTAGTATCTGGCCCAATGCCTGTGTCATTTACCAAGACCGACCGCATTTCCTCAGCATTAGCGATATCCTCAAACATGCCACAGAACGGACTCGCGACCTCTTACAAAAAGAGCTCGAAATACAAGCAGACGAACTCGAAGCTATCTGGCACTTTGCATCCCTCGAACGTCTCTTTATCGAAAAACGACTCTATCTCGCCATCGAAGAGTGTACCACTTGGGAGAGCATCCTCGATACCATTGCAAAATCGTTAGAACCCTACCACAATCTACTACGGCGCCCCGTTACCCAAGAGGATATCGTAAAGCTTACGGAAATTAAAATCAAACGAATCTCGAAATTCGATGCTAAAAAAGCCGACGAACTACTACGCAGCACCGAAGAACAAATAAACCTTGTACACCAACACCTCGAACAACTCACCGAATATACGATCGACTACTTCAAAAAAATCAAAAAAAAGTACGGTGCCGAACATCCACGCCATACCGAAGTTACCAACTTCGAAACGATAGAAGCTACGCAGGTTGTGGCATCAAACAAAAAACTCTACGTAGACCGCGAAGCTGGTTTCTTTGGCACAGAACTTAAAGGTGCGGAGCTTGTAGGCGATTGCTCGGATATCGACGATATCATTACGATTCTGCGCAATGGGCGTTATATGATCTCCCTCGTATCTGAAAAACGCTTCTTCGATAAAGATATCCTCTACATCGGAGTCTTTAAGCGAAACGATCAGCGTACCATTTACAACATCATCTACACCGATTCTGAAGGTGTTTCCTACGTGAAACGATGCCCTATAACCGGAGTCATCCGCGATAAAGAATACAACCTAGTAGGAGGCGATCCCAAAGGGAAAATCCGCTACCTGACCGTAAATGCCAACGGCGAGGCAGAACAAGTGCATATACATATTTCCGGTAGTCTGCGATTGCGAAACACTGATTTCAATTTCGATTTCGGCTCTCTCGCCATCCGGGGGCGCGATACACGAGGCAATATCCTTACCAAGAATCGCATCGGCTCTATCAAGATGAAATCGCAAGGTCTTTCTACGTTAGGAGGCATAAAAATCTGGATAGACCGCGATATCGATCGGCTTAATACCGAAGCGCGTGGGTTATTTTTAGGCGAATTTACTGCCGAGGATCGCATCGTTTGCATTTACGCAAACGGCACCTACCAAACTACAAGCTTCGACCTCTCTACGCGTTTCGGAGAAGAGATCCTTCTCATCGAGAAATTCGACCTCAATCGCATCTACAGTGCCGTAGTTTGGGACGCCGAACAAAATTTCTACTACCTAAAACGCTTTACCCTAGAGGCATCTCTTGCTCTGCGCTCTATTATTGGCGAGAACCCCAATTCGCGACTCATCCTCCTCACCACCGAAGCACGCCCGCGCCTCTTAATTCGTTTCGGCGGGAAATATACGCATCGAGCCCCAGAGGATATTAACGTAGAAGAATTCATCGGCGTAAAAAGCTATAAAGCCCGCGGAAAACGCCTTACAACCTACGAGATATTGAATATAACCTGGAACACTCCATACGAAGCCACAGAGCCCCAAAACACGCAAAATGACCCAAACCATACCATTTGCTAAATATCAAGGTGCCGGAAACGATTTCCTGATCCTAGATTCACAAAAAGTACACGCACTACTCTCCGCTACCGCCTACTCCCTCGAAACCTTTATACGCCGCGTTTGTGATCGACACTTTGGGATCGGTGCCGACGGACTTTTCCTTATCAATAAAATAACCCCTACGGGCGGTGACGTATCTTTCTATAATTCAGATGGCAGTACCGCAGCTATGTGTGGTAACGGCGCTCGGTGTATGACGGCATATCTCTTCTCGCGCCTCTCTTCAGATCTCCAACAACTTTCGTTAAAATTAGGCGATATCCACATCACGGGCTATCGGAATACCGACGGACGTTACGGAATACAAATGCCTGCACCCGAATGGATCGAATGGTTACCCGTACAAGGGGGCTATCTTTTGGATACTGGAGTGCCGCATCTCGTCCTAGAGTGTACTTCGCTTAACGAACTCGAAGCCTTGGATCTCGACACCGTCGCACGCCCATTACGTTACGAAATAGTCTGTGGCGAGACGCCCGGCGTAAATGTCGATTACTACTACCCCCTTTCGCTTACCGAGGTGGTGATGCGAACCTACGAACGTGGCGTAGAAGGCGAAACCCTTGCTTGCGGCACCGGGGCTGTTGCCGTAGCCCTAATTGCATCCACCGTTCATAACCTAGCCTCGCCCCTTACTATTCGTGTCAAAGGTGGAGAATTGGAAGTACAGTGGGAGTGCGAAAAAATAGACCACGACGAGTATCTTTTCCGTAATGTTTATCTGTGGGGAAACGCTACGCAAATTGCAATAGGCGATTACTTCCTTTAGTAGCCCCGACCTCACGAAAGCTTTTAATACCTCTGCGCTGATTTCCGCCCTCCCTATAGTGGTTCTTATTGAGGCAACTCGAAGCTTACAACCTTTTCAACTAGCTCTGTTGTTTCTAAAAAATCTTTACCTTTGCAGCAGAGTTAAGCTTTTTTCAAGGCGGGCCTTTAGCTCAGTTGGTTAGAGCACCTGACTCATAATCAGGTGGTCGTTGGTTCAAGCCCAACAAGGCCCACTCGGTTGCGCAGGGAGTCCCGGTTCGGAGCTCCCTGCTTTAGTATAGATACAGAGCTCCAGTCGCTCTTTGCGCAAGAGAAATTTGCATTCCAATCAGATTTTGTAGGGCGCGTTGCCCTAAACGACCGCCAAAATATATTATACAACCTGATACGCCCGAATAAAAACATTCCCGAAGTGTATGCCTTGCCTTTGGGCGCTCAATGGAATCTCTACTCGAGTTCGCCCGCAGCCACTCTCAGATGTGTGGTCATGTTGTGGATGTAGGATCCGTTGCAATCGAAGAGCCAAATCCAGTCCTTGCGATTGTGTAGCACTGGGAAGTCGGTGTAAATGGTAGGTACTAATTCGGGGGCAGAGTAGTGCGGCATGTTTCGTACCTCTTCGAAATCGAAGATTAGGAGACGGTGCGGGAATTTCCGAAGCCACGTTAAGTGCTGTGTTTGAAGGGCTGCACAGGCTACTTCCAAATCGTCGCCTAAGAGCGCAGCATTGGCATCCGTAAGAAGCGGATAAGGCAGCTGACTCAGCAAATTCAGCGAAATAACCGACGCACTACGCTGGTTAAAGAATTCGGGGGGGCGAAGTGCAGCTATAGCATCTAGCAGTGCTTTTTTATCAAAATGTTCGCGAGATACCTTGCCTAGCAAGTTGATAAGTCCGCCGGTCAGATCTAGGCTCTCAAAATGCAGCGAACGTTGTTTGCGATATCGCGAAAGAATCGTACGCGGATGTGCTATATCCACGAAATGAATCTCGGGCACGTGTTCGATTAAATAATCTATGGGGAGATCCAACAACCATCCAGAGCCCAGAACATAAAGAACGCGCGGACGATGTTTCGTTACAAAGTTCCGAACCTCTTCTTGCGAACGCGTGAGATGCTCACGCCACCGATCTGCCTGATCGGTATAACGTCGTGCAATGCCTCGCTGATAGGCACGCGCCTCGGACATAGAAAAGAGTCCTGGTTTGAAGATGCGTTGTAGGAGGTTTATTAGCATTTCCGACAAGGCATTAATCCATCTTCAACACGGCTAGGAAAGCCTCCTGTGGCACTTCTACGTTCCCTACCTGCCGCATGCGTTTCTTCCCTTTCTTCTGTTTCTCTAAAAGCTTGCGTTTGCGAGTGATATCCCCTCCGTAACACTTTGCCGTAACATCCTTACGAACGGCTTTTACGGTTTCGCGAGCTATAATCTTGGCACCTATTGCGGCTTGTATGGCTACATCGAACTGTTGGCGAGGGATGAGTTCCTTAAGTTTTTCGCACATCCGTCGCCCGAAGTTATAAGCGTAATCGCGATGTATAAGCGAGGAGAGGGCATCTACTTTCTCGCCATTGAGGAGGATATCCAACCGGACGAGCGTTGCTTGCTGGTAGCCAATTAGATGATAATCGAAAGAGGCATAGCCACGAGAAATAGACTTAAGCTTGTCGTAAAAGTCGAATACTATCTCGCTCAGTGGCATCTCGAAGTTGAGTTCTACACGATCCGAAGTTAGGAAGATTTGATTCTTGAGTATGCCCCGTTTGTCGATACAGAGTTTGATTACCACGCCCAGCGATTCAGAATTGGTGATGATTTGTGCCGCAATCGTAGGTTCGTCGATGTGATCTATGAGCGTTACCTCGGGCAGCCCGCTTGGGTTGTGTACTTCCATGGTTTCGCCGCGAGTGGTATAAACTCGGTAGCTTACGTTGGGGACGGTGGTAATTACGTCCATATCAAACTCGCGGTACAGACGCTCTTGTACAATTTCGAGATGTAAGAGCCCGAGGAAACCACAACGGAAGCCGAAACCTAAGGCTAAAGAACTCTCGGGTTCGTAGGTGAGCGATGCGTCGTTCAATTTTAGCTTTTCGAGTGAGGTGCGCAGATCGTCGTACTCGTCGGTAGAAACTGGATATACGCCAGCAAAGACCATAGGTTTTACATCTTCAAAACCAGAAATAGCACTATCGCACGGTCGAGCTACGTGTGTGATAGTATCGCCAACCCTCACCTCGCTGGAGCTTTTGATGCCAGATATGATATAACCCACATTCCCAGCAGTTATTTCTTCTTCGGGGGCTAACTCTAGCCGTAGGGCACCGATCTCGTCGGCATCGTATTCTTGTCCAGAATTGACAAACTTAACGCGATCGCCCGTTCGGAGCGTTCCGTTGTAAACGCGGTAGTATGCTATGATGCCGCGGAAAGAGTTAAAGACCGAGTCGAAAACTAGTGCTTGTAGTGGAGCTTCGGGATCCCCTTTGGGCGGTGGTATACGTTGGAGAATAGCATGCAAAACCTCTTCTACGCCTTCACCCGTTTTCGCACTCACAGCCAGAATATCGTTTTTGTTGCACCCGAGGAGTTCTACAATTTGGTCGGCAACCTCGTCGACCTTTGCAGAGTCCATGTCTATTTTGTTGAGCACGGGGATAATTTCGAGGTCGTGCTCCAGTGCTAAGTAGAGATTGGATATGGTTTGTGCTTGTATCCCCTGCGTAGCGTCAACTACCAGTAGTGCTCCTTCGCAAGAGGCTATGGCGCGGCTCACCTCGTAGGAGAAGTCGACGTGTCCGGGGGTATCGATCAGGTTCAGAAGGTAGTGCACTCCCGCATGGTTGTAGTCCATACGAATGGCGTGGCTTTTTATAGTAATCCCTTTTTCGCGTTCCAGATCCATATCGTCGAGGATCTGTGCTTGGCGGTTGCGTTCGTTTACTGCATTCGTAATATCGATCATCCGGTCGGCTAGGGTACTTTTACCGTGATCGATGTGTGCAATGATGCAGAAGTTGCGAATATTGTCCATCTTACCGTCTCTTAAACACAAAAGCGTTAGTCTCTTAAGCGCATGTGGCTAGCATACGAGGAGATTAATGCGGGAAGAGGGTAGTTAGGAAAAAGAAGAAATAGCCCATAACTACAACGACGAGAAAGACCAAGAACCACGTCAGAGCGCTTCGCAGAGCTTGTCGCGATGGCGAGGGAGGCTGTTCGTTGTTGTGCATGTAGCAAAATTAGTGTAGGGGAGGAGTTGCGAGGAGGGCTTCCGCAGCTTCAATTATGGTTTGAGTATTCAAGTGATACATATCCATCAACTGCATGGGTTTACCGCTTTGTCCGAACTGATCGTTAACGCCTAAGCAACGCAAACGGACAGGATATTTTTCCGAAACTACGCGCGCTACAGCTTCTCCTAAGCCGCCATTTAGCATATGTTCTTCTGCAACTACAATGGCTTGGGTTTCCTTGGCAGCACGAAGGATGGCATCCTCGTCCAAGGGTTTTACGGTGTGTATGTTGAGTACGCGAATCTCTTTCCTTGTTCGTTCGTGCAGAGCGTCTGCGGCTTCGAGAGCTGTCCAAACTAGGTGCCCGTTGGCAATAATCGTAAGCTCGGTACCCGCGCGAAGTTCTTGCGCCTTACCAATCGCAAAGGGCATAGTTTCTGGAATAAAGATCGGTACCGAAGGACGACCAAACCGAAGGTAAACAGGACCTTGGTGTTCGGCTACAGCTAGCGTTGCTTGGATGGTCTGATTGTAATCGCACGGCACTACCACCGTCATGTTTGGGAGCATACGCATCATACCCACGTCTTCCAGAATCTGATGGGTAGCACCGTCTTCGCCAAGTGTAAGACCTGCATGTGAGGCAGCTATCTTTACATTCTTTTCAGAATAGGCGATAACCTGACGGATTTGGTCGTAGACGCGTCCCGTAGCAAATGCTGCAAAAGTGCCTGCAAACGGTATATAGCCTGCAGTAGCAAGTCCGGCAGCTACCCCCATCATGTTGGCTTCTGCGATACCGCATTCTATGTAACGATCCGGGAACTCCTCTATGAAAGAATCCATTTTTAAGGAGCCTTTCAGGTCAGCACACAGCGCTAATACTTTGGGGTTCGTGCGCCCCAAACGGAGAAGTCCTTCGCCGAAACCAGAACGAGTATCCTTCTGACCCAGAACTTGATAAGATGCCATGGTTAGTTACCTTCCTCTTTTTGCTTTAACCGTTCGGTAGCCTCTTTACGGATAAGTCCTAAAATAAGCAACTCGGCTGAAGCACGATTGGTTGCTAAGGGGATATTGTGCACATTGCACGACTCGAGGAGGCGCCGGATATCCTCGTGGTGTTGTTGTACTACTTTGTGATCGCGCAAGAAGATAACGATATCGACCTCGTGCCGCTGAATCATTTCGGTTATCTGGATGTAACCGCCCGATTGCCCGGGACTCAGGTGCACACACTTCAAACCGTGCGTTTCAATAAATTCGGCAGTACGACCGGTTGCTATTAGGTTTACGCCTTGGATCCAATCTAAGCGCTCTTCGAGAAACTGTACCAACTCGGCTTTTTTTGCATCGTGTGCAATTACTACAATATTTTTCATCGTCTGTATCCTACCTAAATATCAGCTAGTTGTTGGTTGCTATAGGTTTTGCTTTTGGTAGTTCGTTGCATTGGTTAGCAATTAGTATCTGTTGCTTAAAAATCTTCGGGAAGATGCTCACCGCCTAACTGGGCAAGAGCTTGTTGCAGTTCGATATCATTCGGAGCTTTACCATGCCATGCACAACGATCGAGCATAAAGTCGACGCCAAACCCCATTTGTGTGCGGAGTAAAAGGACAATGGGACTGTTGTTGCCACCTTTCCGGATGTTCGTTACGCGATCTAACATGTCGACTACGGCATTCATCCGGTTTCCTTCCATGACTACGAAGGCTTCCCAACCAAAAGAACGCCACTTTTCGAGTAAGTTGCCTAAGTCGGATACCTCGTGTACCGGTCCATCTATTTGCTGATCGTTCCAATCCACAGCTGCTACTAGGTTGTTGAGATTCTTAGCGGCAGCAAACTGTGCCGACTCCCAAATAGAACCCTCTTGCAATTCGCCATCGCCCATCAATACGTACACAGAGCTTGTATCGCCCGAGAGCTTCTTGGATAACGCCATCCCAGCAGCTACTGCTAACCCTTGTCCTAAAGAACCAGAGGCTACGCGTATGCCCGGAAAGCCTTCGACAGGCGTAGGGTGACCTTGCAAAGGCGATCCGTAGCCTCGGAATGTAGAAAGAATGCTCAGATCCGCGAAATACTTGCCCGGAGCATGCTGTTGGTAGTAACGCGCCAAGACACTATACCAAACTGCCGAAATATGTCCGTTTGAGAGAAAAAAGAGGTCTTCGCCTTCACCCGACATGTGGAACTCATCGCCCATGTGCAGTTGGTGAAAGTAAAGTGCCGTGAGGTAGTCTGCCGAGCTGAGAGCGCCGCCCGGGTGTCCACTTTTTGCGCCGTGTATCATGCGTAGAGCGTCGCGACGTACCTGACGTGCCATCGCTTCCAAAGATGCAATATCTGCCCCCATCCCTGCTAAATCTCCTTACTATTTCGTATACGTAAAAAATACCCTAACGGGTTCTATACGCACTCGTCACAGCCGCAAGTGGACTGTTGTGTTTCCTTATCTTCCTCTGCTTCGGCATGTGGGCAACGGATGCCACACTTTCGTAGCGCCGGTGAGTGTCCTGCTGAGGTTTCGGGGAATGTATGTGTGCGATGAAAGAAAATCCGAACTCCTAGACCTAAAAAGCAGAGTCCGACTAAGATGGCACTCGCTACAATGAGTAAAAGCATCTAGGCATCAATGTTGGCGTACCGCGCATTCTCTTCAATAAATTGCCGACGTGGCGGCACCTCGTCGCCCATTAGCATCTCGAATACGCCGGCTGCGCGTTCCAAATCATTAATCTGCACCTGCCGTAGCAACCGTTTTTCCGGATCCATGGTCGTCTCCCAAAGCTGGTCTATGTTCATCTCCCCCAGACCTTTGTAGCGCTGCACCGACACGCTTTGCTCCTTACCATCGCTTGCAAACTCTTCGATGGCGGCTACGCGCTGTTGCTCGGTCCAGCAATAACGTTGCTGTTTCTTGCCACGACGCACTAAATAAAGCGGAGGGGTGGCGATATAGACGTGCCCGTTGAGGATGAGCTCCTTCATCTGTTTATGGAAGAAGGTAAGGATGAGCGTAGCAATGTGACTCCCGTCGACATCGGCATCGGTCATGATAATTACTTTGTTGTAGCGGAGACCGGTGAGGTCGAGTACATCGCGGCGTGTGCCATCGGGAGCAGTCTCTTCAGAGAGCTTTACGCCCAGCGCCATGTAAATGCTTCCGATCTCGGCATTAGAGAGCGTTTGCGACACCTGTGCTTTCTGGACGTTTAGTATTTTTCCGCGGAGGGGTAGAATAGCCTGAAATTTCGAATCGCGGCACTGTTTAGCATTTCCGCCAGCCGAGTCCCCTTCGACCAAGAAGAGCTCCGTATGTTGGGCATCTCTATCAGCACAGTCTGCCAATTTACCAGGTAACCCAGCACCCGCCAGCACGTTTTTGCGAGCGACCAGATCCCGTGCCCGACGTGCAGCGATACGTTGCTCAGCAGAAAGTAAAATTCGTGATACTATAACTCGTGCGTCACGCGGATTCTCTTCCAAATAGAGCGTGAGGGCATCGCTAACAGCCTGACTTACAGAGGCTGTTACTTCCGGATTCCCTAACTTGGTTTTGGTTTGTCCTTCGAACTGTGGCTCGGCTATTTTTACAGAAACGATGGCTGTGAGCCCTTCGCGGAAGTCGTCGCTACTGAGCTCTTCTTTAAGCTTGTTGAGCATCCCACTCGACTCGGCAAAGGCTTTCAACGTACGAGTTAGTCCTAAACGGAAACCTTGGAGGTGCGTACCGCCTTCGATGGTGTGGATATTATTGGCAAAAGAGTATTCTTTCACAATCTTTGTCTCGTGGTACTCCAATGCAATTTCTACCGGGATACCATTCTTTTCCGTTTCCAAAAAGATTGGTTTCTCCATAATGGATGGAGTAGATTTATCTAGGAATGCCAAGTAGCTCTTGATACCGTCCTCGCTATAGAACTCTTCGCTTTGCGGTTTGTGTTCTTCGTCGTCGCGGAGGTCTTGTAGCGTGATGCGAATTCCTTTGTTCAGGAAAGCTAGTTCGCGCAAACGGAGTGCGAGGGTCTCGAAACGGAAATCGGTAGTTTGTGTAAAGATACTAGCGTCCGGATGAAAGGTTACAGTAGTACCTGTAGTTGTTGCTTCTCCCACGCAGGTAACATTTCCTTTGGCTGCTCCTCGCGAGAATTCCTGTCGCCACAGCTTACCATCGCGTCGTACTTCGGCTACTAGCAGATCCGACAGAGCATTAACACAGGATACCCCCACGCCATGCAACCCCCCGGAAACTTTGTAGGAACCTTTATCGAACTTACCGCCCGCGTGTAAGCGAGTCATAACGACCTCCAGTGCCGAGATCTGCTCTTTTTCGTGCAGGTCTACAGGAATACCGCGTCCGTCGTCCTGTACGCGTACCGAGCCGTCGGATAATATAGAGACCTCGATATGGCTACAGTAGCCAGCAAGTGCCTCGTCAATAGAATTATCTACAACCTCGTAGACTAAATGGTGAAGTCCCTTCTCGCCCGTATCGCCAATGTACATAGCCGGACGTTTGCGAACTGCCTCTAAACCTTCTAATACTTGGATACTATCTGCCGAATAGGTCTTACGACCCTGAGCTAGTTGCTCTTCTGTCATTACACTCACCCCTAATTTGAATAACAAAGATAAGGAAATCAAACCATTCCTGTACTAAATGTACTACGTAGGTTTATAAAAATAAACAGCTAGTAAAATAGCTCGCTTCTCACTTTTGCCGGATAAAGACTTGGATGGGCACTCCCTGGAAATCGAAAAACTCGCGGAGTTTATTTTCCAGAAATCGTTTGTAGGGCGCACGTACGTACTGCGGGAGGTTCGAGAAAAAAGCAAACGCTGGCCACGGAGTGGGGAGCTGTGTAACATACTTTATGCGCACGTATTTGCCTTTGTAGGCGGGGGGAGGGGTCTTCTCGATTATTTCTAGCATCTTCTCGTTCAGAAGGCTTGTAGCAATGCGTTTGGCGCGATTCCGGTATACTTGCATCGCACCCTCAAGAGCTTTTAGGATGCGTTGCTTGGTGATGGCTGAGGTGAAGAATATCGGCACATCGTTGAAAGGAGCTATTGTATTACGGATCTCCTTGGCAAATTCCTCGGTGGTGTGGGTGTCTTTTTCGACGAGATCCCACTTGTTGACGAGAATTACCAGTCCTTTTTTGTTCTTGAGGATCGTCTCTAAGATAGTCTGATCTTGCCCTTCAAAGCCGCGGGTAGCATCTACGACGAGTAGACATACATCGGAGTCCTCGATAGCACGGATGGCGCGGATTACGGAATAGTATTCCAAGTCTTCGTCGACTTTTCCACGTTTGCGCAATCCCGCAGTATCGACAAGGATAAAATCCATACCAAACTGATTAAAGCGAGTATCTATAGCATCGCGAGTAGTTCCGGCAATCGGGGTCACGATATTACGATCCTCGCCGAGGAGTGCGTTCACGATAGACGATTTCCCTACATTAGGGCGCCCTACGATAGTAAATTTTGGGAGGTGCTCCGCCTCCGGTTCCGCTTGTTGGGGGAGGAGTGCAACCATAGCGTCCAGAATCTCGCCGGTGCCACTACCGTTGATAGCAGAAATGGAGTACGGATCGCCAAGTCCGAGCTTGTAGAATTCGTAGACATCGGCAACGCGTAAGTGATTATCCACCTTGTTTACAACCAAAAGCGTGGGCTTGGCACTCTGGCGCAGAAGTTGTGCGACAGCCAGATCCAAATCCGTTATCCCCGTTACTACATCCACTACAAAGAAGAGTAGATCTGCCTCGGCAATAGCTAGCTCGGCTTGCCGGCGGATTTGTGCCTCGAAGATGTCGTCAGAGCCGTGTACGTAGCCGCCAGTATCCACAACCGAGAATTCGCGCCCATTCCACTCCGACTTGCCGTAGATCCGATCGCGAGTCACTCCAGCAACCTCGTCGACAATAGCGGCACGTCCGCCAACTAGGCGATTAAAAAGGGTCGACTTTCCTACATTCGGTCTCCCCACAATGGCTACGATAGGCATCTTTCTTGTCTGTTTCTTTATTCTGGGGTGGGTATCCTAGGAAGGATATCTTTTAGTTAGGGTGGTTATTCGATGTAACCGAACTCTTTGAGGCGCTCTTCGTCGTTCCGCCAGTTTTCGCTCACCTGTACGTGGAGTTGTAAAAAGACGTGTTTCTGTAGGAAACGTTCGATATCTTTACGTGCAGCTGTCCCGATTCGTTTCAACATCCGCCCCTCTTTTCCGATGAGGATCCCTTTTTGCGAATCGCGTGCTACGAAGATAATAGCTTCGATACGATCGAGCTCCTCCCCCTCTTGGTAGGCACTGATAGCAACTTCGACCGAGTAGGGGACTTCCTCCTTACAGAATTCGAGAATCTTTTCGCGTACAATCTCGGTCACAAAGAAACGAACTGGGCGATCGGTGAGCGTTTCGGGCGGGAAGTATTTTGCACCTTCAGGGAGGAGCTCCAGAATCCAAGGTAGGATCTGTTCTATCCCGAAACGATGCAATGCCGAAATAGGGAGTACTGTTGCTTCAGACCAGAGTTCGCGCCATCGGCTAACGAGTTGCTCTAGTTCTGTCTGTGTGGTGAGGTCTACCTTGTTAATTAGTACAAGTTTCGGGATTGCGAGTGCTCCGATAGCTGCCAGCATATCCGGGTTCTTGTCGGCTTTCTCTACTGTATCGGTGATGTAGAGGATGAGGTCGGAGTCTGCGAAGGTTTGTTGCACGGTGGTTAGCATCGACTTCTGTAGGGCGTAGTGTGGCTCGAGGATGCCGGGGGTATCCGAATAGACGATCTGGTAGTCGGGCGTGTCGACAATGCCTAAAATACGGTGCCGGGTAGTTTGCGCTTTGTTTGTGACAATAGAAAGGCGTTCGCCTACCAAAGCATTCATCAGCGTTGACTTGCCCACGTTCGGATTGCCCAGAATCGTCACAAAACCCGATTTGTGAGCTTTTTCTCCCATCCTTTTTGCCCCTTTTTCTACAGATTCTCCTACAAAGGTACCCAATTTCAAAAAGTTATCTTTTTAACAACAAAGCGAGATAGGTACAAGCTTCCGCTCCGCACCGTTCGGCGGTTTTGTGTTAAAAAATGTTTGGTTTATCAATAATTACAGTTAACTTGCTTTCTCGCTACGGGAGCGAGGTAGAGTAATTATATGGAGATTAGGTTATGTTGAGTTTATCAAAGGTTCGTATTCGAGGCAAACTAAACCTCTCGTTTGGTACTATTTTGCTACTAGTGATTATAGGCGGAGTGCTTATTTATAGGTTCAATGGACAGGGTGAGGAGATTGCTGCTATTGAATCGGATGTACGTTGGGCAGAAACCAATTTTATAGATGCTCGTCTCAATATCAGGCGTTACAATACTAGCATGTCTGAAGAGTTCTTTAACAAAACCTTGTACTGTCTGGATAGTGTGAGTATAGCACTCCCCAATGTTAAGACTTCGTTGGAAAAGTTAGGTATTACCCATTTACTTGATGATACTGAAGATTTGGAACGAGAAATAGAAACCTACAAGCAAAAGGTTAAGGAGTACGGCACCTTGTGTCGTGATATGGTGAAGATTAATAAGGATTCTGAAGAAAAAATAGCCGAATTTGTAGATCACGTGGGAAATTCTGGTTACTATAGTGCCGTATCATTTATCACGACAAGATCGGTGAAAAATCTGAATAAGTATTTCCTATTGCTCGAATTCCAATACTTAGAAAAAGCCGAGGAATACTCTAAAGAGAAACTACGTGAAGGCTTACCCGATTGGATCTACGAACGCGTAGAAGGTTATCGTAAGATAATAGCGGATTTGATGCCCATTGCTCGGGATGCGACTTCGCATTGGAATGATCTCGTGGAGCGTAGTCATGATGTCGCACAACGGATGCTTGTTATATCGCAAGGGAGCTACGTCGAGCGTTTGGCAGTTGAGACTCGCCTTCGTCTTGTGATGTTTATTACGCTTGGAGTACTGCTCCTGCTTGCGGCGCTTATTTCGCAACTGATTACCAACTATCTTACGGTAACTATTGGTAAGGCCGTTATATTCCTTAACGAGAATGCTGACGGTAGTTTCCGACGCGACGTGGCAGAAGGGTATCTTCGGGGTAAAGATGAGTTATCTGATCTGGCACGTTCGTTACAAAAGCTTGCATCTACGATGCGCGAAACGGTAACGGAGATCTTGGCCGGAACTGGAAACGTAGCTAATGCTTCGAATCAGCTTTCGCAGGTCTCGCAACAGCTTTCAGAAGGGTCGAACTCACAAGCAGCTAGTGCAGAGGAGATTAGTAGTGCTATGGGGGAGATGGCTTCGGGAATAGATTCTAACACACATAGTGCCATAGAAACCGAAAAGATTGCTCAAAGCATGGAACAGCGTATTACGGCTGTCGGCGAAGGAGCAGCTAAAGTCTCAGAGGCTGTACATGATATTGTGGGTAAAATTAATGTGATAAGCGAAATTGCCATGCAGACCAATATCCTCGCACTTAATGCTGCAGTAGAAGCGGCTCGTGCTGGTGAACATGGGCGTGGTTTTTCGGTGGTAGCTGCCGAGGTGCGCAAACTTGCAGAACGGAGCAAAGTGGCTGCAGAGGAGATTCAAAATTTATCCGCTGTTGCCGTTGATGTTACCGAAAAAGCGAAAAATAACTTGATAGACGTCCTCCCTGATGTGGCGCGTACTGTACAACTGGTACAAGAGATTTCGGTAGCGAGTCAGCAACAGCGTGCGGGAGTCGACCAAATCAATTCGGCTATTCAGCAGCTTAACAATGTCGTACAGCAAAATGCCGCTACTAGCGAGGAGATGGCTACCTCTTCCGAAGAGCTCGACGCACAAGCGAGATCACTTCGCGAAATTGTTGGCAAATTTACGGTATAATTTATCCTATAAATACAGAGTGCATTATTGAATAGTTACGAACGGTTCCCTTTTTCGCGTCTCAGGGATTTAGCTCTTACCTGTGGCGTGGACGACGTGGGAGTGTCGTGTGCCGAGCCAGTTACCGAGGGTAAGGTGGCTTACCAAGAGTGGCTCGCACGCGGCTACCATGGCGAGATGACATATCTGGAACGCAACTTCGAAAAACGCTTTGATCCTAGCCTGTTGGTGCCTGGGGCGCGCTCTGTTATTTCGACCTTGCTCTCGTATAAGTTCGAAGGCGCTGGGCTCTGGTCAACACCCCCAAAGATATCGCGATATGCTGTTTTGCGCGACTACCATCTGATTCTTAAAGAGTGTCTGTTTCGCCTTTTAGCACTCTTGCGCGAGGAGTGTGGCGAGGTATCGGGGCGTGTCTTTGTAGATTCTGCACCATTTCTCGACCGTTACTGGGCTTTACGTGCGGGGTTGGGATGGATTGGAAAGAACTCCCTGCTGATTTCGCCACGCTTGGGTTCGTTTACCTTTATAGGTTCCTTAGTTGTAGATTTGCTTATAGAGCCGGGGGCTGCGCGACCGATAGCTAACCGTTGTGGTAATTGTCAGAAATGCATAGAAGCATGCCCTACAGGTGCACTCTGCGGAAACGGACTCGTAAATGCTACGCGCTGTATATCGTACCTCACGATAGAGAAGAAATCGCCTCTGACACCGGATGAAGAAGATACACTCCACGGTTGGGCATATGGTTGCGACGAGTGTCAGGAGGTATGCCCGTGGAACAGACGTGCCCGTACAACTTCACTAACTTCGGAAGTACTTATAGACCGAAAGCTCCTCACCGATTTTGTGCAAGGGCGTGCCCCCTTACCTGCCAATAGTCCGATGCAACGCGCCAATCCGGAAAGACTAAAAAAACTCCTAACAAGTTCGGAAGCTGCGGAGTAACTACTTTTTGTATATTTGTGATAGACAACGATTCTGAGGTTGTAGGTATCTCGTGAATTTAGAAAAATAGACTGTAAATGAAGAAAACACTATTACTGCTTAGCATCCTCGCTGTATTATCGCTCACCGCACATGCGCAGATCTCTTTGTTTTTGCGTGGTGGAGTTTCTTTTCCTACCTTCAATTTTACCAATCTTAAAGACAAGAGTGTCACCTCGAGTTCGCGCGTTGGTTTTCAAGCGGCAGCAGGTGCTTTGCTATCTTTTCCGGGTAGTCCGCTAGAGTTAGAACCTGCTATTCAGTTTGCTATGCGCGGCACGAAGATGAAAACAGATCTGGTTACGATGCATACCTACATCAACTATCTCGATGTCCCGCTGATGCTAAACCTAGCCTTTACACTCGGGCAAACCGGAGTTTTTGTAGGTGCAGGTCCGCAATTCTCCTATGCCCTTAATGGTGCTACGAAATACGGTAACGAATCGGTAACCTTAGACGTAAGTAAAGACCTAAAAAATGTTTTCGATACATCTGCTCGTGTACACGGTGGGATACGGATTTTGGGGCATCAGATCTCGCTATTTTACGAGCGGGGTTTTCTGAACATACTTCCTAGCGACACGTTCAAAACCTACAATAGCGGCTGGGGAGTGCTCTACGCTTATATTAGATAGCCTAGGCGTAGTCTCAGCAAACCCACTTCTTTCCTTGCCAAGTATTCTTTTCGCGAAGGCGAGTCTCTAGGCGTTGGAGGATAGCGTCGTTACGGATTAAGCCCCACTGCGGTGCGAGTAAGTAGCGTGGCGGAGTCTCGGCACAGATTCGTTCAACAGCTAAGTTAGGTGGGAGAGCTTCGATTACAGAAACGAGGAAATCGAGGTAATCCTCTAAGCTAAATAGGTGGTAGTGTTCGGGGTGTTGCTGCCAATCTTGTTCCATTGCTGTATTGCGCAGGATTTGTAGCTGATGGAATTTTACCGATTGTACGTCTTGGCGCCGTAACCATTCTAAAGTATCCAACATCATAGCAGGGGTTTCGCCGGGCAAGCCCCAGATTAAGTGTACGCCCACGTGTATATTAAAGGCACGGAGCCGTTGGATGGCATCCTCGGTAGCTTGTACGTCGTGTCCGCGGTTAATTCGCTTTAGAGTGGCATTGTGTGCGCTTTCCGCCCCTAGTTCGACGAAGATATAGGTCTGTTGCGCTAGCTCTGCTAAATAGCGTACAACCTCCTCGGGTAAACAATCCGGACGTGTAGCAATCACTAACCCTACGACTTCCTTTACAGTAAGCGCTTCAGAAAAAAGTTTTTGTAACTGATCTACCCCAGCGTAGGTATTCGAATAGGCTTGAAAATAAGCTAAGTACCGATTGGCACGCCGATACCGTTTCGAGTGAAAGGAAATTCCTTCTTCTATTTGTTGACGGACGCTTTTTTGTGGCAAACAGTACGACGGATTAAAAGCCTCGTTATTGCAATAGGTACATCCGCCCGTAGTGCGCGATGTGCGATGTGGACACGTAAAACCCGCATCTATAGCAAGTTTCTGAACGCGCTCGCCAAAAGTATTCCGGATGTAACGCGTAAGTGTGTATAACCGACGGTTGTCGCCCCACGGGTATAGTTCTTCTGTATCGGGCATCTGTGTGTGCACAATAATTCCTAATTGTACTGAGGTAATTAGAGCGCAAGAATTTTACAGGTTGTGCGCCGATTGGCAGCTCGCCCTTCGGGAGTATCGTTGGGTTGTGCCGGAAGGGTAGCCCCTAGCCCTTTACAGTGGATTCTATTCGGAGCTATTCCTTTGCTTATTAAGTAATTAGCAACGCTTCGCGCACGTTTTTCAGAGAGTTTTTGGTTGTAGCTAGCCTCGCCTTGGTTGTCGGTGTGTCCTTCTATTTGTATGCGCATCCCCGGGCGATCGCTCAGAACCTTGTACCAACGGTCGATCTCTAGGAAGGACTCAGTTTTTAGCGCATCTGAATCGGTATCAAAGAATACATTTCGCAGGGTTAGTGTAACGCCGGTACGGATCGGCATCAGTCCGATGGTTTGTTCAAAAGGTTCAGCTAAGGTGTGTAGTTCTAAGAAATCGAAATGCAGCGAGTGATCGAAATAACCCTCCCGCGAGGCAAAAAGTGCGTACCGTCGTCCCATAGGCAGACAAACCAAGAAATGCCCAAGCACATCCGACTCTCCTTGCATGCAGACCTTGCTAGTACTTAGATCGATGAGTTGGTAGTGTGCTATAAGTGGTGCGCCGGTAGTGGCATCCTGCACAGTCCCCTTGAGATACGAAACCGGCGTAGGTTGTAGCGAATCGGGGAGTAGAAAGGTGTAGATATCCATTCCCCCTGCCTGATTGCGCGAAGATGCATAGTAGGCATTTTGCCCAGATGCTGAGATTACCAACCCCATATCCGTGGCAGGTGTGTTGATGGGGTAACCCAGATTGTGGGGTGTTGTCCAGGCGGTATCTGCTATACGTTGGGAGGTGTAGAGATCGAGATCTCCTAAGCCGGGGTGCCCATTGCTAGAAAAATATAGCGTCTGGTTGTCGAAATGTATAAAGGGCGACTGCTCATCCCACGGGGTATTGATATTAGAGCCTAGATTCGTAACGTTTTGCCATTGTGCATTGTCACCTAGGGTTGCTTGCCAGAGGTCGTAACCGCCGTAGCCTCCCGGACGATTACTGGTAAAGTATAGGGTACGTCCGTCGGGCGAAATGCTCGGTTGTTTGGTACTTACTTTGTACATATTTATAATGGGCGGGAGGGCTTTGGGTTCGCTCCATTTCCCGTGTTCGTCCTGATCGGAGTAGTAGATTTTACAAGGTCCGTCGCAGTAGGAATAGTACATGCGATGTCCATCGGCAGAGAGCGATTGTGAGCCTTCGTTGTAAGCGCTGGAAACGGGCGCGCCTATATCTTGTGCAGTTCGCCAATCTTCGTCTTTATTAGCTCGATGCGACAGATACAGGTCTTCTTGCATCGTATGGCGAGAGCCACGTTCGGTAGTGGGGAGTAAGCGAGTGACGGAAAGGGTTAGTTCGTCGGCACTGATCGAAGGAAAGTACTCGTCGTAGCGGGTATTCACGGTGCTGGGCAGGGCAACAGGATTTATAGCTACGGGATGTTGCAGTGCCTGTTGCGAAAAGGAACAGCTCGCCCGGATGAGTTCTGCCGAATGATAGGTGCGATCCGTGGGTGCTATCTTTGCAAGGTATCGCTGTGCCAACTCCTCGCCTTCTGCATATTGTTGCGTATAGTATGCCAAGCGTGCTGCATCAAGTTGTGCTTTGGGGTAAAAGGTACTATCGAGGGTGAGGGCGCGTAAATTTTCCAGATAAGCCTCTTCAAATTGCTGTAGATTCTCGTAAATCTGTGCAGCGAGGAGATACGCTTCTATAAACTTCGGATTGCGCTTCTTGACTTTCTCTAGAGTGTTAAAAGCTTGCGAATACGATTCGTAATGATATAGCGCTACCGCTTCCTCGTACAGTGCAATTGCCTTTTTATCTTGCTGCGAATACTCGCGTCTGCCTTGCGCAAACAAGAATAGTGGCGAAAGCAAAAAAAAGGAGAGTAACCGAAAATAGCGCATGCGGGTGTAATTAACGTATCCCCGTTCCGAAGACCTGAATCACGTCGGCTGCCATCTTGTTGGCATGTGCCAGCGCTTCCTCCAAACTGGCATCTTGGAGATAGGCGTAGAGAAAGCCAGCAGCAAACATATCGCCCGAGCCTGTAGAATCTACACAACAGACCGGCAAGCTTGGGCTACAAGCCTCAGTTTTACCCTTGCAGGCTATAGCACCCTGAGCACCTAATTTTACAACCACTACGTCGCAGTAATTGCTCAATTCGTGCATCCCGACCTCGACATCGCGACCGGTAAAAGCGCGGATCTCGTCTTCATTCGCAAAAAGGATATTTACGTACTGCGGGATAACGCGCCCCAAGAGCTCGCGGTTCATATCTACAATATCGTAACTAGATAGATCTAGCGAAACAGATTGCTGGCATTGTTTAGCCAATTCGAGGGCGCGTGTAAAGAGATCGTGATTCGGAACCGTATACCCTTCTAAGTGCAAGTGATCGAAGCCAACAAATTCATCCACACAGAGATCCGATGCATTGAGTGTACCGGAGGCTCCCAGAAAAGTAACGAGCGTACGTTCGGTATCTGCAGATACTAGAGCCAAGACCTCGCCCGTGCGTGCCCGACTGTAGCGTAAAAGGGGAGTAACCTTAGCAAACTGTAAGGCTGAGACTACGTGCTCGCCCGTTTCGTCATGCCCGATCTTACCAATAAAGCCCGTCTGTAGCCCTAAATGCGCAATACCACGAATCGCATTACAAGCACTACCGCCGACGCTTCGAATCATTTCCTCGGAATATGCTACACGATGCAATGCTTCCAAGGTATCCAAAGGGACAACTTGCATAGCTCCCTTAGTCAGATGCCACTCCTCGAGGATATGCTCATCTCTTATGGGGATGATGGCATCCATTAAAGCATTTCCGAGACCTAGTACGCGTGGCATAGCTACAAGGTAAGATTCAGTTGGTTACGATTGTTGCGCAAAAGTATCAATATGGCGGCTTCGTTTGTCGGGCAGTACATCGTTTACGGCAACTAGGATACCAGTCTCTTCCACATCTCCAAACTCATGATTGATAGCCGTACCAAACACGCGTGTCGTATTGCTCAGACTTATGTACGACTTGATAAGTGGCGGTATGCGTTCGCCAAACTCCCCAAGCTCGCGGAGAAGGATTTCGAAATCGTTTTTATAGCTGCCACCTGTAAAGATTCGTTGTTCGAGAGTTGGGTCTAAATGTAAATCGAGCGGGATGATAGGCTCAACTAAATGATCGGTATCCTTGAAATACTTTTGCAAAAAGAGCTGAAGAAGGTTGCGAGCATTGGCATTGTAAGACGGGTACATCGTCACTTTCCCAAAGAAGTAGCGAATTGTTGGGTGTATGATAAGGAGTGCTCCTAACCCATCCCATAAGTTATCTAAAACGTAGATACCACGTCGCACATCGGAGGTAGACTGATAGGTGGTGCGAACAAAGGAGCGCCCTAATTCGATGGTATACGGTAGGAATTCGTCTACAAAGCGTTGCGAGAAGTGAAAAAGTTCGCTAGTGGCAAGGTGTTCTGGATAATGTCCGTCGGGGGTTGGGATGATGTAGCGATAACCACCTAGGATAAGTTTGGCTTCGGGATTCCAAACAATGAGTTGCGTGTAGGGGTAATCGCTAGTATCGTAGGCGTCGATATCGAGAGCTTTACCTGTGCCGCCTCCAGCATTACGGAAAGTCTCCTCGCGGAGCCTCCCAAGTTCTTGCATAGTCCGTGGGCAGTCGGAGGCTACAAAATGGTAGATTTCGTTCCCACCATTGTTCGCCTTGCGGAGGAAGTGCCCGTTATGGAGCTCATCTTCAATCTCTTGTGGGGAGACAGCTTCTATTTCTGTAGAAAGCGTTGTTGTTGCAGTATCTCGATCCTTTTCACTCATCTTATCCCCTTCTATCGTTTACAATGATCGGCTATGACCCGATAGGCTCTATCGATACCCAGCTGCCCGGCAATGCTTAAATCCAGACAGGCTTGATTATTCTTATGCAACAAGATACGTACCAATGCTCGATTAAAAAAGGCTTCTGCAAAATTAGCTTCTAAGTTAATAGCCTGATTGAAAGCCTTTTCAGAGGCATCCAGATCGCGCGCCAAATAGTGCACAATCCCGAGAGAATAATAGATATAAGGCGATGGGGCGTATTCGCGATTAAGAGTCTCTAGGAATGCGATAGGTTTGGAGTAATCGGCTGTTGGCGCTGGCCTCGGATTTATAGCCGATGTCGTACTACCGGGCAAGGTGATGGTGAGTTTTGTGGGTGCAAAACGGATCTGCGATATCTGGGTGGTTGCTTGTAAGAGTTGACTGAGGGGATACATGGCACTGTGCCGCGGAATAGAATCTAGGAGTGGCAGCGCCTCCTCGTAGTGGTGAGCATCGATTAGCGTAATGGCGCGTACAAGGCGTATAGCGTGCACATCGGTAAGGGGGGGTAATGTACCTACCTCGATGCGTCGTAGCGTGTCCTGAGAGGGCACAACAAGCGCAAAATAGGGCGCACGAACTATACTGTCGGCACGTAGTACAGGTGTCCATTCGGTATAGGTCTGTTCTTGCCCGATGCGGATAGTAGCCAAGGGGAGTAACTCGTCGGAGTCGTTAAGGAAAGAGGGTAGAGTAATGTCGGAGGAGGACGCAAAATCGTTTTCGAAGGCTATTAATCGCGAGAAATTGGCTGTCGTATCACTCCACTTATCTAGGTCTTTCTCGTCAAGATGCTTAAAGCGTGCAATAATCTGCTGTGCGGAGTCGTAATCGGCGCGTGCTCCTTGTACGTCGCCACTCTTCAGGCGTATATCGCTCCGTAAGGTGTAGGCACGAGCAAAATTCGGATAGAGTGCAATGGCATAGGAGAGCGCTTCGGCTGCTTCTTGGTAGCGCTTAAGTTGGGTATAGGTAAGCCCCGCGTTGTAGCGAATAAACACATTGGTGGGGGAGATGCGTGCCGCCTCTTCGTAGTCGCGTAGTGCCGCTTTTAGTTCGCCTTTTTGTGCTAGCATAATAGCGCGGTTGTAGTAGGCTAGCGAGCTTTTCGGGGCGTATTCTATAGCTTGGGTTATGGTTTTTATAGCGCAATCTGTGCATCCGGCATCGTGTTCCACAAGCGCTTTAATCAACAGCGCTTGCCCCGATTTAGGCGACAATTGCAGCGCTTTATCAATTGCCTCCAGTGCGTTATCATATTGCCGTTTTGCATAATATACTCTAGCGATGTTGATATGTGGTCCTGCAGTATAGGGGTTGGTTTGTATCGCTTGGTTGTAATCCTTGAGGGCTGTTACGGTATCACCGCTTAGTAGGTAAGCTGTTCCGCGATTGAGTCGAGCATCGAGGTGTTCCGGATTGCGCTGTAGCGTTAACGAGAAATCGTCAATAGCCTCGGAGTATTCCTCTAGAAAGAAGTGTGTAATTCCTCGCATGTATTGTATATCCCGCTCGTTGGGGCGAAGTTCGGAGGCCAGACGGATATCAAGCATAGCGGCTTTATACTCTTCAAGTTGATTGCGTACGGCAGCGCGTAGTAGTAATGCTTCGGTCATGAAGGGTTTGCGGGTGAGGAGTTTGTCTAGATCTAGTTGTGCGCCGCGCCAGTCGTCTAACTGATATTTGCATAAGGCACGTAGGTATAGACCGATTTCGTCCTCTGTCTGATATTCCAAAAAGACAGAAATGGAACCAATAGCTTGGGTATATTCGCCACGTTCGTAGAGCTTTTGGGTTTTGGCGTAAAAATAGTACCGATTCAACTGTGCACGAAGCTGAGTGGGCATAAGCCATAACAAGCAAATAGTAAGGACGAGCACGGTGAGTGTATATCGTCGCAAGCTTTGCCAAGTCTTCAATACGTGTGTGGTATGCATGAAATCGTGTATTTCAATAAGGTTGGATGATAATTTGTATAAGAAGATGCTGAGACATAGTCGGACTATATTTCGTTAGGTATGCGGAGATTAGAGTCTGTCGACAAACTCGTACGAGGACGGGACATCGAGGCGGTAGATGCGGTGTACGCCATCTATTTTGTAAAGTTTCTGAATCAGGTGCTCTAGTTGCGTGAGGTGTTGTAGCGAGAAAGAGAGTACGCCCTGAAAGTTGCCATTTTCGCTTCGTAAATCGGCTTTGGTTATATTGGTATTGGGTAGCATTTTTTCAAATGCTGTAAAAAGTTCTACGAGGAGATTGGTTCGGTCTGTACCGCCTATATAAATATGCGTGGGATATTCAGCATTGGTTTTCTCATTCCAATTGACATCGCGGACGAGATGATTTCCGAACTCGAGCGATAATCGCTGTGCTTCGCCACAGTTGGCTTTGTGTACACGGATTACGTTCTCCTTGGTAGCTGGATCTCGGAAACAAATAACGTCTTTATCGCCAGGTAGTGCAAAACAGCACGGCGATGTCATCAGCTTAATATTGGGTGCATTATGGATGTGTGTAGGAGCATTTTCGGTACTGCAGGTTTTATGCTGACGGAGCACAGACAGGCTTATAAAGTTACCGAGGCGAGTCCAGAATTTCGATACACTGTTTGCACGTAGAGCTGCACGTAGTTTCCGTTGCAGGATTTGTGGGTTTATCAGTCCCTCGTTGAGATCTGTATAAAAGGTATTGAGATCTTTTTCGTCGAAGAAGTCGAGCAAACCCGTTAGAACCTCTTCGGTATAGACCTCGTCAAGGTCGTTAAAGATTTCTAAGAGCCGTTGTTTCCCTTGTTCAATATTTTGCTCCTCTTTCTTTTCGATGGATTGGTTGATGAGGTTTCTTGCCAAGGGTGTTGCAACAATATTTGTCCAGTTTCGCGAAGGAGATTGCGAGGGAGCTGTAATGATTTCGACCTCGTCGCCCGAAAGGAGTTTGTAGTCTAAGCTTGTGAGAATTCCGTTGATACGAGCGCCGAGCGCCTGATCGCCCGTATTCTTGTCTAGGAGATATGCGAAGTCTAATACGCGCGATTCACGAGGGATGGTAAACTCTTCACTTGTTTTAGGCGAGTCGTCCCCCATGCTTGGAATGCGTCGGTATACGGTAATCTTTTTTGAGATGAGATCCGTGTTGAGGTGTGCCATAAATGCTGATGGCGACATCTCGTACGACTCGCCAAGTTTGGCAAGATTGAGCCCCAGTTCGTTGAGTTGACCGTTGCTGTCGACGTTTTTCTCTTTCTTGTACTTCCAGTGCGATGCCTTCCCACCCTCGGCTATGATATTCATGCGTTGGGTTCGGATCTGTACTTCGACCCACTGTCCATTTTTATCAATTAGCGTGCAATGCAGGGCTTCGTATCCATTCACTTTAGGAGTAGTTACCCAGTCGCGCGTCCGTTCGCGGAGGGCTGGATACATTTCGGTCAGGAGCATGTAAATAAACCAGCATTGCGTCTTTTCGGGGATATCGAGGCGTGGTACAAAGATTATCCTCAGGGCAATCAGGTCGTAGATCTCCTCAAAGGGGATATGCTTATTATCTATCTTTTTGTAGGTGGAATACGGTGTTTTTTCGCGACTCTGCAATTCGAATTCCATCCCTGCCGCGGTGAGGACGCGTCGCACGCGGTCGCAAACTTCTTGGTGTACGGTGGTGAGCTTGTCGCGATACTTATCAAATTGCTCTTGTATGGCGCGGTATGCCGTCGGGTTATTGAAGTAGAAGCTTAGATCTTCGAGCTCCGTTTTTATGGTATAAAGTCCGAGTCTTTCCGCAATCGGGACATAAAAGTGTAGGGTTTCGTTGGATATCTTTTGCTGCTTATCCTTGGCTTGATAGCTGAGGGTTTGCATATTATGCAATCGGTCGGCTATCTTAATGAGGATAATCCGCGGGTTCTCGTTGATGGTTTGCGAGATAAGCTTTCTGAAGTTATTGACCTGCCCGCTATCGTCAGGGTTAGCAATATTCTTAAACTTGGTGAGTGCGTCTACGATTTTCCCTACCTCGGGGCGTTCGGGGAATTCGTTTTGTATCTCATCTATCTTCTTGTCCGAGTCTTCTACCACATCGTGGAGCAGGGCACCGAGTAGGATATCAATATCGCCGGGGTAAATTTTGGTAGCATACTTAGCCACCAAAATCGGGTGTATGATATACGGTTCGCCTGATTTTCGGAGCTGTTTGCCATGTGCCCAAGTAGCAATTTTATAGGCGCGATCTACAAGTTCGATATACTTGGGATCGGTGTTTAGCCACTCCGAATTTTGGGCAAGTAGCTCTTCGTAGAGGAGCGGAACCTCTTGCTCGGTATAGATCCGCGAAACACCGTTAGCTACCATGCGAGTACCGATTCCTATCAGCGCGTAGGATATACAACCATAAACGAGCCTCTACGTACTTGCGAACCGCGTTCCTCCGAACGGAACTCGATCCGATAAATATATGCACCCTCGGGAGCGTAAGAGCCGTCACGAAGCTTACCGTTCCACCCTTCGCTGTGTCCTAAAAAAATAAGTTCGCCATTTCGGTTGTAGATATACATAGTGTATTCTACGTGGTAGGTAGTGAGCGGTTCGAATACGTAGCGCTTCAGACGGTTTTCGGTAGCCGCCGTTTCCATAGGTGCTATGGCTGTTGGGATTTCGATCTTCGACTCAACTTGTGCACAACGCGGTGCAGCGATGCTCACGCGTTTGACACTATTGTCGCTTCCAATTTCGTAAGCGGTAACTTGGTAGCAGAAGTTGTTTTCGATTCCTTGCCCTTCAAATTCGGTGAGATCGTCAGTTATTTCGAGAGGCGTAGAACCCGAAATGGTGGCAAGTTCCTTATCTTCGGGGCCGGTACTCTTGTGTATGATGCGGTGTACGCGGTATTCAGCTCTATTCCCAGTCTCGATATGCAGGGGATCCCACGAGACTATATTTTTCCGTCCTCGAGTTGCTACACGTACGATAATGCTATTGTTTTTGGCAGAGTGATCTACTTCGGCATTGCATTCGTCCATAGCAATGATCGAGTAGAAGCGTTTTTTCCCTTGTATTTGTTCGGGATCCATGTTATCTATGAGCACTCGCGTAGTAGGATCTGTGAAGGTTAGGATTTCTTTTTGATCGAGTTTACCCTCTGCTTCGTTGAAGACATTTTGTCGTACCAGACGGAAATAGGCTGGTGGAGTATTAAGCTTCATTTTCAAAGTGATGCGGTTGTGCCTCGGATAGCTTATAATAGAATCTATAATAAGCGTGGAGGGAATGTATTGTTTCCGGGTGACAACCTCACGCAAGTTTGAGCGGGTGATATCCGTAGAATTTTCCCGGCGGGCTTCAATGTAGATGTACCAAGTTTTATTTTGCCCTGCTGCGAATTCGTAGGTATACTGATTGGATCCAAGGGTTGCTAACTCCCCTAGGGCACTCCATGCTTGCAACTCGCCAGCGCGCACTACGTAGTTACTTATTTTGTTGTTCCAACCAAAGTAGGGAGTCCATTTCATACGAATTAAGTCCTTGCAGGGGACGTATTCTACTTCCAAGAAAATGGTAGCGTGGGGATCGGTGAGTGGGGAGTTTTTATTTTCGTCTGCGCCTTGCGATGCCATTTTGTAGCGCACCACGCCGTTTTGCGCATTGGCATTGTCGTCGACCCACGAGAAAGTCCCGGGCGTGAGGGTTTGTATGAGGTTAAAGATTTTTTGTCCTGCAGAGTTGAGTTCTTCACGATAGACTAGATAGCCGTGTGGAACCGGATTGTTCGGACTAGGGTCTGGTGCTTCCCAATTTAGGGTAGCCTTTCCGGTGTTGGGTTCTACGGTTACCAAGCGAAACTTTGGCGGAAGTGGCTGATCTTTCCAAAATGGGTTGGATTGTGCGTTGGCGTAGTTTGCTTGCGACATCCATAGCCCAAGGAGTAGCACGAGCCACTTAGCATATTGCGATACCATAATCTTCTACCTCTCTTTTCCTACAATCGGGCTTACGCGCCGAAATTCTCTACTAATGTACAAAATAGACTACAAAAAGGTTACCAACGGAGCGATTCTAGGGTCGGCGCATCCCCTGCCATACTAACAGAGAAGGCGTCGGGTTGGAAATATTTTTTAGCAAGTTCGGTTATTTCGTCTGCTGTTGTTTGCTGGATGGCTTCAATTTTTCGGAGGGCATGCGCGTGCCAATCTGCAACCGGTAAATCGTAGGTAACGAGGGTATTTGCGCGATCTAACACACCATCTATAGCTTGTAAGGCATCGCCGAGGAGTTGCCCACGGAGCGTAGCGAGTTCTTGTTCGTTTGCAGGTCTTGCGACCATTTGTTGCAATTCGTAGCGGATCTCGTCCAAAGCTTTTTGTGCGTAGGCGTTTCCGACATTGGTGTGGATGGCTAGCAAGCCTACCTCCTCATAGAACGACATTCCCGCACGAATCCCATACGTGTAGCCTTTATCCTCGCGTAGGTTTTGCATTAAGCGACTACTAAAAACACCACCTAAGAGCGCCACGGCTACGGATAGCTTGTACTCGTCGGTAAAAGGGCGTTTGGGAAGGCGTCGCCCCATATAAATCGGTATTTGCGTACCAGTGCTTAGGGGAGTAGTGGCTACTTGTGGGCGTTCGTTTTTTAATTCGCCATAAGTTGTGGGAGGAGTCTGTTGCGAAAAATGCCAAGAGTCTATTTCTTGGAGTAGTTTCGTTTCTAGATCAGGCGTTGTTCCCCCTGCAATTATCACGAGTGGGTGGTTGGCTACAATATTTTCCTGCCAGTAGTCGCGGAGTGCGTCGGTAGTCAGTGTATCGAAATCGGTAACCTTCGCTAGAGTACCGTAGAGGTGCTTAGTGCCATAAAGGAGTGGGCGTAAATTCCGTTGCGCCAAGTAGGCAGGATCTTCCTGATTTACGAGGAAGTCGGCTTTATTGGTAGCACACCATTGCCGTAGATCTGTTTCTGCAAACTTTGGTTCGAAAAGGATTTCGTGAAGAAGCGTTAGCGATGCTTGTAGATTCGGGATGGCGGTTCGAAGTGAGACAATGTTGTAATCGCGAGTTGCAGCAAGACGAACACGCGCCCCTTGCAATTCGAGCGCTAATAGCAGTTCCTCTGTGTTGCGGCGCCGTGTCTGTCGTAAGAGCAGATCCATGGTAGCATGAGCACGCAACGGATTGCTATTCGGAGTATCAAAGCGTCTGAAGAGGAAACGGATTTCCAGGATAGGAGTAGTGCGATCTGCAAAGAATATGTAAGAACCGCCAGAAGTACTACTGGGGATGGTTCGGAATTCGGGGATTGCGATACGAGCATCCCAGTGTATAGTGGGGGGAATCGATCTATTGAGTGTGGTCATAGGTTACTTACTTCGGTAATAGAGAGCACGGCACTGTTCGTGCTTAAAAGTTTGCAGAGCCAAGTTTTCTAAGTCTTGTGTGGTAACGCGTTCGCGTTCTTCTATCCGCATGTTTAGAGCGTTTGCATCGCCATAGAGTTCGTATTCTGCTAGGAGTTCGGCACGGCGAGCGGTTTTTACTTCTTGGTGAAGAGCATCGGTCTGGTACAAATTCTTGACACGTTGCAACTCATCAGGCGCAATCTGGTGTAATTTCTCGAGTTCCGTCCACAGGGCATCTTCTGCCTCTTGCATATCGATACCATCGGCAACCATACCAACAAATTCGACGAGCCCCGTCTCTATTGTACCTGCTACAGACGCATCTAGCGATGTAAAGATCGGGCGCTTTCGTACCAACTCGGCAGTGAGTCGTCCACCACGTCCGAGACTTAGGATGTCGGTTAGTAGATCGTAGTAAACATAACTGAGATCGTGTCGTCCGGGCATCGGGAAAGAGAGATAGAGTAGGTTGTTGGGAACCTCGCGGTAGACTTCTTGTCGGTAATATTTCCTTCTTTCGGGTTCTTTGGGTAGATTTCGTGCAATCTTTTGCTTTTTGGGAATGGGCGCAAACCATTTGTCACAGAGTTCGTGCGCATGTGCCAAGGAGAGGTTACCCGATATAGCTAGGATAGCATTGGCTGGGAAATAGTTCCGCGCAAAAAAAGCACGGATATCAGCCATGGTGGCTTGTTCTATCTGTTGGATATCGAGCCCGATGGTTGGCCAACGATACGGATGCGTTTTGTAGTTTAGGGCGTGAATGAGGTGATACAAATCGCCGTATGGCGCATTGAGATAGTGTTCCTTAAACTCTTCGATCACCACACTTCGCTGCACTTCTAGGCTTTTGGGAGTGAATGCGAGCGAGAGCATTCTGTCGCTTTCGAGCCAAAATGCGGTTTCGATATTCGAAGCGGGGAGTGTGCAGTAGTAGCAAGTGAGGTCGTTGGTGGTATATGCGTTATTGCTGCCGCCAGCTAGTTGTAGTGCTTGGTCGTAGTCTGGGATGTTAATACTACCGCCAAACATCAGGTGTTCAAAGAGATGGGCATAACCCGTGTGGAGGCTATCTTCGTCCTTAGAGCCGACGTCGTAGATAATGGCAATCGAGACTAAAGGAGTTGTAGTATCTGTGTTAAGGAGAACTTTGAGTCCGTTATCGAGCGTCCACTTATCAAAAGAGATCATATTTGTGAAATTATTGCAGGGCTTGGTTGAGTTCTTTTATAGCGAGTTGGAAGTCGGTGGTAAGGTTGTGCATAATGGTGCGAACGGTAAGTACTTCGGTAAATAAGCCTGCAATTTGTCCGATTTCGAGTTCTCCGTGTTCGAGATCGCCTTCTAGGATACCTTTTCGGCTTCGTCCTTTTCCGATGAGTTCTAGTTGCGATTCTTTGGTAGCCCCGCTTTTCTCGAGAGCTTGTAGCTTGTCGGAGAACGGATTTCGTATTACGCGTGTAGGACCCCACCCTCGCGATGTCAGCACAGTCCCGATTTCAGCAACCTTTAGTAGGTGTACTTTGAAAGTATCGCTAGCCGACGATTCAACGCTACATGCAAACCGACTCCCCATTTGTATACCGTCTGCGCCAAGTGCTAAAGCTGCTGCGAGTCCGCGTCCGCCAGAGTATCCACCAGCAGATACGAGAGGGAGCGAAGTCTTGCCTACAATAAGTTGCGTAAGAACGAGGGTTGTGAGTTCTTCGAGTCCGTTGTGTCCTCCCGCTTCAACTCCTTCGCAGATCAGGAAGTCGACGCCGGCTGTTGCTGCTTTTTGTGCAAACTTCAGATTGGCAACCACATGCCCTACCTTACAACCCGCCTCATGCGCTTTGGCAGTCCAAAGGTCGGGAGATCCTGCCGAGGTAATGATAACCGGAACCTGCTCTGCAAAACAAAGCTCTAAGCATTCTTCTGCTCGTGCGAAGAGGAGCGGGATATTCACTCCAAAAGGTTTTTGAGTGGTTGCGCGAACCTTGCAGATATGCTCTTTGAGTAATTCGGGAGTCATAGAGCCAGCCCCCAGTATTCCGAGCCCACCATTTTCGGAGACAGCACTTGCTAGTCGCCATCCACTACACCAGACCATGCCTCCCTGTACAACAGGAAGGGTTATACCTAAAAGATTGCAGAGTTTGTTGTTCGTAAACATTTCGACAGATACTTAGCAGCACTTGTTGGCTACAAAAATAGCAAAACACGGCTGTCGTACTTTAGGGAAGCTACTGGTTGTTATAGTAACCGAGATTGATTTAAGATTGTTCCAAAAACCGCAGACACTCCTAGTTTAGAACGCCTGCGGTTTCGATGAAAATGTAAAATCTGTCAAGGCACTCGAGAGTTACGAGCGACCACTTTTTTGCATAGAGAGCAGGAATTCTTGGTTGTCGATGGTTCCTTCCATCTTATCTCGAATAAACTGCATCGCTTCGGGTGGTGTGAGTTCGGACAAGATATTTCGTAAGATCCACACGCGTCCTAGGGTCATCTTTTCGAGTAGTAGCTCGTCGCGTCGAGTGCTAGAAGCCGTAATATCTACTGCGGGGAAGATTCGCTTGTTGGCGAGTTTACGGTCGAGCTGCAATTCCATGTTTCCGGTGCCTTTGAACTCTTCAAAGATCACGTCGTCCATCTTGCTACCTGTTTCGGTAAGTGCCGTGGCTAGAATCGTGAGCGAACCTCCTTCTTCTATATTTCTTGCAGCACCAAAGAAGCGTTTGGGTTTCTGCAGCGCATTCGCATCCACGCCACCAGTAAGTACTTTTCCGGATGCCGGAGCAACGGTATTGTAGGCGCGTGCAAGGCGTGTAATAGAATCAAGAAGAATTACTACGTCGTGTTTACATTCTACGAGTCGTTTGGCTTTTTCGAGTACCATATTCGATACGCGAACGTGACGCTCGGCAGGCTCGTCGAATGTCGAACTGATAACCTCGGCTTTCACGCTTCGTTGCATATCTGTAACTTCCTCGGGGCGCTCATCTATAAGCAGCACAATAAGGTATACCTCGGGGTGATTAGCAGCAATGGCATTGGCTATCTCTTTAAGGAGAATTGTTTTCCCTGTTTTGGGTTGTGCTACAATAAGCCCACGTTGCCCTTTGCCGATAGGAGCAAAGAGATCTACAATGCGCATCGAAAGGCTATTCGATTTCGAACTCAGTAGCGTAAACTTTTCGGTAGGAGATAGCGGGGTTAGAAAGTCAAAACCTGCTCGATCGCGAATATAATCGGGCGAGTAGCCATTAATACTCTTTACAGTTTGTAGTACAAAATTCTTCTCGTTATCGCGCGGAGGGCGAATCAGACACCGAACAGTATCGCCATTCTTGAGCCCCCACTGTTTTACCTGATTCAAAGAGACCTGAACATCGTCTGGAGATGAGAGGTAATTAAAATCGGAGGCACGCAGAAAGGCTTGGGAGTCGTTTAATATTTCAAGAACGCCAGTTGTCTCAACAACACCTTCGAACTCGTGTACGGGTTCATTGTTTTTTCGCTTTTCCGCTGGTTGTTGATTCCTATTTTTATCAAAACCTCGGTGTTGTTGTTCTTGGTTTCTTCTGAGGGAAGCGTCTGCATTTTCGGGAGTATCGCCTGTGGGTTGCCTATGCTGCAAGACGCCGGAGGGTTGTGGTATCGGTACCGGACGCTGCTGTTGATTTCGGTCAAGATTCTCAGTTCGCGGTTTGTTAAAATCGCGATGCGGGAAGTGCTCCGTCGGTTGGTTGGTTGGTGCGTTTTCGTTTACGCGATAGTTGCCACGATCTTGTGTAGGCAGAACCGTCTTAGGTTCTGTGGTGCGGGGCTGGCGGTAGGACGTTGCAGAATCCGCAATCGGAGTAGGAGTAGTAATGGGAGGGCGTAAGCTCATAGGTGGGCGACCGCGTTTCTTTCGTACAGGTTGACCGGGAGTTGTATTGTTGAGCTGGGATCCGTCGAGCGCTTGTTGAGTTTGGTTTGCACTAAGATGCGCAAATTCGGAGCGAAGTCGCTGAATCTCGCTAGGCTGCAATTCCGATTGCCTGTCGAGCATTGCATAAATAAGTTCGCGCTTCTTATACGATTCTACGCGTCGGATGCGCATGGCTTTTGCTATAAGACGAAGATCCATCAGAATCATCGTTTCCAGCTCATTGATATCATACATGTACGTTACTTGTTTTTATGGTTGTGCTTGTTGTCTGGGATCGGGTGCGAGAATCGCGCATGTAGAAGCACAAACCTTTCCTAGTAGTGAATGATTGGGGAATTTATACTATTGTAAAATGTTCTACTAAAGGGAGGAACTACTTCAGATGTACCGTACCTTCGCCGATGAGCGTCTCGTCCATGAAGATAGTTACCGTGTAATCGCCCGAGGCAAAGGTATTATTATCGCCGTAGAAGACTACGATATCTAGGTCTTGGTTTTGGTAGTCTATCTCGCGGTGAGCCGAGCAGGGCATATTCTGACCACCGAAAGAGAATGTCTGACCGTCGGAGGAGGGGAGCAGACCGCCATCCTTATCTGTTACACGGATATATACCAACCGGACTCCAGGTTTTGCCAGAGCATTTTCCGACAGTGTAAACTCGGTACGCAGTTTTACGGTCTTTCGTGCTTTGGTCACTTCCTTATTGCGCTTGTTTAGAGGCACTATCCGGATGTTGCGCGCTTTTACCACCGACCCTCGCATCACAGCAGTAGAGAGTTCCTCGTTGGAGGTGGTGAGCTGACGTACTTGTTGTTGCGACTCGGCATAACTGCCACGCATGCGTGTATTTTCTTCTTTTAGTTCGCGGTTTGCAGTATTGAGCGAGTCTATTTCGCGAACCATATTGCGCATGATTTCGCGTAAGGTTCCTAATTCGCGTTGGTAGGCTTTAAGCTGTTGGAAAGTTACTTGTTTCTCTGCCTGCATTTTGGCTACTAAACTCTCGGCACGTTCTTTCTCCGCTGTTAGTTTTGCTTGCATGGCAGTACTTTGGGACTGTAGTGAATCGAAGGCGCGGATTTGTCCTCGAATTTCGAGAACCAGCGAGTCTTTTTCCTGTCGGTATTCTGTAGCTTGTTGTTCGATAACGGTGTGCGATCTGTTCAGGAAGTAAGCTAATACGCCTGCCACAATCAATAGCAAGATCAAGATGAAAAAAAGGAAACTCACTACCACGTTCTTTCGCCGCGAGGTAGGAGTATTTGCGTTGGGGATAGTTTGAAACTCTTGTAATTCCGACATTTAGTTTACGTATTCATATTTACGACGTAAATAGGACAACACCTGTAACGCGTGATTGGCTGTTTGCACTTTACGGAAGATATATTCTACGATACCATCTTCGTTAATTAGAAACGACGTGCGAAAGATTCCGAAACTTTTTTTGCCAAAACGTACTTTCTCTCCCCATACGCCGTATGCTTCGGCTAACGTATGTTCGGGATCTGATATTAGTGGAAAGGGGAGTGAAAGCTTTTCCGAAAAGTTTAGGTGGCTTCGTAGGCTATCCGGACTGACCCCAACAACTCGTATCCCTATGGCTTGTAACTCGGACCAATTGTCGCGCAGACTGCAGGCTTGTGAGGTACAACCGGGGGTATTATCTTTAGGATAAAAATAAAGTAAGAGCTTTTGACCCAGAAATTGATTGTTGTTGCATCGAGTACCATCCGCTAGTTCTGCATCAAAAAGCGGCGCAGCATCTCCTATTTCTACTGCCATAATTTTAGTGTTAACGGGGAATAGATTGTCTAAAAATCGCAATGTTTGGGTGTACGCGGGAAGGGGATTACGTCGCGGATATTGCTCATCCCTGTTATAAACAGCATCAGACGTTCGAAACCTAAGCCAAAACCGCTGTGTGGGACACTACCGAAACGTCGAGTATCGAGATACCAACTCATTTCGCGAGTTGGTACGCCCATTGCATTCATGCGGGTGACGAGCTTGTCGTAGTCTTCTTCGCGTTGCGAACCTCCCACAATCTCGCCGATCATAGGGAATAGTACATCCATGGCTCTGACTGTTTTCCCGTCGTCGTTGAGCTTCATGTAGAAGGCTTTTATTTCGGCAGGATAGTCGGTCAGAATCACAGGTTTCAGGAAATGCTCTTCTACCAGGTAACGTTCGTGTTCGCTTTGTAGATCAACGCCCCATTCTACAGGGTATTCCCATTGTTTCTTTGCATCCTTTAGGATAGCGATAGCTTCGGTATAGGTTAGTCGTTCGAAGGGCGCTTTTAAGATAGACTGGAGGCGGTCGAGAAGATTCTTGTCGAACAGATTATTCAGAAAAGTGAGATCTTCCAAGCAATTCTCAAGTGCATAACGTGTGAGGTACTTAAGCATCTCTTCGGCAAGATCCATATTGTCGGAAATCTCGTAGAAAGCCATCTCGGGTTCAATCATCCAGAACTCTGCTAAATGGCGAGGTGTATTGGAATTTTCGGCACGGAATGTAGGACCAAAGGTATAGATCTCGCCGAGAGCGGTCGCGCCTAACTCGCCTTCTAATTGTCCAGATACGGTGAGGTTTGTGCTAGTTCCGAAGAAGTCGGCACTCCAATCAATCTTCCCTTCTTCAGTGCGTGGTGGTTGCTCCAAGGGGAGTGTTGTAACGCGGAACATTGCACCTGCACCCTCGGCGTCGGAACTGGTAATCAGCGGAGTATGTAGGTATACAAAGCCTTTGGAGTGAAAGAATTCGTGTATAGCGAACGACATAGCATCGCGAAGACGAAAGATTGCACCAAAAGTGTTGGTGCGGGGGCGCAGATGTCCTATTTCGCGTAAAAACTCTAGGGAGTGTCCTTTTTTCTGCAGGGGGTACATAGCAGGATCGGCTTTCCCAAGGAGGGTTAGGTGTTTTACTTGGAGTTCTACGTTTTGTTGTCCACCCGGCGAAGCAACTATTTCGCCATCTACAGCGACACTAGCTCCAGTGGAGATATCGCGTAGCAAATCTTCGCTTACGGTTTGCGGATCTAGGACTACTTGCAGCATCGCTACGCAAGATCCGTCATTTAGAGCTAAAAAGACAACATTCTTATTCCCACGTTTGGAGCGAACCCAACCCTTCACGGTATGTTGTTCGCCGATCTGTGCTTTTTGCAAGATATCCTTGATACGTGTCCGATTCATTTAGACGAATTTGAGTAGATCAATGCTAAAAATACTCACCGATTTCTTGTAGCATTCCGCGATGCCTCACAGCTCCGAAACAATAAGCGGCGCTAAAAACAGTGTGCAACGTTCTGACTACAAAAGTACAAAGATGTTTATTTTTTCGTTTCTATCTTATCAACAATAGCACCAATACCGAGTTCCATGGCTTCGCGTAGTGTGCGCAAATCGGTTCGATCCATGCTATTTACCAAACCGTCTAGCATAGTGGGTTCGAGAACGAGGGGTGTTTGCCATTGGGTCTCAGACTCTATGGTTGCAAGGGGGATAACACCCTTACTTTTGTAGAAGGTTAAGGAAACCATAATACGCGGTCGCAAATACTCATCCGGCTCTAAGTCTGTATCCAAATCGGAAGGTTTAGACGAAAATAAGCCACTCTCCGGACTTGCTTCTAGACTTATCGAAGCTTTTACATAAAACTTAGCATCGCCCCAACGTTGTGCTTTTCCGATGCTCGTATCGGGGAAGCCATCCTTGTCGTAATCAAACCTTCGTCCGTAGATGTTTACAGGCATGATAAAAAGCGATAAATCCTTTTCCAAACGCAAACGTAGCATCTCGTAGGCTGTGAATTTGAGGTGCCGGTAAACCTTATCCGGATTTTTAGTGCCACGTGGAGGCTCCGGGAAAAGTTCCTCGTAGGGTATTAGTTTTTTTCGGATTTTGGAATCCAACGAAAAGCTGTAACCGATCAGTACCGCCTGTTTATTGCGCAAATTCACAGCCCCAACAGTATGGAAGGGGAATAACACAACAAACAATAGGATTGTAATAGACCACGAACGCGTCATCCGTTCTCGTACAGGGCTTAAACCTTGCGGGTTTAGGTATGCAAAGTTAGTTTTTTATAAAACAGAAACAAAAAGAGTATCTTCTGAGAATGCTACACAATTCTAATTAACACAGACTACTGCAGGATTTTCTAGGGGCGTAACGTGATACACCCGAAAAAAAAATGATAATCAATCTGTTGAATTATTTAAGCAACAGGTCAAATCTCTAAATATTCTCGAATAATCAATTATGCAACAGTATCCCTTCTATACTTTAGAATAAAGTTTCGTAATCTACAACGTGTTGGATCTTGTTTTCAATAGAGTTAGCGCTACGTTAGTGATTGACCACTAATACAGGGAGTTCGCTAGCGTGTAGGATTAGGCTGCGTTCGTGCGATTCCAGAAGGTAACTATCCTCCGAGGTTCGCATGCTGTTAATTACTAACAAATCGGCTTCAACACTTCGCCCATAGGAGAGGATTTCCTGACTGTACTCATCGCGCCCCTCTACCGTATGAGTGTGATACGGGATAGAAAGAGCATCCAAACGCTGACGAATTTTAACCCAGTTAGCTTCTACGGTATCCTGTAGTTCGCTTTCATTTACTTGTGGGAGCACCAAGTGCACATCGAAGCTGAAGTAATCTTTCAGAAGGTTTAACCACGTGTGTTGACAATCGGGCTTATCGGTATAGTCTACGGGAAGTAATACGCGATGGAAGGCCTGTGAGGTAGGCATAGATTGCACTAAGAGGTACGTCCCCGTGAGATGCTTAAAGAGCTGACGTGCTAACGATTTTTTGTAAAGCTCGGGCGTATTTAGGTGCTGTGAGCTTATAACAATCATAGCGGCATGAAAATCGGCTACCGCTGCCGATACCTCTGTAAGGAAATCGCCTTGACTCAAAAGCCAATTGCATTTTACAGCTTCGCTATACTCAGCTACGAGCTGTGCGAGGTCTTGCGTCCGATCGTCATCCTTCGGGTCTGCTATATGCAAAAGTAGGAGTTCGCCTCCACTCTTTTGAGCATATACCGAGGCGTAACGAAGTGCTGCGTGTACTTTTTCAGAGAAATCGGTTAATACCAATACATTGCGTTCTCGTGGAGGCTCGTCGTTACTGCTATCCGAACTCAAGTAGTGAGCATCATGCTCCCCAGATCTCGCATCCATCTTTGTTATTAGGTATTGATGTTGTACAAATGTAATGCTTTTTCCTCACTGAAAGTTTAGTAATTCGTGTGCGGCACGGCTAGTTTGCTTGGCAACGTCTTCGAGCGTTAGTGCAGATACATTGGCTATTCGTTCGCCGATGTGTGGAATATAGGCGGGTTCGTTCCGTTTGCCTCGGTAAGGAACAGGGGCCAGATAGGGCGAGTCGGTTTCTGTTACAGTACGCGACAGATCCAAAGCTCGTATCACTTCCTCGGTCAGACCATTCTTGAAGGTAGCAATGCCTCCGATTCCGACCATAAGATTGTCGTTTTTTTGTGCACGTTGTAGTTGTTGCAGATTGCCTTCAAAGGCATGCAGAACGCCCCGGACGCGACGGAATTCTGCACGTTCTAAGATTTCTAATACCAGATCTATAGCCTGCCGAGCATGTATCAGAACAGGTAAATCGTAATATAAAGCCCACTGAAGTTGCTGTTCGAATACCGGGATTTGCTGCGAAATGGTATCCTTGTAATGAAAGAGATCCAAACCAATCTCACCTACGGCAATGGGTGTTGCATTGGGTAAAAGCGCGGAAAGCGTAGCGAGTTGTTGCTCAGGGTTTGTTCTGATCTCGCCGGGATGAAGCCCAATGGCAGGATAGCAGTAATCCGGATGTTGCATACAGATTTCGAGCACTTGTTCGGCATCCTGCTCACTACACGCTGGTAGTACGATTTTACCGATACCTGCAGCAGTAGCGCGCTCCAATACAGAGTCCAGATCCTGCGCAAAGGCACTATCTTGCAGATGGGCGTGCGTTTCGATCCACGGAAGCATCGAGTCTCAGTCGTTTATTTGGAGTTCGCGCTTTATTTGCTCCACACGCTCGCGGAACTCCTTGCTGCTATCCATCCTATCCTGAATCGTTTTTGCGGCGTGTAACACGGTAGAATGGCTTTTTTTTCCAAGTTGTAGTCCGATAGTGGTTAGGGGAGTTTGGGTATAGTTTTTTGCCAAGAACATGGCTATTTGTCGCGGTTCTACAATATTAGCTCTACGTGTAACTTCGCAGAGCTCCTCTAGACGCAGTTTGTAGAATTTGGCAACGCCAGTTTTTATGTCTTCCAAGGTTAACTGTTCTAAGGCTTTTGCGCCGACCTGATTGGTGATGATCTCTTGGGCTAACTCTAGGGTAAACTCGCGCTGTGCAAAGGTAGAATTGGCGACTAGGGAGAGGTATACGCCGATCAACTCGCGGGCATTGCTAATATATTGCGCAATATAATCTAGCACCTCCTCAGGTATATTGTCGATCCCGTCTCGTTGCGCACGTTCGCGAAGCATTTCAACTCGCTTGGGTTTTTCGAGTTGCTGTATCGAAAGTAGCGATCCGGAACGAAGACGCGTGAGGAGCGAGTCGCGAAACCCAGTTAGATACGCCGGAGGCACCGAACTCGCAACAATTAACTGACCATTTGCTTGCTGTAGATGCTCTATGATATTGAGTAGGAATTCCTGTGTAGCATAACGTGCCGAGAGCTCCTGTACCTCGTCGAGTATCAACAAGTCTATGGTGTGGAAGTATGACTCAAAATCGGTAATCGCTTCTTTGTCGCCTTTCTTTTTTCGGGCACAGACTTCGGTAAATTGCTGTGTAAACTGATTGGAGGTTATGTACTGAACTACTTTGTTAGGGTAGAGTTTGCGGAATTCTAAACCTAAACTTTGTATCAGGTGAGTTTTGCCAACGCCCGGACTACCAAAGAAGTAAAGAGGCATTTTGGTGCGTAATGCCGAAAACTCGTTAAGGACGTTTTTTGTTGCCTTGTAAGCCGCGATATTCCCGTCACCGAGGATTAGATATTCGTAGCAAAATTCGGGGTGTAATTGTGGGTCTATGGTTATGTTGCGTGCGGTGCCGTGCTGACCGCGCGATTGCGTGTGAGGGAGTACGACGACATTCTGATTCCGTCGCGGATACTGCGGAGCTGCCGGATAACACGCAGAAGTGCTTGCAGAAGGCGAATCGCCACGCTTAATAGTAACTTGGTAGAAGATTTTCACATTCCGCCCAACCACTTTATTGATGGCACGGCGTAGATGTGAGATGAGTTTCTCTTCGATGTACTGCTTGTAATGTTCGCTAGGGACTCGCAGATAGATGTTGGCGCCATCGTATGCTACGACCTCAATCGTCTCGAAATAAGTAAGGTAAATCTGTTGCGAAACAAGCTCCTTTAGCACGCGCAAACAATCTTCCCAAATTTCAGCCGGGGCTCGTTCGGTCATGAATAGTTACAGTTTTCTTTCTGACTACAATAATAATCAAAAAATAGAGCTCCCACTTACGAAGGAGATCCTACAGATGTGGTCGTTTTGAGGATTTCATTGGCACGACGAAGCGCCAAGTGTATGTTCGGAAGTACGTTTTCTACGCCAAACTCGTAAAGTAGACCAGAGCTGTGAAGGGTATGCAGGACTTCACGATTTACACCACTCAAAATAAGGTGGATCTTGTTCATTCTACAGATTCGGAGTAGGTTCTCCAGATTGTGTAAGCCTGTAGAGTCCATGAAGCTAACAAAGCGCATGCGAACTATGCGGATCTGCGAGTCGTGTCCTAATCCGGTGATAGTCTCTGCAAATCGATTCGCAATACCAAAGAAAAAAGGACCTTCGATTTCGTAAACTTCCACACCTTGGGGTATAGCGATAGATTCTTCTCCTTGTCGTTGTTCGGCTTGTTCTTCACGGTCGAGGACAAGTCGGTCTTCACTGACGCGGATCCGTACCGATTCGATCATGCGTCGCATAAAGGTAAGCATAGCAAGAAGCAAACCGATTTCGATAGCAACAGTTAAATCCAAAAGTACGGTTAGGGCGAAGGTTACCAGCATAACGGTGATGTCGGAGCGTGGTCCACGGAAAATACCAACTATCGAACGCCAGCCACTCATGTTGTACGAAACAATGACCAGCACTCCCGCCAGTACAGACATCGGGATGTAGTCCATAAGTGGTGCTAAAAAAAGGAGTATGAGCAATAATACGAACGCGTGTAGAATACCCGCTATGGGGGTTCGTCCGCCATTATGGATGTTGGTCATAGTGCGGGCTATGGCACCCGTTACGGGGATCCCTCCGAAGAGCGGAACGAGCAAATTAGCAGCTCCCTGTGCAATAAGTTCGGTATTGGAGCTGTGTCGATCGCCTGTTACGCCATCAGCTACACTTGCTGATAGAAGCGATTCGATCGCACCCAGAAGTGCTATGGTAAAGGCGGACGGAAAGAGTTCGCGAATGCTACTCAGACTAATGTTGGGGAAATGTGGCGAAGGGAGTGCATCGGATATGGTATAGCGGTCGCCGATACATTCTAAACCACTGATATCGAAAAAGTGCTTCAGAAGAAATGACAAAACCGAAAGCAAGACGATGGCTAAAAGCGAACCGGGTATGCGTTTAGAAAGGATTCGAGGCGCAATTACAATGAGTAGAATGGTTAGTACACCAAAGAGGACGGACCAAAGAGATATGTTGTGTAGGGCAGCTAGGTAGGTGCTCCACTTCCCGAGGAAGTCGCCGGGGAGGGCAGTTAGTCCCAAACCCAAGAGATCGTTGATTTGCGTAGAAAAGATAGTAAGCGCTATCCCTGCCGTAAAACCTACTATGATGGGGTAGGGGATGAATTTGATAAGCGATCCCAAACGAAGGAACCCCATAACCACTAAGAGAAGCCCTGCCATAAGCGTGGCTACGATGAGGCCGTCAATGCCATAGCGTTCTATAATTCCGTATACAACGACTATGAATGCGCCTGTAGGACCACCTATTTGCACATTCGAACCGCCTAGTACCGAGACTATGAAACCGCCCAGTATTGCCGTGAATATGCCAACCTCGGGCGACACACCACTTGCGATACCAAAAGCTATGGCCAACGGAAGCGCAACGATACCGACAATAATGCCCGCCATAGCGTCGCTCCAGAAGCGCTTTAGCGAATAGCTACGAAAAACTTCGCAAAGTTTGGGGCTAAAATCAATCCATTTCGGGGTAAACATCCCAACCAAGAACTTTTCCTACAAAAATACGTCAAGGAACGAAATGTATCAACGGGAGTATGTGGCTAATGGGTTATCTGACTTTCCCACGCGGATGATATTTTTCGATGGTTTCGCGTAGGTGTTCGTGCGTGAGGTGCGTGTAAATTTCGGTTGTAACGATAGAAGCGTGCCCCAACATAGCTTGTACAATGCGGAGATCGGCCCCTCCCAGAACAAGCGATGTAGCAAAGGAATGTCGTAAGGTATGCGGACTCACTACTTTGGGGATGCCTGCCTCTGATGCTAAGCGTTTTATTAGCAAAAAGACGCTAATTCTGCTAAGTTTTTGCCCGCGCATATTGAGGTATATGTAGGTTTCGGCGCTGGGGTTAATTTTAATCTGATTGCGAGCTGCAAGGTACTCTTTTAAGTTTTCTAAGGCTTTTGTACCAATGGGGACAAAACGCTCCTTTTCGCCTTTTCCGACTACGCGTAGCACTCCATCCTCCCAAAGTACGTGCGAGAGTTGCAAGGCGACGAGTTCGGATACGCGTAACCCACAACTAAAGAGCATTTCTACGATTGCTAGGTTGCGTTTCCCAGCAACCTCCTGTATATCAATGCAACTCTCCATGGCATTAATTTCTTCGGTGGAAAGAACGGTAGGTAAATTGCGGGGTAGTTGCTGTGTTACGATAAACTCTGCGGGATCTACTTCGATAAGTCCTTCGATAAGGAGATAGCGAAAAAAGGAACGAATCCCCGACATAACGCGCATTTGTGAGCGTGGACCTAGGAAGTCGTCTGTTCCTATTTGGTAGAGCAGAGTTTCGATATCTGCTTGTTCGATTTCGGTGGGACTTTTCTGAAGTTCGCCGACGGCAAATCGTTCTAAGAGCTTAATATCGTGAGTGTAAGCCTCTATACTAGCCTCTGAAAGTGCGCGCTCCAAACGGATATAAATCTGATAGCTATCGATAGCATTTTCCCAAGCTTTTGCAATATGATCTCCCGGAAGCATTTAAGCACGCACTCAATTGCTACTTAGCAAGTAACGAAGTTAGGGGAAGTTATTTTGTTAGGTTGTACAGATTCTGATGCTTATACCTCAGCTCGTTTACCCGCGCTGGTATTGCGAAGCTACTTAGATCCTTTAATTTCTCGGATCATTGCCCCAGCCGAGTTTCTCGCGTAGTGCCGTAAAGAAATTCTTTTCACGAAATCGAACCAGCGATACTTCAATCGGACTTCGTGTTACGCGAACATCTATCGTACCATGAAAAGAGTATTCTTGTGCATCAATGCCTACGATAAGAGGGATCTCTTTGTCACGGCAACGGACGCGCATGTGTATCTCGGAACTATCCGAGAGAACCAATGGGCGCGTGTACAAACTGTGCGGCGATATGGGCGAAAGCAGCAATACATGTGCAAGCGGCGATACAATAGGACCACCGACACTTAAGCTATAAGCCGTACTTCCTGTCGGGGTGCTCACAATTACGCCATCGCTCCAGTAGGTACAAAGAAAAGTTCCGTCTATACTGGTATTAACGATAAGCATAGATTTACCACTCTTTTGTACCGTAATATCGTTAAGAGCGTAATGAAAGGGAAGGATCTCCCCATCTTGCGAAATTTGTGCTTGGGCCGTCGGAAAGCGTTCTATCGAATAGTAACCCGTCTCGAGCACTTCTGCTAAATGCTCTAAAGCGGCAGCTTGTACAGAGGCGAGAAAACCTAAATGCCCAAAATTGATTCCAACAATCGGGACATTACTCCCCAAGATATACTGGGCGGCATCGAGTATAGTACCATCGCCACCAATGCTGAGCAAGAAGTCGAGATCGTTGGGAAGTTCTTCACGATGGGTATACTGTTCGACAAACGTAGGGGCGTAACCGAATTGAGAATAGAGGTTGGTTAGCATCGGAGTATAGACCCATAGTTTCCACGAGCGAAGGTGGAGAACTTCTAAGAGCTCTGTAAAAACATCGAAATTCTCGTGGCTCACGCCCCATCCCAATACGGCTACTTCCATAGAGCGCAATAAGGAGAATCAGTAAACGCTGTATATAGCACGCGAGGTGCCAGCAATTCCTATTTTCGGTTTGTGCGGGGATGCCGAGGTTTCCTAGGAAGGAGTCGCGGCATCATTAAGTGGTAATTATTTTTCGTAGGTTGTGCAGCGGATCCAGTCGATCGACATTTGTGCACGATCGGTGGGAGTAGCATCAGCTTCTATGCCACTTAGCAAAACCAAGTACATGGGGGAGTCGAAACCCTTTACATTTTCTAGGGTGAGGTACGGAGTTTCGTTAATACTCCACTTCATAGTATCATCCTCCCAATCAAAGGTTAGCAAGAAATAATCCTCGCCCGAGGGTAAAGCACCTACTCCGTCTGCTAGCGAAAGCGAGTTTACCTCATTGCGCGTAACGCCACTCATAAGCCCTACTTTTTTCGTAGTTGTTGTTCGAAAAACGTCTATTTGTGGTGCACGCGTATCCCCAACCAAATAAAGCGAATGGTATACGCCGGGGGTATTCTTGATGCGCATCTTAATGTCTAGTCGTCCGCGATTCATTCGGAAACTGTGCCCCGTACACAAGACCCCCGTAGTGTATTTGTAATATTCTGTTACAAAGCCTAGTACGCGATCCCAAGCGAGGCTACCGCGCTCCTCGGGTTTAGTTTCGATAGTAAGAGCACTGTTCTCGACCGATATGTTGTCCCCATCCGTAAAGCAGTGCGGATCCCCTATAAACGAATAGGCATGCTTGGCTAAAGCATCGCCCCAGAAGAAACGCGTGAGCCACTTCTTTGGGTTGGGTTCTTCGGTTGTGAAATCGTCAAAAAATACTTCGCGTTCGCGGAGCAGAAGGTCAAAAGTGCCGCGCGCTTGGTGATGTAAAACCCACTTAATATCTCGTGCTTTTTCCAGTCGTTTTAGTTCCTGCAGGTTCGCATAGGCTTGGGTTCGTTTGTAGCGTTTCTTATCTTTTAAGTAGGCGACGCGATCGATAAACTCTTGCGAGGAGACTTTAGCTTGCAATTCCAAAAAGCGTTTGTAGACCTGCGCTCCTTTTTCGCCTTTACCTTTTATTGCTTTTTTTACGTTAGGATCCTTTTTTAGCGCCTTAAACTCCGCTAATTCGTTGGCTTCTTTTGATCCCACAAAATTTTCGTTCGCACATTGAGCCTCTACACGTTGGGGTTCGGTAGACTCCGCAAATTGCTTAAGCTCCAAGAATCGGTGGTATGGATCCGAAGCGACGATTTTCTGATAACGTTCGAACTCTCGACGCAGACTGGAACGTCTTGCCTCTATTTTAGCCACACTGGGCATGCGACCCAACAAACGAAGTACGCGTACGCGTTGTGCAGATATGCCAGACATAGTATTTTATTTTCTCAACAGAATGCTATTAACGCGGTAAAATCTTAAGATGAAACGGGAGTAGTGTATTTTCTGCGAATTCTGCGCCTGCGTCTTCCATATCTAAGTCGCCTTCACGGAATTGCCATTCTACTGAAATATCGCCACCCCGACGGTGAATATTTTCCAAAATATGAAAAATTTCTAGGATAACCATCGACGTGGACGTATTGTAATACCTGAGAGCAAATAAGACTCTTGTTTGTAGATGGGGGGCTGACACATAGCTCCGAAGCCAATCGAGGCATCGCACATACACGCTACAAGCATGGTTGCAGATCGATACGCCACGGAAAGAAAGCTCCCCCCGACTCGGATACATACGTATATCCATCGTCTCATCCGTTCCGACCAAGACGAAGTTCTCGAGCCCTTTACCCTCAAATTCTATACTCTCAGCCACCATCCTACGTGGTTTAGCAATTCAAAGGTAGCAATTCTATCTAAAGAAGCGCGATACTCAGACAACCAACTTAAACCCTTTTCCCCGTACATTCAGGATTTCTACATTCGGATCGTCCTTCAAAATCTTACGGAGTTTGGTTATGTATACGTCCATCGAACGCGCATTGAAAGTACTAAACTCCTCCCAAACAGTCTTTAGTGCATACTCCCGTGGCAGTACTTTATTCATGTGCAGAGCTAGCTGACGGAGTAGCTCTGACTCCTTGGCAGTTAGCCGCAATTCCCCACTTCCTGGGCGATGTAGCGTCTGGTGTACTACGTCGAACGTATACGAACCAATCGAGAAGGTCGACGGGCTGTTGGTAAAGCGATGTACGGGGTAGGCAAGCCGGAGAAGAGAGTAGATGCGAAGGGTTAGCTCTTCCGAGTCAAATGGCTTTTTGATGTAATCGTCCGCACCACTCCGTAAGCCACGTAAGAGACTCTCCTGAGTATTAAGCTCAGAGACGATGATAATCGGAAAGGACGGATTACGTTCGCGGATCCGCGTGATCAGAGTAAAGCCGTTGTTGTCAGGGAGATTCGGCTCTATGATTGCAATATCGAAATGTTGCGATACATAGGTATGATACGCGTCTTCGCTATTTAGAAGCATCACTACGTTGAAATGTAGTGCCTGAAAATAACCTTTTAGTAGGTTTGCGTAGTTAAGATCCTTTTCTACGAGTAATAATTGTGGGTCGTTTCCATACATTTTCTGGTTATATTTCTCGTTTGTGTACTATAGTAACTGTTATATTAACAGAATGTTACACTATCTGTGTAAGAGTGTTATGTTTTTTGAGAAAAAGCAAGGGTAAATGTGGCTACCAGAGCTGCTGTTTCGGTGCGTAATCGACGCTCTCCAATACTAACCGAACAATAGCCCTTCGTAAGTGCCGCGGTATATTCTGTTTCGGAAAATCCACCTTCCGGACCTATAAAAATCCGCACAGGATGCGCGCTTTGTGCAGAACAATCTTTTAAGGGTATTTGTCGATTTTGGCTAAAATGTGCTATAGCGTTTGTGTAAGGTGTGGGGATCGGGGCAGAAAGTAGAGCGGCGTAGGGGAGTATGTCGTCCAACTGTGGTAACCAACTTCCGCGGCATTGTTTTAGTGCTGCGAGGGCTATTTTCTCAAGTCGGTCGATGCGAAGGGTTCTACGTTCGGAGTATTCGCTATGAAAAAAGGAGATTCGACCGATTCCGATCTCTACCGCTTTTTCTAAAAACCACTCAATGCGGTCTATTTGTTTGGTGGGCGCTATACATAACCACGATCGTTCTGCCCAAGTACGGGTTTCGGTAACGATTTCGTCAATACAGACACGTACCTCATTATTTTTGGATATATCTTCCAGAATAGCTTTTGCACGATGCCCACGACCATCTATAAGTTCGATCGGAGTTCCGATACGAGTGCGATGTACGCGAGCACAGTGCAACCCCTCCTCCGGAGAAAGGAGACTCGTCCCTTTAGTTAGCTGCGCGTGAAAATATGTATTCATGCGGGCGCAAAGATAAGGAGTTTGATGCTAATAGTCCGATAGTTACATTTTTATAAAAACAATCTGCAATATTTTAGGCGATAGAGGATATTTTTCCTTAGCTCAAGAAAATGTTAAAAAACTAATATTTAATAGAGTCCTTTGGTCGGGTTACTGTATTTCTCTACGTTTTGCCGAGCAATAGCACTTGTTGGAAAAATTGGCTACCTTTGCAGCGGTTTCGGTCAATAGAATGTCCGAATAAACAGGAAACATAGTAATGAAAAAGGGGATTCATCCAGAAAATTATCGCTTGGTTGTCTTCAAAGACATGTCCAACGAGAAGGTTTTTATCACCAAATCAACAGTAAATACCCGAGAGACTATAGAGATAGACGGGGTTGTATATCCGCTCTTCAAGATGGAAATTTCGAGTGCCTCACATCCCTTCTATACGGGCAAGATGAAGTTGGTAGACACTGCCGGACGTGTAGATAAGTTTATGAGTCGCTACGGCAACAGAAACGCTAAGAAATAATACGTCGCCCCGCACGGTATACGCAATTACGCTACGTTCCAGATCCTATGTTCTGGAGTGTAGCGTTTTTTTGTAGTCATGAATATTATGTAACAAAATCCTATTCCGCCACTCCCTCTACGGTGCGCAATTCTAAAAAGCAACTTACAACCCAATTACAACGTATGCAGGGAGTGAAGGTTTATCTATACGATGCGGATATACGAGCGCATCTTTTGCCACTGACTTATTTCAAGCCGGTGAGTTCCCTCCGTTTCGGAATCCTTACGCAGTTAGAATCGTGGCAGTTGGCTCTTAACCGTTGTAGTGTTGCTACTGCCGATACGTTGCAAAGTTTGCAAGAAGAAGCCCCGACGCTTTATATTCATAGTGGGTTGGTTGCATCCGAAACGGTGCTAGAAGCCCTCGAGAGCCTAACACTGAATACACGTCTGGATTACAATGGTGTCACATTGGCAGTACTACTGGCTGCTAAATGCCATTCCAGCTTGCACTGCGACAACTTGACACAACTCCCTGCCATCTCTTGGAAAAACGAAACCCCACCACCCCTAGTAACTCGATTGTGGCATATCTTTGCACTAGCAGATTGTGCTATAAAAGCTGATTTTAAGCGACTAACCAGCCAACGAGAAACTACGAAACCAGATCCATCGGTACTCGTCCTAGGCGCGAACGAGCTTTTTCTGGAAAAGGGCGCACGTGCCCAAGGATGCTCCTTCAATACGACAGACGGTCCAATCTATCTAGGAGAAGATGCCGAAGTAATGGAAGGCACACACATACGCGGACCATTTGCTATGGGCGAGCATGCTGTGGTAAAGATGGGTTGCAAAATTTATGGTGCCACTTCTATCGGAACGGCATGCAAAGTGGGAGGCGAGCTGAGTAATGTTATTTTGCAGGATTATACAAACAAAGCGCACGACGGCTTTATAGGTAATGCGCTCCTCGGCTCGTGGTGTAATTTAGGGGCTGATACCAATGCCTCCAATCTTAAAAATACTTACGAGGAAGTGCGTATTTGGTCGGTATGCGAAGAGCGTTTTGTGAGGACGGGGACGCAGTTCTGCGGACTTATTATGGGCGATCATTCCAAAACAGGCATTAATACCATGTTCAATACCGGAACTGTAGTTGGTGCCTTCTGCAATATATTCGGAAGCGCTTTTCCGCGCACTTGGATTCCTTCATTTTCGTGGGGAGGGGCATCGGGGTTCGAACGTCACGACATAAAACAAGCATTGGCGACTGCCGAGCGCGTGATGGCAAGAAGGGGGATCCTCCTAACAGAAGAAGAACAAATGGCGGCATACAAATTGTACAATTCTCTAAATTAGAACGTGCACCTTCAAACACGAACCACCTGCCAGCGTTCTATAAGAAAGGTGTAAATAATGGCAAAGAATAAGTCGGACAAAAGCGAAGGTGAACGCATACAAAGTCTGGAAGCTCTCGAAGAAGAGACGGGCTTACCTTCCTCTTTCGTCGCATACAATCTGACCGATCTCTCCCACATCATGTTGGAGAAACATCCGAAGGACTTACCGCTGATCGAACTGCGTAAGCATGTACTCTTTTCGCGTACATTAACCCCCATTACCGTTGGACGAGAACGTACCCTACGACTCGTAGAGGATTTGCCCGACGAAGGCGAAAAATACGTTATTGTGGTAACGCAGCGAGATCCAGATACCTCATCGCCGCGACCGAACGATCTGTACGAGATCGGGACGCTTGCAACCGTAGTACGCCGTTTTACGGTGAATAAAGTTACCACCCTATTGGTAGAGGGGCTCGCGCGTGTGCGGATTACAGATTTCCTACAAGCGAAACCCTATTATAGAGTTGCCTACGAGGAAATACCCGAAGCAGACCTCTTCGATACGCAACCCGAATTAAGAGCCTTCGCTGAGCTATTGCGAGATCATGCTTTTGACTATTCTGAGCAATTGCGTGCAAGGCGCGAAGAGGTCGAAATCTTTTTCGATAAGCTTAACAATTGGGGCGACGAAGCATTGATCAATTTCTTAGCGATGTACCTCGATATCCCCACTACACAAAAGTACGAACTGCTACAGATGCCAACGCTCCTAGAGCGCGCCCAAAAGATACTGGATCATATTACGCTTAATGCTCAAACCAAGAAGATTAAGCAAGAAATCCAGAATCGGACGCGCCAAAATATGGAGGAACAGCAACGGGAGTTTATCATACATCAGCAGATTAAATCCTTACAAGAAGCCCTCGGCGACGAGGACGGAGAAGCAAGCGATGTAAAACGAATAATCGAGGCTGCTAAAGGGAAGAAGTGGAGTAAGGAGATTCAGGAAATTTTCGATCGTGAGGTCGCAAAATTACAACGACTCAACTCTATGTCGCCTGATTATGCGTCGCAACTCACCTATTTACAGTTCTTTGTGGCATTGCCGTGGGGTATACTTTCCAAGGATAATTACGATTTGGAACGAGCCAAACGTATCTTGGACGAGGACCATTTCGGACTCGAAGAGGTGAAAGAACGTATTCTGGAATACCTCGCGGTACTTAAGCTGAAAAAAGATCTGAAATCGCCCATTATTTGTTTGTACGGCCCTCCAGGGGTGGGAAAAACATCGTTGGGGCAATCGGTAGCAAGAGCACTGGGGCGGAAATATGCTCGTATTGCCTTGGGGGGGATGCATGACGAAAGCGAAATCCGCGGTCACCGCCGTACCTATGTTGGAGCATTGCCCGGGCAAATTCTAAGTGCTTTGCGAAAAGTAGGCACTGCGAATCCAGTAATGATTCTGGACGAGGTCGATAAGATGACAGCCAGCAATGTCGGCGATCCTGCTGCAGCACTGCTAGAAGTTCTTGACCCAGAACAGAATGTGACCTTCCACGACAATTATCTCGACGTAGATTTTGATCTCTCCCACGTACTCTTCATAACAACTGCTAACGATATCTCTACCATTGCGCCACCTTTACGCGATCGTATGGAAATGATCGAGATGTCGGGATACCTCTTGGAAGAGAAAGTTGCCATTGCACAAAATCACCTCATCCCGAAACTGATTAAAGATCACGGCGTAAAGAAGACGCAGTTTGCTCTTTCGGATCAACTCCTCGAAACGGTTGTCGACGACTATACGCGCGAGAGCGGTGTTCGTAAGTTGTCGCAACAAATTGCAAAACTGATCCGTCAGCAAGCCAAGAGTATCGCTCTTAAGTCGAAATTCGACGCAGAGCTGACTCTGGACGACGTCCGCAAACGTTTAGGTAAACCTAGGTACTTTCGCGAAGATACCGCACATCTTCACCAAGTGGGGGTTGCGATCGGTATGGCATGGACGCAAGTAGGTGGCGAAGTCCTTTACGTAGAATCCTCCTTAACCCAAGGAACAGGTAAGCTTTCTATGACAGGTAACCTGGGCGACGTCATGAAAGAATCTGCTACCATCGCCTTACAAATTGTGAAAAGTATGGCGCCGGAGTTGGGGATTCCGCACGAGCGTTTTGAAAAACAGGATATCCATATACACGTCCCTGAGGGGGCTATTCCTAAAGATGGACCCTCGGCAGGGATTACGATTGTTACCTCGATTGTTTCTTCATTCCTACAGCGTCCGCCAAAGAGTGGTATTGCTATGACCGGTGAGGTAACCTTGCGAGGGAAGGTGCTCCCCGTAGGCGGAATTAAAGAGAAAATTCTTGCTGCGAAACGTTCCGGGATTGCACACATTATCCTTTCGAAGGAGAACTTACGAGATATCGACGAAATCAAGGAACTCTATCGCGAAGGAATGACCTTCTCCTACGTAGAGAGCGTTTCCGAATTGTTGGATATTGTATTTGAATCTACGAAAGCCTAGTGCTAGCATCTGAATTTGCGATGGACGCAAAGAAAGATCCAGCTATACCGTACGACGCGGAGAGTTCCGATACCGAAGACGTGTCGGTACTCCTTGACTTAGCCCGCGAAACCATACGTACCGAGTCGCAAGCAATTGCTGATTTAGTGGTTGGCATTGACTCCGATTTTGAAAAAACCCTCCGTCTCCTACTCCACATGCGGGGGAGAGTTATCTGTACAGGGATCGGGAAAAGTGCCATAATTGCACAAAAGATTGTCGCGACTTTCAACTCAACCGGGACGCCTGCCGTTTTTATGCATGCGGCGGATGCTATCCATGGCGATTTAGGGATCATTCAACACGACGACGTCGTACTTTGTCTCTCTAAAAGTGGCGAGACTGCCGAAATTAAAGTCTTGGTACCCCTAATTCAAATGAACGGTAATCCGTTGATTGCTTTAGTTTCAAACACCGATAGCTATTTAGCCCAACATGCCAACTATTTGTTGCGAGCTCCTGTCGACCACGAGGCGTGTCCGAACAACTTAGCCCCAACCTCCAGTACAACAGTACAGCTTGTAATTGGCGATGTGCTGGCCATTTGTCTCCTGAAAGCCAGAGGATTTACTCCTAACGACTTTGCAAAATATCACCCGGGAGGTGCATTGGGGAAAAGACTCTATCTGCGAGTGGCGGATCTTTTGCCTAATAACACTCTTCCGAAGGTGCGTCCGGAGGATTCCCTTCAGAAGGTAATTTTGGAAATATCCCACAACCTCTTGGGGGCTACTGCAGTTCTCGACGAACAGGGGAGTCTGCAGGGGATTGTAACAGATGGCGATCTGCGTAGAATGTTGCAACGTTCCCCCATGCCATCACTGACGGATACTTGTGCGCGCGATATTATGACCACAACCCCCAAGTGTATACAAGCCGATGCCCTTGCTATAGAAGCGTTTAACCTGATGGAACGTGCAAAAATCACACAATTATTGGTGCTACGAGACGAGCAATACGTCGGCATGATACACATCCACGACCTACTGCGAGAAGGTATTGTAGGATAAGCACTTGCCACCTACATTACCACAGCTTTGTATGGGCGTAACGTGATATGCCCGAATAAATATATTGATAATCAGTCAGTTGAACTATTTATGCAACAGGCTAAATGTCTAAATATTCTCGAATAATCAATTATGCAACAGTCTCATAAAGCCCCAGCAAAACTAACGCTTCTCTTTACTGGTATTGGCAAATACTTGAAAACGAGCTATTTTCCCCTCTTTTAGAAAGAAACGAACTTGATAAGGGAGCTTCTCTGATTCTAACCGGATGGTATCTGAAAGTGGGGTGGGAAGTTCTGGCAAAATATAACAGAGCGAATCGGTAGAAAGCCCCACACGAATATTGTTGCGAAGTGCATAGCGCGGCGTTGCAATGTTTGCAGCCATAAAGACTTCGACCTCTTTTGCGGTACGTAGCAGAAGGATTTCGCTCTTTTTTGGTAAACGAAATTTATAAATAGTATCCTTCGTTTGCGAAAGTGGAGATAGTTGAAAAAGCATACGCGTGGGATGCTGATTGGATAGTTCCTGCTGAAATACAGCAAGCTTCGGTTCGTGTGAAAAAGGACACAAGAGAAAATCTTTTAACGAAAGGGGAGTTACCCCAGGCGAGAGACGAGGTTCCAGTTGCGATCTACAGCTCGTTAAGGTAAGTGTCGCGAGTATTAGGGCCGAGAACAGACTTGCCAAAAAGTACGATTTCATTGCTGAGCCAATTGATAGACCTGCGCGCGAATTTTTGCTGCAATAGCTTTACGGTTGGGCGCCATAGTTATGAGTTTCTCTGGAGCGATGGGTTCTCCTATGGTTAATGTAAGCGATGCGCCACGTTGCTTGTACATTTCGTCTACAAGGTAAAGCATCTCGACATTGGCTTTAATGTGAAAGAATTTACGCAACCGCGCCAAATTGTAAAAGAACCGTGAATTTTGCCCCTGAAAATAGATCGGAACTACCGTACGTTGGTATTGATGTGCTTTGGTTACGAAGGAGGCTTTCCATTCTAAGTCAGATATCCCACGATAGGTTTTTCGCGAACAGAGTCCAGCCGGAAAATAAAGAATTTGTGCTGCGGAGGCATAGGCATCGTTGAGTTGTTGTGCAGCCGTTTGCGACAGCGCGCCGTGTTTGTTAATGGGTAAAAATATTTCGCGGAACTGTGGTAGAATAAGCAAGAGGTCGTTTACTGGGAAGTAGACTTTTCCCAGATGTCTACCAATAAGGTCTATGAGTACGATGCCGTCTAGCCCCCCTAGTGGGTGATTCGATACCAAAAGATAGCGTTGACCCTTTTCCAAGTGTTCCAACCCTACTACTTGGTAGTGGACACCAAACTCTGTAAGGATGTGATGTGCAAAAGCTAATCCGTCTAAACCCTTACCCGATCGAATAGTGCCGTTGACTTCCGCGACGTGCAGAATTCGTTCCAGATAGCGATACAGGAAGTTGGGGAGCTTCTTTGCAAGCGACGGATTCTTTTCGGTTAAGAGCGCTCGAATATCTACACTGCCATCGCGTAGGCATTGTTCAACGCTCATTGCGCTGAAAATAGGAAATACCGGAAATTAGGGGATGGCGACGATAGCGTACTCAAAGCTTTCCATTACCGGATTGGAAAGTAGGCGCGAACAGAGCTCACCAGCAATTTGGCTTGCATGTGCTTCATCCTCGGCTTCTAACTGTAGCGAGAAGTGTTTACCGATACGTACCTCCGTTACAGCCTTATACTCAAGCTGATGTATGGTTGCTAATACGGCTTTCCCTTGTGGATCCAAGAGTGCTCGTTGTGGCATTACATTGATCTGGATTTCGAATTTCATCGGAATGGATAGCGTTGTGTTGTCTATTTTTCGTCCAAAAAGGCAGTTAGAGGACTTGAGGGTTCTGCAAGCATTGAGGCGCCGGGAACGGCTAATCCTGCTTCCCGCGCATTTTTTCCAGCTTCTACAGCCATTCGGAAGGCATTTGCCATGGCTGTTGGGTTGTTTGCGACGGCTATGGCAGTATTGACCAGAACTGCGGCCGCACCCATTTCCATAGCTTCTGTAGCATGGGAAGGAGCACCAATCCCTGCGTCGACAATTACGGGGAGGGTAGCTTGTTCGATTATTATGCGCAAAAAGTCGCGTGTTAGTAACCCCTGATTGGATCCGATCGGTGCGCCTAAAGGCATCAGTGCAGCTACGCCTACGGCTTCTAATTTTTTGCAAAGAACCGGATCGGCAGGAATATAAGGGAGTACCGTGAAGCCCTCTTTTACAAGAATTTCACTGGCTTTTAGGGTCTCTTCTCCATCTGGGAGCAGGTAACGTGGATCCGGGTGTATTTCCAATTTTAGGAGATCCGTGCCTAGCGCTTCGCGAGCCATTTCTGCAGCAAAGACCGCCTCCTCGGCATTCCGAACCCCAGAGGTGTTGGGAAGCAGACGCACCCCTGTAGAACGAATGGCGGCTAGCATATTATCGGAAGCATTGTGTACGTCTATGCGTTTTAGTGCCACAGTCACAAGTTCTGTCTCGGAGGCACGTATCGCATCGACCATCTGACTATTCGACGAGAATTTGCCCGTGCCCAACAAGAGGTGAGACCGGAGGGTATAAGCACCTATTTTCAGCATTAACGTAAGGTCTTTACGATAGATTCCAGAAATTTTTCGGTTGCGAAGCTGGGATCCGACGCCGTAGCAATACTAGCAGAAACCGCCACGCCGTGTGCCCCTATCTCCAACAAAGTTCGGACGTCCATAGCTTCCACGCCGCCAATAACAAAAAAGGGGAAGCGGACACCTGCTGCTCGCGAGCCGGAAATAACGCGGCGTACACCCTCGATACCTAGGATCGGGGCTAAGTTTTTTTTTGTATCTGTAAAGCGCAAAGGTCCTAAACCGAGGTAATCAATAGGTGCATCTTTTAGGGCAAGAACCTGATCGAGGGTGTTGACCGTGACGCCGATAGCTATGGCACTACCTATTTCTTTGCGAATTTGTTGGGGAGTCGCATCACGTTGACCCACGTGTACACCCCATGCTCCGGTAGTTTTAGCTATTTGTGGATGGTCGTTAACAATCACACTCCCACCCAGATTGTCCATCACCTGTACAATACGCCGTACAATACGTTGATATTCGGGTTGTGGCGTGTCTTTTAAGCGGATCTGCAACAAACGACCTCCCCCAGCTACATACCCCTCTAACTGATCCTCTAGCGAATACTGCGAGCTAGGGTGATTGATAAACATCAGTCGCCCCGTAGGTAATGCCAATTCTTTGCGCAATTCGTAGCTCATAGCTGTAGAAGGAGCCCCCTGTAGTGAAGCAGAAAAGAGACGCTGTTCGAGAAGCTATTAACAGGCTTGCGTACGCAACTTCTCCTGTACGCGTTCGATAGTTTCGCTGGTCTCCTCTATCTTAAAGGAGGTACCCTCTAGGTTAAGTTCTTCTTTGAGGTCTAGTCCCGCCTCGTAGATATCAATATCTTCGTTTTCGAAGTACCACGTAATGGAGCAGGGGGCAACAGTACTCAGCTCGGAAAATAGACGACAAATGCGGCTCACCGAGCGGAACGACATAGAGTTTACGTGCCTGAAGAGGAGTTTGAGTTGGTGACCGGGTAGGGTTGTAGTTTGCGCCTTTTTTTGTTCGTCAATGTAATCCTTGAGCCAACGGATCAGCGGACCGTAGAAATCCATAGCCGATTCCGGATGCGATATACCACAAATGGTAAAACAATGCGCTTGTACATCAAAGCTTACCAATGGGCTATCGTTTCCCTGTGCAACGTAGTAGGAGAGCATCTTTATAGCTTGTTGAGATCTGTATGGGTAGGTGCTGCGTGTCCTGCAGTGAGTTCAACCAGTTGGAATGGGACTCGTAGGAGCATCTGATAGTTATCGCCCGCTTCTATCATATCGAAGTCATCGGGGATGTAGCACCATTCGATGCGCACCTCGTGTTTAGATTCGTGGAGTCGTTCGCAGAGTGCAAACAGTTCGAGTAGGACTTTGGACGTCGCGGTATTGAAGTAGCTAAATTCGATGCGGAATATGGTAGTAGCAGCTGGAGTTTCGATATAACTCCGCATCCAATTCAGGAGGGGGGTATAGAAACGCCCCATATCTTCTGGCATAGAGACGCCACGAAGGAGAAGTAACCCGCTCTCGGAGTCGAAATCTACGAGTGGAGTTACCAAGGTCTCTTTTGCATATAGGTGTTCTAAGCGCAGCCCCAAATCCTCTTCCATATAAGAAATAATTCACACCCTCTCGGAATGCGAAGATAATGGCTTTTCATAAACTAGCAAAAAAGCCGATTGCGAGTTATGCACAGAGTTTGTTGGCTTATTAGAAAAAAGTGACACTCGTCGCAAAAAGAGTGGTATGTCCCACAAGTTGCGTAACTTTGTTTAAGTAACAAGGCGCACACGGTTTGATGTATTGCGTATAGATATAGCGATGGAACTGACTGCAGCTATGATTGCAACCTATCTCGAGGGCGAGGTTGAGGGGAATCCGGATACGAAAGTCTCCGAATTTGCAAAAATTGAAGAAGGAACAGAAGGAAAGCTGGCTTTCTTGTCTAATCCGAAATATGAGCACTATTTGTATACGACAGAGGCGAGTATAGTGCTTGTGAACCGAAGTTTGAAGCTAAAACATCCCGTAAAACCTACTCTAATCCGTGTGGACGACTCGTATGGCGCGCTGGCTAAAATTCTGACTTATATCGAGTCGCAGCGTCCGAAGAAAAAGGGAATACACCCAACTGCCATTATAGAAGATTCGGCTATTGTGGGGCAAGATGTTTACATCGGTCCGTATGTTTATGTCGGCGAAGGGGCAGTTATTGAAGATGAAGTGCAGTTGTACCCTCATACCTTTGTTGGCGATATGGCGCGTGTGCGTGCGAAAAGTATACTGTATGCTGGCGTCAAAGTTTATGCAAAATGCGAGATTGGCGAGCGGTGTATTCTGCATGCGGGCGCTGTGATCGGGAGCGACGGATTTGGTTTTGCACGCGATAAGGACAATAGGTTTATAAAAATTCCACAAATCGGGAACGTAATCCTTGGAAACGACTGCGAAATCGGCGCCAATACCACTATAGATAGAGCGGCTTCGGGAGCTACTCGCCTCTACGACAACGTAAAGCTCGACAATCTGGTACAGATTGCACACAATGTGGAGGTCGGCGAGAACACCGTTATGGCTGCACAGTCGGGCGTAGCAGGTTCCACTAAAGTGGGGGCTAATGCAATGTTGGGCGGACAGGTAGGGCTTGTAGGACATATAGAAATTGCCGATGGAGTGAGCATCGGTGCGCAAGCCGGAATATCTAACTCTGTTCGGGTGCCGAATTCCAAAATTATGGGTTCGCCGGCGATTCCTATCAACGAATACTACAAATCTTCTGTGCTATTTCGTCGCTTACCCGAGATGAATGACGAGATAACGCGCCTCCGTAAAGAACTCGACGAATTGAAAAGCCAGCAAGTGCCAACTGAGAGTTAAATCGCGGATATTGTTTTTTCTCCGCGAGATCCTGAATCTTTTATGAATATTAGGTGGAATCTGTAAAAGAGTTTTGGGATAGAATTACTTAACGCAGTTCGGCGCCTAGATCGGTGGTATAGCGCTTTAGGATGCGATTCATGCAGTTCTCGATATCGGAGTCGGTAAGAGTCTTTTCGCGATTCTGTAAGCCGAAACTTACAGCGTAGGATTTCTTCCCCTCGGGGATCCCCTCGCCTTCGTATACATCGAAGAGGAGGACATCGCGAAGAAGTTTGGGTGCAGCTTCGAATGCCGTGGTGCGTAGCTGTTCGAAGGTTACAGAACGATCGATTAGTAGTGCAAGGTCTCTTCGTACTTCCGGGAAACGAGGCAATTCCGTTAGCTTTAGGGTATGCGCAGCGTACAACTTTTCAAGTATGTCGATATACAGAAACGCAAAGTACACGGGGATTTTGATAGCATACTGCTTGGTCAGTTGCGGATCTATTTGCCCCAAGTAGCCTAAAGGTTTCTGATTGATAGCCAGACCGATACCTGAAGCGTAAAAAGCGGAGTTTGCATCTAAGGCGATATAGCTAAAAGCACCTTCGGGCAGTGCATAGGCATGTAAAAGCGCAGATACATAGCCTTTTAATTGGAAGATAGTAGCGGGTTTCTCGTTTTCTGACCAAGTAGCCTGTTCGAGATTTCCGGTGAGGGCTAAGGCTAGCATCGGTCGTTCGGAATACTTAGCGATAGGGTTGGTGGAGGTTGTATCTTTGGTTTGAGTATTTTGTGAGAAAATGTTTCCGATTTCAAACAGTTTGAGGTCTACTTGTTGTCGCGCTACATTGTGTGCAATAGCATCGAGTGCGCCAAAAACAAGATTCGGGCGCAGGGTATCCAGATCGCGGCTTAGAGGATTTAGTAGTGTTAAGGTCGATTTATGGAAATATTTTTGTGCGTCCTCGCCATTAACCAACGAGAGGGACATAATTTCGTGGAAACCTTGTCCGACAAGGAGAGTCTTTAGCTTTTCGATACGTTGCGTTCGGTAGTTGCTATCGGCATCTAGGCTGAAGGTTATCGGTCTTTGGGAAAGTGGCGGAAAGCCTCCGAGGCGCAGCAACTCTTCCATAATATCAGCCTCGCGGGTTACATCTATGCGATAGAACGGAACTTTAAGGTGCCATATGCCATTGCCCGCATCGGTGTGCGTAATTTCCAGTCCGTCTAAGATTTTACGAATGGTTTCGGCAGGGATATCGTAGCCTAGCCACTTTTGGGCATTTGCTACACGGAAATCGAATGCATGCGGAGGCACGGGCGCGGGGTAGTAGTCGATAGGTGCGCCGTCGATAGTAGCTCCCGCGTGTTCCATAAGCCAGAGTGCGGCACGTTCGAGGGCATAGCGTGTAAATTGCGGATCTATACCTCGTTCAAAGCGGAAAGAGGCATCGGTATTCAGCGCATGGTAATGGGCGGTACGGCGGATGGAAATGGGATCGAATACAGCAGCTTCGAGAAAGATATCTGTCGTGTCGTTTTGTATGCCAGAGTCGCGTCCACCATACACACCTGCAAGACAGAGGGGCGTATCTTCGTTGCAGATACAGAGATCGGAGTCTTGTAGTTTCCGCTCTTTCTCGTCTAGGGTCACGAATGGGGTATTCTGTGGTAAAGTTTGTACCGTGACAATACCAGAAGGAAAAGCTCGGAGATCGAAGGCGTGGAGGGGATTCCCGGTTTCGTGCAGCACAAAATTGGTAATATCTACAATATTGTTTATGGGATGTAAACCGATAGCTTTCAGCGCATTCTGCAATTCAACGGGAGAGGGGGCTATACGAATATTTCGGAGTGTAAGACCGCAGTAACGTAGCACTCGTTTCGGATCCACGTACCCCAACTTTATAGCCGTAGTAGATGGCGAGTAATTAATTTTTGGTAGGGTAGGCAGAGTGGCTTTTGTAGGGGATTTTAGGTTGAGATAGGCAGCAAGATCTCTCGCTACGCCGTAGTGCGACATGGCGTCGGCACGGTTTGCCGTAAGTCCGATTTCAAAAACGGTATCGGTTTCTACAGGATAAAGCTGCGAGAGTGGAGTTCCGATGGGAGTGTCTGGTGGGAGTACGAGGATACCGTCATGTCCTGTGCCTAGTCCGATTTCATCCTCTGCACAAAGCATCCCTTCGGAAGGTTCGCCACGTAGTTTAGATTTTTTGATGGTGAAAGAATTGCCATCCAGATCGTAGAGTTGGGTGCCAATAGTAGCCACAACCACTTTTTGTCCGCTTGCGACATTGGGGGCACCACAAACAATAGCAAGGGGAGCTGCGTCTTTGCTGATACGTACTTGGGTGCAATGCAGCTTATCGGCATTGGGGTGCTGTACGCATTCTAAAACCTCGCCCACAATAAGTCCGCGCAAACCTCCACGTATCGATTCTATTTTTTCGAAAAGTTCGACCTCCAGACCGATTTTCGTGAGTATCTCGGCTATTTCTTCGGGGGGAAGGGTGGTGGAAACGTAACGGCGTAACCAATTGTAGGAGATTTTCATACTATCTTCTGTGGTAAGCTAAAGGAGTAGAAATTGAGGAGCGTGCGAATGCAATGAGTTGTACCAGGTGGTAGGATTTTTATTTATCTGAGGGTTGGGTTACTTAACCTCAGTTCGCGAGATATAGACGAAGCCTTTTTCCTGCTTATAGGTTTTTGCGGGGTCTTTCAGAACGTAAAAGTAGATGCCATCGGCAAGTTCTGCCCCTCGTTCGTCTTTCCCGTCCCAAACGATGTGTTTGGCTTCTATCTGGAAGACGAGCATCCCCGTACGATTGAATACCGAAAAGTGCATAACTTCGGCGCTTTCTAGCTCGAAGGTATCATTGATACCATCGGAGTTCGGGGTAAAGATATTGGGGATGTCTTTGCTAGACTGTGCTAATGCAACAGCGCTAAAAAAGACTAGGGATAGTACGAACAGCAATAGTACGGTGCTCCGCCTCCTGTGCAGGAAGCCCACGTGTAAATTCATAATAGCACTCATCGTTTCTAAATTCAGTAGTGCACGATTCCCGAGAGATGTGCGCTAACCACTTGCAACAAAGTTAAATATTTTTGGTAAGCCTTTGCACTATGTGGAAGTTGCTAAAAAATTCCTTACCCACTACTCGCGCAATAGTGTAGACCGGAATAGCAAGAAACATCCCTAGCATCCCAGCTAAGTTGGCTGCCATGAGGAGCACGATAAAGATCTCGAGTGGGTGAGCTTGTGCACTACTCGAATAGATGTAGGGTTGTAGCAAAAAGTTGTCGAGGATACGGATAGCAATAAAAATAATGATAATCAGGAGTAGGAGCCGCTCGGTGGGCATCGGGGCAACTCCAGTGGTTGTCATGGCTAGGGTGATGAGTAGCGCTAGTCCTAACGAAATTAATGCTCCGATGTATGGGATTACGTTCAGAACTCCTGCAACAATGCCGATAACTAGGGCAGTATTGAGTGAGAGCCCCAGAGCCAGCATTCCCACAACAGTTAGAATGGTAATAATAAAACTCTCAAGTAGTAAGCCTATGAAATATCGGCGTAGGAGGAGTTCGCTCCGGGATACGGCGTGGATAATATTCTCTTCGTAACGTTGGGGAAAGAAGAAAGTAAGTCCACGTATAAAAAGTCCGTCATCCTTCATAAAGAAATACGCGATGAATGAGATCGAAAAAATAGCAACAAGCGCATCGCTGATAAACGTAGCAGTGGACGAGAATAACGAACGGAATAGATCGGCATTTATTAGCGAGTGCATTTGTTTTTGCAGTTCCTCGAGCAGCGAAAAGCGCGCTACATCTAAGGGGAGTAGAGAGGTTATTTTTTCGTCTAAGAAAGCAAGTGGGGTAGAGAGGGTTTCTAGGAGCTGTGCCGGTGTTACATCTTGCAGTTCGTCGAATTGTGTAGCAACAAGTGGGAAAAAAGCTCTAAACAGGAAACCAAAAACTGCAAAAAGCACAACGAGTGCAATGGCAGCTCCTAGAGCGTTGGGGCATTGCCAGTTCCGGATTCGTATCTTTTGCAGTAGTTGGACGATCGGACGCCCCATAAGCGAGAGTACCATTGCTATTAAAATATACCAGACGATACTCTGAAAGAGCCATAGCAAATAGACTATTACAGCAATGCTCACGGCAACAATAATGTACCTAGCTAACTTATTCATCCGCTTTCTGCGAGTTCTCTCCCTTGCAAAGATAGGGTTTGCTAGCCAGATCTGTTTCGCTTGAGTATACTATTTCTAGTTTGCTTCTAGTTTGCTTATATTTGTAGGAGGGTGAAACAAATTTTTAAGGTGATGAGGCGAATCGTTGCAGGAAATTGGAAAATGAATCTGACACGTAGTGCGGCACAGGAGTTATACTATCAGTTGTCAGAAACTCAACCGACCGAGGTAGAAGTCTATTTACTGGTTCCTTATTTGCATATGTCGTTGTTGACTGTTTCCCATACTTGGATTAAGGTTGGGGCACAAGACTGCTCGGATCAGGAATCCGGAGCATTTACGGGCGAGACATCGGCAAGTATGCTAGCTGAGTATGGCGCGCAAGCGGTCTTGGTGGGTCATTCTGAACGTCGAGCGCGTTTTGGAGAAAAAGACGATATGCTGCGCGGAAAAATAGCTCAAGCACAAAAGAACCACCTAGAAGTTATTTATTGCGTGGGCGAGAGCGATTCGATTCGTGCACAAGGCGAAGAGGAAGCATGGCATTATGTAGAGCAACAGTTATTTGCTTTAGAAAATGCAGACTTATCGAAGCTTATCATAGCTTACGAACCGATCTGGGCCATCGGGACGGGTAAGTCTGCACAACCCTCGGATGCCGGTTGGATGTGTTCGCATATTGCAGAAGCGGTACATAGCCGTTGGGGAGTGGATGTGCCGGTACTATATGGCGGGAGTTGTAATCCGGGCAATGCGAAAGATATTTTTGCACAACCCGGCGTTTCGGGTGGTCTGATTGGTGGAGCATCGTTAAAAGAAGAACAGTTTTTGGATATTTGTCGTGCTTTTTAGTAGTGCGTGAAGATTTGTGAAGGTCGGAGGCGTAGGAGGTAATTCTATGAGGTATTGGCGTGTTGTGCCATTTGGTGTCGGGCTCATTGTTCTCTTTTTGTTGGGTTTGTACGGATTGCGAGGAGCAGATCCGAAAAAACTTAAAAAGTTTAGTAGCGATGCTATGCAGTTCCCCAGCGAACTATTCTCGCTTATGCAAGACCCCAAAAAGCCCCAAAAAGAACTTGCCGAGGTAGAGAAAACGTTTTTAGCGATTTGGACTTCCACGCGCGTCTCCGATGCCGAACGTGCCGAGGTTATTGACCTTAGCAATGCTATGCTACAGCGTGTGGGTTACACTCCGCAGTATTTCCGACAGTGGCATGAAATATTGGACTACTACCTGCGCGATTCAATAAAAGCCATCGAATACCCTCAGATGTTGTCGCTGATTCGTTACGAGCTACAGTATCCGCGCTTCCGCACCGCAGAGCATGTCCGCTATTTAGGAGAGTTTTGGCACTTTTTCCGTCAAGGTCAATTGCGTAAGTCGAGCACTTTTGAATGGTTGGTGCCTAACATGCGATATCAAATCCGTTTTGAACCCGAACTACACTACGTTTTTCAGAATGTGGATCTGATCTGTCGTCGCGAAAAGGATAGTATTGCTATTGAAGGAACTACCGGTAGTTACTACCCATTCCGTTCCGCTTGGGAGGGTCGTGGCGGTAAAGTATATTGGACGCGCGTACAGTTTGCCCCCAACGAGGTAAATGCCACTCTTTCCAACTACAAATTGCAAACTACCGAAAGTAGTTATACGGCAGATTCAGTTACCTTTTGGAACAACGATTATCTCGAAAAGCCCATTAAAGGATCGCTGAAAGATGCCCTTGTACGACAACACGAGAAGCAGGAAATCCAGTATCCGCATTTTACATCCTATGAGCGTAGGCTGCACCTGAAAAATCTGATGGATGGTGTGCAATTTGTAGGTGGCTGCGAAATGATCGGGAAACGCTTAGTAGGTGTCGGAACCACCGAAGAGCCTGTAAAGTTTACTCTCAAACGCAAGGGGAAACCTTTCTTGACGGTAACTGCCGAACGAATTGCTTTCGGACGCGATTTTATAGGCTCCATCTACGCACAAGTTACCATACACATGGGGCAAGATAGCTTGTATCATAGGGGGTTGCAGTTTGTCTACAATGAGGAGCAAAAACAGCTGCGACTGGCACCTTCCGAACTCTTGATAACCCAATCGCCACTTTATAGCTCGTATCACAACATGTCGATGCACTTCGAAGAATTGCGATGGGATAAGGATTCGGATAAAATAATCTTCGGTCCTAAGCAAGGTGCCACAACGGCGAGAGCCTACTTTGAGTCGGATAACTATTTTGATATCGACGAATTTGATCAAAGGCGCGGAAGAGAATCGGCACACCCCCTCCTAGAGTTAGCCAACTTTACAGACAAGGTAAAAAGCCGAACTTTCCGAGTGATCGACTACGCAAAATATATTCGTTATCCCTACGAGCAGGTGAGTCACCTCCTGATGTATTTAGCTATGGAGGGCTTCCTACTCTATGATATGGGAAAAGACCAAATAACCGTACTACAAAAACTCTACGATCAGATCCTAGCACGCGGTGCACGACGCGATTACGATGTTATTCGTTTCTCCTCGGCTGTAGGAAAGGATTTGGCTAATGCTGTTTTGGATCTGAATACTTCGGATTTGGATGTGTATAGTGTTTCGCATATTGCGGTGAGCGATTCGCAAAAAGTCGAAATTGAACCTCGTGGGCGTTTTGTACGTCTGGGGCGCAATCGCTCGATATCTTTTGATGGGCGAGTGGATGTTGGGATGTTTTCGTTTATGGGCACCGGAATGACCTTTAATTACGAGGATTTCTCGATTGATCTGAAGGAAGTCGATTCTGCCACCATGCGCTTCCAAAACAGTAAGAAATATACCTTAGAAGGTCACCGAGCACGGGATAATGTAAACTCCTATTTACGCCAGATGACCGGACGTGTTTATATTGACAAACCCAATAATAAATCGGGCTTGCGAAAGAATCCGGACTATCCCATCCTCGAGTCTACCAAACCCTCCTATGTCTATTACGACGATCGGAAAATCTTTGGTGGAGTCTACGAGCGCAAGAATTTCTATTTCGAAATCCCTCCCTTTACATTCAAAAACCTTAACAATTTCGAGGCAGAGGATTTGGTCTTTGGAGGGACTATGAATACGGACAATATTTTTGCACCCTTCCAAGATACCTTGCGCTTGCGTCCGGACGCATCGCTGGGTTTTGTGCATCCTACTCCGCCCGAAGGTATGGCCATTTATGCCGGAAAAGGGCGCTTTTTCAATAATATAGACCTGAGTAATGCTGGGTTAAAAGGCGACGGAAAGTTGCAGTATCTGACCTCGACAACTACCTCGCCGGCTTTTAATTTTTTCCCGGATTCTACAATTGCAGTTTCCTCGGCTTTTGATATTGCGAGACAGGACGAGGGGATCGGTTTCCCAGATACACACGGAGGTGCGCATCCTATACGGTGGTTGCCGCGAAAGGACGTCTTTTTTGCTTACAAAGGCGAGACCCCCTTTAACATGTATGAGCGTAATGCTGAGTTTGTGGGCGATTATACGCTGTGTCCGATCAGCCTCACCGGAAAAGGTCTCGTGGACATGAAAAAAGCGAATATGACCTCCCGCTACTTCCAGTTCGATTCCTATAAGTGGCTGGCTGATACCATGCAAGTGAAATTTTATGTGCCTGGCGAAACAGTAGAAGCTTTTACCTCGGGTTTCCTTTCCGGACGTGTAAACTATAGGATCCGCGAAGGCGAGTTCTGGCGAATCAATGCTTCTATTTTTGGGAATCTTCTTGCCCTACGCTACGATACCCATGCCGATCGCCTCTTTTGGCCTATGGATCGTGACGAGCTTCGTTTTCAGACACGTACGCGACAAGATGCTGTGGCTACGGGTAAATTCCGCCCGACGAATATGTTAGATCAGGACACGATCCCCGTGGGGAGTATCTTCTATTCCGTGGCACAGTACGAGGACTCGCTCTATTTCATGTCTCGCAATGCTACCTATTTCCTTCGTAAATCGCGTTTGGAAGCAGATACTGTCCCGTATGTTTTAGTAGCTGATGCGGTTACTTACCCACACAAAGAACATGTATCTGTGGACGCGTCAGAGCGCATGCTTCCCTTACGAAAATCGCGATTGGTGGCTAATGTATTCGATCGTTACCACAATATTTATGATGCAACACTCACCCTCCGTGGTCGCTATTCGTACGTCGGGGAAGGTTGGATAGATTATCACGACGAGCGCGATTCGATACAACCCATTCGTCTGGACTCTATTTACATCACACCGCCACACCAAGGAAATGCTACACAGGCCTACGGCTTTAAGACGGTAGATGATAACTTTAAGCTCAGTCCGCGTTTCCATTACGAAGGGAAGATTGTGGTCGATGCCAACGAGCCCTACTATCTTTTTCAGGGCGGTGTAGAACCGTTGTATCGTTGTGCGGATATGAAAAAGACGGGATTACTAAGCTTCATCTCGCGTTTAAAGCCCGATAGTCTTATGATTCCTGTTACCTTCCCACAACGAGATCTTAACAACAAATGGTTAGCGTCGGGGGTTGTTATCTCGAACGACTCTACGCACCTTTACCATAGTTTCGTGAGTGAGCGCTTCCGCCCCTTGGATCGCGATCTAGTACGTCCCGAAGGCTTCCTGACCTTTGATCGTCGACGTGCTCGATTCATTATGGCAGACTCGCTGCAGTTCCTTTCGCCCGATAGCGTTGCACAACACCTAGAGTTCGATCCGCATGAGTGTCGCTCGTTTACCAATGGTGTCATTCGCTTGCCTTTCGACTTCAATCGGGTAAGGACCGACGTTACGGGGCGTATGCTGTACGATGCGAACGATAGCATTCACATGTTTCGTGCTTTTCTCGATTTCCATTTCCTCTTTAGTAAGGATGCTATGCAGTTGCTGGTGCAAGCGCTGTTAAGTAATCCGGATCTTGTAGTCTTGGATGAGTCGCAGGAGAATTATACCATGGGTTTGCGACATCGTTTACCAAAGTCGGTTTATGAGCGTGTGCGTAACCAAATCGATTTGTTTGGTGCTGCAAAGGAACCTTTACCACAACTGGATGCTACGATATCGCTTACCGATGTTACCTTGCGTTGGGATCCTAGTACACGCTCTTTCGTATCGATCGGACGGCTAGGTATTGGCTCTCTAATGGGCGAGAAGATTGGGCGAAAAGTAGATGGCTACCTCGAACTGATCCGGGAGTACGGAGGCGATCGCTTTGTCTTATATCTGGAACCGAAGCCGGGTGTAAGTTACACCTTTAGCTATGCCGACAATACACTACAAGCAAGCTCTTCGGACGACGACTACCTAAAAATTATAAAAAAGACCCCGCGACGGAAACGTAAAGAAAAAGGAAGCGGACGTATGGGCTATATCTATGAGCGGGGCTCGGCACGCGAAACTATTCGGGCGCAACAACGCTATAGAGTCCTGAAAGCTATAAAATGGTAGTACGAGCGCTTTTATTTACAGAGGCTTAGGATACTTTCCGACCACAGAGGATCTGGTAGGGGCAGTTCTTGCATCGGGTTTCTTCTTGGGTTGCAGAAAAAGGCACTTCGGCATTAAAAAGTTCTTCTAGTGTGTTTTGCAATGCAACTGTATAGGGGAGTGCTATCTCGGCATAGGAGTCTATTTTGTGGGTTTCTGTCCCGATACGCTTTACAATCTGAGGTACGGCTTGTTCTTTTTGCATTACGAACCACAAACCGGGGATGATGTCAGCGGTATCTATCGCTAAATCCTTCTGTGCGGCTAGTAGATAGCAATAAAAACAAACTTGCAAAACATAGGAGCGATCGCGTTCCAAAGGCGCAAAGAGCCGTAGTGCGTCGTAGTAGGTGGCAAAGATAGGGTCAAAAACCCCTGTCTTGTAATCGATTATGAGGTATCGTATACTTCTGTCGGGTAAGAGAAGTTGATCCATGCGATCTATGCGTCCTTGCAGTCGCACTCGGCGATTTCCGGATATGGTTATCGATCCTTCCAATGCTTTTTCTAGTGCAAAGATTCTAAACGGTTCTTGGTTAGCTCGTTGCTGATCAACGACTAAAACACTCGATATCAGGTTACTCGCAATCTCGCATTCCAACGAACGGATCCCAGAACTATCAATCGATGGTTGTGGTAGCTCTTTCAGACGTTCGTAGTTGCGTTTTGTGGTAGATGCTATAGTGGTATTATCAATGGTAAAGGCGTTGGGTTGGAGTGGCAGATTAGTTTTTTGCTGATGGTTTAGTATTGTTTTGTACAGGTCTTGCAATGAGTCGTGAATAAGGCTTCCAAAATCGGCTTCCGAAAGCTCTACTCGGGGTGGCTGAGCGCCTTCTGCTATTTTCGCAATGTACTGAAAGTAAAAGCGTAACGGGCACTCACAATAGGTTGCTAATGCAGAAGGACTTAACGCATGTTGCGCTGTTTGCTTATCATTTGCCAGAAATAGGCTAAGCTCTTCTTGTATCTTTCTACTTTTCTGAATTTCGGTGAGCTCGTGTTTGTTCGTACGCGGTTGAAAAGCTGGTGCTGGAGGAGCTGCTTCGAGTGGCGAATCGTGCTCGTAACGTTGTTGCAAGACGTACCGACTCGGTTCGTTGCTACGTCCTGAACCTTCGGTCTGCGTGTATACCAAACGCACAGTTTGCGCTCGAGCTATCAGTGTCCGAAAATAATAGTTGTACATGGTTTCGCGTTCCTGAAGTGTCGGTAAACCAAATGCTTTAGCCAAGGAGTGCGATATTAAGGAGGGGGTACTGCTAAGCGCTGGGAGTGAACCTTCGTTGCAGGAAACGACAATGACATTCTGAAAATCCAGACAACGAGTTTCCAGAAAGCCCATGACTTGCAATTCGCCTATGGGTTCGCCTGCAAACGACGCTTTTATATCCTGAAATAGTTGCGGCAAGAGGTAGGCATATAGTTTGGGAGTTGGTTGTATTTTCGCACGTTCCCACATTTTTTCCAGATTTTGTAAAGCGTGGTGTGCAGCAACAATACTTTGCAATTCGGTAGCTCGTTTAGCATCTGAGCAATAGGTCGGATCTGTTTCAAGCGTCTGCCCGACTTCTACTATAATGTTTGTTAAAAAACGCGCCAAGCCGTCTCTTTCTAAATGAGTTAACCATCGTTTTAGAAAATATTCTTGGGGCAGACGTTTTTCTTCAATAACGGTACCAACAGGCAAGGATATCGTTTCTTTCTCAATCCACACCTCTAAAAACGGATGGCGTAAAAGAGTCTGTAATTCCTCCTGCGAGCTCAAACTTTCTAAGGCATCGCGTGTACTTAGCCAACGCAATATTGCTTCTAAAAAACTATAAACTAACGTATTGCGAAGTGGATAGCCCATGGTTATATTTACCCGTTCTATTCTTTCGGGTAAACTGCGCAGGATGGGCATCAGCAGATGCTCGTCCGAGAGTATAAGTGCGGTGTGTACCAAATCTTCGCTAGAGAGTTTTTCCAATTCCGTGTGTACAACCTCTGCTTGTGCTAATACTGAAGTGGCAGGAAGTAGGTATACCTGTTGTTGACCTATTTCCTTCTCTTCCTGAGAGTTAAGTGTATCATGTAAGTGTAGTACATGAATATTTTGTTTTATAAAGTAGGCAGCATCTGTATTCTGTTGCGAGTGGAGTTGTGCAGGGTAGTTCCAGTAGAATAGGGTGTTTTCGTTGCCGTAATGTGCTTTTAATGCTTGAAAGTAGAAAGCTTCGCAGCGGTTTAGAGCGTTTAGACCGACAACAGCATAACGTTTGTTGTTTTCTCCTCTCCAAAGCCTTTCGGGGTCTAGGCTCAAGCGTTCTACTGCTTGTCGCATTACCGCGCCTTCGTAACCCTCACAGGTTGTTTGTATATGCTCCTTTAGGTCGGTATACAATGGGAGAAGGATTTCCCATAAATCTTGGAAACGTTGTAAAAGGGGAGTTGCTTTACTATCAGCGCGACGAACATTCTGAAAAAATTGCGAAAGAAAATCGCGTTGCGTTTCGCTGAGGTAATCTATCTGGGTGTTGAGATTTTTGTGCGCACGTAGGCTCTGAAAGAGATCCTCGGCACGAACGCAATATTTGTCAATTTGGTCAAAATCGCGCAGCAGAAGTCGCCCCAACGGATAAAAATTTTCGAAACTAATAGCAACACCGCTATAGCGTAAATACGATTGGTAAAGTGGAGGCAGTAGTAGTAACGGATCTACAATTTCTAAACCCGAAATACGCTCCACTTCTTTACGGATATCCCCCCATTCTGGCAATTGTAGAGCTTGTTTCCCCGCTATCTCGTGCAGGTAGTGTACAAAATACAGCTTGGCGCGAGAGGACGGAAAATAGAGCTTACTATTTGCTAAACCTTCTTTACCCCAACCTTGCCACAGGTCGTTCGCTACACGATACAGAAAAAAATGCTTCTGATCCGCTGCTACGGACATTCTACTGCCCGTTTAATTGATCTGGAGGTAAATGAAAAACATTATAGCAAAACCCACTAGGGTTAATAGAAAATAAAGAGCTGAAAAAGATAAATGCCGACGGGCTAGAGGTAACCGTTGCTTGGATATCAGACCCATAAGAACAGAATGAATTTGCAGGGGGAGTTGCTCTCGATTAATGACGGCGTACGCACCCAACGATTTCGCTTTCATCGTATACTCCAATTCTTTAACTTGCGCGAGCATAACAAAGAAAATAGACGGGAAGCGAGCTTTTACTGTCTCTAACACTTCCAACCCATTTATCATGTACGACGACCCGTAACCAAACTGATAGGTGAGCAATGCTACATGCAATTCGCCTCCCGATAGGGTGTGGGGCAAACTATCTATAAACACTCGACCGTTCTCGTAGATGGTATACTCGTAGGCGATATAATCCGGAAGGGTTGCCAAAAATTCTTCCAAGTAGCTGGGATCCATATCCACAACATACAACTTGAGCTTGATGGTTAACATACCCCTACCCTAAATGGCTTACACTTCAGTACAAAAGTAAAAAAAAGACGATTGCCTAACTCCGATTTAGACAATCGCCCTTCCAAAAGTGTTAAAAAGCACTGCTTCTACATATTCATACCGCCACAAACCTTAAGCACTTGCCCGTTCACATAGCCACTTAAATCGGAGGCTAGGAACAAAACGGCGCGTGCAACATCCAATGGGGTGCCTGCTCGTTTTAGCGGGATTTGTTCCGTCCAAGCTTTCCGGATATCTTCGGGGAGTTGTTCGGTCATGTCGGTCTCGATAAAACCAGGTGCTACGACATTGGTGCGGATGTTGCGAGCTCCAAGCTCTTTGGCTATAGATTTCGAAAAACCGATCATACCCGCTTTGGCAGCAGCATAGTTGGCTTGCCCTGCATTACCCGATATCCCCACAACAGAACTGATATTGACGATAGAGCCGTGTTTTTGCTTGAGCATGATGCGTTGAACTGCTTGCGTCATATTGAATACCGACTTCAGATTGACGCGAAGCACCGTATCCCACTGTTCCTCGGTCATGCGCATAAGCAAGGCATCCTGTGTAATGCCGGCATTGTTTACAAGCACATCTACGCCACCAAATTCCTTAACCGTGTTGGCGATAAGCTCTTCTGCTTGCGTGAGGATACTAGCGTCCGAAACAAAACCTTTAGCACGCACTCCTAGTGCTTCGGCTTCCTTTTCAATTTCGTCGAATGCGGGTTTGCGAGCTGTAAATACTACATTCGCGCCCTCTTCGGCAAAGAGTCGTACAATGCCACGTCCGATCCCCCGCGTGCCACCCGTAACAATGGCGGTCTTTCCTTCCAATAACTTCATTGTCTTCAGACTCTTGCAGGTTTATACCAACGCTTTTACGGCTTCTAGAGCTGCGTCGTAGTTGGGTTCGTGGGTTACCTCGGGTACATATTCTACGTGACGTACTGTCCCTTTGCCATCAACCACCACTACGCCACGAGCTAGGAGTCGTAAGCCATTCAGTACGAAGCCATAAGCCATGCCAAAGGATAGGTCGCGGTGGTCGGAAACCATTTGTAAGCGATCGATACCGTTAGCACCACAGTAGCGTCCGAGGGCAAAAGGTAAATCGCAGGAGATGGCTAGTATTTGCACCTTTTCGTCCAACTTGCTTGCTTCGGCATTGAAGCGTCCTGCTTGCATAGAGCAGACCGGAGTATCGATGGAGGGAAATATGCTCAGGATGTATATCTTCCCGTCGCCACCTTTGAAATTGATAGGTTTTAGGTCAACACCTACGCCTGCGAAGGCTGGTGCTTGCATACCGACTTTAATCTCGTTGCCCAGCAATTCTATATCGCCGCCACCGAACTGTACTTTATGTGCCATTGTCTAGAAAAATTAAACAGTTATTGTTTTTACAACAAGCAATTTAGTAAGTTTGTTTATTCTAACAAAAAGCCATTGGCGCAAACCGATTATTATGAATTCGAAAGTACATCGATCCATTCGTACCTATCGCCCACAACCTATTCCGAAAGAGCTCCTCACCAAAATTCTACAACGAGCTACACAAGCCTCGAATACTGGTAATTTTCAGAGCTATTCGCTGATCGTTACGCAGGATTCGGAAAAGAAAAAAGCACTCGCACCCCTACACTACAATCAGCCTATGGTGACTCAAGCGCCAGTACTCCTGACTTTCTGTGCAGACTACAACCGACTTTCGCACTGGTGTGCCGAGAATGGTACCAGCTGCGGGCATCTGAACCTTATGGGGTTTCTGAATGCGAGCCTAGATACCATGCTTTTCGCGCAAAATGTAGCTGTAATTGCCGAAGAGCACGACCTCGGTATCTGCTTCCTCGGGACAGTACTCTACAACTTAGAAGCCATGATTCGAGCCCTTGAACTTCCCAAAGGAGTTGTTCCGCTACTGGCAATGAGTATGGGTTATCCTGCCGAGGATCCCGAACCACGCGTCCGTCTGCCCTTGGAGGCGATTGTGCATTACGAAACCTATTCGGAGCCAACAACTGAGCAAATACAGAAAAACTACGCACCTATAATCACAAATCCCTTTTATACCGAACAGGTAGCACGGACGGGGGCTAAATCGTTGGCGCATTTGATTATGGAGCAGCAATATCCCCAAGCTACCTACGAAAAGCTCTCCCGAGAGATTCTTCGCGTCCTTCAATTGCAAGGATTTGAAATAGCACGATAGTTTGCATTTTCTAAAAAAAATGTTATCTTTGACTATGGGAGGACTACAATAATGACCAATAAAACTCACAAGTGGTTGGCTCTTACAGCAGTACTCGTAGGAGTACTTGTAGCATTGATTGCGAATAGTTCGCTTACAGTAGCTAAACAGGAGAAAAAGGATTCGACGAAAAAGACGAAAGTTCTTGTTCGTAAATCTGGGTGTCGTCCCTCCAAGTGCACGTGCTATGTCGAAAAAAGAGGCGATTCGCTTATTGTTCGAAAGGGTATGTATGAAGAAATTTATACGACGGTTTACAAGTAGTGGTGCTGTAGCATCGCTTTAATTCCGTTTTTTCGGCTCTGTCTAATAGGGGGTGACTTTACTAGACCTGCTGTTTTGTACAAATCATTTTCAGAACTGTCTAAAAATTACATACAGATGCGACGATATATCTCCGTTTCGAAACCTCGTAATGCCCTCCTTTTCCTTTTCATCATCTTCCCCTATTTCCTTAGTGCGCAGGTACAACTACAGTTTAAGAGTGGCGATACGCCGGTTGCGAATCTTGGCTTTCAAGCTACAGCCTGCGATCAGAATAAAGGCTACACTACAGACCCCGAAGGAAAGGCTTCAGTAGTCCTCCCCGCTAATTGTTCCTCACTCCGCCTCCAATTTCAAGATATTACATACGGTAATCTAGATACAGTATTTACCATAACCTCTCCTACACAAGCCATACTTATCCCTCTAACAGAAAGACAACTCACCATAGACGAAGTGCGTGTAGCTGGCTATGCCTCTAATATTAAGGAAGATGCCCGAGGACGCGAGTATAAAATCAATGCCGAGAAGTTCCAACTCAATACTCCCATCCCGAAAGCTTTGCAACGTTTGCCCGATTTTGTTAAGGTAGAAGATGGCATTAAAATAGCAGGGAAAAATAGTGCCCCCACATATTATTTAGACGGGAAACAAGTTTCTGAGACTGTGATTAAATCTCTTAATATACAGGAGGTCGATCGTGTGCTAGTGCGCGAAGTTTCTGCCGATCCTGAAAAAGATGCGGGCGGCGCGATTTATATCTATCGTAAAAAACGTACAGATCTTTTTTTCTATGGGCGGCTCAGCGCAAGAGGGCGACAGCAACTGAATAACGATAGGCTTGGCTATAGTACGATGCCTTCATTGGGTTTTCAATCGCCTAAATTCGAAGTTAATGCTTCAGGGAGTCATATCGTTACTGAAAGAAATTCGAAGACTACGAGTAGTTACTTCCGAACGGGCTTGCAGGATAGCGTAATTACAATCTTGGATCAGGTGCATGATGAACAGACATCGGCTTCTTTGCAGATGAACTATGAGTTCTCTAAAAAGTTCTCAGCACAAATAGAGGGCGAGCTATTCCGATTCGCGACAAGGAATAAAGGGTATACATCCGACGATTCATATTCTAACAGAAGCCGTCATAACGATTTGGATGCTGTTGGCGCGCTTATTTTGGAATACGATTATAATACGAATAACCACTTTTACCTCATGGGAGAGTACGAGTATGCACACAAAAAATCGCATCTCTGGGAAAAGATGCGCGATTTCCCTCTAAAACAAGACGAACACAGTATAGCAGGGGAGTTCCATGCTATACAAGACGATTTAGCTACCCTCTGGTCGGTTACGCATAGTTTGGAATATGCGTATCGTTTCATAGCACGCCGTGGTTCTAGCGATGGTACCTTAACGCCTACAAGCCAAGCCCAGCGCGTTACTCTGGAGGATGTTATGCGTTTCCCTTTTCCACTGAGTTTGTATCTGGGATGCGCTCTCGATTACGATCGCTACGATTATGGTATTCAGCAACTCGATATGTGGCACCTCCTCCCCATGGCAAATATTAGTTATGGCGGTGAGTGGGGGCGCCTCGGTTTGAGTTATCGTTACAGGGTGCAAAAGCCCAATATAGGTTACTTAGATCCCCGCCCACGCCATACAAATTATCAGAAGGCAACCATCGGGAACCCCAACCTACAAGCCGCTACCACACATTCGTACACGCTGAGTTATTCCAAACGTTTCGGGGGGCACTCCCTGTCGCTACGCCTTAGCTATTCTACTAATGAGAATCTGGTAACGCCCTTATATACTTCGAGCGATTTTATTAACCAGTACTTTAATGTAGGTACACGGCAGAGTTTTTCGCCACGCCTCTCCTACCAAGGGCAATTTTTGGATAAGATCTACATAAATGCCTACGGTGGGGTAAACTATGTCGCGTATCGACTCTACGATCGCTATAAAGCAATCTCGCGCGGAAGAGAACAAAAGGGATGGGCAACAGTGGCTAATATCAATATTGATTATGACGTAACGGATCGTTTCTCTCTATCAACGTGGCTCGGGCACTGGGGGCGCTCCTACCAACTCTATTCCTATTTTACCCCTGTAGCTGATTGGGGCTTTACTGCCGCCTATACTTTTTTGAAAGATCGCTCTTTAAGACTTTCTGCTAGTGCTGGTGAATTGCTAAAACTCTGGTTTAGAGATGATTCCAGACGCGAGCTTTACCATTTTGTAGAAACTACGGTGGGAGAAGAATCGCCGACATTTTCGTTGGGTTTATCCTATTCCTTCGGGAAGCGCTTCCGTTCTCGTATCTCCGATGCTGGTATAGATACTTCGGACGATCAGCTAGGTCGTATTAAGTAAATAGCTTTTTGCGCTTAAATACCACATTTTGCTATTTAGAAAAAAGTGGTATATTTGCATATAAGCTTTTTGTTAAACGAAAAAACATTTCGAAAATGAAGAGAAAATTGTTTTTTGTTGTTCGCTGTTCTTGTCGGCGGCATGTTGGCGTTTATTGTAAATCGCACAGAGGGTAAAGCGGAAGTTCTAGCAAAGAGAACTCCAGTATTCATAAAAGTAGGCTTTTGTCTTCATACAGATGGAGTTTGCTTTACAGAAAAGATCGGAAAGAAGACTAGAATATACCCTGGAACGTGGGTTGAATTTAACTAATACTAACACTAAAGACCGTGAGGTTATATACTCACGGTCTTTTTTATTTCTTTTCGTTATGCGTTATTGGCATCTATTCATTTTCATCATCTTCCCCTATTTCCTTAGTGCGCAGGTACAACTACAGTTTAAGAGTGGCGATACGCCGGTTGCGAATCTTGGCTTTCAAGCTACAGCCTGCGATCAGAATAAAGGCTACACTACAGACCCCGAAGGAAAGGCTTCAGTAGTCCTCCCCGCTAATTGTTCCTCACTCCGCCTCCAATTTCAAGATATTACATACGGTAATCTAGATACAGTATTTACCATAACCTCTCCTACACAAGCCATACTTATCCCTCTAACAGAAAGACAACTCACCATAGACGAAGTGCGTGTAGCTGGCTATGCCTCTAATATTAAGGAAGATGCCCGCGGACGCGAGTATAAAATCAATGCCGAGAAGTTCCAACTTAATACTCCCATTCCAAAAGCTTTGTGGCGTCTGCCCGATTTTGTTAAGTCGGGTGAGAATAGCGTTACAATAGCAGGAAAAAGTTCAGTGCCTACTTATTATCTGGATGGGAAGCCAGTTTCTGAGAAAATTATTCAGTCGCTTAATATACAGGAGGTTGATCGAGTGGTAGTTCATGAGGTTGCTGCCGATCCTGAAAAAGATGCGGGAGGCGAGATCTATATTTATCGTAAAAAACGCACAGACCGCTTTCTTTATGGCGATTTATCAGCCTCTGGTATGCAACAACTGAATACAGAGCGGCTGGGTTATACTGCGTATTCAACCATTGGTTTTCAATCGCCTAAGTTCGAAGTTAATGCATTGGCGCAGTATCGCCGTACCGAAAATAATTGGAAAGTTATGCGAAGTTACTTCCGGACGGGCTTGCAGGATAGCGTAATTAAACTGATTGATCAGAGTAGCGCTATACAAACTCTCGCTACGCTCCAGATGAACTATGCATTTACTGAAAAATTCTCTGCACAGGTAGCGGGCGATTTCTCCAGATATGATAGCAATCGTAAAAGAAAAACCCGCGACAATTCCTATTCTAATAAATACCATTCTGACGATTTGCAAGCTAGTGGAACCCTTGTTCTGGAGTACGATTATAATACGGATAACCGTTTTTACCTTATGGGTAGTTACGATTATACCTACGATCTGTATCACCTTTGGGAAAGAACTCGCGATTTCCCACTAAAACAGAACGAACAGAGCATAGCAGGGGAGTTCCGAGCGGAACACGACGAGTTAGGAACCCTCTGGTCGGTAGGGCATGATTTAGAATATGCTTACCGTTTCATATCACGCCGTGGTACTAGCGATGGTATGTTAACGCCCACGAGCCAAGCCCAGCGCGTTACTCTGGAGGATGTTATGCGTTTCCCGTTCCCCTTGAGTCTCTATCTGGGATGCTCTCTCGATTACGATCGCTACGATTATGGTATTAAACAACTGGATATGTGGCACCTCCTCCCCATGGCAAATATTAGTTATGGCGGCGAGTGGGGACGCCTCGGTGCAAGCTATCGCTATAGAGTTCAAAAACCGAGTATAGGTTATTTGGATCCGCGTCCACGCTATTCTGATCGTCAGAATGCATTTATTGGGAACCCCGATTTACAAGCCGCTACCTCGCATTCTTATACGCTTAGTTATTCCAAACGGTTCGGGTTGCACGCCCTTTCGCTACGCTTCTCCTATTCTACCTACGATAATTTAGTAGTCTCCCTATATAGTTCGAGCGATTTTATTAGCCAGTACTTTAATGCAGGTAGACGCCAGAGTTTCACGCCTTTTCTTTTTTATCAGGGGCAGTTTCTGGATAGGATATTCGTAAATTTATACGGTGGAGTAACCTATGTGGCTTACAACCTTTATGACCGTTATAAAGCTCTTTCGCGCGGAAAAGAACAAAAGGGTTGGACGCCGATGTTCAATGTGAATTTTGAATATGAGATAGTAGATCGCCTATCGGCTTCTATTTGGTTTGCTAACATGGGGAGTTCCTATTCGCTCTATACGTATCAATCGTTAGCACCAGATCTGAGTTTGAGTCTTGACTATACTTTTTTGGAAGATCGCTCTCTCGTACTTTCTGCTTATGCGAATGCGTTGCTTTCGCCTTGGTTAAAAAATAGTTACCGACGCGAGCTCTACAATTTTGTAGAAACTTCTGAAACACAGGGCGATCCAATCTTCTCGCTGAGTGTATCCTACTCTTTCGGAAGACGATTCCAATCTCGTATCTCCGGCACTAGTATAGATACTTCGGACGATCAGTTAGATCGTATTAAGTAGATAGCTTTTTGCTACAAACTACCTATTAGCCACAGAGTGTAGGCTATGCTTAGCGACAGTAGAAACAAACCAAGGAGCACTGCTTTACGCAGAATAAACGACCTATTGGTTTTGCTTCTCGTTGCTTTTTTTGCTTACACATTCATAAATAAAGTTCTGCAGCTGGAGTCTTTTAAGTTAAATATTGCACGCACTGCAGTATTCCATGGTTTGTGGGTCGATATTGTGGCGTATACGGCGTTGGTGGCAGAGGCGGCTAGTATCCTACTCCTAATCTTTGTAAGGAAATGGGGGCAGCTTTTTTCGCTTGCCATGATGCTAGGTTTTACGGGCTATATCCTTTACTTGAGTGCTACGAATCGCTATGAAGTTTGTGGGTGCGGGGGAGTGCTCAACGGTCTGCATTTTAGGTGGCATCTCCTCATAAACCTTGCCATTGTTTTTCTCTTGTTTCTGAGTATTATTTACCAGAGGTATCACTATTCGAAGAAATAATATCTGCGTATGAAGTTCCGTATAAAAGACATCCTACCTTTCCTTGCTATCCTCGTGGCAGCTTGTATTGTTTTGTGGGTTTATTTCTACTTCACCGAACGCAGTTCGAAAACCTTAGCCTTCCCGATAGACCGGAATTTTGAACCATCTAATATTACTATCGGGGGGGAGCTACTCCCCGAATACTTTGAGCAAGAAACCCCAACCGTTTATGCCATTCGAGATCAACTTTTTCTGAAACGAGAGCTTAAAGATGAGCGCCGTCACTGGACTATTGTTGATGCCAACGGACATGTTTCTGAATGCGAAATTCCAGAGCTTGATGGGGCAATTCTTAAAGATTTTTCCGAAAATTCGTTATATCTCTTTCAAAATAATGCTTACTACCAATTGTATACTTCGGAAAATGGGTTCCGTACTTTTTTCCCAGCTGATAGTCTGATCAATATGCACTGTCCGACTGACAGAAGTAAAATATACCTCGAACAAGTACAAGACCCCAAACCTCATTTACGTTTCTCGTATCATTGGAATGACAAAGCAGGTAATACGACTATTTTAGACCTGCCTCCTGATAACTATAGCTCATATCTCGAGCGCCTGATGGCTTATGATGGCGATTTCTTTCAGTATGATAATTATATCACTTATACCTGTCTTCATATGCCTAATATTTGGGTTTTTACTACAGAGGGGAAACTTGTAACCGGAATCACGACGCAAGATAGTGTTCCTATGCCCAGCATTACCTACTACGAAAATGCACTCCTCTACGAGCGTGGGAAAACCTTTAATAGTAATATGGCTAGTTTCGTTCACGAAGGCAAGCTCTACGTATTTTCTTATCGGGTATTGCGGGATAGCGAATTTATATTGGACCTCTACGATCTTGCCTCTGGGCGATACCTAAAAAGCCTCGATATACCATCCAAGGGCTTCGGCAACAATTTAACCATACAATCGTTGCTATCTTTCCGAGGCGGCTTATATCTAAAAACAGAACGAGGAATTGCGGAGCTTCGATTCAAATAACTCGCGCTAACTGTCCAACCTTCCGCCACACCTTCTTCCTCAAGCATTGCTTAAAGTGCTACCTTTGCAAGAGATATTCAGAAAGCGCAGTAAACGGCAAAATGGCGAGGAGGAAAAATGCGCTACCACAGATCGAAGTGCGAGTAGAACGTCTGGCAGCAGAAGGGAAAAGCTTGGCACACTTAGGAGAGCGTGTACTTTTTGTTGAAGGTGCTCTTCCACAAGATTACCTGAAAGTACAGATAACTAAAAAAAAAGCTAACTATCTAGAGGGTACTATTGCCGAAATTATTTCTCCCTCACCCTTACGCTTGCAAGCACCGTGCCGGCATTTTGAACATTGTGGCGGATGCCAGTGGCAAATATTACCCTATTCCCTACAGCTACAAGCAAAAGAGCAGCAAGTTTACGAGCAATTAGAACATATCGGGGGTATTACAACAGGCGAACGTCATCCTATTCTTGGCGCCTCTCCCACCTTTGCCTATCGCAACAAGTTGGAATTTACCTTTTCGCCACGAGCTTGGTTGCTCAACACAACAGAAGAGCAGTCACCCACTGATCATCTTGCCCTCGGCTTTCACATCCCCAAACGCTTCGATCGCATTCTTAACATCGAAGAGTGTCTCCTGCAACCACCCCTCTCCAATCGTATCAGAAACACGATACGCGAGTATGCAATAGCCCACAACTTGTCGTTTTATGATGCAAAGACGCAAGAAGGGCTTTTACGCAACCTTATGCTGCGAATAACCACCACAGGGCAGGTGATGTTACTCTTGGTAGTAAAAGAGCCTCAGAAGCCCGTATATGCGCTTTTAGATTATATTCAAGAATCGTTCCCTGAAATAACTTCGCTACTCTGGGCTGTGAATGCAAAAGGAAACGATGCTATTTACGATCTCGATATACGTCTTCATAGCGGTACACCACAAATACGCGAAAACTTGGGTAATTTAGAGTTTGAGATCGGGGCGAAATCCTTCTACCAAACCAATTCGCGACAGGCACTGGTGCTCTACAATGCTGTTCGTCGTATGGCAAATCTTACAGGTAACGAGGTCGCGTACGATCTCTATACAGGCACTGGGACAATAGCACTCTATTTAGCAAATTATGTTCGAAGGGTAGTAGGCATCGAAACCGTTCCGGAAGCTATAGCAGATGCCAAGAAGAATGCCCAGCTAAACCGTATAGCCAATGCCGAATTTGTAGTGGGCGATGTGGAGGATATCCTAACTCCAGATTTTGTCGCGCAGTATGCCAAGCCGGATGTTCTAATAACCGATCCACCACGGGCAGGTATGCACCCTAGGGTAGTTGCTTTTTTGTTGGAATTGTCGGTTCCGCGTATAGTTTACGTAAGTTGTAATCCGGCAACGCAAGCACGCGATCTGGCACTACTAGCCCCAAAATACGAGGTGCGCGAGATACAACCCGTCGATATGTTTCCGCACACCAAGCATGTAGAAAATATTGTAGCATTAACTTTGAAGGTATAAAAAGCGAAAAGGCAACGCTAGTTTAGTTTTTCAGGGAGTCTGTGCAGATGAAGTACGATTTGATTGTAATTGGAAGTGGACCTGCTGGTTATGTAGCCGCACTACGGGGCGCAAACCGTGGTTGGAAGCATGTTGCAATAGTCGAACGGGAATCCCTCGGAGGTGTTTGCCTGAATTTCGGCTGTATCCCCACAAAAGCCCTTTTGCATAGTGCCCATGTCTGTGAAGCAACGATGCATGCCGAGGAAGTTGGAATTGTTATCCAAGAGGCGCGAATCAACTTCCCGCGAATTATAGAACGGAGCCGTGAAGTAGCAGCTTCTATGAGCAATGGAGTCAAATTCCTTCTAAACAAAGCGGGCGTGGAGATTCTCTACGGCGAAGCTAAGTTTCAAACTCCCCAATCTCTAACTATTTTACAAGCAGATGGGAAGGAACAAACCCTCGAAGCTACCCATATTATTGTAGCAACGGGTGCACGACCCCGAATTTTGCCTCAACTCCCTTGCGACGGAAAACATATCATTACCTATCGCGAAGCTTTAACACAAAGCGATTACCCAAAGAGTCTGGCCGTGGTAGGTTCCGGAGCTATCGGATCAGAATTAGCCCTGTTTTACAAAACCATGGGCTCGGAGGTGACTCTTATCGAGGCGCAAGCGCAATTGTTGCCTCTGGAGGACGACGACGTATCTAAAGCCATCGGACGAGCATTCCGGAAAGCTAAAATTCAAACAAAGTTATCCACAAATGTCCTAGAGTGTAAAGTAGAAAACGACGAATGTCTCCTAACCCTAGAAACGACCAAAGGTCAGGAAGAACTTCGCGTGGCACAAGTGCTTAGTGCAGTGGGAATACAAGCCAATATAGAGAATCTCGGGCTGGAGGCGATAGGTATAAAAACCGAACGGGGGCGCATTGTGGTAAATAACTATTTCCAAACCTCTGTAGAGGGGGTCTATGCCGTTGGTGATGTGATCCCTACTGTAGCGCTGGCACACGTAGCCTCTGCCGAGGCGATAGCATGTGTTGATGCCATCTGGGATCACGAAAAAGCTGAGCCAGTCAATTATCAAGTAATCCCAGCTTGTACCTATACAACCCCCGAGGTGGGATCTGTAGGGCTCCGCGAACGAGAAGCTAAAGCACAAGGCATAGAATACCTAGTCGGGAATTTCCCCTTTACGGCATCTGGCAAAGCGACGGCTATGTCTGCGCGCGATGGTTTTGTAAAATTACTCTTCGAAAAATCTACCCAGCGTATCATCGGAGCACATATTGTAGGAGCCGCAGCTACCGAAATGATTGCCGAACTAGCCTTAGCAATACAAACAGGAGTTACCGCACAAACCCTTCACCATACCATTCACCCTCATCCAACTCTAAGCGAGGCTGTTATGGAAGCAGCGGCGCAGGCTATAGGGCAGTGTGTGCATTTGTAAAGCCTCTAATTGTTTCGTGTAAAGAGTCGTAGCAATGTATACAGAGGATAAGATGTGTCTCCACACAAACGCTCTTGTTAAGCAGTATAAGAAGCGTACGGTGGTAAAGGGAGTGAGTATCGAGGTGCATCAAGGAGAAATTGTGGGCTTACTCGGTCCGAATGGCGCCGGGAAAACCACTACATTTTATATGATCGTGGGACTTATTATCCCCAATCAAGGGGCTATTTTCCTAAACGATCGAGAGATAACACACGAACCCGTATATAAGCGAGCACAACGCGGAATAGGCTACTTGGCGCAGGAGGAGAGCGTATTTCGTAAACTCTCGGTCGAAGATAATATTCGTTCGGTACTCCAAATGACGAGTCATTCCCGTGAGTATCAGATAGAAAAGACCGAAACCCTCCTCAATGAGTTTAACCTGCAAAAGATTCGTAAAAACCTCGGAATTCAACTCTCTGGTGGCGAAAAACGACGCACCGAAATAGCAAGAGCACTCGCCCTAGACCCAAAGTTTATCCTCCTCGACGAACCCTTCGCCGGAGTAGATCCCATAGCAGTAGAAGATATTCAGAATATTGTAGCCCACCTCAAGGATCGAAACATAGGTATTCTGATTACCGATCATAATGTACGCGAAACACTATCAATTACCGATCGTGCATACCTCCTCTTTGATGGCTCTATTCTCATGTCAGGTACAACCGACGAGTTAGCAGCCAACGAGCGAGTTCGTGAGGTCTATCTGGGTAAGAATTTTCAATTATAACTCATATGCATTAGTACAGCTCTGTACATTTACAGAAAAGTGTCGATCGAGATTACTTTGCTGCGCTATTGTGCTATAAGAAATAGTAGTTACCTTTGCAGGCGAAAAAATACATCAGCGGGGTGTAGCGCAGCCCGGTTAGCGTGCATCGTTCGGGACGATGAGGTCGGGAGTTCGAATCTCCCCACCCCGACAGAAGCTCGAGGTCTGCTTATAAGATCTCGAGCTTTTTTTAGATGCAAACAGATTTGGTCAAGTTCCCATTCCATTCGCAAACCCGAATTGGCATTTTTTATGCCATGGAATCTAATAGCTAAAACCCACTTACAAAAAATGTACTACTTTTGTGCCTATAGAGTAGTTCCTTATAAAGAAGCTAAAACATAGAGAGATGACAAAAGCAGACATTGTAAATGAGATAGCACGTAAAACAGGAGTAGAACGCAACGTAGTGCTTCATTGTGTGGAAAGTTTCATGGAGTCTGTTGCACTCTCTTTAGAACAGGGGGAGAGCATTTTCCTCCGTGGTTTTGGATCGTTTATTATAAAAGAGCGTGCTGAGAAATTAGCACGTAATATATCGAAGGGCTGCGCTATTGTTGTTCCAGCACACAAAATTCCTGCGTTTAAGCCCTCTAAACAACTTACGGGGCGTATTGCAGCGAGTTCGCTAAACGGCGGCGCAAAGCAGGGAAATCGCACAACACAGGAATAGTCTATTACACAGTGTGCTCCCCTTGTTCAATTTCGAAAGGATTAGTTGCTACTGTTCTGAGTTTTTTATGTTACACGATCTAAAGATGGAGGGACGACCCAATGCCTAGTGGTAAGAAGCGCAAACGTCATAAGATGTCGACGCATAAACGCAAAAAGAGATTGCGTAAGAATCGTCATAAAAAGAATAAGTAAATAATAGCAGAGCTAATAGCTGCTATTCTAACGGGAGCCTTCGATTGCTTCCGTTTTTTTTGCCCATTATTTCGATAGCAAAAGAGTTTCCTAGCGAGCGCCTCCTATGCTCACCGCTATGGAGAATATTGCAAAATTCCAATCAGGACTATTGCATAATTGATTATTCGACAATATTTAGAAATTTGCCCTGTTGCTTAAATAAATCAACTGATTGATTATTCCCATTTTATTCGGACGAATCACGTTTCACCCCTACAGCAATAATAATCAATTCATTAGATCCCCACGGTGCGAATCGGGGGGGGGAGGAAGAAGGGCGCACAAAACGTTTCTCGTGCGTCCAGAAAATTGTAGGGGCGTAACGTGATCCGCCTGCCAAGAGAGGTATTAATTGCACAAAACGCGTAGCGAATTTCTAGAAGAACCCGCATCGCGGGTCTTCCAAGTATATCCCACGGTGCAGGGGGGGGATGGCAAGCGCTTTTCTAGACGTGCGACAAGCGTTTTGTGCCTACAAAAAAACTACAGTAATCTATGTTGATAGCAATTATGCAACACTCCCGAAAAAGGAGCTAGCTAGGCCCCCCTCCTAGCGTTTAACGCGCAGATTCTCATTAAACAGGCGCACAGAGCTTTACTAAAGCTTCGCGAGAAACGAAATTAAGCCTTTTAGCAGTTCTCTCTGTCGTATTAGACGCAACGGGGGTAAAGAAATACTCCACCAGCTATATAGCGAAGTATATACGCCTATTCCTCGCGTTCGCTTCTAAAGCACTCAAAACAAAAATCTTTTCTAAACAGCTAACCTCAAGAAGGGGAGTGTAGTAGATGTATTTTACGATTGTAATAATTACCCAAATACATAAAGAATAATAAAACAAGACACTAAGGAATTAACACAATACTAAGTAAATAGCAAGTAAAAATAAAACCAGCAGCAAAAGAACTAGTGATATAATATAAATACAGATGTAACCAATAAACCATAAGTTCTTGTATAGTAAGATACTAACGATTGATGTCTATAAAGCTCTACCTATATCCTTCTAGGCGGTGTCTGTTAAATACAAAGGGGCAATTTGAAAATCAGTAACAGATAAACAGCTGACTAACAAAACAAACAGTCAACCCTACTACCAGAAAACACAACCCATAAAATATCCCTATTTCCTTAAGTCTGCTAATCTATAAACAGCCACAAAATCACCCAAGCAAAACCACCAAGACACTATATAAATACACATGTAAACACCAAAATACACAATCGTAATGCTACAATAAGAATAAGAATTTTTACATTTGTGTACTAATACTTACAATGGTGGATATCGACCCAATTGCAGAACGTATTCGTCAGTTGCTTAAAGAACTAAGTCTGACGACTGTTGATTTCGCACAGAAGATCGAAACGCGCCCCAGTGCCATTACGCATCTTATCAATGGGCGTAACAAACCGTCCTTCAGCGTCATACAAAAGATTTTATTGGCTTTCCCGTTCCTAAGTCCCGATTGGTTCGTGCTAGGAAAAGGTAGTATCTGGCGCGAAGAGAAAGCAGAACCCGATCCACACAATGCAACTACCGAAACACGCACAAACAACCCGCAAAACGAATCGTACGAGCATCCTGCGCAGTCCTCAAGCACAAGTATCGTAACAGAAAATCTCCCCGAATCGCCTCATACCTCGCCCTTGAGTGAAGAAAATACCGCGCCTTCGCAGGAAGAAAAGCCGATAATTACGTTATCGCACGTTGAAGCCGTAGAAAATGAAACCACAGATAAGAACCAGAACCCGCCACCACTGCCTGTAACAACTCCTTCAAATGCCGCCATTACCCCTCAAATAACTACAAACACCGAACCCCCAGAGCTAATTGTTTTGCATCCCGACGGCCATTATTCCTACTATGCCATCAAAAAGGATACTAAGCCCCAATAATAGTGGTAGAGTTACGTTTTTTGTCTTCTAACAGCATTGCAATTCCGTTTTTAGATCCGTACCTTTGCGACGTTGTTGTGCCCAATTCTAACCTTATTTCTCTTTATTGCATCACACAACAACTACCGTTACCTTAGTGGTAGCGCACGAGTAAAATAATCCTGTTTGCGACAAATTGTCTTACAAAGAGAATCTGTATTATGTTAACCAAATAATACAGATGTTCCCACTCGCGTATATCTTAACTACTCTGTATATCAATACAGTACGCACTATCTACCGAAAAAACGAAGCCCATTCCTTATCTTTCCACTGCTCCGCAATTTGGTGCTTTCGTCAAATTAAAAGAACTTGCGTTACGAAAAATAACCAACAGAGTGAGTGTGAGAATGCAGAAAATCCTGTTACTTGCCTTGTTTACTTTAGTGGCAGCACATTTATTGAACGCACAGGAGCTTTGCGATACCCTAACCATGGGCGTTAATGCCGATTTTGCCACTATTAATACGGAGAAGGTTGCTATAACATTTACTAATGTAAAGAGTATCCCCATTCAAGTGGAAGGATATGTAGAATACATTGGCGATATCAGTAAGGAGTATAAATGTAGATCGGAAGCGGCGTATTCCACCAAGTTGTATTTCAACGATATCAATATAGCGCCTAATAGTGAATACCGAAAAAACTTTTATTGGGATATCGATTGTTTTAGTGCTTACAGAAATTATCGTGTGGTTATCACCAAACGGCGGACTTGTTGGAGTAAGTCTGTAGAACTCCCCTACATGTTGCAAACAACTACGAATCAGCCGAGTACAAATCGTACGCAATCCAGAAAGTAGGCGATACACCACAACTCTAAGCACAGCCGTGCAACCTTTATTAGGGTAACTAAGTGACATATCCATGAGTTTTTTTAGTATTACAAAAACGCGCCGCCCACGACAATTTGAATATACCCCTCGCTACTACAATCCGCGTAAAGAGCGTTTAGAAGCCATTGTCGCGCGTGCACAACCCTCGCAGGCTAATTCATCTGCAGAATTAGCTACAGCGCGTTTAGAATTGGCCTTTCGCGAGGCACGCGAACGTCGTAAAAAACGTATTGCTAAAGCCCAAGGACGCCGTATACTACTCATAGTCGGAGCTCTGCTGCTACTACTTTATCTCTACATACGCCTGTAACAGACTTTGGCTCCCACATGGTCTAAACAACTACTTCCTGAATGCCAGATATTATCAATCTATTGCCAGATAGTATTGCCAATCAGATAGCAGCTGGCGAAGTTGTACAGCGCCCCGCCTCCGTAGTGAAAGAATTGCTCGAGAATAGCATAGATGCACATGCTACACAAATCCGCTTAATCGTATACGAAGGTGGCAAAAATGGCATACAGGTTATAGATAACGGAGATGGTATGTCTCCTACCGATGCTCGCTTATGTTTTGAGCGGCATGCTACCTCTAAAATTGCTAAAGCAAGCGATCTAGAAGCGATCCTTACGATGGGCTTTCGGGGCGAAGCCCTAGCTTCTATTGCTGCTGTTGCAGAAGTTACGCTTGTAACAAAAAGAAAACAAGACGAGATCGGTTGTAGAATTATACTATCTGCTTCTAGGGTTGTAGAAAAAGCCTCTGCTGCGTGTTCGCAAGGAGCTAACTTTTCAATACGAAACTTATTTTTTAATGTCCCTGCGCGTCGGCGCTTTCTGAAGAGTACACCTGTAGAAATGCGTCATATAACCAACGAATTTCTGCGCGTTTCCCTAGCACACCCCACAATTACTATGCAGCTCTTTCACCAACAAGCTACACTTTATAACCTCCCACCTGCCACCCTTCGCGATCGCATCGCTTCCATCTTCACCAAAGAGTTTGAAACTGCACTTATTCCTATAAATATTCAAAATATTACAATTGTAATAGATGGCTTTATTCTCGATCCTAGTGTCGTTTTGTCGAAACGGTTTAGCGAGCAGTTCTTTTATGTCAATAATCGCTATATGCGCAATCCATACTTTCATCGCGCAATACAGAACGCTTACGAACGCCTCCTACCACCCGATGCGCAGCCTTCATACTTCCTATTCTTTACAGTAGATCCACACGAAATAGATGTAAATATACACCCCACCAAAACCGAGATTAAATTCCAAAACGAGCACCTCATTTGGGAAATCCTCTTTAATACAGTTCGTGCCGCTTTAGGACAATCTACAGGAATTGCAGATATCGAGGCCTTGGAAAATCAAATAACTCCCCTACCGCAGATTTCCGCGCAAGCTCCGTCCACGCCCCTATCCTCCGCTTCTGTACCGAATTATAGTACCTCCTCACGCCCCCCCACAGGATCCCTTACTGATCCTGTTATAAGTCCTAGTCTTCCGCACGACAATACTAATACTACAAACGACGATAAAGAGCTTTTCTCAACCCCTCTACTTGCTACTGAACCCGAACCGGACATCCTTCAATACCAAGATACCTATCTGGTGGTCGTCTGGCAACAAACACTACGTATTATCAATCAGCATCGTGCGCATGCCCGAGTCTTGTATGAGCAGTTGGAACAGTCCCCAACACTACCCATTCGTAGTTTGCTTTATCCAGCGGAGCTCCCCCTAATCCCATCCCAACGAGTCGGAGTAGAGAGCTTTATAGAGCAGATGAGTTTGTTTGGACTATCGCTAGAGCTTAGAGATGCTAAGATACTGGTATTAAAGTCGATGATTGATACTCGCATCCCTTTGGATCCCGATCTCTTTCTTGAGGCCCTTTTCCGCGAGTATTCCGAAAAACACCAAGGACTACTAGAGCAGCTTCTTGAGCGGACGCGAGCAGCACTGGCCTTTGCTTTAGCCTACAAATATGCAACTCCCCTTCCCATCTCGCTGCGTCGCGAATTGCTAACGAAGCTGATGGCAACCCGCGAACCACTCTTAGATCCGAAACGTCGACCGACTATGTATACCCTCACTACCCCTTTGTTGGAAAAACTTCTTAGGGCAAAGAGCTAGCGAATTGGTAAGGAAATCCGGCAGATTTACCTTTACTTTGTATTCTGATGTGGTTGGAGCAAGCTTTTCTCGCGAGTCACCTATTTACAGACAGAAGTAGATCGTCTACATCTGACTCTTGCAGCGCCTTAAAACCATTCCGTCTGCACTATGCGCCGATCTACAGATCTCTTACACAACGTACTAGCTAATGCAGCACCCCTTACACTCCTTGCGCAATTCTTTTGCGAATGCGCCGGTAGTCACTAACCTGATACTACTAAATGTATTCATGCTCTTTATTACCTGGTCTGGCGCGCGCCTTTTTCATTGGGATTTGGTTTCAACCCTCGGATTGCACTACCCTGCGAGCTCACTTTTTAAACCCTACCAGATAGTAACCCACCTCTTTATGCATGGCGGACTAACCCACCTCTTCTTTAATATGTTTGCTTTGTGGATGTTCGGGCGTGTCTTGGAATACCACCTAGGGAGCAAACGATTCCTCTTTTACTATTTGTTTACAGGGCTCGGAGCAGCCGCTCTTCATACCTTTGTTAACTATATCGAGTTTTCGAGTTTGCAGCGCACTATTTCTGCACTCTTAGACAACCTAACACCAGAGTCCTTAGATGCATTCATTTCGAAGGATTTCCCGCAGTTTCACAACTATTTTTACGAGAATATTATTCAGCCTTGGCAAGCAAATCCCTCAAATACTCGTTATGTAGCCCTGACACAAGAGGCATTTCATGAGCTTCTAAATTACCAGATGAGTATCCCGACGGTCGGTGCCTCTGGGGCGGTGTTTGGCATCCTTTTAGCGTTTGGAATGCTCTTTCCGAATGTTACGCTTTACCTACTCATTCCGCCGATTCCATTAAAAGCGAAATGGTTTGTTGCTATTTATGCTGCGATAGAAATTTACCTCGGCATCTCCCAACCGGGAAGCAGTATAGCCCATTTTGCTCACATTGGCGGTATGCTTTTCGGGGTACTCCTTATACTTTACTGGAGGCGCTATGGCTCCCGTTTCTAGTTTTTCGCAACAACTACAAGCTTGGCTCGCACGCTGGCGCATCCCGAGCGTCCTCTTTTACTACTTGGCTATCAACGTAGCGATATATCTGCTCACTCGTTTTTATGTTACTCTGTGGGGATTAGGCCTGCACCGCGATGCATCTTCTGCCCTTTTAGAATTTCTTGCACTTCCGGCTTATATCCCCAATCTCCTTCGCCACCCGTGGACGCTGCTTACCTACATGTTTTTCCACGAGGATTTCACCCATATCCTCTTCAATATGCTTTGGCTCTGGGTGTTCGGGAAAATGTTCCTACAGCACTTCTCACCACGTCAATTTCAATGGGGCTACCTCTTGGGCGGATTCGTCGGTGCCTTAGCTTATATTGCTGCATACAACATCTTTCCGTATTTTGAGTTAGTCTTGCCACATGCCCTTGCTATGGGAGCCTCGGCATCAATTATGGCTATTACCCTAGCAGCTATACTGGCAGCACCCAATCAAGAGGTCTACCTTTGGGGATTGCTGCGGATCCGTGTTGCATGGATTGCCGTTGGAATCTTGCTTATAGATTTTTTAGGGATTACCCAGAGCAATGCCGGTGGTCATATTGCACATATAGGTGGAGCTCTTTTCGGCAGCATCTTTTTATATATCACACGGCACAATCCTGCTCATTCTATACGTTTGGCTTGGGAAAAATTTTTACGCGATAGGACGCAACGGCGTCAAAAAAGAAAACACCAACGAAGCGAACAAGACGAGCAAAAAGAGCTCGATCGCATTCTAAAGAAATTAGCTGCCGGCGGTTACGGAGCACTCACAGCTAGCGAAAAAGAAAAGCTTTTCAGACGACAACGATGAGTGCTTTCCGAGGCTTTTTGAACACTCTAGCACATTCGTTGCTATTGCTCCTGGCCATCTTCTTGGGCATATTGCTCCTACTTGCTAGCCTTGCGCCATATATAAACCCGAATACCTTCCTACTCCCGAATCTCTTAGCCCTATGCCTCCCGTGGTTGGTGCTCCCGAATCTGTTTTTTCTCATTTATTGGGGGATACGAAAGCGTTATCTAGCCTTTATCCCATTACTACCTCTCCTTTTTTCGTTCTGTTTTACATTCAGACATTTTCAACCACAACAACCCCCTTCCCACGACCTCCCTACTGCTGATACGCTTACAAGCAAACCTATAAAGATTCTGACCTACAACGTCAACCTTTTTCGCTTGTATTCGTGGGCAGATACGCCCCCTACCTTTGAAAAGATTGCGCAAGCCATCTGCGAGACCGGAGCTGATATCGTCTGTTTACAGGAGTTTACTACTACCAGCGGGAGGTTTGACGAGCGCAAAATCCGTAAGCTTTTCCCACCGCATGCCAAAATCTATTACACCCTCCATCAGGGCGATCTAAACCTCGGGCTGGCTATCTTTTCGCGTTTCCCTATTGTGCAGTCGGGTTTGATAGCATTCCCCAATTCGCATAATGCCTCGATGTTTGCAGATATTTGCTGCGACAAAGATACCCTACGCGTGTACAACAATCACTTACAATCTTTCCGCCTACACCGCAAGAATATTGCATTCATTCGTTCGCCACATTTTTCGATAAACGACGACTTTTGGTCAGAAATACAAGACCTCCTCCACAAACTCGCCCCTACCTTAAAAAAGCAAGCGAGGCAAGTGGCTACTGTGGAGCAGCATCGTACACACTCTCCCTATCCTGTCCTACTCTGTGGCGATTTTAATACTACCCCTTATACCTACACCTATGCACAGATGAAAAGCGAACTCACCGATGCTTTCGAAACCTTACGTTCGGGAACGGGCGCTACATTTTCATCATTTTTCCCTCCCCTTCGAATCGATTACATGCTATATTCGCACTCGATTTCTCCTACCGATTGTAGAGTACTGCGACTCCCCTACTCCGATCACTTCCCCCTCCTACTTGCTTTCCACATGCACAAGAAATAGTTAAAGCTATGAACCTAAATATCAAGAGCTTATTGCGTCACGCCACTCTTTTTAGTCTCCTTCTCTTGGGGGTTGTATCGTGTTCGACGCCTCCACAAACATCACATCAAAAAAATGCTACCTATCTAACCCTAGAAGGCGAAGGAATCGGTACATACTACCAAATCACCTTGCGCGATTCGCTAGAACGCAACTTACAGCCGGCAATCGATTCTATTCTTAGAGAAATGAATCGCGTGTTCTCTATCTTTTTAGAAAATTCGGTGATTAACCGCTTTAACCAGTCCGATTGGGGGGTGGTAGATCACGAATTGGCACAACTTACAACAAAAGCTATCGAGTACGCCAACCTCTCACAACAAGCCTTCGAACCTACTATCGCGCCCCTGGTACGCTTGTGGGGATTCGGAACAGAAAAACCTCAAATCCCTACCGAGGCGGAGATAAAGACCGTACTCGAAAAGATAGGTATGCATCATATCTCTGTAAGAGGTGATTCTGTACTTAAGGATAGACCAGATATAGAGCTTGTATACAATGCGATAGCTAAAGGTTACACAGTGGATAAAGTTGCCAACTTATTGCATCAAAAAGGTATTCGCCATTACCTTGTTAATATCGGTGGCGAGATCCGTGCCGAAGGACTCAGTTCGCGCGCTAAACCTTGGATTTTGGGCATCGAAACACCACAACAAGACCTTACGCCCGGTTCCTCTATTGTGCAGCGACTCTACCTACCAGAATTAGCCTTAGCAACCTCGGGCAACTACCGCTCACATCGCGAAGTAGGAAACGAACACTGGGGGCATACTATTAATCCGAAAACAGGGCACCCAGAGGCGAACAATTTACTTAGTGCCACTGTACTTGCCCCAACCTGCGCCGAAGCCGATGCCCTTGCTACTGCCTTTATGGTGCTAGGTTTGGATGCTGCGGTCGAACTCCTGCAACGTTTGCAAGGCGTGGAAGCTGTGCTGATAACCCAAGAAGATAGCGTAAGTTATGGAATTTGGCGCTCGGAAGGAATGAGTAATTATCTCCTAGACGATTAAACCCCGACAAGAAACGCGCTAGTAGAAAGATTTGCCAAAAAGTAAAAAGGTTTTACCTTTGCTAAGAGCGTTTATAAGGGAATAACGTTTCTAGGTGTAGAATATTCAAAGTATTAGATCGATGGATAAGGTTCGGGTTGCTATCAATGGTTATGGGCGGATCGGTAGGATGGTCTTTCGTGCTATCCACGAACGCGAAGGTATAGAAGTTGTTGCTATTAACGGGCTTATGGACGGCGAGTCTATGGCTTATCTCACAAGGTTCGACTCGACGCAAGGGCGCTTCCCTGGCGAGGTACACTACGATGGTAAGAATCTTATAGTTGACGGTAGACCGATTCATCTCTCGCAAGAAGCTGACCCACGGAATATAGACTGGGGCGGGACAGAGCCCGAAGTCGTTGTAGAGTCAAGTGGCGTTTTTCGGCGGAAAACCAGCGAAAAAGGCGGGTACGGCGACCACCTCCGGGGCAGCATAAAGAAAGTTGTATTAACCGCTCCTGCCAAGGACTCTATAGACCGTATGGTAGTTCTCGGCGTGAACGATTCTGTTATTAAGCCCGAGGATCAGTTCGTTTCCAATGCAAGTTGCACCACCAACTGCTTAGCTCCGATGGTGAAAGTATTGCACGAGAACCTAGGGGTGGAGCGTGGTTTTATGACAACAGTGCACTCCTATACCAACGACCAGCGTATTCTGGATCGTATGCACGAAGATCTCCGACGTTCGCGTGCGGCAGCTATATCACAAATCCCTACCACAACGGGGGCGGCTAAGGCCATCGGGATCATTATGCCGGAGTTAAAAGGCCTTTTGGATGGCGTTTCTATTCGAGTGCCTACCCCAACAGGATCCTCCGTAGATTTCGTCTGCAACGTAAAAAAGACGGCAACCGTAGAGGAGATCAACGCTATGATGCTAGCAGAAGCCCAACGTCCAGAAATGAAAGATATCTTCTCCTATACGACTGATCCCATTGTTTCTGCTGATATTGTCCATGACATGCATAGCACAATATTCGATGCTCTAAGTACGAAGGTAATTGGCAATCTGGTCAAAGTCCTCGGCTGGTACGACAACGAGTGGGGATATTCCTGCCGAGTAGCAGATCTTTGTAAGAAGGTTGTTTTGATGAGTCGCTAAAAAGCTAAAATCAATAAAACGTGAGTGAGCTTCGTGATAAAAAACATGGGCTCACTTTTTTTTGTTTTTTTTCTCCTAGTACACGATTTTAACCTCTCATACAAAGTATAGTATTTCTATGACCCCGCCTAAATGCCTTACGAAGCCTTTATTTCTGTGGGGCTTCATGGGATCTGGGAAGTCGACCATCGGGCGCGCGCTTGCTACTTATTGGCAAATACCCTTCTACGACACGGATGCTATGGTGGAAGCCTATACAGGCATTTCGATCGCACAACTCTTTGCAGAAAAAGGCGAAGCTACCTTTCGCAATTACGAACAAGAAATACTTCACGCAATCCCCCTCAGTACGGCAAGTGTTGTTGCAACCGGTGGCGGACTCCCCTGCTATGCCGATAACGCCCCTTGGATGCTCGCTAACGGCTTAACGCTTTACCTTCGCGAAGCGCCCTACAGACTTGCCCAAAGACTTGAACAAGAATCCGATCGCCGACCCCTACCTCAACAACGAAAAGGATCGGATTTGTTAGAATACATCACTTCGCTACTTGCAGAGCGTACACCAATCTACCTTACAGCAGATTATGCATTAGATGCATCAAGCGCAACTCCCGAAGCTATTACCCGACTACTAGGGAGCTACTAGGGAGCTACCTCTTAGCTCTCACTCCTCCCCGAAATCATTAACCCTATTAAAAAAGTACTATTTTTGTAGGAGGTATGTTATACTAATGAGCGTGAGATACGGGGATGTTGGAGAGAAGTGAACAGGAGTTGGGGCGTTTAGCAGCCCTTAAGCAATTGCGGGAACTTGGCATTGACCCATACCCGGCAGCTCAATATCCGATCACACACCGAATTGGCGAGCTCCTAGAGCAATTCGAAGCCTTGCAGGAAAAACAAACCGAGGTGGTTGTAGCAGGACGTATTCGTGCCAGACGAATTATGGGTAGTGCGTCTTTCCTTTCCTTGCAGGACGAATCCGGAACCATACAAGCATACATAAAACGCGACGAAATCTGCCCAACGGAGGATAAAACCCTCTACAATACTGTCTTCAAAAAACTTCTCGACCTAGGCGATTTCATCGGACTCGAAGGCTACCTCTTCCGTACCCAAACGGGCGAAATGAGTATCCATGTCAAGAAACTGACTCTGCTAGCCAAAGCTATCCGCCCCCTACCTGTAGTAAAAGAAAAAGATGGTGTGCAGTACGATGCGTTTACCGACCCCGAGCTCCGCTACCGGCAACGTTATGTCGATTTAGCGCTTAATGCTACAACACGTCAAACCTTTCGTCAGCGACAGCAGATTATAGCCGCTATGCGTAGCTTCTTCGACGAGAGCGGCTACTTAGAAGTAGAAACCCCCGTCCTACAACCCATACCAGGTGGTGCTGCTGCCAGACCTTTCATCACACATCACAATGCCTTAGATTCAGAACTCTACCTCCGCATTGCTAACGAACTCTATCTCAAAAGGCTCTTAGTAGGCGGTTACGACGGAGTCTACGAGTTCGCAAAAGACTTCAGAAACGAGGGTATGGATCGCAAGCATAATCCGGAGTTTACGGTTCTCGAGATCTACGTCGCCTACAAGGACTACCTCTGGATGATGCACTTTGTAGAAGAAATGTTGCGGCGAGTGGTACAAGCCGTACATCACAAACTGCAGTTTACCTCGCACGGGACGGAGTTCGATTTTTCGAAGCCCTTCGCTTGTCTTTCCATGCGCGATGCTATCCTGCAGTATGGCGGTTTAGATATCAATCTCTTAGACGAAGACGCTTTGCGCACCGAATGTAAAAAACGTGGCGCGGACGTTGATATGTCCTACGGAAGAGGTAAGCTTATAGACGAACTTTTCGGATTAACAGCCGAGGAACATCTCATTCAGCCAACGTTCCTTATCGACTACCCTACCGAGATGTCGCCCCTGTGTAAACGACATCGTAGCGACCCAACCTTAACCGAACGCTTCGAACTCTTTGTTAACGGAAGTGAGCTCTGTAACGCGTATAGCGAATTAAACGATCCGGTAGATCAGCTCGAGCGTTTCCAAGAGCAAATGCAACTGGCAAAGAAAGGCGATGACGAGGCTATGATTATCGACTACGACTACATACGAGCCATGGAATACGGTATGCCGCCCTGCTCCGGTATGGGTATTGGCATCGACCGCCTTACGATGCTCATCCTAGATAAGGATTCGATACAGGACGTACTACTTTTCCCACAAATGCGCCCTGAAGTCTGGAATATCAATTCGGAAAACAAAGAATAATCCCTTTCCACTGCATTCTAATCACATAATCTTGTTGCTCAATGGCGAGTCTGTTGAATCTCCATCGCAAACCCCAACGCACCTTATTTTTTCTTTCGGTTATCCTATTCTCTATTGGGATCCTTACCCCGCTAGAGAGTTCATATGCCCAGCCTGCACCTATCCGTAAAGGCGATTCTTTTTACGAGGCGGGGGGTTACTACGAAGCACTGAACCTGTATAAAGAAAATCTGGTACTCCTCTCTAAGGAAGAATTGCCCAATTATTTGTTTCGTGTAGGCGAGTGCTATCGCAAAACAGGGAAACCACGCCAAGCCGAACTCTGGTATCAGAAAGCTATTCTCCGCGAATGTTCGAATCCGAAGGTCTATCTGTATTATGCCAATTCGCTCCTTTCTAACGAGAATTACGAACAAGCGCGCGAGAACTACAAAACTTATCTCACGCTACAACCCAACGACAAGTGGGCACAAATGGGCTTAGAGGCATGCGATTTGGCTGCCAAATGGAAGATGTCGCCATCCGGCTATATCGTGCAGCTAATGCCCGTTCTGAACTCTAAACAAAACGATTTCTGTGCTGCCTACGCCTCTGCCGATTACCGTACTATTCTCCTGACTAGTTCGCGAGATATAGTTACCGGACGGAATAAACATGCTGCTACGGGCGAAAAATTTACAGACCTGCTAGTATCCCTGAGTAATGGCGAGGGTAGATGGGGCAAACCTAAACTCCTCGGAGGTTCTATTAATACGAACGATGAGGAGGGTACACCCAACTTCTCGCAGGATTTTACCAAACTCTACTTTACGCGCTGCATGTCCGGAAAAAAGGGAAAACTCGGCTGTCAGATCTACGAAGCCTCCCTATCGGGCGAGACTTGGGACAATCCGACTGCCCTTCCTCTTGCCCCCGATTCTATTGTAGTAGCGCATCCGGCTATTGCTCCTGACGGACTTACGCTCTACTTTACGAGCAACCTCCCCGGTGGCTTCGGAGGTCTGGATTTATGGAAGGTTACCCGGAATAGTCCAACCGATTCGTGGGGCGAACCGATCAATCTTGGTGGCTCTTTTAATACCGAGGGCGACGAAGTATTTCCGTATGTACATGCTGACGGTACGCTCTATTTCTCGTCCAATGGCTGGCCAGGGATGGGAGGCTTAGATATTTTCCGTGTACTTAAAGATTCGAAAGGCGAACCGGTTATAGAAAATATGCGTTACCCTATCAACTCCTCTTCTGACGATTTCGGGATCACCATTCAAAAGGAACGAGAAGAAGGATTCTTTACCTCAAGACGCGCAGGAGGACGTGGAGGCGACGATATCTACTGGTTCTATCTCCCGCCCTTAGAATTCAACCTTCTTGGCTTAGTGCGCGACGAAAAAGATAACTCGCCACTAAAACAAGCTAAAGTAAAGCTCGTGGGTAGCGACGGAAGTATCCAGAATTCGGAAACCAATGACGAAGGGCGATTCAAATTCATCCTCAAACCTAATACCGACTACGTGGCAATAACCTCTGACAAGGGCTACCTCAATGGTAAACTCAAAACCAGTACAAAAGGGAAAACAGTGAGCGAGGATATGTCAGTGGAAGTATCTATGAACTCCGTAGCGAAACCGATAGTACTACCCAATATATTCTACGATTTTAATAATTGGGAACTGCGCCCCGAGTCAGTAACTTCGCTAAATTATATGATAGATATCCTTAACGACAACCCAACCATTGTTGTTGAAATGGGGGCACACACCGACAACCGCGGTACAGAGGAGTATAACTTAGAACTCTCGCAGAAGCGCGCACAGGCTGTTGTAAATTACCTGATAGAGCATGGTATCCCTGCTGAGCGTTTACGTGCTAAAGGCTATGCTCAAACGGATCCGTTTGTAGTTACACAAAACTTGCATGCACAGTATGATTTCTTACCGCTCGGACAAGCGCTTGACGATCTCTTTATAGAGTCGCTTGCTAATGACGAACAGCGCGAAATAGCTTGGCAAGCCAACAGACGCACCCAGTTCCGAGTACTACGCAACGACTATCAAGCAAAACCCTAGTATAATATAACTAACTAATTAAGAATAAAGTATTTAATAGTTCTTCGTAATGTGCTTTTTTAAGCATTTACTTATCTCTTTTATAGCCATCTTTTTCTTTGCTGTGTCTGCTGTGGCACAACGCTTTTATCAGTGCGAAGAGAACGAGACTCCCGATCTAAAAGTATGGGCAGCAGAATCGCCCAAGCAAGCTGATTTCAATGCCTATTTTGTTTACGACGCTAAGGAGCTGGAGGGGATCGGCGTAGTGCTGCAAGTGCCCACTCGCGAAGAGGCGCAGCTTACCCTACTCTTTGTCGATGAAAAGAAAGATGCCGATTTTACCCTTTGGATTGTTGAGACTAAAAAAGAAGCCGGTTGGCAGAATAAGGAAAAAGAGCACCTCTTTGATAAATATCTGAGTAAACAATAGTTAGAATGCCACAAAATCAATCGGGAAAGTACCTATTACGAGGCGTTTCTGCTACCAAAGATGACGTACACGCGGCAATAGCCAATCTTTCGCAAGGGCTCTTTCCTACGGCATTCTGTAAAGTACTACCCGATTTGTTGGGTAACGATCCCGAGGCGTGTTGCATTATGCATGCTGACGGTGCTGGTACGAAATCGAGCTTAGCCTATGCCTACTGGCGCGAAACAGGCAATCTGGATGTATGGCACGGCATCGCGCAAGACGCTATTGTGATGAACTTGGACGACCTCTTGTGCGTGGGCATCACAGACAATATACTCCTCTCCTCGACTATCGGACGAAACAAACGACTCATCCCCAGCGAGGTGTTACATGCACTTATTACGGGCACAGAGGCTTTCTGTGAGCGTATGAGCGATCTAGGCATACATATTACCCTAACGGGGGGAGAAACGGCCGACGTGGGCGATTTAGTGCGTACTGTCATCGTCGATAGTACTGTTGTAGCGAGAGCGCAGCGTAAAGATATCATTGCCAACAACAGGATACAAGCAGGTGACGTGCTGGTTGGTTTTGCTTCCTACGGTCAAGCAACCTATGAGGATGCATATAATGGCGGCATGGGGAGCAACGGACTTACCTCGGCACGCCACGATTTCTTTGCCCAAGAGATCGCAAACAAATACCCAGAAACCTACGACCCCGACTTACCCAAAGATGTGGTATATACGGGCAGTCTTACGCTTACATCGCCGGTTCCGGAAACCTCGCTAGATGCAGGACGCTTGGTATTAAGTCCAACCCGCACCTATGCCCCTATTGTGCGCGATCTGATCGCAGCAATCGGTGTAGAGGCTATTCACGGGCTTATTCATTGTTCGGGAGGCGGACAGACCAAAGTGTTACGCTTTATCGATAAGTTGCGAGTGGTAAAAGACAATCTCTTACCGACACCTCCCCTCTTCAAGCTTATACAAGCGGAGGCAGGTACGGAATGGTCGGAGATGTATCAGGTCTTTAATATGGGGCATCGTATGGAGGTTTACCTCGCGCCGGCGGATGCTGCAACAGCTATCGACATAGCACGTAGCTATCAGGTAGATGCCCAAGTTGTAGGTTATTGCGAGACGTCTAACTCAGCATCGTCCGAAGTGTTGATACGTTCACCCTATGGCGAATTCAGCTATTCGTAAACAGGGCGCGCAAGGTTGCTTTCAAATAAGTAACAACAATATATCCCCACTGCCTTTTTTAACGGTTTCGCAAGCGCCGTATAAGCCACCAAGTGCCCCCCATAACCAACAGGAGGAGTAGTGGGACTAGTAGGTTTAGGATCAGAAGATACGTCCTGTCGCGTCCGAGCCTGCGAGCATCTAAGAGCTGAGGCATATACTCGCGTCCGCGTAGTAGCAATAAGGGTTCGAAGCCTCCTAAATAAAGCGTTACATTTTCGAGCAGCTCCTTATTACCAAAAGTTTGTTGCGTGTACTTATCAAAGCCGAGGGGTAGGATTCGTTCTCGTCCGTTGCGATAGCTTACATCATTAGCACAGAGCGTACCGTCTCCAAAGAGCACAATCCGAGTATCGCTACTTTTTGCCTTAAAATCGAATTGTTGTCCGGGTGCAATACTTCGTAACGGACGATGCGTAAATGCCGACGCAAATTTACCCTCGAGCAGCAACCCTACAGGTATATGCGATAAGGGCATATTCCTTGCATTAAGCTCCTCGCGGATCTCCTCTAGGGCAACGAGTCGGGGCGTTCCGATCAGACGCGCATACTTCGAGCTCGTAAGGAAAGGAACTTTTAGGATACTATCTTGCGCCTGTGTGGGTTCGACCATAACCGGGAAACGAGAATAGACGGGCGGGACATTTCGCGAAAGCAACGTATAGGGTTGTGGGGTTAGCAACGGGTAATAGCTCCACGGCATCGGAACAAAACGGGCACCGGCTCCCGGTTCTGCCATATTTACAGGTACCGGAGCACATTGTGCATCTTGTACCAAACGCGTCGAAAGTCGGACGCCATAACGGAAGAGCCAATCGTTCAGATTCAGTTCTCTAGGCATTGCAAAAGTGCGCCCATGTGCTTGTAAGCTATCGGTGTTTGTTTGTACCGGATTGATAAATAGCAGGAGCTGCCCTCCGTTCATAAGATACTGATCGAGCACAAGCTTCTCGCGTTCGGTAAATTCTTTTTCGGGGCGAGCAATAACTACAAATTGTAGGGAATCGAGTGCACCTACTTGCTCTAGAGTATCTATACGTCGGATTCGGAAACGTGCTCGAAGTTCTCGCTCCCAGTCGCTAGTCTGCTTAGGGGTAAGTTCGCCATGCCCTTGCGTGAACCCTATTGTAGGTTTTGTCTGTTGGAGCAACAGATAAAAAGCGCTTGTAAGCACATATTCTAAGCGTTGGAGAGCAAGGGTTATATTCTCGTCGTTGCGCAGAGTGACATCGCGCCGCATAAGGTTTACGTAAACGGTTCGTCCGGCATAACTGATCGCGAGCCCCGGGAAGACAACTTGTTCGCTCTGCATCCCGGTAGCCGTGCGCTCGTGTACGGTAATAGCTTCTATTCCCTGATTGATAAGTTCGTGCTGGTAGGCTTCGCGTTCTTCGTCATTATGTACAACAGAGCTCGGATCTTCGTGTAAAAAACTAATGTGGTGATGGCTTCGGACGGCATACTCCTCCAACATCTCTTCCAAACCATTGCGCAATCGGATAAATTCCAAAGGCAACTCGCCACCTAAAAAAGTGCGTATGTAGGCGGTACCGTCCAGTTGTTGTAGAGCATTTTCGGAGACTCTTTGGAGTGTGTAGCGTCCGTCTTCGGTCAGATCCCAACGTGCATAAAAGTTTGCACCGATATAGTTTAGCAATAGTAACACTACAAGCACCAATAACCAACGGATGCCGGAACGTAAACGCGGCAGCGGTGTGCTATGCTTCTTAGGTTGTTCGGAGGTCATGCTTAGCGTTTTTTCCATTTGAGAACTTCTACCGACGAATAGAGAAACAAAAAGCCTAGGGTAGCAAAATAGAGTAAATCGCGAGTATCTAGTACACCACGACGTATGGAACGATAATGCTCCTCGATGCCCAACCAAGAAAATGCAAAATGCTCGTTGCCAGAAAACAGAAGCGATAACTCGCTAAAACCCATATAAACCACTACGCAAATGAGTACCCCCAGCAAAAAAGCTACTACCGAATTGGAGGTAAGGGTCGATGCAAACAAACCAATGGCGGCATATACAGCGGCTAAGAGCAGGAGTCCGACGTACGAACCAATGGTCGCCCCCCAATCTATACTACTTGCAGAGGCGAGGTAATGATACAGGAATAGGAGAAAAACAAGTGTCGGTAGGAGCATCAAAAAAACTAAAAGAATACTTGCCAGATATTTCCCTAAAACGATACTCCAGAGGGTTACGGGGCGTGAGGTTAGGAGTTCGAGAGTGCCATCGCGACGTTCTTCAGCAAACATCCGCATGGTAACCGCAGGAACAAGAATAAGGAATAGCCACGGACTCAGGTTAAAGAGCGGTGCGAGGGATGCGAGGTTTGTCTCAAAGACATTCCCAAAACTGGGTAATAGCCATAGTATCAGTGCCGTTAACAACAAAAAGAGTCCGCCACTGATATACCCCGTAAGTGTCGAAAAAAAGAGGGTTAACTCCTTTCTAAAAATGGTAAACATAACGACTACGCTATTTTTAGGGTTTGTAGGTATTTTTTGTACTCTGGATCGATGCGCTTACTCTCTCTGGCTTTCTGCAAGGCTTTATTATGCACCCATTCAGTAGCGATCTGTCGCTCGGTAAAATAGGGCAACGTTGCTGCTGTTTGCTTTATAAGTGCCTCGGCGAAGAACCATGCTTGCGCCATTCGGATATAGTACTCTTCGCGATTTAGATTTGCAATCCAGTACAAAAGTTCCGTAGAAAAGAGCTCATTCAAATAGTATGTTTTCAAACTCACTATAGCAAAACGTACGGTGTACTCATGCTCTGCCTCCAACCAAGCCCTACATTGTTGCAGATATTGCGAAAGATGCTTGCACAACAATTTGGGATGTAAGGTATCACAGAGTGCCCAATCGTTTATGTAGGGCAAATATACGTGCAAATCGGCTAGGAGTGCTTCGTATGTATGGGATACGTCTAAAAGAATTCCGTGGAGTAGGCGCTCTTCCCAATACGTATGCGGGAGGAGTTGCAAGTATGGGCGGACGTCGTATTCCCGCAAATAGGATTTACCGAGTGCTCGCACTTCTGGAACCGAAACCCCGAGCAGCGTATCGCGCAGTACTGTTGGGAGAAGGGTGAGGGAAAAATCGCGTAATTTAGATGAGGCTCTGGCACGTAGATCGGTTTCTACTTGCTGTGGGGTTAAAACGGTTCGCGTGCGCTTTTCAGACGGTTTCATCTTCCTTCTTAACGGCAAGGGAGTGCGACACATTGTACAGCCTGTGGCGATTTCTATTTTCCGGACGGAATGTAGTAGATGCGGTAAAGAGCTTTTGCATCTGTTCGTGCGAAACTTTCATGAGACTGTTCTCTTCAATCCAAAGGAAACGATCGCTAACTGATAGGAAACTAGTCCAATCGTGGGTGGCACAAATAACCAAGCGCTTCATCTGGTGAGCGATTACTGCTAAAAGGGTTGCAATTTCTTGCTTGGCAAAGATATCTAAAAAAGCAGTGGGCTCGTCCAACAACAGAATGGGCGTTTCCTGTGCAAGTACCATAGCTAATAGCACACGCTGACGTTCGCCATCACTAAGGGTCTCGACTTCCTTTTGCGCTAAATCTGTTATTCCTACCTGTTGCATAGCGTTGGCAACTATTTGGTGATCTGTGTCCGTGCGCAGTTTCCACCAGCTTAAATGCGCAAAACGCGACAGAGCTACCACTTCAGATACTGTAGCATACGAGGCTGTTTCCAATCGCGTAGGTGCATATCCGATACGATGCGCCATCTCGCGTGCCGAAAGCTTAGAGATATCTTGCCCGTCGATATAAACTCCTCCCTCTAATGGAGCGATTTGTCCTGCTAGAGTACGCAAAAAGGTACTTTTCCCAGATCCATTCCGTCCGAAAAGCGTTACGAGCTCTCCCCGCTCCAGTGTTAATGAAACATCCGAAAAAAGTCTATTCTTGCAAGTATAGCCCACACAAAGGTTCTCTAGTCTTAGCAGAGGTTCAGTCATGCGCACGCCTCCCAACAAATAGTAGATGAAAAATAAGTGGAAGCGACAATAGAGCTGTAATCGCATTTATAGGAAGTACTTCTAGCCGCCCCAACACGCTGGATAATAGATCCGCAGCAACTAAAAAGCCCATCCCCAACAACGGAGTGCCGAACAACAAAATCCCCTGCCTTGCCGTACGAAAGATACGACGCGCTAGGTGTGGGACAGCAATCCCGACAAAACCTATCGGACCACAAAATGCCGTAGTTACACCAGCTAAGAGCGTTGTTGCCACAAAAAGCAATAGGTAGGTTGTGCGAATGGAAAGCCCCAACGATCGTGCTGTACTGTCGCCAAGCTGTAATAAGTGGAGCGGACGTACACAGAACCAAGCTAGAGCCCAGCCTAAAAAGACGGAAAGCGTTAAGATTTGAAGTGCGTTGCCCGATACTGCGGAAAAACTCCCTAACGTCCAGAGGGTAAAGAGACGTAGCGCACGTTCGTCGCTTATATATTGCAAAATGATTACAACCGACGAGAGCAATGCGCTAAGCATCAGACCAAAGATTAGTAGTGTATTGGCTTGCCGAATGCGAAGATTAACCAATAGCACCAAGAACAATACTCCCAATGCCCCCATACATGCCGCTAAAGCAATGCTAAGAGGTGCAGAAAAAAATATTACGCTCCCTCCCAACACAATGACTAATGCGGCGCCGAGAGTGGCTCCGGAGCTAATACCAAGAACAAACGGTCCTGCCAAAGGGTTTCGGAATACAGTTTGCATCAACAAGCCGCTTGTGGGGAGTGCAATTCCTACACAGAGTGCCGTAGCTAGCTTAGGGAGACGATATCCCCACAGAATTCGTTCTACAACCTCAGAAGAGCCATGCCCCACAAATGCACTAAAAAGCTCAGTTACGGGAATTCTTACAACTCCCAAACAGAGATCGCACACTATGAGCACAAACAGGAGAATGGTTAGAATTATATACTGCCCCCTGTGTCTTAAACGCATGTTGTTACGCACGTACTATAGAGTTTTTTTATGTGTGAGATACACAGCTATAAGTATAGCAATTGCATCTGAAAGGTACGGATAAAACCCTATTCTGTAGCATATTTGAAAGTAGGGAATGCCCAGACTTTGTAAAACTTTTTATACATTTACCTGAAAGCCTAAGGAAATGAACAAACGTCGCGTGCTCCCCATCGGTGGGCAAGATTTCGGGTCACTACGCAATATGAGTTGTGTCTATGTCGACAAGACTCCGTTTATCGAAACCCTGATCACACAATATAAATACTACTTCCTCTCGCGCCCGCGTCGTTTCGGGAAAAGCTTGTTCCTATCTACGCTGAAATATTACTTCCTCGGACAAAAAGAACTGTTCGAAGGTCTCTATATCGGAAAGCATGAAGAAGAACTAGCTGCTGAACAAGGACGCGAACCGTGGATAACGTTCCCCATACTGCACTTAGATCTGAATGCCAAAAACTACGTGAGTCGCAAGAGCTTATTAGAGATTTTAGATTTTCATTTATCGGATTGGGAAGAAAAATATTCGATAGCAAGAAAAGAAGAAACCCCAGAAGATAGATTCAAAATCCTCTTAAAAACTATCTACGAAACTACCCATCAGCAAGTTGTAATCCTCATAGACGAGTACGACAAACCCCTCCTCGAAACCATCGAACCCAAAGACGCTGAGCTCAACGAAGCGTATCGCAAAATCCTAAAAGGATTCTACGGAGTTCTCAAAAACTGCGACCAATATATCCGCCTTGCATTCCTCACGGGCGTTACGAAGTTTGGCAAAATCAGCATATTTAGCGACCTCAACAACCTGAATGATATCAGTTTACACACTAAATACGCAACCATTTGCGGTATCACTGAGGACGAACTTCAACGATATTTCGACCCCGAGATAAAAGCACTTGCCCAAGAAAAAAATACTACCGTAGAAGCAACCCTCCAGCGCTTAAAACTACAGTACGATGGCTACAAATTTGCCGCAAATGCCCAAAGCATTTACAATCCATTTAGTTTATTAAAAGCGTTCGATGCCAATGATTTCGACGACTACTGGTTCTACTCCGGTACGCCGACATTCCTCATAAAATATTTGCAAGCGGAGCACTTCTTTATCCCCGATCTCGACAACAATAACGTATTGATAGGCAAGAGGATGCTGGAAAATATGCGAGCCGCCCCCTCGCAACTTGTTTCTATTTTCTATCAATCTGGTTATCTGACGATTAAAGACTACGACGAAGAGAAAGAGCTCTTTCGCCTCGGGTTCCCGAACAACGAGGTGCGCTACGCATTTCTCGAAGTCTTGTATCCGGCATACGTCAATCTAAAGCGCGAAATCAACTGCGATCTCGCCGATTTTAATGCAGAGATCGATGCCGGCAAAGTCGATGCGTTTATGACTCGCATTAAGTCGATCATAGCAGGTATTCCCTACAGCACATTTTCCAAGGAGGATCGCAAGTGGCGCGAGGAATATTATCAGAGTATCGTGGCGGTAATCTTCCAAATGCTGGGGCGCCTTGTCCAAACCGAGGTACATTGTGCTACTGGTCGGGTAGATGCTATCGTGCACACTGCCAATATTATCTATATTTTCGAGTTTAAGCTCTGGAGTCGGGGTTCTTCGCGCGATGCCATCAAACAGATCAAAAAGCAGGGGTATGCCGACAAGTTCCTATCGAGTCGTAAGCAGATCATGCTCATCGGTGCTAGTTTCGATTCGTGGCGACGCAACCTCCGTACTTGGAAAACCGAGATCTTAGAGCGTAAAAAATAGTTTGTTGTAAGCTCAGATTATCGTTCTATCAGCATTTACGAATCAGTGGTATACAAAAACGGCGATATCCTGTGGAATGATCGCCGTTTGTATTCTTAAGGAAATGTAGAGCTAGGCTTCGCGCATCATGTGTTTTACGCGATCGCGTTCTTCAGCTTGTTTAGCCCCGTTCCAACTATCGAGGGTTCCGGTGAGGTAGCCTGTAATGCGTCTAATGCGCGCAATCTGGTCAGAAGCACAAACAGGACATTTATCGTGAATAACCCCTTTGTAGCCGCATCCCCGACACGTATCTACCGGATGGTTGATAGATCCGTAACCAATACCATTGTCGATCATCGTTTTTACGATCATCGCAATAACACTGGAATTCTTTTTAGCCTCGCCATCCAATTCAACATAGGTAATATGACCACCAAGGGTTAGGGCATGGAAGGGAGCCTCTTTCCGGATTTTATCTTGGATACTAATGGGTTCACGCACGTCGATGTGGAAGGAGTTCACATAGTAGTCTCGATCGTTCACTCCGGGGATTACGCCGTATTTAGCACGATCCATACGAGTAAAGCGTCCGGAAAGTCCCTCTGCTGGCGTTGCAATAACAGAATAGTTTAGCTTGTAGTGCTTTTTATATTCGGTAGCAACCAAATTTAGTAGCTTAATAGCTTCGTAGAGGGTATCCCAGGATTTTTGACTTTTTCCGTGTCCTTCGCCATATAGCGCCACCATAGCATTGTGCCCGCCTATGAAACCGATAGCGAGGGTTCCTTGTGCAATAACATCGCCCACGGGCTGATCTTGCTTTAGTGCGCCACCTCCTTTCCAGACGTCGTTAGTCATCATGAACGGAAACTGAAAAGCATAGGCAGTCCTTTGGAATTTATAACGTTCGTAGAGTTGATCAGCCACTAAGCGCGCTTTCGTCTCTAGCTTTTCCATAAAATAGACTTTTGCGAGCTCTTGTATTTGCTCTTCTGGGGCGTTTAGTGCATCACGCTCTGCAGCTCTTCTGGCTTCGATAGCCAAACGCGGCATATTGATTGAGGTAAAAGAGAGGTTCCCGCGTCCTATGGAAGTTCTCGGACCGTTGAGATTTTCGTATACCCTAGTTCTGCATCCCATAGTAGCCACCTCGTGGAAATAGCGTTTGGGGTCGTCTACTTGCCAGTCGGGATCAAAGTTAAAGGGTGCGTCCAAATTTAAGAAGTTTGGGAAGAGAGCGTGTGCCGTGGTACGACATGCTTCTATGAATAGGTCGAAGTTTGGAGCTTCGAATTCCATTTTCCCTTGTAGTGCGGCTTGCCAGTCGGTAAGGGCTTTTGCAAGGTCGGCATCGCTATAGCTCACGCCTTTTTTCAGCTTAAAAATCTGAATGGGGAAGATAGGGGTTTCCTTTTTCCCCAGACCTTCTTCGGTTGCTTTTAGGAGCGAGCGCATGAGCATTCTCCCCTCGGGCGAGGTATCAGTACCGTAATTTATGGAACTGAAAACGACTTGATTCCCTCCCCGCGAGTGCATCGTATTCAGATTGTGGAGGAATCCTTCCATAGCTTGGTGGGTATCGGTTTTTGTTTGTCGAACCGACTCCTTTAATACGAGTGCTAGATTATCAGCGGTGAGGGGGCGGTCTATGGAACGCATAATTTCGTCGAGAACCGTTCGTGTGGCGTGTCCTACGCCGAGTGGCAATTGCCGATCCCAGAGTCTCTCACGAATATCGCGTTCCAGCTGCTCTTCTTCTTGCTCTGTAAGGTTAAGCGAATATAGCTGCTGGTAGGTATATACGAGCTTTTGGGCAAGGTGCTTATGGAATGATTTCCGGACACCGGGCGCCATAAAGAAGTCGAATGCAGGGATAGCTTGTCCGCCGTGTTGTTCGTTTTGGTTGGTTTGAAAGATGATAGTAGCTAGAGTAGCATAACTCTGAATGCTTTGTGGGGAACGTACAGATCCGTTCTTGGTACGGAAACCATTCTCGTAGAGAGAGCCTAGGTCGTACTGCAAACAGGTAGTTGTTTTTGTGGGGTAATAGTCGAGATCGTGTATGTGGATTTCTCCTGTTTCGTGCTGTTCGCCATACAGAGGGGTTAAGCGCCCGCTTACCGCATCCTTACGTGCCAGCTCGGATGCAAATGTCATCATCTGACCTGCCGGTGTATGTGCCGACATGTTGGCATTGCTTCTGTTTAGCTCGCAGGGTTCTACGTTGACGATCGGGTCGAACATGCCCTTGAGATTCATACGTTCCCAACGGGCTTTATCCCTCTCGTGCCGGTAGTGGATGTAGAGTTGTGCGACGTGCGGATTGTAGCGCATGAGTTCGTGTTCTACACGATCTTGTATTTCTTCTACACTCATGCACCCCACCATGGAAATCTCTGTGCTCACACTCCGTACAATGACATTTATCACAGAGGTGTCTGGCTGCAGTCCATCAGCATTGTATGACTTGCTGATAGCTCTAACAATACGCTTTGGATCGAAAGAGACTTCGGTACCGTCTCTTTTCACGACCGTGTACTGCGACAAGCCACATTCTGCTTCGTAAGCGAATGCCCCCTGTTCGTTCATTAAGATTTTCTGTGCTTCCATTGCGTTTCAGTTACTTGGACAAAGCTAACAAAAAGACAACCTACAGGAAGGTTTTGTTGGCAGCAAATAGGGTAAAAGATACGAACAGAAGAGCGGGCTTAGTCAAAAAAGGCTATTGGTAAAAAGGATATTCATCTTGGGAAGATTCGTCCAAAAGCGGAAAAAAAAATGGAAGGGAAAAGGAGATAAATATCTCTCGCTTGTGCATTTTTTCTCGACGGTACGAGCTACTTTTTGGGAGGTGTTTGAGTGTCAAAAGTGGAAGTTTATGGTATAGGAATCTGCCCAATATAAAAAGACATAGTTCGTACACAATAAAACAATAATTATTATTAGTATGCTTAGTTTTTCAATATAATTATTTAGTAATCAAATTATTATTTTGTTTATAACGTAGATTCTATACTTATATTATTGCTGTTTGTTCTATAGTATGTATTGTATTTTATCGCGAAAAATAGCGGCACTTTTTATAGCATTAGGTAAAAACTGAGGTACTTCTGTGGAGCTTTTGGGTGCGAAGGGGGTATAAAATTTGCAAGTTGGCGTGTAACAAGTAGTTCGTATCTTTGGCAGAAGATTTATGGTGAGGGTGTTGGAAGCGAGGGCACTATGTCTGTTTTTCGGTGGCTTCTTTTTGTGTTTTGTCTGTTTTGTTGCATCGGATGCCAAAAACGCAGTGTCACGACTCTTAGCGTGCAAAATTCGGCTCAGGAATTGGTAGCCTTTGATTATGCTTTCATCACACGTCCGTACAATCCGGCAGACAGTACGACGTGGTTGAAGTATCATCCATCACCGGGCACGAAACTTACGTTAGAATTGGAACAACCTAGCTTTTTACTCCTTCGTCCGCGTTACAGTACTCGCCGTTATTTATTGCTTTTAGCGCCTAGGGAGGAGGTTGTGGTTCGGCTTTTGCCTTTGGGGTATACCGTAAGTGGTTCGCATCATTCGCAACGTATAGCGGGGTTGTATGACCTTTTTCAGCGATTCAACGATACCCTTTCCGAAATCAAACATCGTTACGAGTGGCAATACAGTCCGGAAGTCCGCTGTAGCATGCAGACGCACTACCTTGCAGCATTTAATTCGTTGCGGGAACGTACTCGGCGCGCTCTAATCCGTTTTATAGCACAGGAACCCTACTCGTTAGCGAATTTGCTGGCATTGGAGGCACGTTGCGATTCGGTACCTTTTTTCGGTTCACCTGACGATACCGTGTTTAGGCAAGATATACTCAATAAATTGCACGTAGAAAGCGTAGATACCTTGCTTATCCAAACCTTTCTCGAACGCTTGGGCACATGAATGAGAAGCGCTACTATTTTGCATCGGATTTTCATTTAGGGCTACAAACTGAAGTGCCTTCGCGGGATCGTGAACGAAAAATTGTAGAGTGGTTAGAATTTATCTACCCTAGTACGCAGGGGCTTTATTTGCTTGGCGATATATTCGATTTCTGGTGGGAGTACCGTCGGGTAGTCCCCAAGGGTTTTGTACGTTTTCTGGCAACGCTGGCGCATTTTAGCGATACGGGGGTTCCGGTACACGTTTTTACTGGGAACCACGATATTTGGATGCGGAAATATCTGGAGGAAGAACTCGGGGTTCGTGTTTACCATACGAATTCGGTAGTGAATTTTTATGGCGTCCCCTTCTTTTTAGCACACGGCGATGGCTTGGGAACTCCCCCACTGGCTTATCGGTTAATGCGCTCTGCGTTCCATTCGCATGTGTTACAGAATCTATTTTCGTGGTTGGTGCATCCGGATATTGCAGTAGGGATGGGTTATGGTTGGTCGCACCACAACCGTTATGCAAAGGAGCTGCGTCAGGAATTTCGCGGTATGGCAGAGCCCGTTGCACAATTTGCTCAAGCGCATTACGATCAGACAGGAATAGCCTTTTATTTGCTCGGACATTTGCATATTGCAGCTCTACAACCCTTAGTACCTAAAGGAGCATTGGTTCTTTTAGGTGATTGGATCACGCAGGATACCTATGCATCGTTGGATAGCGAAGCACTTACTCTATGGCAATATTGCGATGGAAAGCCGAAAGTCTTGTATCAATTGGCGATAAGCACACCTGTTGCCCCCACTGAGCAATAACACCTCACATTCAGAGATGGTGTTATAAATTCGCTATAAGCGAAGCGGGAGTTCGAACAAACTCATGGCAAATACAAACCTTAAAGAAGCGAAAGCGGCTAAGAACGACGAGTTCTATACGCAGTTTCACGACATCGAAACCGAAATGATGGCATATCTCGACTTCGCACCCGACGTGTTTCGAGACAAAACCGTACTCCTCCCCTGCGACGACCCCGAGTGGAGCAACTTTAAATACTGTTTTAAAAGTGTGTAAGGAGCTTGTGCTCGTTCATGCTCATAGCGCGAATTTATTACACTTTTTTCAGACACTACCCTTTTCAGATGCAAATGCTTTTGATTGGTAGCTGATTTTTAGTTCTGCTACGGATATAAAAAGCACGAACACTCACTTCCGGAGCGCCCGTGCTTTTTTATTCCTGTTTTGAGTATGTGTTTAGCCTTTTATAGTAGATGGTGGGGTCTGATTGGCATTGGATAGGTGCTCGCGCATTGCAGTATCGGCTTGTATATTCTGGAGTTGGTAGTAGTCCATTACCCCAAGTTTGCCGGTTCGTAAGGCTTCTGCCATAGCAAGCGGTATTTGCGCTTCTGCTTCAATAACCTTTGCTTTCATTTCTTGGGCTTTTGCCTTCATTTCTTGCTCGGTAGCTACCGCCATAGCACGGCGCTCTTCAGCTTTTGCTTGCGCAATATTTTTGTCGGCATTGGCTTGATCGAGCTGCAAGACAGCACCAATATTCTTTCCGATATCAATATCAGCGATATCTATGGAAAGAATTTCAAAAGCAGTACCGGCGTCGAGTCCTTTATCAAGCACAACTTTGGATATCGAATCCGGATTCTCCAGAACCATTTTGTGGGAAACCGACGAACCAATGGAGGATACAATCCCTTCTCCGACGCGCGCAAGTACTGTTTCCTCGCCTGCGCCACCAACAAGTTGGTTGATGTTGGTACGTACCGTAACACGTGCTTTAGCAATTAGCTGAATCCCGTCCTTTGCAACAGCGGTAACCGGAGGGGTATTAATCACTTTCGGAATTACAGACATCCGAACCGCTTCATAGACATCTCGCCCTGCTAGGTCGATAGCAGTAGCCATCTTAAAATTTAGGGGGATGTTGGCTTTTTGTGCCGAAACGAGAGCTTGTACCACCTTCGGGACATTACCTCCTGCTAGGTGGTGTGCTTCGAGATCGTTACGAGCTAGAGTTAATCCGGCTTTTGTACCGCCGATAAGAGCTTGTACAATGATACGTGGTGGTACGTGTCGCCACCTCATAAGTGCGAGCTGCAATAAAGAGACATGCACCCCCGAAACCAATGCTGTAAACCAGAGACGTACGGGGATAAAATAAAGCACTATCCACAGTGCGACTAGGCAGATAATAACAAGAACCAGTAAGGTTACGTCCATGTGGGTAATTGATTTAAATTCTGTTTACAAAGGTATTTGTTTTTGTTACAAAACAATTACATCAGCATCTCTTTTGCCCGCGCGAGAGCATTGAGAAAGGCGTCGACCTCAGTCTCCGTATTATACAATGCGAAGGAAGCACGTACGGTACCTGGGATGGCAAATCGGGTCATAAATGGTTCGGCACAGTGTGTACCTGTTCGGAGCGCAATCCCTAACTGATCGAGAATAGTACCTACATCGTAAGGGTGCACAGATGGGAAGTTGAATGAAAGAATAGCAGCGTTAGTTGGCGCATATCCGTAAACAGTTGCCCCGATGTCTTGTAAGCCTTGATAGGCTTTTTGCAGAAGGCTGGTCTCGTGTTGTAGGCTGGCGTGTGGGTATTGCTCGTTAAGCTGCATATAGAAGTTTAATGCCGCTGCAAGACCAATAGCCTCTACATATGGTGGGGTACCAGCCTCGAGCCGAAAAGGAAGCTGCGCATAGGTGGTATTTTCGAAAGCAACGTGTCCGACCATTTCGCCTCCTCCCATCCAAGGTTGAAAGTGGTCGAGAAGCTCACGTCTCCCCCAAAGCACCCCAATGCCATTGGGCGCATAAATTTTATGCCCTGAAAAGGCATAGAAATCGGCACCTAACGCTGGTAGATCAATAGGGTAATGTTTTACGCCTTGTGCGCCGTCCACGAAGAGTAGAGCCCCCGCACGGTGTACTATCTCGGCAATCTGGGCTATTGGATTAACAACTCCCGTAACATTCGAAATATGTGTAAGAGCCACCACGCGCACACCATTTTCAAGAAGCGAGGGGAGGATGTCTAAATCTAGTTGCGCATTGTCGTCGATAGCCCATTTCAGAATACGAAGCCCATAGCGTTTGGCAGCTAGTTGCCAAGAGACGAGATTGGAGTGATGCTCCATTTCGGAGATCAGGATAGCATCGTTGGGCTTTAAGTAGCTTTCTGCCAGAGCATTTGCTGCTAAATTGATTGCGGCAGTTGTGCCACTTGTAAAAATTACACTCTCGCGATCGGGCACATGCAGATATTGTGCAACTGTCGAACGTGCCTCTTCGTATTTTTGGGTTGTTATCTGACTCAGATGGTGTACTCCCCTGTGAATATTGGCATTGTAGGTAGTGTAAGCTTCGGTTAATGCATCTAGGACAGGTTGTGGTTTCTGAGTTGTAGCCCCATTATCGAAATAAACCAATGGTTTTCCATGAACCTTTTGGCTAAGAATCGGGAATTGCGCACGAACCTCTTCTATAGGAAACATTCTGCCGAAGATTGGATACTCTGAATATTGCTTGGATGCTAAACTAGTTCCTGCTATTAGCGGCTATTCTTTTTCACCTTTTAAGCGAGCCTCTATCAGACTTTCGATCTGTTCCTGAATAGCAGGGTGCGGAATTTCGGAAAGGACGTCCTGTAAAAAAGCCCGCATTAGGAGTCGCGTAACTTCTTGTTGTGGAATGCCTCGCGTAAGCATATAGAATTTAGCTTCCTCGTCCAAATGCCCTACGGTCGCTCCGTGCGAACATTTCACATCGTCGGCATCGATAATAAGTTGCGGACGTGTATGTATGAGCCCGCCATCGCTCACCAATACATTAGCATTACGTTGGTATGCTTGTGTTTTCTGTGCATCGCGATGCACGTGGATATGTCCGAAGAAAGAGAATTCTCCGCCCTGATCAACAAGCGTCTTAAAGAGCTGCGAACTGGTGCCGTGGGGTACCTTATGTTCTACTCGGGTGATTGTATCAACATACTGTTCGTTATCCACAAGGGCAATTCCGGCTAGATTCAGATTGGCATACTCGCCATTAAGTTCGGCAGTCGTTGCATTGCGGACGAATCCTCCACGGAGGGTTATTGTATTGGAACGGAAATGCGCAGTCGTATCAAGTGCTACGTGTAAATGATTGAGAATAGCTGCCTTATTATGCACATTTTGGAGGATCATCAGGCTCAGCTGTGCACCCTCTGCCAAATGCGTATGCAGGGATGTATTGGCAACAAATCGTGCTTCCGAAAGAGTATGTTCGCTAATATTACAGTTCGCTTGTGCCCCTTTCTCTAAGATAATCAGATTTCGCTGGTTAATGAACAGATTTTGTGGTCCTTGGGCAATCTCTGTGATATTAAAAGGTTTATCAGCAATCACATTCTCCGGGACGTAGAGAAAGAATCCATCCTGTGCAAGGAGTGTTGTAATTTGCTCCAGAGAGTCGTTTGCTTGTTTTTGCAAGTAGGGTAAGATAAGGTTCGGAACCTCTTTTAAGGCCTGCGAAGTACTACCGTATAAGATACCCGATGGGAGTCGCGTAAGGGGATCGTTGGAATGAGCGGTATATTTTCCATTAATGCAACGAAGTGTATAGACTTGCTCGGGGTGTAGTTTGTAACCTAGGAAAGGGAGCTGTACGTACTCTATGTCATGCAGATGTTCGGGCAATGCTAGATCTGCTTGGAAGAGCGACTGGAGCTTCGCAAAACGATACGCCTCGTCCTTTGCCGTGGGTAAGCCTGTTTGTAAGATCCGTAGTAGCGATTCCCGGAATGCTTCCTGTAAAAATTCGATAGCATGCCCGAGGGGGGTATAGGTCGGCTCCGCTGCTTGTTGTAAAAGCGCCATAAGCGTTGGCGGTAAGGTTTTATGGGTCATTTTGCTAATCTTTGAGCCAGTCGTAGCCTTTTTCTTCGAGTTCTAGGGCAAGTTCTTTACCGCCGGTCTTCACAATGCGCCCTTTGTAGAGAACGTGAACTTTGTCGGGGACGATGTATTCGAGGAGTCGCTGATAGTGTGTAATCAGGATTGAGGCACGTTCGGGACTTCTTAACTTGTTTACGCCCTTTGCTACAATGCGTAGGGCATCGATATCGAGTCCGGAATCTGTTTCGTCTAATATTGCCAAGAGGGGTTCGAGCATCGCCATTTGAAAGATCTCGTTGCGTTTCTTTTCACCACCCGAGAATCCTTCATTCACAGCACGCCCCGTGAGTGATGCATCCAACTCTACAAATTCTTTTTTCTCGCGCATCAGCTTTAAGAATTCGGAGGCGGTAACTGGCGGTAGTCCCTTGTGCTCGCGATGGGCATTCAAAGCCGCTTTTAAGAAGTTAACCATCGATACGCCGGGGATTTCGACCGGATACTGAAAGCTCAGAAAAAGACCTTCGTGCGCACGCTCTTCGGGAGGTAGTGCCAATAAGTCCTTACCATTGAACTGTACGGTGCCTTGTGTCACTTCGTAGATATCTCGTCCGGCGAGCACAGCACTCAGGGTGCTTTTCCCCGAACCGTTAGGTCCCATAATTGCATGCACCTCGCCTGCCTTAACTTCTAGGTTAATACCTTGGAGGATTTCGCGACCCTCAATACTCGCGTGTAAATTCTCTATTTTCAGCAACGACATCCCTATTCCTTAGCTTTTATCTGCAATACACTCCCCTGCTTTAGCCCTGTTTTAGTCACTAACCGACACTTCCCTCCAGACTAATCATCAGGAGTTTTTGAGCTTCCACTGCAAATTCCATCGGAAGCTTATTGAGAACCTCCTTAGCATAGCCATTAACAATAAGCCCTATAGCGTCCTCTGTTTTTATCCCCCGTTGATTGCAATAGAAGATCTGATCCTCGCCGATTTTAGAGGTAGTTGCTTCGTGTTCGACCACTGCCGTAGGGTTTTGTACGTCTATTTCGGGGAAGGTATGCGCACCACATCGATCCCCTAGGAGTAAGGAATCGCACTGCGAAAAATTCCGCGCATTTAAGGCACGTGGCGAGACTTTTACCAAACCACGATAACTGTTATCGCTCTTTCCTGCGGAAATACCCTTTGACACTATAAGGCTCTTCGTCCCGGGCGCAAGGTGTATCATTTTCGTTCCGGTATCGGCCTGCTGGCAGTTGTTAGTCACAGCAACGGAATAGAATTCGGCAACAGAATTTTCGCCAGCTAAAATACAACTTGGGTACTTCCAAGTGATGGCAGAACCGGTCTCGACCTGTGTCCAAGAGATTTTGCTATTTCGTCCTTTACAGATCCCTCGCTTAGTAACAAAATTGTAGATACCACCGCGTCCTTCGGCATCGCCCGGATACCAGTTTTGTACGGTAGAATATTTCACTTCCGCACCCTCCTCAGCCACTATTTCTACAACAGCTGCGTGGAGCTGGTTCTCGTCGCGCATAGGAGCCGTACAACCTTCCAGGTAAGATACATAAGCATCGCGATCGGCAACAATCAGTGTACGTTCAAACTGCCCCGTCCCCATAGCATTGATGCGGAAATAGGTACTCAGCTCCATAGGGCAACGGATCCCTTTGGGGATATAACAAAAGCTACCATCGCTAAAGACAGCGGCGTTCAGTGCCGCAAAAAAGTTGTCGGAATCCGGCACTACCGAGCCTAGGTATTTCTGTATCAGTGAGGGATAATTACGAATCGCCTCACTCATCGAACAAAAGATAATACCCTTTTCCGCCAGCGTTTCTTGGAATGTAGTCTTTACCGAGGTACTATCCATTACGGCGTCTACGGCGACTCCGGAGAGTATTTTTTGCTCGTTGAGTGGGATTCCGAGCTTATCGAACGTAGAGAGGATTTCCGGATCTACCTCGTCCAGAGATGAGAGTTTATTTTTTTTTGGTGCTGCGTAGTAGATAATATCCTGAAAGTCGATTTCCGGAATCTGTAAATACGCCCAATCAGGCATCGTGAGAGTTTGCCAGTGTCGGAAAGCTCGCAACCGCTTATCGAGCATCCAAGAGGGTTCTCCCTTAATTTCGGAGATCCGGCGCACGACGTCCTCGTTTAATCCTCGTGGGATGGTGTCGGTCTCTACTTCGGTATAGAAGCCGTATTTATACTCGCCAGAGGTAACCGATTCTAAAACCTCTTCGCTATGGCGCTGATTTTCGTCCATCACAGAGCCTTTAGCCTATTTATACTCTTTTTCATTAAGAACAAAAGTACTACAAAAAAGTTCTTTCCTTTTGGGAGCTGCACTATTGGGGAGTATCCTTACTGATTATAGTTAACCACCCAAACGTTGCGCGTGGTAGGCGAAATAGCCGCTAGTTCGGCAATACGTAGTGTGGGTATCCAAAGGATCTGATCGTTTGTGTCTACCAACACTTGCACTCGCCGCCGTAAAGCTGTAGGATAGTGACAATCTGTCAAGAAATCGCTTACTTTTTTGCGCTTCCCTTTCATACCAATAGGTGAGAACGAGTCTCTCGCTTTCCAAGCTCGCAAACGAAGAGGAAAAAGAACCTTTTCTTGATCAAGGACTGCGATATGTGATCCTCTATTCGCAAACGTTTTGCATTCGGATGGAGTAAGCGCCTTGTTGATAGTTTCAGCAACTATCTGTAAATGTCGTGTAGAGGAGAATGGGGTCGGGATCTCTTCTACGGCTTTTGGGGATTCTTGTTTTTGTACGACTAACTCTTCTCGCTCGGCAAAAGCTATCCAATTGCATGATGCTATATATCGCCCTACCTGTACCTTTGGAAACTGATTGATAATGAAGTGGATGGCATCTTCCGTAAATTGAAAGCGTTGCAACTTTTCGCGTAGCCAAAAACGAGCCAACGAGGGATGTTCACGCACCTGTGGAGCGTCATACTGCCAACGAAATGGTGTTAACTGTTCTATATCGCCATAGAGCTTTTGCGATTCCTCGTAGAGAGTTTGATAGGCTTCGCCCGCACGTTGAGCTATGGCACTCATGTGTGCAATAGCTTGTGGATTTACTTCGCGTAAAAGTGGGAGAACGTTATGACGCAGGAAATTGCGCGTATACTTGTCGGAGGCATTCGACGAATCGTCAACATAGGCAATATTACGTTCTTTGAGGTAAAACTCAATATCCTTCCGAGGTAAAAATAACAATGGGCGCACAAGGTTACCATTTCGCGGTAACATGCCACGTAGTCCTTTAAGTCCGCCACCCCGTAACATGCGAAAAAGGATAGTTTCTACCTGATCCTCTGCATGGTGTGCGGTTACAATATCGGTATAGTGTTCGCTTTCCAACAACGAGCGAAAAAAATCGTAACGAAGCATACGGCAGCCCTCCTGTGTAGAAATCCGATGCGCCCGACACCACTTTTTAGTATCTGTAGTAGCAATATGCAACGGAATCTGCCATTGTGCACAAATTTGCTGAACATACTGCATATCACGCTCAGACTCGGCACCTCTAAGTTGGAAATTGTAGTGTGCAACCCCAAAATTCCAAAGGTTCAGTTCGTGGAATAGTGCAAGGAGCATCATCGAATCTCTTCCGCCGCTTACTGCAAGTAGTGGGCGCGATGTGGGCGTAAAGAGCTCTTGCTCGCGTATAAAAGCTAATACACGTTGGATTATCTCTGTGGCTCGCTCTTGCATCGGAATACGAAACTACTTCAATCCTCGCGCATTGCAAATGGTTTCGTAGGCGGATTGGATTTCCTTAAATTTTTCGGTAGCCTTATCAATCTCTGCTTGCGAGGTATTTTGAAATCTGTCGGGGTGCCACTTATTTACGAGCTTCCGATAGGCAGATTTTACTTGCGCATCCGATGCACTAGGTGTAATACCCAGTATTTGATACGGATCTATCTGCGATTGGGTAGAACTCGGTGGCGTATAACCTCGCCCATTCGATCCGTAGGAAGAACTGTAGGAGTACGAAGCATTGCCACGCAGGAAAGCATCTACGTAGGTGCTATTGATGTAGAATCTCGCTGCAATTTGATAGAGTAGATAGCGTTCTTGCGGATCCACCACACCGTCAACCTTGGCAAGTCCTACCAACATATAGAGAATAGAAATCCGACTCTGTAGCGAATATTGCGCTAAGATCTGTTCGCAAGCTTCTTCGATAGATGGGTTTTGGTGCAAGATGTTACGCAGTTCGTCGATGAGTGCAGGGATTGCTTGCGGAGGGTACAACTTTTTCAATGCATCACTTACATAGACGAGCTCTGTTCGCATTACATGCCCGTCAGCCTTCATAATAGCGGAAAAGAGTACTAGGAGCGGGTAGGCGTCGCCTGTTTCAGACTTTGTCTGATTGAATGCCGAATGCGAGAACCTTGTGCGACCTCGCAGCAAGGGGAAAAAGGAAAGAAGACCCAGAAGCGGCAGCAAAAAGATAACATATCCGCGGAAAAAATAGAATAAAACAGCAGCTATGAGGATGGTAACAATACAGCCAGAACTAGCACTGGATCTCATGTCTGCGTGTCAATAAAGTAATAAGGTGATCTATTTGTCGGTTCAGATCGTCGTCGCCGTTATTAGTAAGCACATAGTGTGCCATAGCGTAAAATTCGACGTCGCTAGGTTGTGCTGCTAGACGTTTTTCTACTTGTTGGGGTGTTGTGTTATCTCGGTGCAGGACACGTTGCAAACGAACTGCCGGGGTGGCTGTTACGAGTACTACGCCTTTCAAAAAATCTTTCCATTGCAGACGTGGTAGTAGAGCCGACTCCATAAAGAGGAACGGTAGAGAGGTAGCTGCATCTTGTTTCCAAAGTATAAAATTGCAAAACACAGCAGGGTGTATTATACCCTCTAATTTTACACGCAATTCGGGGTGGGTAAAGATCCGTTGCGCGACCCATTCTCGATGGTATTCGCCAGATGGCGTAAATGCCTCTGCTCCTAATAGCGTACGAATCTGCTCGCGTAGTGGCTCTGATGTCGCAACCAACTCTTTAGCCGCCCGATCGGCATCGTAGACACACACACCATGTTCTTTAAGCTTTGCTGCTACAAAGGATTTCCCAGCACCTATACTCCCCGTGAGACCGTATGCAACGGTTGTCGCTATCATTCTTTCGAGATATAATATTCCACGTACTGGGGGTGAAATTTTAGGTTTGCTACGTAGGTGGGCAACGAATCTAACCGGACTCGTAAGCGCGGCGAAGGGAGCGCCGAGTCCGGTTCTACCCAAAAATGTAACTGTTTGGCAGATAGCGAATCGTAGTACGAAAGCGGGAGGTTGCAACTAACTGTAAGGGTAGAAGGGATGAGATTCATGCGTAGTGAGTCTGGAAGGTTACGCACGCGGATCGGAGTTGTAAAATCTTTTTGAGTGTAGGTCTCGATACGAATATCGAGGTGGACGGATTCCTGCGCAAGTGCTACACCGCTCGGGATATCAAGGGGTAAGGTCGTGGCGTAATTGTCCGACAGACGTCCTAAATCCACCGCAATAGTCTGAATTTCTTGAATAGCACTGAGTACCGATTCTGTTCCGATGATGGCAACAGAATCGGGGGTTATACGTGGTGGAGCGACAAGCATTGTTTGTGTCTCGAGCGTATATTGAAAACGCGAACGGATCGGTACTTTTTTTTGTAGCTGCTTATCGAAGTGAAAATCAACCGAATCGGTCACAATTCCCAGCAATTGTAAATCTGGTGGTAGGTGGCGGGTTAGTATACGCGAAAGATCTTCCCGGTTAAGGGTTGCGCCGTGGGTATAGAAATTGGAAAATATTCGTAGCGAGTCTTGGTAATTGATACGTAGTGGTGCCGTATAAGTAATTCCTTTATAAGACAGGAGAGAATAACCGTGCCCTTTTATTCGGTATGTCACCTTATGCAGATCGGGATTGAGGACTCTCATCCCAAAAGGTGTATTATCGAGGAGTATATTCCTTGCAACCTCTATGGTATATTCGTGATTCAGTTTGTTGAGCAGTGCAAAGAATGCCGATATGGCAACGAAGATAGCATAGAGCAACACCTGCTTTCTGGCTTTCCAGACGATACTCGGCAGCTTACGCAGCGTTTGCAACAAAAGCATAGCAAACTAGGATGGTACAAAAAGCCCCTCCAGAGAGGCTGTGCTTAGCAATCTGGAGGGAGTATAGTACAGTAGAATATTTGTTACTTGTTAGGAGTAATGTCGGTAGCGTCGCGATATACGCTATTTTTTAGTACGCGGATTACGGTATCGTGAGCTATTTCCACAAGTATTGCATCCTCTTTAATTTCGTCGACTTTTCCGAAAATGCCGCCTGCTACTAGCACACGATCGCCCTTCTTGAGGCTTTCTTGGAACTGTCTAAGTTCCTTCTGACGCTTCATCTGTGGACGGATCATAAACAGATAGAATACCGCAATAATTAGCACAATCATAGCGACAGTCATCCATGGCGATCCTGCTGCCGGAGCAGTGTCTAAGAGCAAAAAAAATAGTGTAGTCATTTAAACAAATTATATTAACCGGAACAGTTTAGCAAGTAGGCAATTATTGCGCATTGTAGTTTTTCTGGATGCGCCCTTTGGCTTCAAGCTGCCTGAGGATGTTATCGAGCACTCCGTTGATAAACGGCAACGCTTCATTAGCGCCAAAAAGATTTGCAATATCAACGTATTCGTTGAGGGTAACGCGTGTTGGGATATCAGGGAAATAGATGAGCTCGGTAATCCCGAGTTCGAGTACGAGCAGATCTGTTTTTTTCAGACGATCCAGTTGCCAATTGTGTAAGTTTTGTGCTATGAGCTGTTGATGTTCTACAGAATTGTGCAACTTTTTTACGAGCAGACTCTTGGCATATTGCAATTCCTCCTCAACGAGGGGTTTGGGTAATAGCCTTGTTTCTGGCATCGGAAAATCTCTTAGCTGTTCTAGCCGATCCAAGATATCTTTCATAGCGAAATGTATGTCGACACAATAAGTGATCGGCGCATTTATAAAAAGCTTTTGGAAGTTCGACTTTCCTAACGGCGCTTGTGTTTGGTATTGCTGTGCGTTTTCGATTGCGAGTTCTTCGTGTTCCAACTCCTGGTACCACTCCTTAAAAAGCCAATCGAAATAGTCTTTAACCAATTGCTTAGCTTGAGGGAAGTGCTTAGTCTTTTCCTCTGTAAATTCTGCTATATAGCTCTTGTAAGCGTCTGTTTTTAGGAATTCGTGAAAGATTTGCATAAATGCCGGCGAGTCGGTATCCGTCCACCACTCCTTCGCCATATCATTATCCAGCGTATTCGATTTCCCAATAGCAAGGAAAAGAGCATTCTTAGCAAGCGGATTCAGTAGTTTTATAAGCTCTGCATTGGGGAGGTGTTTTGCCACTTCTTCTTCTACAAGCCTTTGTGCTCTTTGCGTAAAGGCAGCTAGGGTGAAGAGTAGAAAAGTTTGCAACTGATGGTAGTAGGCTATATTCTGTTCGAGGTATCGTAACGCCTCTTCCGGTGGCAGCGGATCCGAAGTAAGAGCAACATTCCTTTGGAGTTCGAACTGATAGGCTGTTTGCAGAACTTTAATCCGGAGCAATCGTCTTGTCAACATGTCTGCGCTGGGTAGCGTTGTAAAGAATCTGCGCAAAGGTAGTGCTTTTTCCGAGGAGCTCGTGGCACAAAAGCGTAAGGGGCTTAATAATCCAACTATCGCACAGATTTCTAAAAGCTACGTAGCTTTGTGACGATTTCTAGGACGCTCGGGCAGTTGCTCCATGCCCTAAAGCACGGAGAGGAAAGTCCGAACACCACAGGGAGCCCTACTCGTTAACGGCGAGACGATCGTAAGGTTGTGTAAAGCTAGAAGAAAATAACCGCCATGCCAATGGTAAGGGTGAGAATGTGAGGTAAGAGCTCACGCCGGTTGGTAGCGATACCTATCGGGTAGCTTGCTAGGGGGTGCAAGGTCAAGTAAACCCATCTCTTTCGTCAGAGAGCGTTGTGTCCCGCAACGGTATCGCCGTATACAGGTGGGAGGGTAGATCGCAGAGCAGTGGCAAGACTACTGCCGTAGAGAAATAACTGCCGCGTGACACTGTGTCACGTACAGAATTCGGCTTATAGAGTGTCCTAGAAATTTTTCTATTCCATTCGGATATAAACACAAGACCTCTCCTGTGCAAAAATGACCTACAGTGCGCTATATTGCGCGGAAAAGGCTTACTTTTGTAGTGTCTCCCGGGAGGCGTTGGAGACACTTTGCAGATTACGTTTAGCGTTGATACAGAGATGGAAATAGAGACCACTGCCATAAGTGGCGTATTTATCGTACATCCTTGCTTGCATCGTGACTCGCGCGGGTTATTCTATGAAAGTTTTAACGCATTGGGATGGGAGGCTCTCGGGCTACAAAACTCCTTTGTACAGGACAATGTGGCGGAATCGTGTTACGGAGTGATCCGCGGTTTACATTACCAACTCCCCCCTTCGCAGCAAGCGAAGTTAGTCGGGGTGCTACAAGGTAAAATCCTCGACGTAGCCGTAGATCTACGGAAACACTCTCCTACCTATGGCGAACATGTGGCTGTATGGTTAGACGACTTCTCACGCAACATGCTCTACATCCCCCATGGCTTTGCCCATGGTTATGCCGTACACAGCGAACATGCGATAGTACAGTATAAGTGCGATGCCTTTTGGAATCCGCTCGCCGAAGAAGGTATTGCCTACAACGACCCCAGTCTGGCTATTGATTGGGGACTTGCACCCGAAGACATCATTGTCTCGGAAAAAGACTCCCGCCACCCGACTCTTACTCACTAGCCTTTTTCAGATTGCGTTTTGGCAAGAATACTAGTAACCGGTGGCGAGGGGCAGCTAGCACATGCACTTCAGGATGCACACATTCTCGAAGATACGCGCTATCTCGGGCATGCACAGCTTGATGTAACAGATCGTGCGCGTGTGCGTCAAATCCTAGAGATCGAACGTCCGGAGTGGGTTATAAACTGTGCCGCTTACACACAAGTAGATGCTGCCGAAACCCATTCGCCACTCGCTTATGCTGTAAATGAATCTGGCGTACGTTTCTTAGTAGAAACCTGCGAAAAGATCGGTGCTCGGCTGCTACACATTTCTACCGACTATGTCTTTGGTGGCAGTGGTAATATCCCCCATAAAGAGGATGCGGTAGTGCATCCTGAGTCCGTTTATGCAAAAAGTAAACGCGCAGGCGAACTTGCCGTACTGAGTAGCGACTGCGGGATCGTCCTGCGTACCAGTTGGTTGTATTCCTACTACGAGCGAAATTTTTTCCGAACCATCCTAACACACTGCTTGCGAGGGAATACACTCCGCGTAGTCGCCGATCAGATCGGAACGCCCACTTGGGCAGGGAATTTAGCGCGTGTCATTGGAGTCATTCTTGCACAACCCACACCCTTGAATGGCATTTTGCACTATAGCGATTCTGGTGCCTGTAGCTGGTACGATTTTGCATGCGCCATAGCTCAGTGTGCACAAAGTTCCAGTGAAATAACACCTATAGCCACCGAGGATTGGGATGCGCCTGCTCCCCGTCCGCGATTTAGTCTCCTAGACTGTAGAAAGACACTAACTCGACTAGGACTCCGAGCTCCCGATTGGCAAACAGGACTTCGCACCTGCTATGCCGAACTCCGAGCACGCGATGGTGGACAGTATTATCGATCGACGTACACAAAAGAAACATAGCATGGATATTAGCGATGAGGTAATGGCGCGTGTTCGCACTTGGCTCTCCTACGAGTATGACCCCGATACTCGCGAACGCGTTCAGTATCTGTTAGACAACGACCCACAGACCCTCCAAGAGTCTTTTCGTGGCGAGTTAGAATTCGGAACCGGCGGTATACGCGAATTAATGGGCGTAGGTACCCATCGATTAAATATCTATACGGTAGCGCGTGCTACGCAAGGGTTGGCGCTTTACCTCTGCGAATCTTATCCCCATGCCCCCGAGATCCGTGTTGCTATCGCATTCGACTCGCGTAATAATAGCAGCCGTTTTGCCGAAATAACCGCAGAAACACTAGCTGCTAACGGAATCCGTGTCTTCCTCTACGAGAGTCTACGTCCTACCCCACAGCTAAGTTTTACCGTTCGTGCCTTAGCCTGTCATGCGGGGGTGGTTATCACTGCTTCGCACAATCCCAAAGAGTACAACGGCTACAAAGTCTACTGGAGCAACGGAGGGCAAGTCGTATCGCCACACGACAAGGGGATTATTAACGCTATCCGCCGCGTAGATGCAGCAACCGAAATCAAACGTAAAGGCGACAGTGCTAATATCTTTCGTCTTGGAACAGAGCTCGACGAAGTATACTTAAGCACACTCCTCTCCCATCCCATATCCAACTATAGTTTAAGTAGCGAAGCATTAGAAATCGGAATCGTCTATACGCCCATCCACGGTACCGGAGGCACACTAATCTCTCAATTGTTGCGTCGGCGTGGCTTTAAGAATGTACATCTGGTTGCTAAACAACGCGATCCCGACGGGAATTTCCCAACTGTCACATCCCCCAACCCCGAAGACTCCTCTGCTATGGCTTTGGCTGTTTCTCTTGCCGAGGAGACTGCAGCCGACCTAGTACTAGGAACAGATCCAGACAGTGATCGTATCGGTGTATATGCGCGCGATACCGATGGCACGCTATGCCGTTTTGATGGTAACCAAATTGCAATACTCCTCGCCTACTACGTGCTCGAACGTGAGAAAGCCCTAGGCTTAACCAAAGGTAAGCGATTTATGGTTCGTACTATCGTTACCACGCCACTATTAGACAGTTTAGCAGAAGCCTATCATGTCGACATGCTACACGTACTTACAGGCTTCAAGTACATAGCCGCAGCAATCACTGCAAAGGAGCGGAGTTGTCGTTTTGTAATGGGTGCTGAAGAAAGCCATGGTTATCTGGTAGGATGTAAAGTCCGCGATAAAGATGCCATACAAAGCGCCCTCTATATAGCCGAATTTGCTGCTTGGTGTAAAAGCCAGAAAACAACCCTAGGTGCAGTTCTCCACAAGATCTACGCTCAGTATGGTTACTGGCAACACGCACAGCGCTCTCTGATCCGAAAAGGCGAAACCGGACGAGCAGAAATTCAAGAACGTATGGAAGCACTACGTACAACCCCGCCACAAACCATCGGCGGCGAGGCTATTGTGCGAATTACCGATTACCTTCGTGGTACTCAGGAAGATCCACGTACACACACACCTTTAGGGAAAGTCGCTCTCCGTGCCGATGTTATCGAATTTGAGACGGAAGCCAATAGCCGCATTATTGTCCGACCATCGGGAACAGAACCGAAAATCAAATACTATGTCGGAGTGCGTGCCAATAGCTATTCTCCTGCTAACGAACAAGCACTTGAAGCACGACTAAACACCTTGCTGAATGCACTCACCGAATAACTTAGGATATGGAGATCATCTTTGCCACACACAATCCGCATAAACTACAAGAGGTTGCCGCGCTCTTACGTCCATGCGATCGGATAATAGCTCCAGACTTCTACGGATTTACAGACCCCATTCCCGAAACCCAATCGACCATCGAAGGCAATTCGTTGCAGAAAGCGCAATATATCTACGACAAACTTCATAAGCCTGTCTTTGCAGACGATACCGGTTTAGAAGTAATTGCTCTGAAGGGAGCTCCAGGTGTCTATTCTGCACGCTATGCTGGGCTAAACTGCTCCTTCGAAGATAACATCAACAAACTACTCGCCGCTATGGACGGTATAGAAGACCGACGCGCCTGTTTCCGAACGGTGGTTACCTTAATTTTAGCAGACGAAGTCCATCAATTCGTAGGACGCGTGGACGGCGAAATCCTAATATCTCGTCAGGGTGCGCAAGGTTTTGGCTACGATCCTATTTTCCGCCCTGTAGGTTCGCAAGTATCTTTTGCCCAAATGCCACTAGATGCCAAAAATACCCTCAGTCATCGCGGACGTGCTATAACACAAATGGTAGGATACTTAAATAGAGTCTCGCCATGCGATTAATTCGACGAACGACCCTACAACTCCTCCTCTTGCTCTCTCTCCTGCACACGAGCCAGATAAGTGCCCAAGTTGGAACCTGGGGCGATCTACTATCCTATACAACCTCGGTAGGCTTTGCATACAATGATACCGAATGTCTGCACTATAGCCGGAGTGCTATCCTTCGGTATAACTTTGCGACAGGTGAACGTACGCGCTATTCCAAACTTCATAAGCTTACCGATGCACAGATACAGACTGCTGCACTGAGTCCCTCTGGCGAAATATGGGTGAGTTATTTATCCGGGCGTGTAGACTACCTCGCAGCAGATGAGCGAAGAACTACATATTCTGACTTAGAATCGCAGGTAAGCAGCGGATTACGAACCTCTATCAGATATTTTACCGCTCTAGACGACAGCAATGCTATTGGCATAAGTCCGGAATACCTTTACCTCTTTACAAACGGTCGCCTGGTAACCGAATACCGTATATGGGCTAAAAATCAGACACATGCACTACAACTCAATGCAGTACAAAGAATCGGGACAACGCTTTATGTAGCAACCAGCAGCGGCATCTACAAAGCTTCCCTAAATGTACTCCCCTCTTTACAGTTTCAACAAGAAGAAAAACCTCTAGGAAATATAACTGCCCTTGCAACCAACGGATCGAAAATCGTTGCACTACGTCAACTCTCTCTCGGTTACGAACTCTGGTATACAGCCCCCCAAACCCCGTGGAAACTCATAACTACACGCCTAAATCAGTTTACAGGCAAACTAACACTTACGCCGACCGACGAGATTTTTCTTATAGAGAACACGGGGCAGATTCTAACCACCTCTCTTACCAGCAACGAACAACTCTATCACGACGATACGGGCAAATCTCCTGAAAAGCAATATCGAGCACAGGCTCTGTATCGCACATCAGATGGCATAACGTACGTATCTAGTCGCCATCGTGGTTTACTGCGCATGGCTACCAAGAGTACAACGGCTGAAGTGCTATCCCCCGCAAGTCCTGCTTTTACAAGCTGTAATCGGGTGTTGGTCGTAGGGTCAGGGAAAGTAGTTTTGGCAAATGGTTACAGTAGCGATAAGGCTCATTTTGAAGCAGGTGAGGCATTGCTATACTTCCGTCTCAATGACGAAGAAGGTTACAATATCCATTGGAATAAACCCTGTAAAATAACCGATCTTGCCCTTTTGGATGCATCGCGCGAACGGTATGCCGTAGCAACCGATACGGAGGGATTACTAATTTTTGAAAGAGGAGAATTACGCGAGCACTATACTTCCGATAATAGTATCCTAACCAAGGGTACAGGTACCGCTAAAAGTGCTTATATCCATGCATTAAACGCTGCACCTGAAGGCGATTTGTATATTTTGGTGGGTCGTACCGCAGAGTTATTTCGCCTCACAGCCGACAAGCAATGGAGTGTTGGAAAATTAACGCATAACTATTCGCGACACTCTATAACGTTGGTGCGAAGTCCGAACGGGAATCTATTCCTAGGGAGTAGAGCTATAAGCGAACTTGTTGCTATTCAACCTAATACTTTCTTTTCTACAAACGGGAAAGAGGGACTGCATGCACAATATCTCAACGACGAGCGTCTCCGTCGCGGCTCCCTTACCAATTCTATAGACTTCACCGAGAACGAGATCTGGATCGGATCCCACCTAGGACTTATCCATGCCAGCAACCCCGAACAACTACTTACTGGTAAGAATTTACTATTTAACGCTCCGACACTCTACCTTCCTAGCAAGGAACAAGCTATACTGTTTGAAGATACCGAAATCGGCGCTCTTGCCACGGACTCTGGGGGAAGAATCTGGGCTAGTAGTCCCAATAAAGGAGTCTTTTGGGTAGATCCCGCCAGACGCTTACTCCTCGGCGAGTATCAGACGCACAATTCGCCACTCCCCTCCAATCAAATTCTGGATATCCGATACAATCCCGAGGACGGCTTGGTATATATAGCAACCGAAGGTGGAGTTCTTTCTTACGTTAGTTCTGCTCTGGAGGCTAGTCGCGACTATTCCAATGTGCGGATTTATCCCAACCCCGTACGCCCGGATTTTACTGGCGAGCTTTGCATCGACGGACTGATGGATAAGAGCTATCTAAAAATAGTAGATAGCGGTGGCGAACTAGTACGCGAGTTAGAGAGTAATGGTGGACGAGCTACGTGGGATTTCCGTAATGGTGCCGGAAACCGTGTAGCAAGTGGTGTTTACCTAGTTTTTCTCTCAAACGAAAGCTCGGGAAAGAGCTTTGTAGGGAAATTTGTTGTAGTACGATGAGGCGATACAACGAGGAAACCGAAACACTCATTATCCTCTATACAAGCGAATACAACGAAACACATACACTACTAAAAGTCTATTCAGCACACTATGGCTATTTTACACTGCTTTGCGATGTATCTGTCCCCCGCGGCGATCTGAATCTGCTAAGCGTATTTACTGCGACTTTTCGTCCGCCACACCCACCTCACCAGATGGGACGGCTGCGTCTCATAGAATCGCGTCTGCCTACCTACCGACTCCGAAACGATTGGCTTCGAAGTTCAATAACAATCTTCTTAACTGAAATTCTCCAACGAGTCCTTTTTCGAATTCCGGGCGAAGAAGCTATGCTCGACTTCCTTATAGCTTCTATTCACGAACTCATTGAAATAGATGAAACACGACTCGCTTATTTTCCGCAACGCTTTTTAATAGATCTAACGCAGCCCTTAGGCTTTTATCCGCGAATACCTTCAACCTACAACAACGAGTGCTTCAACCTCGCAAGCGGCACTTTTCAGTATCCCACACACGACTACAAAAGTGCAAATATCCTCAATATCGAGGACTCACAAACTTTCTATACACTTCTAACGAACGATACCGACGCACTTGCACAATTACGCACACCCGCTCGCCAACAATTGCTGAAACATCTACTGCACTACCTAGAACTGCACCTAGACATCCGACTGGAGCTCCGGAGTCTTGAGGTTTTTCACAGCATCATGAATTAAAACCAAGCCCTCCCAAGCAACTACTTACCCGCTGCCGCTTTATGTAGGTATTGTATGCAATTCTGCAGCAGAGTAAGTATTTTCCCTTTCCAACTCTTTCAGAAAGAGCTTACACGCCCTTTGTACCGCCTGTTTCTTATTGCAACCGGTTGCATGTGCGCGCTCTAAGTCCTCTACAAGGAGCCTACATTCAAAAAGAGGCGGTTTCTGTTGAAACTCCTCATACCTGAAGATTACCTCTTTATGCTCTCGCTGCGACCAATGTAAGATTAGAGTGCGATAATCATAAAGTTCCCCTTGCAACTCATCCCAATGTATAAAACCACTCTCTAGCACACGTTCTGTAAATACCTTATAGAGGTAATCGAAACCCTGATCAAGATAAATAGCCCCTATCAGCGCTTCGTAAGCATTGCCAAGGATATTGCTGTTGCGCTGAGAAATGCGCAGTGCAGTCAAAAAATAACGCTCTAAGTGTATATACTGTGCTAGATTATTTAAGTTTTCGCGACATACAATAGCCGAACGTAGACGCGTTAGCTTCCCCTCCTCCGCTTCTGGAAAACGGTGATAAAGATATGTAGATACCATAATTTCGAGCACGGCATCGCCCAAGAATTCCAAGCGTTCGTTAGAGGAGGTTGTGTACTTGCTAGTACGATACGATGTATGCGTAAGTGCCTTTATATAAAGATTCGTATCCTTTACCTGCGTTATGCCAAAAGCATCAAAAAGTAAGGGCATAAAAAAATCCTGCCCGCACTTTCGTTTCTGAAAGTACGAACAGAATTTCTTGAATAGCCTAGCTATCTTTTTCAAGATAAAAAGACCTATTCGTAAGCTTTGAAGATTAAAGATGCATTATGCCCACCAAAGCCGAAGGTATTGGAAAGTGCATAACGAACTTTACGTTCTACTGCCTTATTGGGTGTCAGTTTTAGCTTCGGGTTAATATCCGGATCAACATTATCTAAGTTGATAGTTGGCGGAATAATCGAGTGCTGAATAGCCATAATACACGCAACAGACTCAATTGCCCCCGCAGCACCTAGCAAATGCCCCGTCATAGACTTTGTCGAACTTATATTCAACTGTTCGGCAGCTGCACCAAAAACCTGTTGCACCGCCTTAAGTTCGGGAAGATCCCCTGCCGGCGTGGAGGTTCCGTGCACATTGATATAATCGACTTCCGAGGGCTGTATATTAGCTTCTTCGAGAGCCAAACGCATCACCGTTGCAGCACCCAAACCTTCGGGATGTGGAGCTGTGAGATGATAAGCATCTGCGGTCATTGCCGTTCCGACAACTTCTGCATAGATCTTTGCACCGCGTGCTTTAGCATGCTCTAATTCCTCTAGAATTAAAGCGCCTGCCCCCTCGCCAAGTACAAAGCCGTCACGATCCTTATCAAACGGACGTGAGGCTATTTCCGGCGCATCGTTACGAGTAGATAAAGCTTGCATAGAGCTAAAACCACCCAAACCCGAGGGGTTTATTGCAGCTTCCGATCCTCCCGAGACAAAAACATCGGCTTTCCCTAAACGAATCAGATTCGTTGCATCGACCAAAGCATGTGTGGAAGACGAGCACGCAGAAACAGTTGTATAGTTCGGTCCCCGATAGCCATACTTCATAGCAATCAGCCCCGCAGCTATATCCGAAATCATTTTCGGGATAAAAAACGGATTGAAGCGTGGCGTCCCATCACCGGTAAAGAATGCTTCAGCTTCGTTCCAGAAGGTATGAATCCCCCCGATTCCGGAGCCCCAGACAACCCCCGCTCTGTCGGCAGCTACTCCGCCGTCTCTCAGACCAGCATCTTGCACGGCTTGTTCGGCGGCGACAAGAGCATACTGTGCATAGAGATCGAGCTTTCTGATTTCTTTTCTGTCGAAATGCGCGGCACCGTCAAAGCCTTTTAGCTCGCAAGCAAACGTCGTTTTGAACTTACTAGCATCGAAGCCCTTAATAGGCGCAGCGCCACTCTTCCCTTGCTTGAGCGCCTCCCAGTACTCCGCCAAACTATTACCAATCGGGGTCAATGCACCTAGCCCCGTCACTACCACGCGTTTAAGCTCCATGCTCTGTCTCCAATAATATTAGTACTCAATAAGCCACTCTCAAGCGCGCCTCTGAATCGCTAGGCGCCCTGTGGTGCGTGCGCTTCTACGTAAGCAATTGCGTCTGCTACGGTTTTGATCTTTTCAGCGTCTTCGTCGGGGATGGTGATCCCAAAAGCCTTTTCAAGATCCATAATTAACTCGACTGTATCGAGCGAATCAGCACCCAGATCGTTGGTGAAACTAGCGGTATCTACAACAGCGCTTTTTTCTACGCCCAACTTCTCAACAATAATGTCTTTTACTTTGTCTGCTACACTCATAATTTTACGCTTTATTACGGTTTAACACGTATCGGTAGTCTTTTGTTACAAAAACTAAACCACTCGGTACAAAAGTATGTTTTTTTTTCTACATTCGTAGTACAAACGCACATAGGCTGACGGTTATAAAAAGATAATTATGCGACACTTAGCCATCTTTGCATCAGGCAACGGGACGAATGCCGAGGCACTTTTTCAGTATTTCGCGCAACGTAGCGATATTCGCATCAGCTTGGTTGTAAGCAATCGACAAAAGGCATTTGTTTGCCAACGTGCTGAAAATCATAAAATTCCACTTTTTCTTATCACGCGCACAACCAGCACTTCAGAACTACTAGAACGTCTCGAAGCGGCTGGAATCGATTTTATTGTCCTAGCCGGCTACCTAGCGCTAATCCCCCCGGAGCTTATCCGACGCTATCCCAAACAAATTATCAACCTACACCCTGCCCTGCTACCTCAATTCGGAGGTAAAGGTATGTATGGCGATAAGGTTCATGCTGCCGTACTTGCCAGCGAGGCAGAACGTTCGGGAATTACCGTACATTTTGTAGACGATACGTACGATACTGGGCAGATTGTTTTTCAGGCGTCCTGTGGCATAGAACCCTTTGATACGCCCAGTACGCTAGCAGAACGTATCCATCAGCTAGAGCATCGTTACTTACCGCTGGTGGTGGATCTTCTATGCTCGAAATAAAAAGAGCGCGAAACTGAAATTCCACGCTCTTTCTGTTCACTTTTCTTTGGGAGAAATCCACTAGCCCAGATAGGCTTTTAGGTTCTTAGAGCGACTCGAATGCCGCAAACGTCGGATCGCTTTCTCTTTGATCTGTCGTACACGTTCGCGTGTAAGTTTAAATTCTTCCGAAATCTCTTCCAAGGTTTTTTCTTGGCATCCCAGTCCAAAGAAGGAACGGAGAATATCGCGTTCACGATCGCTCAGGGTAGCTAGAGCTCGATCGATTTCGCGTCGCAAACTTTCCTCCATAAGGTGAATATCAGCCCGTGGTGAATCCGGATTCGTCAACACATCCAAGAGACTATTATCTTCGCCTTCCACAAAAGGCGCATCAATGGAAACATGTCGCCCCGATACGCGCAAGCTATCTGCGATTTTCTCCTTGGGCATATTAGTCTCGTTGGCGAGCTCTTCTACCGATGGTGCGCGTTCGTTTTCTTGCTCGAACTTAGCCAGCGCCTTGTTAATTTTATTCAGCGCACCAACCTGATTTAATGGCAGTCGGACAATTCGGGATTGCTCTGCCAGAGCTTGTAGAATAGACTGACGAATCCACCAAACCGCGTAGGATATAAACTTAAAACCACGCGTCTCGTCGAATTTTTCTGCCGCACGAATCAGCCCTAAATTTCCCTCGTTAATAAGGTCAGGGAGTCCCAATCCTTGATTTTGATATTGTTTAGCTACCGAGACTACAAACCGGAGATTGGCGCGAGTGAGCTTTTCCAAAGCTTCGTGATCGCCTTTACGAATCTTTTGTGCGAGCTCGACCTCCTCATCAGCAGTGATCAGGTCTTCCTTACCAATCTCCTGCAGATACTTGTCGAGCGAAGCACTCTCGCGGTTAGTAATAGACTTTGATATTTTGAGTTGCCTCATGCTTGGATTATATTAGTGAGTAGTATTCCTATATCTAATAGTCGCCGTATCGTAATGGACGCAGTTTGCAAAAACAACGCAACTGCAGTCAAAATGTTGCATTCTGACGCAATTTCTTTTGAGTAGAACTTTAAGTTTGGCGTTCTAAGCAACCGAACTCATTTCGTTTAGCTCATTAGCTGTAAAGTGAGGAGAATTTTTTTACACCTCGCAGTGTAAAAAGGTATCTTGTAACTGATTATTACGCAGATAAGTAATGGTAAAAATATCGCCTTTGCACAGCTTGAGCAACCGATTGTTAAAATCAGAAAGGCTGTGCAGAGGACTCTGATCCATTGCAAGGATATAATCTGAAGGGCAAAGTGCACAGGTCTTTTGGGGCAACGGACGTACCGACAACACCAACAACCCATCGCCCCTAGGGGTTTGTTGGATCCGTCTGCCCAGATACAAATAAGGGATACGCGGCACCTGATACAACGATTCGACATAACGGGCAATAGCCGAACGAACTGAAGGAATTAGGTGTAAGTAAAAAACAGCAACGTCTTCTTTAGTTCGAACAGTATCTAAGGCTTCCAAAAGCCCTAGATCTGCCGCCAGTCGTAATTTCTCTAAAGAGACCTCTTCAAAACGATATTCGTTAAGGACATACGATACTATCGGTGCGTATGCTAGGAGATATTTTCTGAGTGCAAGATTGCTGCCGCACATTATCCTATCGCGGACTTTCAACAAGTCGCCCAGAGTTAATCCGAAAGTTGCACCTTGTGTATACATAGTAACAAGCTTAAGAAAGGTTACTAATTGCTATTCGGTAGCTTTCAATACCACATCTACCGAACTTTCGACCTTCGAACGAATATAGGTTACCCGAACATGAGTTCCCGGCTTTTTACTCCCCAAAATCCGTTGCAATTGCGCTATCGATTTGATCTTTTTTCCGTCTACTGCAGTAATAACATCACCTTGTCGGAGACCTGCTTCCGCTGCTGCACTATTCGGCTGAACTTGCGCAACTACCACGCCTTCCTTTTTGCCGCCCGTGAGAGCTTGTGCTAGGTGTGGACGCAATTCGGTCAGAACAACTCCCAACACACCACGTTCTACCTTACCCCCTTGGTGAGTTACTCTATCCAGAAAATCTTGCACAATATTCACCGGAATACTAAATGCATAACCGGTAAATGAGCCCGTTGGTGAAGCAATTGCCGTGTTAATCCCCACAAGATCTCCTTGTAAGTTTACTAGCGCTCCGCCACTATTGCCCGGATTTACGGCAGCATCTACCTGTATGAACGAACCAATCGCCACTCGCCCCGATTGCAAATCTAACGACCGAGCTTTAGCACTCACAATGCCGGCAGTTACGGTATTTTCCAAATCAAATGGATTGCCTATGGCTAAGACCCAATTCCCTACACGAAGCGAATCGGCAGAACCGAAACGAACAGCATGCAACGGCACTTTAGGATTTACTCGCAAAAGTGCTAAATCTACTGCAGGATCTCGCGCAAGTACCTCGGCGCTTAGTACTTCTTGGTTGGAAAGAGTGACCGATACACGTCGTGCCTGTGCAACAACGTGATTGTTAGTAACAATAAGCCCATCGCTCGATACTATTACCCCCGATCCGGAAGAGGCTACTTTTTGCTGAATATTGGGCTGTGGACCAAAAAAGAACTCGTAAATAGTCCCTTTATACGGGCTCTCGCGCTCTATAAGCGACTGTACATGCACGTGCACCACGGAAGGCGATGCTTCGGCAGCTGCGTTAATAAATGCTTGCTCAAAATCGGTATTTTGATAGGTATAGCACGAATCGACAGAGTGGTTCTTAAGCACTTGTCGGCTCGAACGCCCAATTTCTGGGAAGTATTCCGGAAAATATCGCAAACCTATCCATGCTCCCAACAACCCCGAAAAAAGGGTAAATAGTACCCAAAGAAGCGACTTCAAAAAACTTCTCATAGCAAATAGCAATTTAGAGAACCGTGTTGCGTAGTCCTTTACGCTCGAATGTTAAGGAGATTTCTGCGATGTTTAGCTTTCTTTAGTTGTATAGTTTAACTACAATAAGGGGTATTTTATTGTACACAAATGTAGTGAATCAGTAGCGGCGTTTCCTATTAATAAACAGAAGTGCAACTGTTAGGAGGGTTCCCTTCAGGATACTCGAGAGGGTAATCCCCCACCAAATACCCGCAAGCGCTATACTCCCCCACCAGAGCGCTAACGGTATACGCAACAGATTAAACGTAGTACCCATAAGGGCTGGAGTAGATGTACGTCCGATACCATTAAAGACCCCCGTATTTGTAATTTCTAGGATCATAAATATCTGCGATATGCCAATAATAAACAGGTATTCGCCGCCTAGGTGACGCGCCTCCGCTTCGGGTATAAAAAAGCCTATAATATCCTCCCCAAAAAACATAAACAAAATGGTACTCACCATGCCCAAAGCAAGCATGTAGCTTAACGTAATCCAATACCCACGGCGGATACGCGAAATATTCTGCGCGCCCCAATTCTGTCCGACAAAACTCGTGAGAGCCGTAGAGAACCCGCCAGCTGTCATCCAAGAAATAGCTTCGATCTGTGCCCCTACCGACTGAACAGCGACCCCCATATCGCCCCAACGTGCCACCAACCTAGCTATTACAAGCGCAATACACGCAAAAAGTCCGTTGAGCAGTGTCACCGGGATTCCTAAACGTAGAATCCGTTTAGCAAACGTCCACGAAAAGCGAAATTGACGCAATAATCTATGAAAAAGCGACTCTTTCGGAATATTCAGCAACACAAACATTAGCGTTACAAATGCCTGTGCAATAACCGTAGCCCATGCAGCTCCCGCCACTTCTAACCTCGGGATCCCGAAATAACCCTCGATAAGAAGAGGATCCAGAAGCAGATTAAGAATAAGCCCCGTACCATTTGCCCAAAACGCCAACTGCGACTTGCCATTCCCGTTATACAGCCCAAAACTCGTTGCATTGAAAAAGGCAAACGGACTTCCGATAGCAACTATCCACAAATATTCGCGAGCATACGCAACGGCTTGTGGCGAAGAAAATGTAAAGAAATCAACCAACGGTATCCGCAACGACGACAAAAGTACGCCATAAAGAACCCCTAAAATAAGCGACAAAATAAGCGCATGCTGGGCATACCGCGTAGCACGACGGTAGGTTCGCGCACCTATACTTTGCGAAATAGTGATCTCCGCACCCACCTTCGTTAAAAAGCTAAACGAGAGTCCCAACCACGTAAAAAGCCCCATAGCACCTACCGCAGCGGCAGCAATGCCACTCAAATGACCAATCCAATAGAAATCGGCCATATTGTATGCCATCTGAATAAAAGCGATACCCATGATAGGGAGCGCGAGATGCATAATTTGTGGCGTTATTGCTCCCCGGGTAAAGTCACGTGCCTGCGGCATAGCAAGAACTATAAATGTAGTATGTGATGAAATGCCTTTTGCAAATCTGTAGGGATGATCTCCAAAGCCATCAAAAGCCCGCGTTTCTGGAAATCGCCTCGTATACGAAACGACATATTGTTCAGACTTTCTGCAAAAAGCTGATATACAAACTGATCGGCATGTACCCCCTTATCAAAAAATGGCTTAGCCTGCTCGTAGAACTCTCGTAGCATCGGGTAAATGTCCGCATTAATATCTACTTCCGACATAACCGCCAATTGCCGGAAATGGTGCTGAAGATAAGCCACCGTATAGGGTTGAAAGTGAATAATAGAGATAGGCAAATCCTCTAACTCCGGAAGGTAATGTTCTAAATAAGAAGAAGATACCAGATCGAAAATAAACATCCGATCAACAAGCTGCACCCGAAGCATCGACAAGAATTTACGCAACTGTGTACGCGTTCTCGCATCTTGCTGCGTAAGGAGTGGAAAGTTGTAGAAATAAATACAGCCTTTCTGATATCGTTGGAATATTCTTGTAATGTGCTCGTCGTCCTTTTCGAGAAGACGCAGCACATCCCACTCGTAGTACCCCTGACAGTAAGGGAAATCTGCGATATCTGCCAACTGACGGCGTAGAATACGCGCAAGATCCCGCTGACCACGTCCTGGTTGTCCCAGAAAGATAAATAGGGTAGATAACCGGTTCTTGGACTTTTGTGGCGACTGGTGTTCTAGTTGTTGTGCAATTTCTTTACAAAGCGAAGCAATATCCTCAAGCGGCGAATTCGTCTCCTCTTCCGCATCGGGCGCACTCCTTACAAACTCCGAAGTGTAGGTAAAAAGCAACGTATCGTCTTTCACACTCTGAAATAACCACTGCGCCGTATGTGCAAAATTACCTTCCAGAAGCGACCAACGATCCTTTACCTTCGTATCTAAGGTACCGAGAAAATCTATCAACTTACACAGTGCATCCCAAAGCAACGAGGTGTCGGTGGGATTGAGTCCGATCTCTTGTGCAAAACCCTGAAAAAGAAATGGGAAATTCGCCTCGGTCGTCTCTACATTATTCGCCAATATCTGACAGATTTGCAAGGCGTACGGCGATTGTTCTAGCTGTTGAATAAGGTAGTGCAGATCGATCTGCTTGTAATCGTCTCTTAAGAGATAATACAACTGAAGGAGTGGGAGATTTAATAGGTTTGGCTCCGGATAGATTTCCAGAACAGCAAACCAAAACGAAGAGAGAATCCGAAGCAGTTCTATTTTAGCATGAGCAATAGTGAGTTGTTTCCGGTCGCGTCGTTGAGTAATATTTAATATTCGCTGTACGTGATAGAGTATCGCTTGAAAGAAATCGTTCGAAAATAGTTCTTCCGAGATTTTCGGTGCGCTCGACGCCCATTCCGTCCGGAAAAGCAGCTCTACCCTATAGAGTAACTGCGCAAAAGTGAGTGTAGGATACTGATACGCCCCGACAGGATCTCGTTGAAGCAATCCGTATTCTACCGACAAGGACAAAAGCCTATGGTAGGTATTTTCGGAAATAGGAGCGGGGAAGCGGATCGTTGGGAAGGGTTCTTGCAAATACTCCAAGGGGAATACTCCACGCAAGAGCTGTGCAAAAAAAGGAAGCCCATCAAAAGAGACAAACGGCGCAACGGTGTGTCCAGCAGCTGTATACTCGGTATCGTTCATAGGTTGCAACACTACGAGCAAAGCTGCTCATCTAAAAGTCGCGTGTTATCCACTTCCAAATAGACACGTTCGGGAAAAGTAAGGGGTAGCGATTGGTGCAGCAAGGGATAAAGAAGCCAGTCGCCCATATTAAGTGTAATTATCGTAGTTAGGTGCTCCAATGCTTGTTGAAAAGATGATAGCGTTGGTGGCAAAAGTTTTTCTACAACATGGTTTGTTGTCGTGATAGCAATCGTCTGTATGCCTTGCCAACGTGGAGAAGAAAAGGGAATTCGTTCACTAACAATTATAGATCGATCGGCAGAATAGGTCTGAAGAAATTTCCGATCATCCAAAGCAGTCGTGCTATTTTCTACATGTAGGGCAAAGCCAAAGGCATCGACACTATCTAAAAGCTTAGCAGGTGTAAGCGTCCGGCTGTTCGCTGCCATCTGCAACAAAAGACACGGCATCAGAGCATAACCAGACGAAGACGAGAAAAAATAAACCTCCCCCCGATTAACGCGCGCCGTATCGGCACAAAGCGCAAAATGCTCAGTAGATAATAGACGAACTATTTTCATACAACCCTCAGACAGTACAAAATTACAGTCTCTGAGCTAAAAAAAGCTGTCACCAGCCATCGCACCGCCACGAATTGCGAAAACCAGTAACAGCCTATAATAATGCTCTAACCGAAAACTTTAGCCTTTATGCAGCTCCTTATAAATTTCGGTTACTATTTCTTTAACCTGTGTAGAAAAATCGGCATGCATAATCCAACCGTAATAGCCGTCATTCTGACGGAAAACATCGCGTACCAACTGTCCTTTGTACTTCCCGAAATTGAAAACGATTTCGTTCTTTTCGTTGTAACCGAGGCGATTCGAAAAATCGAGCACCCGATTCCCATTATTACAAACATTCGATAGAGCTTCTACCGATGTAGGTAAATCGTCGTAAGACTTCAGTTGCGCCATCAAAACCTCTGCAGCAGCCCGTGTATCTGCTAATGCCGAATGCGCCCCAACCAACTCCTGTTTGCAATAATAACGATAGGCTGCCGTAAGGGTACGAGGCTCCTTCTGCGTAAAGATCAGATGCGCATCCAAAAAAGCATGCTTTGAGAGATCCAAGCGCAAACCCACACGCGAGAACTCCTCCAAGAGCATCGGTACATCAAAATGCGTAGAATTGTACCCTGCCAAATCCGACTCTTGAAAAATAGGAGCTAAACGTGGCGCAAGATCTGTAAAAGTCGGTGCATCCTGTACCATCTCGTCGGTAATACCATGTACCTGTGTAGTTGCGGGAGGAATCGGAATCGTGGGGTTTACCAATATTTCGCACTCACGCGACGACCCATCTTCCAAAACTTGTAAAAGCCCTAGTTGTACTATACGCGAGGTTACCACGTCTAGACCCGTTGTCTCTAAATCAAAGAATAGCAACGGACGACGAAGCTCGATCTCTGCAAAACGAGAGCTCGGTATTGGACTAACTTTCCAAGGGATCTCTTGAGTTAGGCACATCTATAACGAACGATTTAATATTCCGTAAATGTGATCAGTTGCCAGTAGTCTACATTCTCATCTAACTGAGTGGTAGGACGAAGTAGTGTCGCCGACTTATTCTCTTCCGAGAAGAGGATACTAACGTCCTGCGAGGAGAAGTGACCAAAAGCCTTACGCAAGGCAAGGAGTTGGAAGGATACCTTCTTATTCCCCAAATCCCCGCTCTGACAAGAGATAGTAGTATTGATACTTGTCTCCACTACACCATACACATCCGAGCTAAGATCTATCTGATCGCCATGAATATCCAAAATAATAGCGCGATCCTTATTCTGATAGTAATTCGTTATAAAGTCTATCGCATCCGTTATATCTACACGCGAGACGAGAACTTCCTGCAAGGGTTCTACGGGTATAATAGCGCGATAGTCGGGGAAGACTCCCTCACGGAGACGCCCCATAAAAGTAAAGTCCTCGGTAACTATCGTAAAGAATGTTTCGCCAACCGAGATCTGCAACTCACTATCCTCTTGTTCGCGCAGAATACCCTCTAGGATATCGATTGCCTTGGTCGGGATACAAAACTTAATTGTGGTACCCAGATTCAGGTTCTCGCGCTTAAAGAAAGCAAGGTTGATGGTATCTGTTGCAATGAAATGTATCTCGTTAGGCTCTATTTCGATCAAAACTGACTGAAATATTATCCGGCTCGAACGCGTCGCCGCGCCAGCTGCTGCAAAAGCCGTGTACTGCAAGCCCTGTTTCAGGATAGACTTTGTGAGGGGGATAGTTGTTGTCATATCCTTGTCAATATCCTCTAGGAGAGCTATGGGCGACTCGTAGCGCCCCGTCATAATTACCTCGTAGGAACCTACACTTATATGGATTTGGGTGGTTGTTGCATCCGATTCCTCGGTCCAGAACTCGGCTTCCGAAGCGCTACCAACCTGCTTCAGGGAGCCCATAACCGAGCGCAAATTAAAGGAAAGTACCCCTTCCTCTTCTATCGTAACCTCGGGGATCTCTACGCGCATCACCATTTCCATATCCGTCATGGTGATCGTGAGGGTATTACCCTCTGCCTTTACCAATGTTCCATCCGAAGTAAATGGACGTACCGGAATTTTTTGCAAATAACCCCAAGCGTCGACGAGCGCTTTAACACTTACTTTGAAACGCATATTTTCTTCTTTTTAGACTTCCCTTGCAAAGGTAAATTTATTTCATGAAATCGTTAACACGTTCTAAGATACGAGCTTCCATACCCTCCGAGCTATCGTGCTCGAGCGGACGTCCTACGAGCCGTTCGTACAACTCTAGGTAACGCTGCGATATCTCTTGCGCTTTCTCCGGTGAAAGTGCGGGGATCTGCTCTCCTTCCTTTCCCGAAAAACCATTGGTCATAAGCCACTGACGTACAAACTCTTTGGAAAGTTGCCGTGGAGCCTTGTTATCCTTCAAACTCATTTGAAAATCGGCTTGTTCAAAGTAGCGTGAAGAATCGGGCGTATGTACCTCATCTATAAGATAGACCTGATCCTCGCGCAATCCAAATTCGTATTTCGTATCTGCCAGAATAAGTCCGCGTTGTTGTGCTAGACGCGCTCCCTCCCGGAATAGTCTCAGTGCATAGTTCTCTATTTGTTGGTAATGCTTTTCTGCAACAAGCTTTTGGGCAATAATCTCATCGCGCGATATATTCTCGTCGTGCCCACTTTCTGCTTTTGTAGTTGGAGTAATAATGGGTTCCGGAAAAACATCGTACTCACGCATCCCATCAGGTAGGCGGACGCCACAGAGTTCGCGAACGCCTTGTTGATACTCGCGCCATGCACTGCCACAGAGTAACCCCCTAACGATAACCTCGACCGGAAACGGCGTACACTCCCAACCGATCATTACCATCGGGTCAGGCATAGCTATCATCCAATTCGGAACAATATCGCGTGTCGCTTCCAAAGCCTGATAGGCAATACCATTTAGCACTGCCCCCTTATGTTCTATGCCCCATGGCAGGACGACATCGAATGCCGAAATCCGATCCGTGGCTATCAATGCTATGCGTCCGCCATCTAAGTGATAAATATCGCGCACCTTTCCTTGGGCTCTGGATTTCAAACCACGAAAGGCGCAATCTGTCGTTAAAAGAACCTTGCTACTCATGATGCTCTTTAGATTTTTCGGTTAATTCCTTTTCTGGGACTTTCTCGTGCGCTAGTTCCCAATTTCTGAATGCCTCCACAATATCTGCCACCAAGCGATGGCGTACTATATCGTGCACATCCATTTCAATAACAGCAATTCCTTCAATAGGTGCTAAAAAGTTGATACACTTCCGGAGCCCCGACTTGCTAGGATCTGGCAAATCTATCTGCGTGAGGTCGCCTGTGAGGATGGCTTTAGCATTTCGTCCAAGTCTGGTCAGAAACATTTTCAGTTGCGGAACAGTTGCATTCTGCGCCTCATCTAAGATAATATAGGCGTTATCCAGCGTCCGTCCGCGCATATAAGCCAATGGCGAGATCTGGATCGTACCCTCGTGCAATAAATTTTGAAGGGTGGAGGCTGGCATCATATCGTTAAGAGCGTCGTAGAGAGGTTGCAAGTACGGATCCAACTTATCTTTGAGATCGCCCGGGAGGAAGCCTAAACGCTCGCCGGCCTCTACCGCAGGACGTGTAAGAATTATTCGCCTTATTTTTCGTTGTCTTAGAGCACGCACAGCCAGAGCTATTGCTGTGTAGGTTTTTCCGGTACCCGCAGGACCGAGCGTAAAAACAATATCGTGGTTTTGTTCGGCAGCAACCACAGCTCGTTGATGCGCAGTACGAGGACTAATCCGCGATCCCGAAGCGCCATAAACAATAACTTTATCTACCTGCAGCTCCTCGTTTGTGGGCGCACTAGATTCCGGAGTAGGATCTCCTAAGACTTGGTCAAAATGCAGATCGTCTACCCGTTGGAAACGCGCATAAACATCTTCCAGCGCTAGCAGGGTTGCTTCTAATTCGTGAATACGAGAGGGAACCCCTTGCACTAAAATTTGCGCACCTCGCGCCACAATATGCAAATCGGGGAAATGACGTTGTATGGCATTAAAGCGCTCATTATTAACCCCAAAAAGCTCCAAGAGTGGAATATTTTCCACCAAAATAGTTCTGTGCACCAGATAAACTCTAGCCATCGACTAGAAGCGCTCTATACCTAGAAAAGAGAAAAGCCGGGATAGGAAGGCGATACAGCCTAATCGTTATCCTTTTCGCGCAGTGAGGATATTTGGTCATTTACCAAGAAAAGCATTCGTACCAGCTCCTGTCGTTCGGTTTGCGAAAGTCCTTCAATACATTTTTCAATAACGCGTTCTATCGTTTCATGAATAGATGGTAAGACCTCTCTCGAACGCTGTGTGACAGACATCAGGCACAAGCGGGCATCCTTTCTACTACGTTGCTTTATCAGCCAACCTCGGGCTTCCAAGCGTGTACTTTGGCGAGATACCGAAGCCACATCTCGACCACTACGACGGGCAATATCACGGACACTTACTTTTTCGTGCAAGGCGATCTGCGAAATTAAAATTGCGTCTTCGAAAGTGAGTCCGACTGTTAGTCCTGTATTCAGTGCTTGACCTATGGTAAGACGTAAACCAAAAAATGAATGCCAAAGCGCTTGATAAATTTCTATCTTCGATTCCATAAAATGGTTAGTGTTTAAGTATTAATGGCGCTTTAATGGATGGAGCATGCCGTAAAGTTACGCGATTCCTACAAAAAAGTCCACGTATTCTCGAGGAATGCGCGGACTTTGATACGGTACACAAAACAGACTCAAGCTATTTTTTCGTTGTTTCTTTAGCGTTAGCTTCAGTAGCTTCTTTTTGCTCTTTTACTTTCTTGCATTCGGGTTTTCCGCAATTTGCATTTTCGTCGCATTTGCAACCTTCGCCCTTGCTACACTCACTCTTGCAAGAGTCGTCCTTTTTGGCTTTCGGACACTCTCCAGCCTTATCACACTTCGAGCAATCTTTCTTTGCTTCTGCATTCTCAACCTTAGCCTCAGTTTGGTTAGCGCTCTGAGCCGGCGTTGAACTGTTATTGCAAGATGCAAAAGACAAAGTAACAGCTAACAAAAGAAATAGAATCCCTGTTTTTACAATTTTCATCTTCTAGGTTTTTAAACGTGCAAATGTATTTCTTTTTTTGAAAAGGATACAAATTTCATCAAGATACAATTTAGAATCTTCAACCCCAGAAAGACGTACATCAAAAAAGAGCAGCAAGCTGAAAATTCAACCTACTGCTCTCCACTACATGTTTACTGTAAAAAAAAATTATTTCTTAGATAGAAAATCGGCTATACCTTCCTGAGTGGGTTTCAAGGCTTTATCGCCTTTGTGCCAGTTTGCTGGGCAGACCTCACCATTTTGTTCAAAGAATTGCAAAGCATCTACGATACGAATCGCTTCTTCTACACTACGCCCAAGCGGCATATCATTCACTACCTGATGACGCACCACACCGCTCTTATCGATCAAGAATAAACCTCTGTAGGATTGCGGAATGCCAGCAAAACGCATCTCACCCTCTTCGTTGTATACGAGTTCGCCCGCCAATACGTCGAATTGTTCGGAAATAAGATGCGTCTGATCTGCTATTATCGGATACATAACGCCTTTAATACCGCCCTCTTTTGCGGGTGTCTGGAGCCATTTCCAATGCGAGAATGCAGAATCTACTGAGCAAGCAACCACCTGCGTATTACGTTTTTCAAATTCGGGTAAAGCCTCCTGAAACGCATGAAGTTCGGTAGGGCATACAAAAGTAAAATCGGCGGGATAGAAGAACAAAAGCACATACTTTTTACCGATGTACTGCTCCAGAGAGAAATTCTCTACCATTTCGCCACCATTCACTACTGCCGGAGCTTCAAACTTCGGAGCTAAATTTCCAACTAATACACTCATTATTTTCAGTATTTTCAGTTTTAACAATAAAGGAACAATCCAAAGGTTAGAATTGTTCAAAATGACTCGAACTCTTGCATACGAACGTAGGTGCGAATTGCAATAGGCCTGCAATCTTGGCTTAAATGCGTTGAAGGATATTACAAAAAACGAACATTATACTTTCGAGCCCCCCCGACAAAAATTAAAAAGGAGCTTACTGTAAAAAAGGCGAGAGCAAAGAAGTAAGTAACTACAAACCTCGGAATGGCGCTTACTTCTCGATAATCAAACGAGTAGTTTGAACCGTTGCGCCATTCATTTCGATGCGCAAAAAATAAATTCCCTTGGGGAAACGATCCGAGGATATCTGATGCACACCGCCACCCGTAAGTGCTGCACGATAGAGACGCGAACCAAGTAAATCCGTAACCGAAACCGCCCCCGTTGCTGCACTCGGATAGTTCTGCAAGTCTAAAAAAATAGGTCCCTCGCGCACCGGATTAGGATAAATGGGCACTGGCAACTGCTGCAAACTTGCCATATTGTTACTCCAAGGAAGTTCTTCGCCAGGGACTCTTAGCCCCTCCAAATTGATATCTAGGCGAGCATAATCTTCGGCACTCCCGGCACGTGATGCGTGGATCGACAAAATGCCACTATTAGAGGTATTCAAGTCGCCCAAATGGAGACGTAAGAGGAAGGTATTTCCAAAAAGTGCCGCCACCTGCTGGGAGGATACTCGTAGACGATCGCCCGTCAAACCTACCGTATAGCCCCTGAACTCTAAGTTTAGAGTCTGCAGACCTTTCTTTTTGCCACGGTATGTAAGGAAAAAATCCAGCGCACTACTCGGAGGCACTACACCCGCCAAACGCAACTGAAGCGGCTGTCCGGAGGCGATATGTGCCGCATCCAACGAATAGTATCCATCCTCACAGCTCTGCCCATTTAATACAAAATACGGGCGCTCCTGCCCAACTACCCAAGAGGTAATTGTGAGAGGAACTAACAATAAGAGGAGGTACTTAAACGTTTTCATTGTCGTACAAATATACAAATTTGGAAACGAATCGAACGAATTTATCTCATAATTTATCGATTTTCCTGCTTTATTTTTCTTGCAATAGCTAGCGAACTTTAATCAATAAAACAATACTATACTGATAATCAGTATGTTGTATATTAAGCAGCAAACCTTCTCACTATGTTAACGGATTTGCGCTTAGATCGTTACTTAGCATCGCAGCATTCCTACAGGGTATCGCGTACACTTGCACAAAAACTCATCCGACTCGGAGCAGTACGCGTCAATGGTAAAATCGTTAGCGATGTCGCTTATTTAGTTCCAAAAGGTGCTACCATCGAAATAGCTCGTGTTCCGCTATTAGATTTCGTATCGCAAGGCGCTCTTAAACTCCTGAAAGCCATTCAAGTTTTTGAACTCCCTTTTGAAGGATTACGAGTTTGGGATATCGGCGCTTCCACAGGTGGCTTTACGCAGTGCGCGCTCGTACATGGCGCCAAGGAAGTATATGCTACCGATGTCGGACACGGGCAACTTCATGCCACACTCCGCGCCGATCCGCGTATCCGTGTCTACGAAGGACTTAATGTAAAGGATGTAAAGAGTGCTCTTTTTGCTCCGAGTGGCGGAATAGATGCTGCTGTATGTGATGTATCCTTTATATCGCTTAAAGCCGTTTTTCCTGTCCTACACAACGTTTTACCTCCGGATGGGTGGGCTGTTTGCCTTATTAAACCGCAATTTGAAATGGGTAGTCGCTTAACAAGCAAACATGGTCTTGTACTAGAAGCTGGCGATCACCAAAAAATTCTTTTACAGATCCACGCCGCCGCACTAGAAAATGGACTATTACCGATGAATATAACAACGAGTCCGCTCAGTGGCGAGAAAAAAAATACCGAGTATTTACTTCTCCTACGAAAAGCTGCAAACCATCTACAACCCATAACTACACAGGCAATGTGCAGTTGTATTGCTACGAGGGGCAAAAAGTAACTCCTAGGTTCAAAAAAAAAAACTTCCCCCCCACCCCAAAAACAACCCACCGCCGACACGGTTCCCCATGCCGACGG
>CAUTNK010000005.1:0-154638 GCA_963540065.1 uncultured Bacteroidia bacterium
AGAGAAAGTTGGCTCTACGTAGGCTTTCGAACGATTGTAGTCCGATGGGCAGATCGCGCACACTTCCCATTATTACCGCAGTCTTTGGTGCTTCAAGATAGCGACAAATTAGTGAAAAGCCTACATGTAAGGAGGCGCTTGGTAGTTATTGTGGAATACGTTGCGGGTTGTTAGAATCTGATCCCGAGGGTGGAGATCAGCAATCCTTCAAAATGTTTACGTTTGGAGAGCGCTTCGTAATTAGGAGAGTATTTGTAGAGGAGTCCTTCAGAACTTTCCCAAAGATGCCGGTACGCGACATCGAAGTAAAGTCCGTCGAAAAACATACCAAATCCGGTTGATGCATAGTAGCGTTTTCCGATTTTTTCGTATAACTCGGAGGAGTAAGGTGAGGTACGGAAACCACCACCGACGCGGAAAACGAAAGGTAGGAATAAGAACTCAGCACCAGCTCGGATATCGTGAACTGGGCGCGTATGTTGCTGTAAGAGGTCGTTCTCTTTGCTAAAGTCGGCAACGTTAGCAAAACGCGCAAATGGGGTATAAGAGAAAGCATAGTCTGCCGAGATGCTGGCATGCGTTCCGAGAATGACAGCTAAGGAACCAATTGTTTTAAAAGGTTGGTACATGGTAACTTTATTCAGTCCCTTGGGGGTTTCGTAAGATGTGAAAGGAGGTGGGTTTTTGAACTGCGCTTCGGCTTTTACACGGAAGCTAGATTCTAAGCCCATAACAGTGGGGGTGTGAAAAGCAAGACCAATACGAAGGAAATCGGTAGCACGAACGATTGCTCCTACCTTGAAGTTTATTCCGAGTCCCTCGTCTTTAGAGAGTTGCGAGAGGGTAAAAGCGGACAGAGATCCTATTCCGGAGGGGTCGGATATCGATCGTTCGGTATGTTTTAGGTTTTGCGTATAATAGAGTTCTTGTATTCCGAGAGTAAACCCTAGGAATAGTCGGTTGGAGATATTCAATGCTGTAGATAGGTCGACTTCTCCTAGGTGCCCGTCTGTATCGGCAACTTGTTGTTGTTCGACAATTTCTCCATCTTCGAGTACAGCTCTGAAATGGTGAAATGGGTCATTGGGTTTCCACGGTTTGCCGGAGGTATTCACCGGTTCGAGGAGGTATGCTTTTCGCGCCGCTACGAGGAACCAGTTGTAGGCGGAGAGGACGTCGTTGTTGTCGAAAGTGGAAGGAGTCATTCCGAGGTCGTTGGCTTCTTGTGTCAATGCATCTAGGAAAGATGTTGTATTGGATGCTTGTGCGGTGTATACGTTTCTGTAGCAGGCTAACTGGTTGTATGCGATACCGAAGTTGAGACTGATGAGTCCGGATTCTACGTCTCGATCGCTTGATAGCGCGAGGACGAGCCCGAGTCCTCCCAGTTCAGCGCTTAGTGCGGGGCTTGTGAGAGTTTGGTTGCGGTATGTTTCTCGTCCGAGGTTTAGCCCCAAGTTTAGGGTTCCGGCCATTTCGTGAGATCGATAAAAGCCGAGTCCGCCGGGGTTGGTTGCTAGAGTAGAGAAGTCGCTACCGATGGCTCCCATGGCGTGTCCGAAACCAACAGCTCGCGCAGTAGAGGTAGGTAGGTGCTGTGAATAGAGTAGGATTTCGTTCAGACCTTGTGCGCGGAGTGAGAGGGGTATTTGTATGGCGGCGAGTAACAGGAGGGGGAGAGCTAGATACTTATGGAGTTTCATTCTAGTAAGCGCTAAATGTTCCTATTCGCGTGTGGCGGCATACAGATGGGTATTTTGAGTAGTCTTCTCCTTACAAAGGTAATAGATTAGATCAGGTTGTGCGATGTCTTTCGGATATAGTTAGAGTTAGCGTCGTGTAGACTGAACAGGCGTTGAAGAGCCTCCGGAGTTATTGTTATTGCTACCTGTGGAACTATTTCCTGTCCGAGTGCTAGAGGGAGCAGTATTGTAGGTTCGTGTAGGTTGAGGTGCGGAGTTGTATTGTTGTTGTGGTCGGGAGTAGGTATCGTTCGCTCGTGTGGGTTGTGAGTTGTTTTGTGTAGAAGGAGTAACGTAGGATGTTCGGGTGGATTGCGAGGCTTGAGGCATACTTTGCCGCGTTGGTGTTTCACTTTGCTGTGAGGTGCGCGTGGGGTAGGAATTGTTGTATTGCCGGGAATTCCCGTTTTCGGGTTGTGTGTAGGTGGGCGTGTAATTTCCGTTTTCGTAACCTGCGCGTCTGGTGGATTGTACGGTTTGTTGCCTGTAGTAGGAGTCGGTAGCGGTTTGGGTTCTGGCTTGTTGCGCAGTAGCGGAACGTTGAGCTTGTCCGTAGCCAGACATAGAGCTTGTTGAAGGTTTTCTAGCGCCGTAAACAATGGGTTCTCGGGGGATGTAGATACCAGGTGTAGAGGGGTAATATGGATAATAACCGTAGTTGTGGGAGCCAGCTATGTAGCCGTCGTGAAATCCGTGGTTGTAGGAATTGTTCCACCATGGGTCGTAGTAGTTCCAACCCCAGGTGTAGTGCGGAGTATAGAACCAACTGTAGTGGGGCTGGTAGTAGGTCGGACCCCAGAATGGGTCGTAGTAATAGTAGGAACTGTAGTAGCGAACGCGATGCGAGGTGCAATACCATGGGTCGAAAAATATACTCATGGTTAGTGAAGTTAGGTCGCAGCAGTATGGGTCGTCGTCATAAACGATGGTAGTGGTGTGCGTCTGTGCTGGGGTATTTATGTAGTAGTTGTTTACAACGTTGGTATTTTCGTTTTGCGCGCTAGTGGTGGCACGGTTGTTTTGGGAGGATGTCGTTTTGGCGTTTTTCCCGAGGTTATCGAGATATTCGCGATACTCGGCATAGGAGTTGAAGTCTTCGGGGCGTTTTACTTGGTTAGACTCTTGTTTTTCCGTTTGGTATTGTTGTTTTTCATACTCTTGTTGCGCTTTTGCCTCTTTTTCTCGTCGTTCTTTTGCGGCTTGAGCGTCTCGTTTGAGTGTACTTTGGTTGAAGTATGTGTCGTCGTATGGCGATTGCGCGTTAGCTGTAAGTGTACAGAGGGCTAGTGTGCAGATCAGGGTGGAGGTTAGCCAGATTACGTTTGCAGCTTTCATGTTCATAGTCCTTATTTTGTGGATCGTGGGATCCATGTGCATTTTATTTGGTTAATTTGTGGTACGTTTTTCAGCCCTCCCTCGATGCGAGTAACTACCCTAAAGTTAGTAACAAAATCTATTCCAAAAGGAATATTGGGGGATGGCAAAAGAGATAACGCCACGAGCGCAGGACTATTCGCAGTGGTATACCGACTTGGTTGTACGGGCGCAATTGGCAGATTATAGCAGTGTACGTGGCTGCATGGTGATACGCCCTCGGGGGTATGCCATTTGGGAAAAGATGCATGATGCGTTGGATGCACTTTTCAAGAAAACGGGGCATGTGAATGCGTATTTTCCGTTGTTTATCCCAAAATCCTATTTAAGTCGGGAGGCTGCGCATGTAGAGGGTTTTGCCAAGGAGTGTGCGGTCGTAACTCATTATCGGTTGAAGACATCGCCAGAAGGAGATTCGGTGATAGTTGATGAGGATGCGAAGCTTGAGGAAGAGTTGATAGTGCGTCCGACCTCGGAGACTATAATCTGGAATACGTATAAGAGCTGGATTCAGTCCTATCGCGATTTGCCGTTGTTGGTGAATCAGTGGGCGAATGTTGTGCGCTGGGAGATGCGTACTCGTCTGTTTCTGCGTACTGCGGAGTTCTTGTGGCAGGAGGGTCATACGGCGCATGCTACGCGTGAAGAAGCAGAGGAAGAAGCACAAAAGATGATAGGTGTCTATGCCGAATTTGTGCGCGATTGGCTAGCGATGCCCGTAATTGTAGGGGTAAAGACCGAAAGTGAGCGGTTTGCAGGAGCTGTAGACACCTATTGCATAGAGGCTTTGATGCAGGACGGGAAGGCGTTGCAAGCGGGTACTTCGCACTTCTTGGGGCAGAATTTTGCCAAAGCGTTTGATGTGAAATATACCGATATAAACGGCGAGTTGGAATATGTTTGGGCTACGTCGTGGGGCGTATCGACACGTATGATTGGCGCCCTTTTGATGACACACTCTGACGACAACGGCTTGGTACTCCCGCCCAAGTTAGCTACTACCCATGTTGTGATAGTCCCGATCTACAAGAGCGAGGAGGAGCGTGGACAGATCCGTACGTATGCTCTTTCGCTTCTTAAAGAGATAGAGGCTGCGGGATTGGTTGCGAGTTTTGACGATCGGGATAATCTAAAGCCGGGCTTTAAGTTTGCCGAGCATGAGTTGTACGGTATTCCGTTGCGTATTGCGATTGGTCCGCGCGATTTAGCGAATGGTACGGTAGAGTTGGCACGTCGGGATACATTAGCAAAGACGGTAGAGCCTTTGGAAGGGTTAGCGTCTCGTCTCCCTGCTATTCTGGATCAGATGCAAGCGGATATGTATGCGAAGGCGCTTGCGCATTTAGAGACTAATATACGTAGGGTGGATACTTACGAGGAATTCCGGCGAGTATTGGACGAGGAGGGCGGTTTTGTATCTGCGCATTGGGATGGAACCGCAGAAACGGAAGCGCTGATTAAGGAGGAAACGAAAGCAACTATTCGCTGTATTCCGTTAGGAAATCCGCAGGAAGCGGGGAAGTGTATTCGTACGGGGCGTCCTTCGTCTCAGCGCGTACTCTTTGCTCGAGCGTATTAGTACGAAAAAGCAGATAAACAATAAGTTGCTAGATATTTTGTTTGGTGCGGAGGGCTTGGTGTCGGGAGTCTTGTTCGGATCTATGGAATCCCTTACAAACCATTAAGAGTAAAAGTTATAGGCGGATATATCAACCGATTGGTGTATCAAAATGAACGAAGAGCATAGTTCGATAGCGGCGGTGTTTGCTGAGGATGCATTGGATGCTAAAGGGCGCGAGATAGTATCGACTCTTGCGCAGAAATCGGCAGTAAAGATGTCGGTTTATGACAATACGTTCGAAACTTTTAACCTGCTGAAGGAGATTCTTCACGAGTTGGTAAACGATCTGAATCCGCATCTCCAAGAACTAGATCGTCGGGTACGTTTGGAGTATCGCGATCGGGGGAAGTTTGAGGCGGAAGTTCGTTTGGCTGGTGATGTGCTTCTGTTTAGCATGCATACGAATGTATTTGAATTTGATCGCGATCATGCCATTTGGCGTCTCAGCTACGTGGAAAAGGAGCGGTTGAACTCCTATTGTGGGCTGATCAATATGTACAATTTCCTATCAGATTCCTTTAAGTATAACCGCGCAGAAGATTTGGGCTATTTGGTGGGTCGTCTCTTTATCAACCGCGAGCGTCAGTATTTTGTGGAAGGGAAACGGCAACGCGATTATCTTTGTGGAACCTTTGGTACGCAAGCGGTTTCCAAGGATGCGTTGGTGCAGATTATCCAAACCGCTATGCAGTATACTTTGGATTTCGATTTGTTGGTACCGCCCTATGATCTGGTGAAAATAGCTACGGTATCGCAGCTGAATACGAAGGTAGAGAATAGTAAATTGCAGACAGGAAAGCGCTTGGGTTTCCGTTTTAATTCGGATGATGTAAGTGGCGAAAATTGAGAAATAAGTAGGGATTGGCTCGTGGTCTAGGCAGGCGCTTTTAGTAGCATTAGAACGATAATTTGACTGAAGACCAGCAAGGCATTGGAAGTTTTGTTGTATTCGGAGTTTTGGATATAGATGTTTATGAGAATGAGACGGTTTTTGTATTGTACGTTAGGGGTGATTTTAGGGGTAATTCTCTTCGGTTGTAATAGAACGGAGTCCCCTCGTAGTCAGGAAAATGAGGCGGAGATGGAGTTGAAGCAAAAAGTAGAATCTTTTGTCCAAGTGCCATTGAAGTGTGATATCGAACACTTGAGTAAGTCGGAAAAGGCGGTACTTGCACTCTTCTTTGAAGCTGCAACTATTATGGACGATATTTTTTGGCAGGAAGCTTACGGTAACAAGGATTCGCTCTTGTCGAGTCTTCCGGATGCTACATATCGTGCCTTTGCAGAGATTAATTACGGACCGTGGGAGCGTTTGAATGGTAACGCTCCGTTTGTAGCAGGTTTTCCGGAAAAGCCGTTGGGTGCTAATTTTTATCCTAAGGATATGACCAAAGCGGAATTTGAAGCGTGCTCGGATCCGCTTAAGGAGAGCATGTATTCGGTGCTGCGTCGTGAGGGCGGTGTGTTGCGTGCTATTCCGTATCACGAGTTTTTTGCAGAAAAGATAACAAGGGCAGCTCAGTTGCTTGATAGTGCGGCTTCGCTAACCGAGGATCCCGAACTGAAAAAATATCTGACTCTTCGCGCAGAAGCGCTTCGTACGGACGATTACTTTGCGAGTGACGTGGCGTGGATGGATATGAAAAATAACCGCATAGACTTGGTGGTTGGACCGATTGAGAATTACGAGGATCACCTCTATGGAACGAAGGCAGCGCATGAGGCGTTTGTTTTGGTAAAGGATATGGCTTGGAGCGAACGTTTGGGGCGTTATATGAGTTTCCTACCGGAGTTGCAACGTCGTTTGCCGGTTCCGGAGCATTACAAGTCGGATTTGCCGGGCACGGAGTCGGATCTAAATGCTTACGATGTGGTGTATTATGCGGGTGATTGCAATGCAGGTAGCAAAACGATAGCGATCAATCTGCCGAATGACTCGAAAATTCAGGAGCAGAAGGGCTCACGTCGTTTGCAGTTACGCAATGCGATGCAATACAAGTTTGATATGATAATGGATCCGATCGCGAGTTTGCTTATAGATCCTAAGCAGCGCAACTACGTAACTTTCGAAGCGTTTTTTGAAAATACTATGTTCCATGAGGTGGCGCATGGTTTGGGGATCAAGAAGACCTTGGACGGTAAAAGCACGCCACAGGAGGCACTCTTGGAATCGTATTCAGCTATGGAAGAAGGCAAGGCGGATATTTTGGGTATCTTTATGCTGGAGCAACTTGTGAAGCTGGGCGAACTTCCGGATCACGACTTGATGAACAACTACGTAACATTCTTGGCGGGAATCTTCCGTTCTGTACGCTTTGGAGCGGCATCGGCACATGGTAAGGCTAATATGGTTCGTTTTCACTATTTCCAAGACAAGGGCGCTTTTGTTCGGGATACAGTAACAGGTTATTACAGTATAGTTCCTGAAAAGATGTCGGCGGCAGTAGAGGGTTTAGCGCATGATATTTTGGTAATCCAAGGTGATGGCGATGCGGAACGAGCACGTACGATGCTTCTGCAGCAGGGTGTGGTCGATGAGCAGTTGTCGCGCGATTTGCTCCGGATACAAGATGCGAATATTCCAATAGATATTCGTTTTGAGCAAGGAAAAAGCGTCTTAGGTTTGAAAAATTAAGTGAGCGGGGTTGCATACGCTTCTGTCTACACAAAAAAGATAGTAGGGCGTTCGGTGATAGCTCCCTCATTTTAGGGATTACTTAGAAACAGTTGGGTAGGAAAATAACAAAGCACTTTGATGAATCTGACCTTCAATTTTATTAAGTCGATCTCGATCATTTATGACGAGATGATTGCTAAGGGTTTCTCGCTGGTATACTTGGGAGAGTTTAGCCATGAGATAACGAAGATGTTCACCTCTATGGCCGAGTCGGATATGGAGAAGAATAGCGAGGAGCGCTCTGTACAGCGTCGTGTTTACCATGTGATGGTAGAGACGTTGCAGAACATGAATAAGCATTCTGACGAACTCCGTGAGGGCGAGGGCGGCGTTGGAGGTGGTCTGTTCATTATTGGTAAGAAGAACGATACCTACTATGTGATAACTTCCAACAAGGTAGTTAGCGAACATAAAGATAACCTAGAGCGCGCGCTGAATAGTGTGAATAGTGCCTCCCCCGAGGAACTGAAAGAGATGTACAAGAAGCAGATTAAGGAGGGTAGCATCTCGTCTAAGGGTGGTGCTGGTTTGGGCTTGATCGACATCGCTCGCAAAACCGAGGAGCCGCTGGAGTATCAGTTCTTGCAATTGGATCAGGATTCCTACTTCTTCATATTGAAGGTAGAGATAAACGCGAAAAAATTTTATAAACAACAGTAGTCTTTACTGAGAGGGAAACTCCGATGGAATTTGATGCCGCTAAGCCTCCTAAGAGGGTGTACAGTCCGGGTATTAAGTTGTTGTTGCTTTGTGTTATGGCAATAGCGCTTATCATCCCCCAGTTTTTTATAGATTTTTTAGTGGATAGTCGTCGGGATTATTCGCGTCAGGTGCAGGAGAGTATTGCACGGTCGTGGGGTGGGGCACAGAAGGTACGTCCGATTTGGTTGGCGATACCAGTAGCGTCGTCACCGGATTCGCGAGCCGACTATACAGCCTATTATCAGGCAGATAGCGTAAGGATGTCGGTGGATATGCAGACACAGACTCGTAGTCGTGGCTTCTATTCGGCAATTCTGTATCACGCTAAAATTAGGGTGGAAGGCTATCTAAATCCGGCCTCGTTTGCCAGTAAACGCATTCGGGATGCGAAGCAGGGTGGCGACTACTATTTGCTGCAAGATGCTTATTTGGCAACGTCGATATCGGAGACGATAGGTCTGAAGTCGAACCTAGTGGTGGATATGGAGGGTAAGTCCTATAGTCTTTCGGCTAGAGCTGATGTTCCGTCGATATTCTATGGGAAGGATTTTGTTGCGCCGATTAATCTGCTTAAAGATAGTGTAGGTCATTTCTCGTATACCTATGAGTTGAATGGGTATAAGGATCTGGAGTTCTTTGTACAATCGAATAGTATGGATGTGCAAGTCGCGTTGCATCATCCGACGCCGGCATTTTCGGGCGATTATCTGCCAGATGAGTATACGATTGTGGATAGCTTGACTAGTGCGCATTGGAAGATATTCTCGAATGCATCGAGCTTCCCGCAGGTGACAACGTATGAAAAGGATTACCAAAAGTACGAGTATGACGAATATGATGATTCGCAGCGGTCTTTTGTAGTATCTACACAGGTTACGGATGTGTATTATAGGGCGATAGAGCGCTCGTTGAAGTATGCGATTCTGATAATCATATTTACGTTCCTGACCTTCTTCTTTACGGATACGTTGGCAAAGACGAATATGCCGATGATTGGTTACCTGCTTACGGGTTGTGCCATTTTGTTGTTCTATACCCTGTTGCTTTCGATTTCGGAATATTTGCCTTTTGGTTGGGCATATCTGATTACGAGTATTGCCATTATTGCAATGATTGGTGTTTACTTTTGGAGTTTTATCCGGGCACTTAAACCAACGCTTCTTTGCGTGGGGGTGCTTGTAATCCTATACACGTTCCTCTATCTGATTTTGCAGATGGATACGTTCCCATTGCTGGTGGGTAGTATTTTCCTGTTTATTGTATTGGGGATTGTGATGTATCTGTCGCGCAAACTTACGTGGTAGTAGGTAGGCGCCCGAATTAGTTACGATGTATTGTAGAGGCGGGTGTAGTTAGTTACATCCGCCTTTTTTTGTGACAGAGTATTAGGAATGTTGCGACATCAGCGGACATTGGAATTGGCAGATTTTGATAGTGAGTCGCTCTGTCGTATTCAGGACTCGCGAGTGCTAGTGGTAGGAGCTGGTGGTTTGGGATCTGTTGTGTTACCGTTGTTGGCTGCGCAAGAGGTTGGCGAAATATGCGTAGTGGATTCGGATTGCGTGGAGGAGAGCAATTTACCGCGTCAGACTCTTTATACAGAGCAAGATATAGGCTGCGCAAAAGCAGAGTTGGCAGCATTACGTTTGCGAGCATTAAATCCAAGGGGGAGGGTAGACGGCAATGTTGTGCGGGTTGATGCGGGTTGGTTGGCATCGCGTCAGTCGTTACCGGATTTGGTAATAGATTGTACGGATAATTTCGCGACACGTGGGCTTTTGGATAGTTATTGTGGTGCACACTCGTTTCCGTTGGTATGGGGTGCTGTAGAGGGCTATACGGGACAGTTGAGTCTGCTACATGGCAAGAGGCAGATATCGCTGAGGGATATCTTTGGCGAGTTGCCTGCCTCGCGTCCACTTTCGAACGGAGTTTTCGCTCCATTGGTACACATGGTAGGCGCCATGATGAGTAGTATTGCATTGCGTTGGTTAGCGTTTGGTGCGTCGGAATTAGATGGTCGGCTTTGGCAGTGTGATGCACGTAGTGGCGCGACACAAATCTTTGAGTTGTAGGTAATGGGGCGGATTCTGTTGGTATCGTACTATTGGCCTCCAGCGGGCGGTGCTGGTGTACAACGTTGGTTGAAACTAGTGAAGTATTTGGTGCGCTTGGGTTGGAAGGTGACGGTTTATACGCCTCGTTTGGCAGAGTATCCGGAGTATGACGAGAGTTTGTTGGCAGATGTCCCCTCGGAGGTAGAGATCCTTACCCATCGAATTGTGGAGCCTTTTGCGCTTTATAACAAGCTTGTGCATAGGGGGCGTCGCTCGGAACTGAGTATAGGATTGGTGCAAGAGAATACGCGGCGATCGTTGTTGCAGCGTTTGCTTTTTTGGGTGCGTGCGAATGTATTTGTTCCGGACGGGCGTTGCTTGTGGATAAAGCCTTCGGTACGTTTTCTGCGTACTTGGTTGCGAGAGCATCCGCAAGATGCGGTGGTAACGACGGGACCTCCGCATTCGTTGCATCTGATAGGTCGGAAACTTAAGCGCAAGTTGTCGATTCGTTGGGTGGCAGATTTCCGCGATCCGTGGTTGCATATAGACTATCAGCAGCATTTGCCGCTAACGACTTACACACAAAAGCGTTTGCAACGGATGGAGCGCACGGTAGTGGAGGAGGCGGATGCAGTGGTAGTTGTCTCTGAGGGGATGCAGACCGATTTTGCTGATTACAGTCCGCGGCGTATACTTACCATACCGAATGGTTATGATACGGAGGATTTTCCGCAGTTGGGTGTTGCGTGGTCTCGGTATCCGTTTCGTTTGGTGTATGCCGGAGCGATGAACGGCGATAGAAATCCGGAGCTACTTTGGAAGGCATTGCAAATACTTAAAGATGAGAAGCTGATAACGCCAGATAGCTTTCGTGTAGAGTTGGTGGGGCGTAGTGATGCTCGGGTACGTGAGTCGGTTCGTGTCTCGGGTTTGGATGATTACGTGGACTTTCGTAAAGGGATAGCGCATAGTGCAGTGCCGGAGCTTTTACAAGGGGCGTCGATGTTATTGCTTTGTGTGAATCGAGCTCCGGGTAGTAAAGCGATACTGACGGGGAAGCTTTTTGAATACTTGGCGAGTGAGCGACCGATAGTTGTGTTAGGTCCTTGTGATGGCGAGGCGGTGCGATTGGTAGAATCGTTAGGTGTGGGGCGAGGTTTTGAGGATAAGGACGATTCGGCACTTGTTGCATATTTGCGCGAGAGTTTGGAACTTGCTCGGGATGGGTGCTTGGAAGTAAAAGCAACAGAGGCGAAAAAGCGCTACACTCGCGAGTATCAAGCAGGACAATTTTCGGCGCTCTTTAATTCGATGTTGTAGGAGGGTTATAACAAAAATCTGCACTACTACGTTAGAAATATAGTGGTGAGATGAATTTTTTGGGGCATTTGTATTTGGCTGGTCGTGATCCGGAGATCCGGTTCGGGAATTTTATAGCAGATCACATTAAGGGTATCCCGATAGAGTCGTATCCGGAAGTGATAGCTCGGGGGATCATGATGCATCGGGCTATTGATTATTTCACCGATTCGCATCCTGCTATGGCAGAGTGTCGTAGTTACTTTCGTCCTGCTTATCAGAAGTATGCTGGCGTGGTGTTAGATGTGGTGCTGGATTATTTTTTGTGCCGTGAGTGGGCGTTGCTTTCACCGCATCGGCTTCGTCCGTTTATTTATCATTTCTATTGGCAGTTGTTGTTGCAATGGCGCTGGTTACCACCATTTTGGAAACAGAAGCTTCCGAAGTTAATACGCGATAATCGGATCTATCGTTACCGGCGGGTGGAGGGGATCTGCGAGTCGTTGGATATTATGGCAGATACTACCTCACTGCCTCGCGGGAGTGCCTTTGTTGCCGAGGTTTTGCGCGAACATTATGCTGAGCTACGTCCGTACGTTTTGATATTTCTCCAAGATATAGTTCGGGAGATGGAGAGTAGCTTTCGGATAACGCCGTTGGGTTGGGGGACAGTTCCGCTCAGTATCAATGGGTATCAGTTCTAAAACGGTTACTTTTGTACGGTTTTTGAGGTAAGAGTACCATACGAATTACACAAGAAGCGCGTGAGGAGGGGGATATGATACAGCGAGTACAGAGCCTATATTGGCTTTTATCGGTAGTATTGTTACTGATTTTTTATGTGTCTGATTTTGCATTTATTAAGCCGGTGGATGCTTCGATCACACTTTCTGCATTTTATGGCATAGTGAGTATTCCGGCTGGGGCGTATGCTGTAAATTTACATACCTGGCCTTTGCATGTGGCTGTACTACTTCCGGCATTTCTGACGTTCGTAACCATATTCCTTTTTAAGCGTCGGGTGCTACAAATTCGGTTAAGTATCCTAACTATAATGTTGGAGTTAGGATTGTTGGGGTTGGCGTATTTTTATTATCGGATGTTGGCGGGTGGTATTGAAGGTTTGGCGTCTCTTTCTATTCTTTATACGCTTCCGATTATATCAGTGATTCTTAAGGCATTAGCCATTTTTGGTGTAAAGCGTGATATAGCAATATTGCGCTCGCTTACAAGGCTTTAGTCTCTGTTGCTATTTGCGTAGAGCTTGGCTTGATGTGCACGGTTGCATTTAAGTTAAGTTCTTGTAGTAGTAGCCTCTCGATGGTACTGGTAATGGCGTAAGCTTCGCGTACGGAGAGGTCGTCGGGAAGGCAAATCGATAGGGTAAGTTCTTGGTTTTGTATGTAGTTGTGCAAGCGTAAATTGTGTGGTTTGAGATCGTAGGGGAGGTTTAGGTGCGCAATGAGTGTAGTTATAGCGAGTAGTAGATCTTCGGAAGGCGCTTCTCCCACAAAGGTGCTGGCGGCTTGTCGGATGGTCTGAAAGGCTACGTATGCAATCATAAGGGCTATGAGAAGGCTGAGCACGCCATCGATCCACCAGAAATAATAACCCAAAAAGATACCCACGAGTACTACAATAGAGGATAGTGCATCGCTACGATGATGCCATCCGTCGGCATACAATGCGGAGTTCCCGCTTCTTTTGGCACCCCAAAAGGTGATGCGAGCCATGAGTTCCTTGATGACGATACTCAGAATTGTGACGATAATAGCGGCTTTACCAAAGTGCGCAGCAGTTCCGGCAGCTAGTAGTTCGATACCTTTGTAGAAGAAGGTACCAGCCACCCAGATGAGCATAGCTCCGACGAGAAGGGTGGTGAGGAGTTCGTACCGTCCGTGTCCGAAGGGGTGTTCGTGATCAGGTGGTCTGCGCGCAATGTACAAACCTGCAAGGACAACGAGCGAGCTTAGTGTATCGGAGATGGTGTGCCACGCATCGGCTTGTAGGGCGAGGGAACTGGTTTGGATTCCGATCCAGAGTTTCAGTAGGAAGAGTAGTGAGTTCCCGATGATGGAAATAATCACCACACCTAAGATCCAGTGCGAAGTTGAGGGACGCTTACGAAAAGTAGTCAAGATCGAGAGTTCTAAAACGTGGTGAAGAGCGTTAGGGCGAGTACGAATATAACTCCAAATAAGAGACTATTCAGACCGTTTAGGAGCATGAACCGTGCGTCTATATTGCCTTTTCTGTAGAGGGTAATGTGCTGGTAGAAAAGAATCGCCCCAAACAACCCTAACCCCAGAATGGGGAGCCACTGGTGCGTACTGAGGGTAGCGTAGGTAAAAAATATCATAGCGAGGATATGACTGAAATAGACGATATGCCATGAGCGTCGTGTTCCGAAATAAGATGGAATAGAATAGAGGTGGTGTTTGGCGTCGAAATCGGCGTCCTGCATGGCGTAAATAATATCGAATCCTCCTACCCAGAAGAGCACTCCGAGTCCTAGGAGGAGTGTAGTGGAGTTAAAAGTTCCTGTTACGCCGACATAGGCACCGATGGGCGCTAGTGCGAGTCCGACACCTAGGATGTAGTGGCAGAGCCATGTAAAGCGTTTGGTAAGGCTGTATCCGAGCACAATGAGTAGGGCAAGAGGAGATAAGTAGAGCACTAAGCGGTTAAGAAATGCACAACTGAGGACAAATAGTATGACGTTGAGCAGGACAAAGAGGGTAGCACCGCGTCGGGAAATGACTCCTTTGGGGATTTCTCGTTCCGCAGTTCGTGGGTTTTTAGCGTCTATTTTAGCGTCTACGAGTCGGTTGAAAGCCATAGCAGCATTTCGGTTTGTAATCATGCAGAGTAGTACTGCAAGGAGGGTTTGCCAGTGGAATACGCCTAGGTCGCGTACCCCAATCGTGTAACCTATTGCGGCAAAAGGCAAAGCGAAAAGTGTGTGCGAGAAACGAATGAAGTGGAACCAAGGTCGGAGAGGCATTGCGAGTGTGTTGTTAGGGTCGTGAGGCTTTAATGAGCTGTACAAACTCTTCGCGGGTTTTGCTGTCGCTTAGGAAAGCACCGGTGAAAGCAGAGGTAGTGGTAACGCTATTTTGTTTTTCGACACCACGCATTTGCATACACATGTGTGCTGCTTCTATCACCACAGCTACGCCGAGGGGGTGTAGGGTGGAGTGTATGCATTCGAGTATTTGTCGGGTGAGTCGTTCTTGTACTTGTAGTCGTCTGGAGAATGCGTCTACTACGCGAGCTATTTTGCTTAGTCCTGTGATATAACCGTTTGGGATGTAGGCTACGTGTGCTTTTCCGTAAAAGGGCAATAGGTGGTGTTCGCACAGTGAGTAGACTTCGATGTCTTTGACGATGACCATCTGTTGGTACTCTTCTTGGAAGAGGGCGTCTTCGAGAATCTTTTGCGGATTCAGTGCATAACCCTGCGTGAGGAATTGCATAGACTTTGCAACCCGCAGTGGTGTTTTTAGTAAACCGTCGCGCTTGGCATCTTCACCAAGGAGGTTTAGAATAGCTTCGTAGTGCTGTGCAAGCGCTTGGGTTCGCTCTTCGTTCCAGTGTTCTAGTTTCTGGTATCCGGTGTCTAGCTCTTTTCCCTCTTTGTTTTCCATAGATGCAGTCGAGATTATGCGTGCAAAGGTACAACTTGTTGGGATCACTCTTTATAATGTGTGTGGGATGGTTAATAATTGAGATGCTTGTAGAAACGTGTGGCGCTTAAAAATCTCTACCTTTGTTGAGCAAAACTTAAAGAGGTTTTCAGATGAAAGCATTTGTATTCCCGGGGCAGGGTGCACAGTTTGTAGGGATGGGTAAGTCGCTGTACGAGAAGTCGTCAGAAGCGCAAAGCTTATTCCAACGGGCAAACGAGATTTTGGGCTTTTCGATAACCGATGTCATGTTTCAGGGACCCGAAGAGGCACAACGTCAGACGAAGGTAACGCAACCGGCAGTTTTTTTGCATTCGGTGGTATTAGCAAAATTGTTTCCGGATTTTGCGCCGAGCATGGTAGCAGGGCACTCGTTAGGCGAGTTTAGTGCATTGGTTGCAAGTAAAGCGCTAAATTGGGAAGACGGTCTCCGTTTGGTAGCGGCACGTGCTCAAGCTATGCAATCGGCTTGCGAGTTGGAACCCTCTACGATGGCCGCTATTATTGGCTTGGATGATGCGAAAGTGGAAGAGATCTGTGCCGAAATAGACGAGGTGGTAGTGCCTGCCAACTACAACTGCCCCGGACAGTTGGTAATTTCGGGTAGCATAAAAGGCGTAGAGTTAGCTTGCGAAAAGCTAAAAGCTGCAGGTGCGAAACGTGCATTACCTTTAAAAGTTGGTGGAGCGTTTCATAGCCCATTTATGGAGGTGGCGCGTAAGAGCTTGGCAGAAGCTATTGAGAAAACGGAATTCCATACGCCGATATGTCCGATTTATCAGAATGTGGACGGGAAACCGCACACAGTGCCGGCTGATATTAAAGCGAATTTGGTAAAACAGCTTACAGCGCCTGTCCGTTGGACACAAATTGTTCGTGCAATGGTTGCGGATGGTGCGAAGTCGTTTGTAGAGCTTGGACCAGGGAATGTGTTGCAAGGTCTGATAAAAAAGACGGAAGCGGGGGTAGAAGTAGAAAGTTATCAGGAACTGTAGTGTTTTGTTTTTTTTGTGTTGAGAGAGTCCGCGAGGGCTCTCTTTTTTTATATATTTGAATGTAGAAAGAGGTGGGGTGGTGTTGGCGGTGGGTTATATTGCGCGTGTGGGTAAACTTTTATCAGACGGGGCTTGCTACAGAAGTAAGTTTGCTGCGAACGCATCGCGCACGTCTAGAAAAACCAGCGCTGCGGGTTACCGCAGATTCGGTATCGCGCCATCGCTCTCAACGCGTAGCGAATTTCTAGAAAAGCGGGTCGTGGTCGCCTATCCCCCGGTAGGTGCTGGGGGGAAACATCGCATTCGCACGTCTAGGAAATCAAGAACCCATACTCGTATACCTTCGGCACAATCTGCTGGCGGAGCTGTTCCATAGCATCTTTAAGATTAGCGAGTAGCAAGTTGTAGGTCTCGTCAGTACTTTTCGGATTCATTTTTCCCTTGTCGTTGCGCCCTTGGAAGTGCTCGCGGATGTCGTAGTACGAGGCGTTGGGATTGGCTCCCGGTTGTGCGTGATAGTAGCGCCAGAGTTCACGTCCAGCGTCGAAAACAGCGGTAGCTTCTGGTGAAAATACCAGTGGTTCGGTAGGTACGAAAGACTGCTCGCTTAGCAAGGTATTGCTGTTGGGGGAGGTCTCTGATGCTAATTTACCAGCTATAAAGTCTGTCATAAAATGGCTTTCGAAGCGCGATTGCGCATTAACCTCGTGTTCAGTGAAGGGTATCCAGTGGTTTGTGCCGAAATTAAACTGAATGTTATTGGTGATTGCAAATAAAGTGTATGTAAAACAATTGCTTTGAAAATAAGGATCTGTTTGCCAACCATTCTTAGGATAGAGAAATTGATCGCGATCGTTAAGCCAAGTTGCTTCTATACAGTGTCGCATAGAGTAGTAGATGCTTATTTCTAGCAAATTTTGTTCTGTGATATCCATGCCAATAGGGTTTGGAATTTGTTTCTTACTATTGACAATGTAATTCATATTGTTATGTTGAAAATCGCTTGATGTAGCATACATATAGCCTAAGTAAAATTTACTAGACCGTTGTCGTGTTGTAATAATCCAATCATTTATAGATTGAAAATTAGTATCGATACCTACTCGTTTTTTGAATAGGTATTCGCCATTTTTATTGTAGACATCCCCAATGCCGGATGTAAAAGTTTGTTGTTTTTGAAGATTCCAAATGAAAAAACCAATTGGGAATTGTCCTTTTACGTTATCGAAGGTGTTAGCGGGAACAAGAAAAAATTTTTCGAGCGAAGCTTGAAAGTAAGAGCGGAAATGTGAAAAATTGGGGGCTTGCACAATTTTCGAAGTCGAAAATTGTGCAAGGAAACAATTCGGTATCTCACTATGGATTCGTGCAATAAAAAGTGCAAATAATTCGCGACTCGCTTTTTTGATATGTGGGAAGTATATGCTATAAATTCTGTGTTCGTTAGCTACTTTCCGTTTATTTAGTTCGTGCCGAGTAATGGCTCGTTTATTTCCCAGTTCCGCATACGGCGGGTTGATATAGATAACTAGTTTTTTGCGCTTTTCTGGGTCTTTGAGTATGGCGAGTAAATCGGTAGGGAGCTTCCCGCAGTCGAACTCATCGTTCAAGAAGTCGAATTGAAAGACGTGAGACTCCAACAAGTTAGCGCCGTTCTTAATACGATCTTTCATTACATCTACATCTTGCTGGTCGAGGGTAGATGCCCAGATGTTGTACTTGTTGGTGAGTCCGTTTAGCAGGTTGCCAGTACCGGCAGCGCAATCCCATACGTAGTATTCGTCTTGCCAGTTTTCGCCAAGGACGTCGGCTAAGTACTTTTGCGAGAGGTCTACCCAGATCTTGGGCGTGAAGAAGGAGCCTTTGCGTTCGCGTACATCTTGCGGTACAAGGAGGTCTCGACGCTTGATGATGTAGTCCCAGTACTCTTCGCGCGGTGGTCGTTGGTAGAGGCTCCAGAATTGCGAGTGTGCTTTTTGTCCGTCTTTGAAAAATACTTGCTTTTCGCTAAGGAAACCGCCGAGTTCGATCTTTCTGTCGAGAACGTAACGATTATCCTGCAAGAGCACAAACAGCGCTTCCTTAATGGTTTGGTTTTCAGAAGATAGAAGGTCGGCTAGGAAGAAATCACCATCAATAATATTGAGTTTTTTGAGGGCGTCCCAATTCACGTCGATGCTCGGTTGTACCAATGTTAACCAACGCTGGTAAATACTTACAAAGTTGTTTTTGTTGATCTGAATCAGAGAGGAGCTTTCACTCAGGTGCTGTTTTATGAATGCTCGCAGCTCTTTTTCGTGGGCATCGTATCGAAAGACATAGGCGGTTCGATCCAAAACATCGCGTACAGCGTCATATAACAGCTCAAATTCGCGAGTTTGAGTGTCAGACGGGGTAACATTCCAGTTGAAGTCGTTGAGCGCCAGAAACGGCAATATTTCGCGATATGGAAGGAAGGCTATCTTCTCGGCATCGAAAGCAGCAAGAAACGGTGGCGGCAAGTAGGTATCGAAAGTGCGCGCTTTTCCGATGGTAAGGATTAGCTGTACCAACGGTTTGTAGATGTCTGCTACAGTGCCGCGCTTGGCTTCTGCCCAGAGGAGGGAAACAATAGGCGTATCGTTTGCTTTTTGATCAGTATTGCCTCGTGTAGAAAGAGATTTCGCCCCTACAACACAGAAGTCGATTTTTCCAATGATTGTAGAATAATCGTATTGTGCGAAAAAAGCCTCGCCTATCCTATTCTTCAATTCCTCTTCCTGTAAGTTGCTGTATTGGGGCATTTTGTATATACTACTGAATTTCAGTACGAAAATACATTTTTTAGTCATTTGTTACGCATTCGGAGCTTTGTTGAGCGTGAAGAATCGTGCTTTCCCCGTTCGAAAAGTATCCATTGCTCTCAACGCGTAGCGAACGTCTAGAAAAACGCTTGTCGCCCGCCTAGAAAGAGTAACGCTGGGGGGCATATAAACGGTCGCACTAACCCCCCTTCTAGTCTTCTTCCTCTTTTCAACTAGTCTTCTCCCTCTTGGTAGCGTCTGCCTAGAAAGGGTAACGCCGGGGGGAAAGAGCAGTTGCGAAAAACGCGTAGCGTCCGCCTAAAAGAATGCCCGTCTAAAAATCCTATCTTTGAAGCAAAGAAATCCGCCGATGAGCCCGCTACAAGCTTACATCGCTCGCCTTGCGCAAGAATACAAAACGGGACTGACTACAGAGCACAGCCTGCGCCCAGCATTGCTGGAGCTCCTGACAAACCTTGAGCCGCTAAAGCGTTTTGCGATAATCAACGAGCCCAAGCGCATCGAGTGCGGTGCGCCCGATATTGTGCTGCTGAGTAAGGGCATCCCCGTCGCCTACTTCGAAACTAAGGACATCGGCGATACGGATTTGCGTGGAGTGAAACAGAATAAAGAGCAGTTCGATCGCTACAAGCAAGGACTCGAGTGCGTAGTCTTTACAGATTTTCTGCGCTTTTTGCTCTACCAAGATGGCGAGTGTGTTTGCGAAGTTCGAGTAGCTGAACAGGACGGCGATCGCCTCGCTCTTCTCCCCGATGCCGAGGCTCGTTTTGAAGAATTACTTGCACACCTTCGCGATGCACAACCCTCGCCCAAGCGTCTGGCGCTTCTGATGGCAGGCAAAGCGCAGCTGTTGGCTCGTTCAATCGCTGCCATTCTTACAGACGAAAAAAGCGAAGCGGCACAAGATTTCTTGCAACAAATCGCGCGTATGAAAGAGGTGTTGCGTAGCGATGTTTCTCCCACAGAGTTTGCCGATTGGTATGCACAAACCCTTGTTTACGGCTTGTTTGCCGCACGGTACCATGCTTCTGATACGGAACTTTTTACTCGCGAAGCTGCTGCGAAGCTCATCCCTCAAAGCAACCCCTTCCTGCGCAAACTTTTCCAGCGTTTGGGTGTTTACGATCTCGATGTCCGCGTGGCGTGGATTATTGACGATCTTGTGGGCGTTTTTGCTGCAACCGACGTGCGAACGCTCCTCGATGCCAACAAGGCGGAGCGCGATCCTGTCATGCTCTTTTACGAGGATTTTCTTACCGCTTACGACCCTGCTCGTCGGAAAGCTCGAGGGGTTTACTATACGCCAGCTCCGGTAGTTTCGTTCATTGTTCGCGCAGTAGACGATTTGCTACAAAAGGAGTTTGGACTAAAGGACGGTTTGGCGGATTACAGCCAAGCGCGTGATGGCACGCATAGGTTGCAGATTCTAGATCCTGCTACGGGTACAGGTACTTTTCTGGTGGAGGTAGTGCGCAAAATCTATAGCAAGTTCGTGGGGCAGCAGGGCGTGTGGAACGATTACGTTCGCGACCATCTCCTTCCTCGCCTGCATGGCTACGAGATTCTGATGGCACCTTACGCGATGGCTCACCTGAACTTAGAGTATGTTTTTCGCGAAACCGGCGCAACTGCCCTCGGCGAGTCTCGCTATGGCATCTACCTCACCAACACTCTTGAGGACTCGCATTTTGACGGTAATCTTTTCTCGCCCATAGACCAAGAGGCACAGGCGGTAAGTCAGCTGAAACAGGATATGCGCGTGCTGGTTATGCTGGGCAATCCGCCCTACAGTCGTGGCAGTAAGAACAAAAGCGAGTGGATAGAGCGGCTAGTACAGTCTTACAAGACGGGGCTTGACGAACAGAATATCCAACCGCTTTCGGACGACTATATCAAGTTTATTCGTTACGCGCAATGGCAGATAGAACGTACGGGTGAGGGTGTTGTGGCGTTCATTATCAACAACAGCTTTTTGGATGGCGCTGTGCACAGACGGATGCGCGAGGAGCTGCTCAGGAACTTTGATAATGTTTATATCTTAAACCTGCATGGCAATAGCCGTATGCGTGAGAAGACACCAGCGGGCGGGAAGGATGAAAATGTTTTTGATATCCAAGCGGGAGTGGGGATTATGCTACTGGTGAGGTATAAGGAGCATACGGATACATGCGCCTCACTGCATTATGCCGAATTGTACGGAAGTAGGAAAGAGAAGTTTGCTGCCTTGCAGGAGTCCCGGTTAACAAGCGAAGAATGGCAAATATTAGCCCCTGTAGCGCCGTATTATTTCTTTGTGCCAAAGGATTTCTCGTTAGAAGAAAGCTATCGAAAAGGTTTTTCATTGACCGAATTGTTTTGCCATTATAATTCTGGAGCATCTACGTCTCGCGATGACTTAATCGTCAGATGTAAGAAAGATGAGATACAACCTCTGCTGGATGATATCCGAGAGCTAACAGCAGAACAATTAAGAAGAACCTATAGCTTGGGAGTAGATACGCGTAATTGGCAAGTAGATGCTGCACAGAGAGATGCAAGAGATGATATGCCAATAATATTGGAACATGCTTACCGTCCGTTCGATAACCGTTTCGCCCTCTACACAGGAAAGACGCGAGGGCTTTGGGCTTATCCATGTTTTAAGACCTTAGGAGATTTACTCCATCCGGAAAATTATGCACTGTGTACGACACGTTTTGTAACAACCTCCGACGAATTTCATCATTGTTTTGTCGCTAATACAATGATTGATAAATGCTTTATTTCCAATAGACCAAGCGAAAGCACCTACGCTTTTCCCCTCTACCGTCTCCCCGAAGGGTGGGACTATACCCCCGCCGAGATAGTTGCTGGCGTAACGCAATCTGGGCAAAAGATAGAACTAGAGCTCAACATGCGACCGGAGGAGCTCGCTAAAATAAGCGAAGCCATAGGAGAATCAGTAAAAGGCGAGGAAGTGTTTGATTACATTTACGGAGTGCTAAATGATAAGGAGTATCGCACCAAGTACTTCGAATTCCTCAAGATAGAGTATCCTCGCATCCCATACCCTAAGGACTTGGCAGAATATCAGCGCTTTGTACAGAAGGGCGAGTACCTCCGTCGTCTGCACCTGATGGACGAAACGCTAGCCCTCCCCCCAGTCGCTACCTTCGATATCGCAGGCACTAACCTAGTAGAGTGCGTTCGCTATGACGAATCAACCCAACGCCTCTGGATCAACGATACCCAGTACTTCGCTCACCTTCCTCTTGCCGTTTGGGATCACTACGTGGGCGCCTACCAGCCAGCTCGCTTGTGGTTGTAGAAGCGCATCGGTCGCCGCCTCGATTACGACGATGTACGTTGGTACCTGCGTGTGCTGGCAACAGGAGTCGAGCGCATCTACTAATTGTAGACTACCAAGAGGTATCCGTTTTGGTGGGTGCGGTAAGGGTGGAGTTGGTAGTTGCCGTCGGAGGATATTCCGGCATTGAGGAGCTGATATTCCGTTTTGCAGTGAGGGCAAGTAGCGGTTGTCCCGTTTCGCTGAGTTACATGAATCTCCGAAAGGTGTCGCGTACACGTAGCGTCGTAGGCAGAATAAGTGCCGGGGGTGGCTAATTCTTGGAGGACGTAGAGTCCGTTACCTTGATAGCCGTAATCGGGTACAGTGATGATTCCTCCTGGGACGTTGAGGTCGGTATATTGCGGAAGATTGAGACCGATGTGTAGGCGGAAGTGTACTTCCCATGCTATGCGTTTTTCTTCGTCTTTGCAGTTGGTTAGTGCAGTGCTTGCCGTTAGGAGTAGCAGTGCGTATAGGATAGTGCGGACGCGATTAAAAGAACTCATCGGGTTCGGTAGTATCTGTGGCATTGTGTTCGTCGCAGTCGAACGAAACTCCTCGTAAGGATTCTGGTACAGCCCATTGTGCATTGGCGCGGATCCCGGAAGTGGGGTCTGCGTAGGCTTTTTGTAGAAATAGCCCTTGAATGGGTAGTGCCATAGCTGCGCCTTGTCCGTAGGTCATAGCAGAGAAGTGCACGGCGGGATCCTCAGCGCCTACCCAAGTTCCGATCACGATATTTGGGTGAACGCTCATAAACCACCCGTCAGCATTGTTTTGCGTAGTACCGGTTTTGCCACCTATCGGTCCTTCCAATCGATAGACATAGCGTAAGCGCTTACCGGAACCCTGATCTACCACACTACGCAGCAGCGAGAGCATTCGGTAGGCGGTTTCCTGACTGATAACCTCGTATTTCTTGGGTGTAAAGGTGGAGAGGATGTTCCCGCTTTTGTCTTCTATGCGTGTTACTAGCAGGGGCTCGATATGTACGCCACCTGATGCAAAGACGCCGTAGGATGCCACGAGTTCGTAAACAGAAATAACAGAGGTGCCTAGGAAGATGGAGGGCACTTCGTCGATATGACTACGGATGCCCATTCTGCGCAGGAGTTCAGCCATAGCCTCGGGAGAGAATTGTTTGATGAGCCATGCCGAGATGTTGTTGACCGAGTTTGCGAGTCCCCACTTTAGGGTTACCATTTCGCCGTCGTGTTTCGTGGGATTTGAGTTCTTCGGACTCCAGATAGAATCGGCGACTTCGAAGACTTGCGGTACGTTGGGCACCTTCATACATGGCGAGTAGCCCTCCTGCATGGCTAGGGTGTAAAGGAAGGGTTTGATGGTGGAGCCGATTTGTCTGCGAGCAGTATAGACTTGGTCGTACTTGTAGTATTTGAAATTGGTACCGCCCACGTAGGCACGCACGCGTCCGGTGTGCGGTTCTTGTGCCATGAATCCGACACGTAGCTGTCGTTTTACGTATAGCATAGAATCGCGTGGGGTGAGAAGGGTATCGCGTTCGCCGTTTTTCCAACTGAAGAGGTTCATTTCTACGGGGGTGTCGAAATTTTCCTCGATTTCGGCATCCGTGGCACCTGAACGTTTTAGGTTGCGATAGCGTTCGCTCTGATGCATACCCGCGCGTAGAACCGTTTCGCGAACTCGCTGTTTCACATCCCAGGAGAAGAGGGAGCGTTTCTTTTCGGCATCGAAGGCGGGTTGTAGTGTCTTGCCGATGTGTTCGTTAACAGCGTCCTCGGCATAACGTTGTAGGTTGGCATTGATGGTGGTGTAGATGCGTAGTCCGTCGCGATAGAGATTGTATAGTTCGCCGTTGGGCTTTTTGTTCTTCTGGCACCAACCGTAGAGCGGGTTGTGGATCCACTCCAGCGAGTCGTGCTGATACTGCTCGTGTAAGTAGTACATTTTGGGTTGAGGGTAGGGGGCGGTCATAATTTGCCGGATGTGCTCGCGGAGGTAGGTAGCAATGCCGGAGTTGTGGTCTTGTACTTGGAAGTGTAGTTGTAGGGGGAGTTGGCTTAGGGAATCGTATTGCTGTTGCGAGATTTTGTTGTAGCGTAGCATTTGCTGCAGGACTATGTTTCGTCTTTCGCGCGAGCGCTCCGGATTCCGCACAGGGCTATACCAAGTAGGACCTTTTACGAGCCCGACCAATACAGCGGCTTCTTCCAATTTTAGGGAGTCTGGGGTGGTATTGAAAAAGGTTCTCGCTGCCATCTTAATCCCGTAGGCGTTTGAGCCGAAGGGAACGGTGTTGAGGTACATGGTGAGGATCTCGTCTTTGGTGTAGTTTCGTTCTAGTTTTATAGCGGTGATCCATTCTTTGAATTTGGTGATGCCGAGTTTTAGGAGATTGGCAATTTTGGATTTGGCATAGGTCGAATCGCGCGGGAAGAGGTTTTTGGCAAGTTGTTGGGTGAGGGTACTTCCGCCGCCGGATTCTCCTTTACCCATCATTACGGTTTTGAAGAGGACGCGCATGAGTCCACGAGCATCTACGCCGGAGTGTTCGTAAAAGCGGACGTCCTCGGTGGCGATCAGTGCATCTACTAGTCCGTCGGCGAGTTCGTTCCGTCCCACAAACGATCGGTTTTGAATGTAGAAAGAGCCTAGTGGCGTTTGATCGTCAGCAAGGACTTCGCTTGCTAGGTTGCTATTGGGGTTTTCTAACTCTTCGAAGGTGGGCATTACGCCAAAAGATCCTTCGGCTATAAGCACAAAAAGGACTATTACGAACACCAAGAGCCCTAGGAGGATTCCCCAAAATACGCGACCAAAGACGGGGGAGTAGTGTTTTTCTACGTTTCGCATCCTACAATTACCTACGTTTGCATTCTATACAAAAATACGTTTTTCTTTTCCTCGAGCAGGGAGCGTTTAGAAAAACGCTTGCCGTCTCCCCGGTTTGCACAGGGGGGAGGGTATAGCGATTTATATCATCCGCTCTCAACGCCTGTCGCACGTCTAGAAAAACCCGCGATGCGGGTTACCGCAGCTTCGGTATCGTGCCATCGCTCTCAACGCGTAGCGAATTTCTAGAAAAGCGGGTCGTGGTCGTCTATCCTCCGGTAACGCCGGGGGGAACAGGGGCTAGAAAATCAAAAACCCGTACTCGTATACTTTTGGTACAATCTTTAAGCGTAGAGCCTCCATCGCCTCTTTTAATTTAGCTAACAATAGGTTGTAAGTTTCGTCGGTGCTTTTCGCATTCATTTTTCCCTTGTCGTTGCGTCCTTGGAAGTGCTCTCGAATGTCGTAGTACGATGCGTTGGCATTGGCACCCGGTTGCGAGTGATAGTAGCGCCAGAGTTCGCGTCCGGCATCGAAAACGGCAGTAGCTTCTGGTGAAAATACTAGTGGTTCGGAGGGGATAAAAGATTTTTCCTCAGCTAAAGCCTGAAGTGTTGTTTTACTTTGATGGGTTAATGGGTGAAAAAGTTTACCCGCCATAAAATCGGTCATAAAATGGCTTTCGAAACGGGCTTGTGCATTAACTTCTTGCTCGGTAAAGGGTATCCAGTGATTGACAAAACCAGAAGAAGCTATGTAGTTCTTGCTGTGAAACAGGGCAAATGCTAAGCAATTATTTTGAAATTCGGTATCACTCTTCCAGCATTCATTGGGAGCGAGGAATTGGTCGTTGTGATTTAGCCAAGTATGCGGGATAGCATGACGTACAGAAAAGAATATAGTAATGGGAAGAAGTCTACAGACAAAAATTTCCTTAGTGTGCGCTTTATCTATCGGATGCTGGTTGGAGAGACGTACCAATTGATTGTTCTGAAAATCATTGCGTCCGGAATTCATATAACCTAACAAATCACAGCCTTCTGGAAATTTCTTTAACCAACAGCTAATTAATTCGTTAACTTCTGTTGTTCGTAATATTTTCTTAGAGAATTGTTCGGCATCCGCAGTATAGATATCACCTGATATATAGTTCAGTTTCTTTTTTTGTTGCGAACTCCATATAAAGAAACCAATGGGAAATTGTCCTACAACGTTGTCAAAGGTATTTGCGGGTACAAGGAAGCAACGTTCCAACGTCTTTTGAAAAAAAGAACGAAAAGCTCCGAAATTAGGCGCTGTAATAAGTTTTGGTGTAGCGAAATGTGCGATATAACAAGCAGATAATTCATCTGCAATGCGAGCTAAGAAAAGTGCAAAAAGTTCTTGTGCTGCTTTCCCAATTTGTGTCTTGTACTTTTCATAAACTGAATGCGAAATAGCAATTCCTGTTCTGTTTTTTCCAGTACCCGCAGGAGTTCGTCCATTCCCCGCCTCAGCATATGGTGGATTGATATAGATTACTAGCTTTTTGCGCTTCTCAGGGTCTTTTAGCACGGCGAGCAAGTCGTCTGGCAGTTTCCCGCAGTCGAACTCATCGTTCAAGAAGTCAAATTGGAAAATGTGCGACTCGAGTAGGTTAGCACCGTTGTGGATGCGGTCTTTCATTACGTCAACATCCTGTTGGTCGAGCGTCGATGCCCAGATGTTGTATTTATTCGTGAGTCCGTTGAGGAGGTTTCCAGTGCCTGCAGCGCAATCCCATACGTAGTACTCGTCCTGCCAGTTCTCGCCTAGGACGTCGGCTAGGTATTTTTGCGAGAGGTCTACCCAGATTTTGGGAGTGAAAAAAGAGCCTTTGCGTTCGCGGATGTCTTGCGGTACAAGGAGGTCTCGACGTTTGATAATATAATCCCAGTATTCTTCGCGAGGTGGGCGCTGGTAGAGACTCCAGAATTGCGCGTGTGCCTTTTGCCCGTCTTTGAAAAAGATTTCACTGGATGTAAAAATACCATCACAATCTGTTTTTCGTGCAAAGGTGTAACGATTGTCGTTGAGAAGTACGAAGAGCGCTTCTTTAAGCGATTGGTTATTTTCGGAGAGGAGATCTGCTAGGAAGAAATCGCCGTCAATGATATTACGCTTCTTGAGTCCTTCCCAATTCACATCAATGCTCGGTTGCACAAGGGCTAGCCATCGTTGGTAGATGCTTACGAAGTTGTTTTTGTTGATCTGAATTAGCGTTGAGTTTTCGCTTAAGTGCTGTTTAATGAATCCTCGCAGCTCTTTTTCGTGCGCATCGTATCGAAAGAGGTACGCCGTTTTATCTAACGTTGCCTTTACAGCGCCGTATAACAACCCAAATTCGCGCGAAGAAGTGTCAGACGGGGTAACATTCCAGTTGAAGTCGTTAAGTGCGAGAAAGGGCAGTATTTCGCGATACGGAAGGAATGCAATTTTCTCGGCATCGAATGCAGCGAGAAATGGTGGCGGCAGGTAGGTATCAAACGTGCGGGCTTTGCCGATGGTAAGGATTAGCTGTACCAACGGTTTGTAGATATCGGTTACGGTGCCACGTTTGGCTTCTGCCCATAATAGAGAACGAATATCCTTTGTTTTTTCGGGCGAAGCATGTCGTGTATCTACAACACAGAAGTCGATCTTCCCGATGCGAGGCTTACAGTCGAAGCTGGCAAAAAATTGTTCTGCTATTACGAGTTTTAGCTCTTCTTGGAGGTTTGTGTAGTGCATAAGTCCCTTAATACATTGAGGGTACGGGGAGTTATTGCATCATGATAAGCACGGAGGGGATGCCTTCTAAGTGCCTGAGGTTGTCTAACTTATCGTCAAAAAAGAGATGAGGACGGAAGACTTTCAGGATACGCGCCTTGTCGATTCCTCCTAGGAAAAAGACTTCGTCGACTTCGATCCCAAAGGAGGTTAGGGTAGTGATAACGCGTTCGTGCGCTGGAGCATTTCGTGCTGTAATTATTGCAGTGCGTATGAATCGGCGATAGGGTTCGTTGTTATTTTTCCGTCGTTCGAATTTATCTCGTTCGAGTTTTTGTAGTTTGGATATTTGTTCGAGAAAACGCTTTAGCGGTCCTTCGCCTAGTGGGATTTGTGCATTGAGTGCCTCGTGATCGGCAAAACTTTCGATACCTTGCTCTTGTGTGACGAGCTCTGCAGAACGATCGGCTATTACGCCATCAAAGTCAAATGCTATGCGGAGTTCGACGTCTTCGTTGTCGTTATCGAGGTAGAGGGACTGCGCACGTACCAGTCCGGCGGCATAGCCCTTTTCCATAGCGGCTTTTACATCGTTTTCGTTGGTGGAGAGATAGAGCAACGAATTGAAGGCGTCGAGGTACTGAAAGTTGGTGCTCCCAGACGAGAAGCACGCACGGCTGATATTTAGCATATAGTGCTGAATGGAGCGAAAGGCTCGTAGCCCAGTGGTGGGGCTATTGCGTGAAAAGAGTACTACCTCTATGAGGCGATCCTCTTCGGGGACGTCCTCGTTGCGCTCCTTTCCGTTTACATGCGCATTTAGTGCTAATAGTTTGCGAATGAATGGGAATGCGACACCGGGTTTGAGGATATCTTCGAGGTGTGTGCTCTGGTATTCTTGATAGCGTTCGCAGCCCTCCTCTTCAAAAACTCGGTTCGATTCGGTCATGTCGAAGAGAGCACTGGAAGTTACGGCTATAACGAGTTTATCTTCAATAGGATAAAATCCTTTTCCGGGCACGCCTCCCAGAATGAGTTCTTTCGGTTCTGACATGGTGCGAAACTGAATCTGTCCGAGGTTAAGGAACAAAAAACGGAGCACTGCTTTTGTACAATGCTCCGTAATGTTACAAATTTTCTAAGAAATCGGCAGTAGGAGTGTGGTGGCTGTTATTCTTCCTCGGTTTCTTGGTAGGCTTTGAGCAGTTTTTCCTGTACATCGGCAGGTACTTGCTCGTAGCCGGAGAATTTCATGGTATAGGTAGCTCGTCCGCCGGTTAGGGAGGAAAGAGCCGTGGAGTATCTTCCGATTTCGGCTAGGGGTACACGAGCTTGTATGTGTTCGAAACCTTTTTCGGAGTCCATGCCCATGATAATAGCTCGCCGGTTTTGTAGGTCGCTCATTACGTCGCCCATGTAGTCGGACGGGACGAGGACTTCTACGTCGTAGATAGGCTCCATAATCTTTGGTCCTGCTTCTTTGAAAGCAGCGCGGAAGGCATTTCGTCCGGCGAGTTTGAAGGAGATTTCGTTGGAGTCGACGGGGTGCATCTTTCCGTCGTATACTGCTACACGGATGTCGCGTGCATAGGAGCCGGTGAGGGGACCCTGTTCCATTTTTTCCATAATCCCTTTCATGATAGCTGGTAGGAATCGGGCATCTATCGCTCCTCCGACAATACAGTTGTAGAAGATGAGCTTTCCGCCCCAGTCGAGATCTACCTCTTGCGTATCTCGGATGTTGAGCGAGATTTCTTTACCGTTAATCTTATACTTGGTGGGTGCTGGCATGCCCTCTTCGTAGGGTTCGACGATCAGATGTACTTCTCCGAACTGCCCGGCACCTCCCGATTGTTTTTTGTGTCGATAGTCGGCTTGCGCCACTTTTGTGATAGTTTCGCGATAGGGGATTCGTGGTGGTATAAACTCTACTTCGCATTTGTGGACGTTGGTCAGCAACCATTTCATGGTATTGAGGTGGTGTTCGCCTTGTCCGGAGACGATGATTTGCCGGAGTTCCTTAGAGAATTCGATGTTGATACTGAGGTCTTCTTGGTGCATGCGGTTTAGTAGTTCGCCGAGCTTTTCGGTTTCTGCCTCGTTTACAGGTTTTACCGCAGTGCGGAACTTATCGTTGGGTAGTTGGAATGGCGGGAATGGCGATCCTTCGTTACCGGAGACTAGGGTTTGTCCGCTTTTGGTATTTTTCAGTTTTACTGTGCAACCTATGTCGCCTGCGAGGAGTTCGTTCACCTTGGTGCGATTTTTCCCCATTGCTACGAAGATTTGTGCAAATCGCTCCTTGGTCTGTGTGTTGAGGTTAAGCAAGTCGGCATTTTCGGTGAGTTTTCCCGCCATTACTTTGAAGTAATTGACCTCGCCGATGTGTGGTTCGAACGTCGTTTTGAATACGAAGAGCTGCAGTGGCGCATTAGCATCGGGTGGAACGGGATCTCCGGCTTCGTTGGTCGGAACTTCATTTTCTAGGGGCGATGGACCGACTTTGATCAAGAATTCCATAAGACGTTTTACGCCGATATTCTTGAGTCCGGAGGTACAAAATACGGGGTATACAGAGCGGAGTTCTAATCCTTTGGCGAGTCCGGCGCGTATTTCGTCCTCGGTAAGTGATCCTTTTTCGAAGTAGAGTTCCATGAGTTTTTCGTCGTTTTCGGCAGCTGCTTCTACGAGTTTTCCGTGGAGTTCTTTGGCGCGCTCCATTTCATCTTCGGGGATCTCGAGTTCTTCTCGTTGTCCGGTGTCGCCCGTAAAGCGGTACATTTTCATGAGTAGGACGTCGATGAATGTATCGAATCCGGCGCCTACTTTGGTAGGATACTGTATGGCAACTATCTTGTTTCCAAAGCTTTGTACGAGGCTTTCCATCGTGTGGTCGTAGTTAGCTTTTTCGTGGTCTAGTTGGTTGAGAGCGATCACCATGGGTTTGTGTTGGCGGTCGACCCATCGCGCCAAGATTTCGGTACCGACTTCAACCCCGTGCTGAGCATTTACCACCATGAGGGCGGTTGCAGAAACGCGGAGAGCGGTGAGAACCGAACCTACGAAATCGTCAGCTCCGGGCGTGTCGAGGAGGTTCAGTTTGCAGTCCATAAATTCGGTAAAGAGCGGTGTAGCGTAAATCGATTTTTGGTTTAGCTGCTCGATTTCGGTGTAGTCGGAGACGGTGTTTTTCGCTTCGATGCTACCCTTTCGATCGATGAGCTTTCCTTCTAACATCATAGCCTCCGCTAGGATGGTTTTACCAGCATCCGTACTTCCTAGGAGTGCGACATTGCGTATATTACGCGTTTCATAGGTTTTCATGCGCTCTAAACTTTTAGCAAAGAGAACCACTCTCTTTTGATTTCGTCTAAACCAAAGGTAAGGATTTCTGAAAAAATATCAACTAGGTGGTGAGTGCGCAAATGGGTTGATTTATATCGAATTCGTTTTCTTTGTAGGCAGTAGGGGGTAAAAGGTGGGTTGTATGTCGAGAATCAGTATCAAACACATAGGTTCGCTCGGCTCGATAAGCTTGGATATTAAGCGCGTGAATGTGTTTATGGGACCACAGGCGAGTGGCAAGAGTACTATAGCAAAGATAGTCTCGCAAGCGCTTTGGGCAGAAAAGAATTACCTGACCTTGGCTGATGAGTACGATTTCTATAAGGGATTGTTGGAGTTTCATAATATGGATCGGAACTATTTTCTGGATCCGAGGTTGGAAATTGTTTATGTGAGTTCGTGGTGTAGGATTCGGATGGCGTATGTAAAGGGGAAGAGGTTGCCGCAGACTAGTTATGAGCGATTGGGTAATGATGCCAAAGAGCTCTACCACAATACGAAAATAGAGTACATACCCGCTGAGCGCAATTTTGTAGCGAGTATCGAAAATATTCAGAAGTATACAGGGCGTTATAACAATACGGTAAATTTTTTGGCAGATTGGTATGCTGCGAAGAGGGTGTATCAGCGTAGGAAGAAATTTGTTATTCAGCTACCAGACCTGAGTTTCACATACCACTACAAGGAGAGTGAGGCGCGAGATATTTTGCAATTAGGGAATGGCGCGGAAATAGATTTACAGTTTAGCTCGAGTGGTCAGCAATCTCTTCTACCGCTTTTGCTTGTGGTTGAGGAGGTGATGCGAGGAATTTATAGCAGTCGTAAGCTCTTTAGTCCAGCAGAGATAGAGCATATAAAAAGGTTAGCTCCTGGGTTAGAACCTCTTATTGATGTGCTGAGTGAGATAAAGAAGCGTGAAAGGAAGCCACAGCTGGAGCAAAGTTTAGAAGCTCTTTGGTCGCAGATAGGCTACATTGCAGATTATGGAGCAACACATTTGATAATCGAGGAGCCGGAACAGAATCTGTATCCGTCGACCCAACGCGGGCTTTTGGAACATCTTATCGGGTACATTACCAGCGAAACACAACATACTCTAACACTTACAACCCACAGCCCGTTTATTCTTTACGCATTAAACAATTGTATGTTGGCGGGTGTGGTGCGAAATAGTGGTAATAAAGTAGGACATTCGGAAGTTTTGGAGCGGCAAGTGTATGTACGCCCGCAAGATGTAGGTTTGTGGTTGTTGAAAGATGGCGAAATCTGCTCGTTGCAGGAAGAAGGAACGCATCTACTTCGTGAGGATTTATTTGCAGAAGAGTTTGCAAGGCAACACGAGACGATGTTTGGGTTGTTAAGGTTAATGCCTCGGGAGGATGCGTAGACATTTGCAGGAGTTGGGAGTCGTAAACAATTTTCGGGAACATAAAGAAGTTTCTGAGTTGTTTGTAGTTGATTGGGATGTTACCTCCAACAAAGCCTCCCGACCGAAAGGCGTAGGAGGTTGTATAACGGATACGAAGAAACCTACTGTAGATAGTTTACTGGTAAAAACAGCGGAACGAATGGATATTACATCCTTCGGATTTCAGAAAGGAGCTTGGAAAAAACAAGGGGTAGGGCAGTGTGATGCTGTTTTGTTTCCAGCAACAGATAGTGCGGGCGATGCTGTGTTATTTGTTGAATTGAAATACAGTATTAGAGAAAGCTCTTGGCAGAATTATAGAGAAAAAGCGTTGAAGCAAATAGTGGATACGCTGCGAGAGTTACTGAAAAGTTGTCCGTTGTTGCAACGTAAGCTTTATGGGGTAATTAGTTTTCCGCATTTGCATTGTGAAACCTTTGGGGCTACGATGTATTCGCCAGCAGAATTGCGCGAAATATTCCAAGAATATAATCTTGAGCTCCAGGTTAGTAATAGTGTAATATTTCGAAATCCGCGAACAATTTCCGTTCTCTAGCCACTCCCGCCCCCGAACGCCTAGCTCTAGTCTGTTAGAGATGTAAAATCTCCGTATTTTTGTTTGTAGCAATTACTCTAGTGAGGATGCCACTGTTTAAGAATTCGGCTGTGCCACCTGCTGAGACCCCTATGATGAAGCAGTACAATGAAATGAAGGCACAGTACCCGGATGCGCTCCTTCTTTTTCGTATGGGCGATTTTTACGAATCGTTTAACGATGATGCTATCGAGGTTTCGGGCATTTTAGGAATTACGCTCACGAAGCGTGCACACGGCGCAGCCTCGGAGATGAATTTGGCAGGTTTCCCGTATCATGCTCTTGATGTTTATCTTCCGAAGCTCATACGTGCTGGGAAGCGGATTGCGATTTGCGAGCAACTCGAAAACCCGAAACTCACCAAAAAGTTGGTGAAGCGAGGTGTGATCGAAGTGATAACACCAGGGGTGATTACCGACGATGGAGTCCTGGAGAAACGCGAAAATAACTACTTAGCAGCTCTTAATCTAGCGCCGATGCGTATAGGTTTGGCGTTGGTAGATATTTCTACGGGGGAGTTCTACGTAGCGGAGGGAACCATGCCCTATATCGACCGTCTGTTGGCAAATTTTCGTCCGCGGGAGTTGCTGATCTCCCGAGCGCAATACGAGCAGGGGATACCGCAAAATATAGCTACGTATTACCTTACGAGGGTAGATGATTGGGCATTTACTCCGCAAGATGCAGTTAGCCGTATCCAGCAGCATTTTGCCACGACCACGCTTCGTGGATTAGGTATCGACTCGCTTCAGCAAGCTATTCCGGCAGCAGGCGCAACTTTGGCGTATTTGGATCTTACGAAGCATTCGAGTCTTGCACATATAACTCATATCTCGCGTATTGAGGAGGAGCATTACGTTTGGATTGATCGGTTTACACTTCGTCATCTCGAGATCTTTCAACCTACAGGCGATGGGGGGCGTACGTTGGTAGAGACGGTGGATCGAACTAAGACACCGATGGGAGGTCGTCTCTTGCGTCGTTGGTTGGCGATGCCCTTGAAAGAGTTGGAGGCAATAGAAAGTCGGCACCGGATAGTGGAGACTTTTACCCAGGAGCATGAGTTGCACTTTGAGCTTACTACGCGCCTCGAAGGAATTGGAGACCTCGAACGTATAGCGTCTAAAATTGCGATGGCTCGCATTTTACCTCGCGAGTTGGTGCGAATGGGGAATGCGTTGCAACAAATGGCACACATCAAGCAGCAGATACAGACGGCGCAAAATACCGACCTACAATCTTTGGCAGAACAGTTGGATCCGTTGCAACATCTTACCGAGCGTATTGCGCATGACCTATTGCCCGATCCGGCAAACATCGGCAAAGGGGCTGTTTTTGCAGAGGGAGTCTCTACAGAACTGGACGAGCTCCGAAATTTGAGAGCTCATAGCCAAGAGCGGCTAGATGAAATGCTACAGCGCGAAGCCTTCCGAACGGGGATTGCGAACCTAAAGGTAGGTTTTAACAACGTTTATGGTTACTATTTTGAAATTCGGAAGACACAGTTAGACAAGATTCCGGAGGACTGGGAACAGCGTCAAACTTTGGTGCAGGCGGCGCGTTTCATCAACCCGGAGCTTAAAGAATTTGAGAAGAAGATTCTGGGCGCTGAAGAGCGGATACTGGCTATAGAAGATGAGCTCTACAACAAGCTTTTGGAAGATTTATTGGCTTTTGTTCCAACCATTAGGCGTAATGCAGAGCTCATAGCACAGCTTGACGTACTTAATGCGTTTGCCACGATTGCTAACGAAAAGGAGTGGGTAAGACCGCAGATGGACAACTCCCTCTCGTTAGATCTCGAAGCGCTTTGGCATCCTGTTATTGCTGATGTGCTACCCGCTGGTGAGTTTTATGTCCCGAATACGATACGTTTGGACTCGGAGGGGGAGCAGATTCTGGTGATTACGGGTCCGAATATGTCGGGGAAATCTGCACTGTTGCGCCAAACAGCACTTGCGGTGCTATTAGCACAGGCAGGGGCATTTGTTCCAGCTAAACGAGCGCGCATAGGGTTGGTAGATAAGATTTTTACGCGGGTTGGAGCCTCGGATAATATCTCCATGGGCGAGTCTACGTTTATGGTAGAGATGGTGGAGGCAGCGAGTATTCTGAACAATATTTCCGAGCGGAGTTTGATCCTTTTGGACGAGATAGGACGTGGTACAAGCACTTACGATGGCATATCTATTGCTTGGGCTATGGCAGAGTACTTGCATGAGAATCCGTACGGTCGCCCCAAGACGCTGTTTGCTACGCACTATCATGAGCTAAACGAGATGGAACAACATTTCGCGCGGATTAAAAATTATCATGTATCGGTGCGGGAAGTAGATGGTCAGATCCTCTTTATACGCACGTTAGAAAGGGGTGGGAGTGAGCATAGTTTTGGGATACACGTGGCACGACTAGCGGGTATGCCTCTTCGCGTAGTACAACGTGCGCAGGTGATGTTGGAAGTGCTTGAAACCCAACGCCAACCTGAGGTAGATCGTGAGCAATTGGCCGGTGCTTCGAAGATATCGTTGCAAGATTTACAAAAAGAAGATCCGAATCTCAAGGTGCTACGAGAAAGATTGGGCTCTTATCAGCTCAACGAAATGACTCCGTTGCAGGCGCTAGCAGAGTTGGATACCCTGATAACCTTAGCCGGACTCCGGGATACCGCCGAGGAGTCAAAATCGTAAGGAATGCCACAAAAGGCAGACATCGCGGCAATTCTGAAAAGATACTGGGGCTACGATAGTTTTCGTCTTCAGCAAGAGGAGATTATACGTAGTGTTCTTGACGGTTATGATACTATTGGTCTTTTGCCGACGGGCGGCGGGAAGTCGCTAACCTATCATGTGGCAGGCCTTGCGCTGGGAGGACTTACGGTAATTGTCACGCCGCTGATATCGTTAATGACCGATCAGGTTGAAAACCTTAAGCGGCATAATCTACGAGCTACCGTACTCCATTCGGGGCTTAGTTCAGAGGAAAGAGAATCGCGACTCGAAGCACTCCGCAATGGAATTTATCCGTTTCTTTATCTATCGCCCGAACGTTTGCAGAAGAAAACGTTTACGGAACAGTTGCGCACCTTGCCCGTACGACTGATTGCGGTCGATGAGGCGCATTGTATATCGCAGTGGGGGCATGAGTTTCGTCCGTCGTATCGTCGTATTGCAGCGATTCGCGAGTATTTCCCAACGGTACCCGTCTTGGCTGTAACGGCTACGGCTACGCCACAAGTGATACAGGATATAGCTCAGAACTTAGAGTTGCAAAGCCCTGTAGTGCGAGTATCTACCTTTGCTCGTCCGGGTTTGCAGTATGCGGTACAAAATGAGCCGGAGCCGGAAAGACGTCTTTTGCATGTGCTGAATCACTTGGAAGGGAGTGCCATTGTGTATGTACGTGAGCGCATGCGTACGGAGTTTGTGGCGCATTACCTTGTTGAAAAAGGGATATCGGCTGCGGCGTACAATGCAGGTTTACCTTCAGCAGTGCGCAAAAATAGGCAGGAGGATTGGATGCAAGGCAAGGTGCGTGTAATGGTCGCTACCAATGCTTTTGGGATGGGGATTCATAACGACAATGTGCGTTTGGTTTGCCACTTGAGTTTGCCTCCCTCATTAGAAGAATATTACCAAGAGGCAGGACGTGCCGGAAGAGATGGGAATGGGGCGCTTGCGTTGCTGCTTTACAGGTCTAGCGAAATAGAAGCTGCTTGGAAATATATTCGTGCCAAACGATTTGACCGTGCTACGGTTACAAACTTTTTTCAGACGTTGTACACTTACTGTGCCTATCAGAAGAGCATTCCGGGTAAGGAATATTTTGCAGTTTATCTAGCGTCGTTGGCAGAACGGTGGGGTGGGACAGAATCGCAGACCAGGGCATTGCTTGAGCTTCTGCACCGTGCCGAGATTGTAGCGTATCGTGTTCCGCCCTCGCACGAGGTATCGGTACTCCTGCTGGCAGATCACCCAACAGTTGAAAGGTTGAGTAAGCAAAATCGGGACACCGAGCGAATTTTAGCTTATATACACGAACACTATCCGGAGGTGCATAGAACCTATGTTATTCTACCGCTATATCGTATGGTACGGGCACTGAATCTTTCGGAAGCGACGATACTTGCTACATTCAATACGCTCCACCAAAAAGGCTATGCCGAGCTCTATGACTTAGCAGGTGCTTATTATCTGCGTTTTTTACAGTCGGAAGCTGCGGAGGGTATACTGCACTTCGATTTCGAACATTGGGAATCGGTACAGAAAGCTGAAGAGGATCGTTTCCGCGCTATGGTTGGCTATGTGCAAAATTCGGAGGGGTGTCGTGAACAAATGCTACGTCGTTATTTTGGTGAAGAGGTTAGCGACGTGTCGCCTTGCCAACGTTGCGATTTCTGCTTAAAAAAGTAGGTTGTGTGCGTGTAAACACTCAATGGTTGAAGTGGCGCCCTTTTTTTTAGGTATTCTCTGTAATTAGGGCAGATATTTTTGTAACAGTCATTACCTTAGTTGAGTAAAAAGGTATGTGGGGTGTGGGTTAGGTAGTTGAGCGCGAAAGGCGAGAATCTTCCTAGCAATCAGCACACAAGGAAGACATAACAAGGGGAATAATGAAAAAAGGTCTGAAGATAGCTGGGATCGTGATCGGTTCGCTGCTCGTGTTAGTATTGCTTTTGGGTATCCTATTGCCTATAATTTTTAAGCCACAAATTTTGCGAATCGCCCAAGAGGAACTTAATAAACGCTTAAATGCGGATGTAGCCTTTGCAGATTTGGATATATCGCTGATTCGTAATTTTCCGAAGGCAACAATATCGCTTGAGCGCTTATCGGTGGTAAATCGAGTGCCGTTTGAAGGCGATACGCTCGCAAGTTTGGGTCAGTTTGCAGTACAGGTGAATCTTCTTTCGCTTTTCAACCCTGCGAACCTCGAGGTACAAAGCATCCTTTTGGATCAACTACATCTTTATGCCCATCGCGACTCGTTAGGGGTTGCAAACTGGGATATTGTGCCTAAAGATACGGCGGCACCCACAGAAGAGCCTAAACCTGAGCAGACGTCCTCGGAAACGAATCTCAAGCTGAAGCTTAAGGAATTGTTAATCCGCGATGCGAAAATTACGTATTTGGACGATTCAACGGCTTTGAATGCGCAACTAAAACATTTAAATTTCCAACTTGGGGGCGACCTCGGCTTGAAACAAACACACCTAAATCTGGATCTGGGTGTGGATAGTATCTTTTTTTCTAGTGGTGCGATAACCTACGTGCCGCAATTAGCTTTGGGATTCCGAGCCGATTTGGATGCAGATCTCGAAAACAAACATTTTAAGCTAGAGGACAACGAAATAGCTCTCAACGACCTCCGGTTGGCACTTAACGGATCTGTTGCTCTGAAAGGCGACTCGATTACGACCGACCTCGAGCTCGTTACACAAAAAGTAGATCTGGCTGGGCTTCTCTCGCTAGTTCCGACACTCTATACGAAAGATCTGAAAGGATTGAAGACGGCTGGCGAGTTACAACTTACAGGTTACGTACAAGGGACTAAATTCGATAAAGAGCTTCCAGATGCTCAGGTACAATTGACTATAAAGGATGGTATGTTTCAGTACCCGATGCTTCCTAAAGCTGTTACGGGCTTGAATTTGGATTTTGCAGCAGATATCCGTGGGAAGGAGCAAGATTCGAGTATTTTGGAACTTCGTAACCTCTCGTTTGTTATGGGTGGGAATCCGGTACAGATGCAAGCGAGTGTAGAAACGCCAATAACGGATCCTGCATTGTGGGCGGAAGTCTCGGGTAAGGTAGACCTCGCTACGCTTAAGGAGAGTATCCCACTGGATGGCAAAGAGCTTACGGGGCGTGTTGCATTGGATTTGAGTGTAGCAGCAAATTTGTCTTCTATTAAGAAGAAGCAATTTGAGGATGTTGCGGTCGATGGTCTGTTGGAAATAGAGGATGCGAAATTAACGCAGGTGGTTGCCGAACAGGATGCCATGTTGGATAGGTTGCAGCTTCGTTTCTCGCAGAAAAAAGTGGCATTGGAGGAGTTTACAGCTAGGTTAGGTAGCTCAGATTTGCAATTACAGGGTGCAGTTGCCGATTTCCTCCCCTATTACTTTAGCGATGGTGTGCTAACAGGGCATTTGGATCTGGTGTCGAAATGTGTAGATCTTCGCGAACTGATGCCGGGGAGTAGTGAGGAAAGTCAGCAAGAGGCAGCTCCTGCGGCGGAAACTCCAGCTAATACTCTTACAGATGAGCAACTATCGATGTTTCGGCGTTTGGCATTTGATCTGGGTATGCATGTGGAAACACTCTATTTTCAGGATTATGTGATGCGGCGAGCAGGTGGTAAGTTGGATACCCGCGACGGGGAGTTGCGTATTGCCAATCTGGGTTGTGTACTGTTTGAAGGCGATGCGCGAATCTCTGGGTTGGTAAATTTGCAAACGGCTGATTACCAGTCGTCGCTTGATGTTTCGGTAAAGGATCTGAATGTAGTGGAATGCGCTAAGAGCGTAAAGCTGATACGTAAGTTAGTACCCGGTATAGAGTATGCTTCCGGACGTGTGGGATTGCAATTTACGAGTGTTAGCCATTTGAATTCGAACTTTGCGCCACGCCTCGAGACTATCAACGCTACAGGCAAGCTTGACGTTGGTGAGCTAGCTATAAAGAACTCGCCACTCTTTAGTAAATTCGGCGAACTCCTTAAAAATAAAGAACTTGCTAACCCAACCTTCCGCGGTGGCGTCGCAAGGTTTGTAATAGAGAATGGAACCCTGACTTTTGATCCGTACCCCCTTAAAATTAAGGACATAGAAGGGAATATAGCAGGTAATGTGAAGTTGGATCAAACGCTAGATATGAAGCTTGCTGCTAAAATACCGAGCGCTCTTTTGGGGAACTTAGGTACAAGTGTATCCTCGCTTTTGCAGCGTTATACGGGTGCTAAGATACCGGAAAATATCCCAGTGTGGGTACGAGCAACGGGCAATGTCACGCAACCGAAGATAGATTTTGGGGTAGAGCAACTGGGGACTGATAATATCAAGGAGGTTGTGCAAGAGCAAGTAACCAAAGTCGTGGAACAAGTGAAGGAAAAAGCGTACGACGAGGCACAAAAACTCATTACAGAGGCGCAGAAGCATGCCGACGAACTGGTGGCACAAGCTAAAGTGCTGGCAGATAAAACGCGTGAAGAGGCGAAAAAACGAGCACAGCAAATAAAAGAAGAGGGTGAGAAAAACGGACTTATTGCAGCTATCGCCGCCAAAAAAGCGGCAGAAATAGCAGAGCGAGAAGGTGAGAAAGCGGCGCAAAAAATAGAAAACGAAGCCCAAAAGAAAGCCGACGAACTGATAGCAAAAGCAAAAGCCGAAGCAGAGAAATTGCACTAGTTGGAGTGTCGAAGGGTAAGGTTGCGGATGTCTGGTCTACGGGCAATTCGGCAGTGGTGTTCTGCTATTGAAGGTGGGGGATGGCAAGGAGGGATTGTCTCTTATCGGTGTCCGATTTGTGGTTGTAGGCAATCGCAAGTATGGGGTATTCCGTGCGAAGAGTGTAAGGCACACTGGGAGTTTACCTATGTTTGGGAGTTTTCCGATCAGGTGCATTTCGTTCAGCCAACAACGTTAGCACTTTTGCAATATGTTCTGCCACTGTGTCTTTATACGAGTCGTGGTTCAATCCGTCCGCTAATATTTGATCTGAAATATCGTGGCGATACCAGTGTAGGGAAAGCTATGGGGCGACTATTGGGGCATTACCTTCGCAGTTCGGATTTTGGGAATACATTCGATGCTGTTGTTCCTGTGCCTTTACATTGGCGCAAACGATTTATACGGGGCTACAATCAGGCAGATCTCTTTGCACAAGGGCTGGGTGAGGCTTTGCAAATTCCGGTTGCACGTATACTACAACGCAGGGTGTATCGGCAGTCGCAAACCAAGCTAGCAGAGCATAAGGAGCGTTTTGGCAATGTGCGCGGGGTTTTTCGTCTGAAAGAGAAGGCGCAACGAACCATGTGTGGGAAACATATCCTCCTTGTAGATGATGTTCTTACTACGGGAGCTACGGCGGTTAATTGCATGAATGAGCTTTGTAAGATTCCGCAAATCCGGATTAGTTTTGCGAGTATTGCTGTACGTCCGAGTTTGTTGCGCGAAGCCTACGGAAAACAGAAGTAGGGATAGCGTGCAGTTTGTGTAAATACTCCGAATTTTTTAGAAAGACGTACCTTAGCTTGAGCAAGAAATGGGGGAACGATGAGAATAGCACTGGTTGGGTATGGTCGGATGGGGCATGTGGTTGAGACATTGGCACTTCGTGCGGGAGATACCATTGTAGCACGCATCGACAAGGGGCAGAAGATAGATAAAACGACTGAGGGCTTTGCCCACGCCGAGGTTGCTATAGAGTTTACGGCTCCTGACCAAGCGGTAGAGAATATCAGGGCGTGTATAGCGAGTGGAGTTCCGGTAGTATCGGGTACAACGGGTTGGTACGACGCCCTCCCCGATATCCAGAAACTAGTAACAGGTACCCCTAGGGCGGCACTGTTTTATGCTCCGAATTTTAGTATTGGTGTGAATATTCTGTTGCGAGCAGCCGAGCTGTTGGCAGATTATAGGGCGCGGTTCTCACAATATACGGTGGCTATCGAGGAAACCCATCATACTGCAAAACTTGACGCACCGAGTGGAACAGCAATAGCCCTCGCACAGCCTTTTTTAGCAAATAATTCGTCGTACACCCGTTGGGCACTTACTCCTACCGCTGCTCGGGATACACTTCCTATTACAGCGCATAGAGTAGATAGTGTTCCTGGAATTCATACCGTAACATTAGACTCGCCACAGGATACCCTAACCTTAACGCATTCGGCAAAGAATCGCGAAGGTTTTGCTGCAGGAGCACTAGCTGCTGCTCGTTTTTTGATAGGTAAACAAGGCGTGTTCACGATGCGCGATTTGCTCTAATTGTTCCCTTGCTGTGTAATGCCTGCGGTTTATTATCGCACGTTGGGCTGTAAGTTAAATTATTCGGAAACAGCCACCTACCAGCGGCAATTCGAAGCACTTGGGGCGCAAACCACACAAAGTGTAGACGAGGCGGATATTTGCGTCCTTAACTCGTGCGGTGTTACCGAGCAAGCGCAAAAGAAATGTCGCCAAGAATTGCACAGGATGCGGCGATTGTCTTCGGAGGGCTATATTGTTTTGGTCGGGTGCTATGCCGATTTGCTCTTAGATGCGGGTGCCAGTCTGGACGTAGTCGATCTTGTGGTGGGGCGGCACGATAAATTCCGTTTGGCAGAGATCGTTCTCTCGCAGCGCTCGGGTAGTGAAAATAGCTATTCGTGTACGGGAGGGAGCGAGAACTATTTCCCTGCTTTCTCAAAGGGAGGAAGGACGCGAGCATTTCTGAAAATACAGGATGGTTGCGACTATCATTGTACGTATTGTGCTATTCCGCAGGCGCGAGGAGCGAGTCGTAGTGGACGAATTGCAGACGTGGTGCAACAAGTAGAAACCATAGCAGCGGCGGGTATTCTGGAGGTTGTTATTACGGGCGTTAATACGGGAGAGTTCGGTCGCGGGAGTGGCGAGCGATTTGTCGATTTAGTACGAGCTCTGGACGAGGTCGAAGGCATTCAACGCTATCGTATCTCGTCGTTAGAACCGAATTTGCTGACCGATGAGTTGATAGGAGTAGTAGCACAGTCGCGTGCTTTTTTGCCACATTTCCATATACCGTTGCAATCGGGTTCGAACGATATTTTGCGCAGGATGGGTAGACGCTATACCACGCAACGTTATGCCGAGCGGATAGCCGCACTCCGGGCACAGGTTCGTAATCCCTTTGTGGGCATTGACCTGATTGTAGGTTTCCCAGGCGAGTCTGAGCAGGATTTTGAACAAACGTATTCCTTCTTGGAGCAGTTAGCGCCGTCCTATCTGCATTTGTTTCCGTATTCGCGCCGTCCGGGTACACCGGCAGCAAGTTATCCGGATCAGGTGTCGCCCACAGTGGTAAAAGAACGTATGGAGGCACTTATGGCGCTAAATCGGGAATTAGAGTCTGCTTATGCGCAACAATTTTTGGGTACGCAGCAAAAGGTGTTAGTAGAAAGAATCGGTCGCGATGGTAGTGCCGAAGGACATACCGAAAATTATTTGTTGACGCGTTTTTGTGCCCGTACAGCGCAACATGGGGCAATACTGCCCGTTGTTTTGAAGGAGTATCAATCGGAGGGAATATTATGGGGCGAGGCGATGGTCGTTCATTAGATACCTGTAGTTTTGACGCACTTCGCGAGATTTGTGCAGAAGTTGCGAAAGTAGCCATTTTAGCAGGCAACACAATAGCAGAACGGGTAGATAGTCTATCGGGCTACGATACGAAAGGTTTGCACGACTTTGTGACGGAGGTAGATAAAGCCTCGGAAACTATTATCGTATCGCATTTAACGCGTTTGTATCCGGAGATTGGTATACTTTCGGAAGAGGGAGGCGGTCGTCCCCTCGAAAACGGCTACAATTGGATTATAGACCCGTTGGACGGCACCACCAACTTCATACACGGCTTGCCTCCGTTTGCGGTTAGTATCGGCTTAGCAAGGGGCACAAAATTGCTTTTAGGAGTGGTGCACGAGGTAACACAAGCCGAAACGTTTACAGCAGTTCGTGGGGGCGGAGCTTTTTGTAATGGGAAGCCTATTGCTGCAACTACTTGCTCGTGCGTAGAAGATGCCCTAGTGGCTACGGGGTTTCCGTATTACGATTATTCGTGTCTGCCGCAATTTATGCAAACACTCGAGTACTTTATGCAGCACTCGCATGGGATGCGACGCTTGGGATCTGCTGCAACGGATTTGGTTTATGTAGCTTGCGGGCGTGTGGATGCATTTTACGAGTACGGCTTACATCCGTGGGACGTGGCAGCTGGCTTGCTCATTGCCCAAGAAGCAGGAGCCCTGTATTCGGATTATGAGGGGGGTACGTCGTGCTTATATAGTGGGGAGATTATTTGCGCTGCTAAGGAGGTATTCCCTGAATTTCAGGGGCTTATCCGTCGTTTTATGACACATTAGGCGATGCGTCATATCTGGGATCTGATTCGGTACGGATTGTTCTACAGCTTTACGTGGAGTATTGCGGTATTGCCACGCCCTATTTTTTATGGTTTGAGCGATATTGTAGCTTTTGTACTTGGGGTTGTAATCCGTTATCGTCGCCAAGTAGTGCATACCAATTTAGAACGCTCTTTTCCGGAATTACCTATCAAGGAAAGGCGGCGGATTGCGATGCGTTTCTACAAACACCTATCAGATCTTATTTTAGAGTCGTTTTTTCTGCTTCATGCGTCGCCCAAGCGTATTTTGAAGCGCTGTACGTATACCAATCTCGAGGTATTAGAACCCTATTATAGTCAGCAGCGGAGTGTGGTAATTGCAGCGGCACATATTGCGAATTGGGAGTTCCTGACGAGTGCTTCGGCGTATATAGCGCATCAGCAGTTGAATGTTTATAAACCCTTGCACAATAAGCGTCTGGGGCGGATTCTGACACGCTCGCGCGAACGTTTTGGAGGTACGGCGGTGTCTATGCAAAATGTACTCCGCGAGATAGTACGTTGCCAGAGTGCGGGGATTCCGTTTCTGATTGGTTTAATATCGGATCAGACGCCTCCTCCTGACAAGCATTTTTGGTTGGAGTTTCTGCATCAGGATACGATGGTATACAGCGGCGTTGAAAAGATTGCACGAAAGTTCGATTTGCCTGTCTTTTTTTGCAATATGCATCGGGTAAAGCGTGGCTACTATTCGGTACATCTGGATCTCATTACAACCCAACCCGAGGCAGAGCCCGAGAATGCGATAACGATTCGTTATATGAAGTTCTTGGAAGAGGTAATCCACAAGCATCCTGAGAGTTGGCTGTGGTCGCATCGACGTTGGAAGAGACAGCGCCCGCAGAGTTAACCTATCCCATAAAAAAATACAATGAACGATTTAGAAGCACGTATAGAAAAGGCTTGGCTTACCCCCGAAGTGCAGGATCAGGAAGCGGTACAGCAGGTGATAGAAGCGCTTAATGCAGGCGTACTCCGTGTCGCAGAACCGGATACGCAACAGCAAAAGTGGCGCGTAAACGAATGGGTAAAAAAAGCGATTCTCTTGTATTTTCGGTATTCCAACCTTAAGGAAGTAGAGGCGGGGGAGCTTGCTTTTTATGATAAAATCCCGACGAAGAAGGCTTGGAAGGAGGACGAGGTTCGAGTCGTTCCACCAGCAGTAGTTCGTTATGGAGCGTATGTTAGCAAGGGGGCAGTTCTGATGCCATCTTACGTAAATATTGGGGCTTATGTAGGTTCGGGGACTATGGTCGATACGTGGGCTACGGTGGGATCTTGTGCGCAAATTGGTGCTGATGTGCATCTTTCGGGTGGCGTGGGAATTGGCGGTGTACTTGAGCCGTTACAAGCCTCGCCCGTTATTGTGGAAGATGGTTGTTTTATAGGTTCGCGTTGCATAGTTGTTGAAGGTGCGCATATTGGTAAAGAGGCGGTACTGGGCGCTAATGTGGTTATTACGCAATCTACGCATATTATAGATGTAACGGGCGCCGAGCCTGTTGAATATAAGGGATATGTGCCGGAACGTAGCGTTGTGATACCGGGGACGCGTTTGCGTAAATTTCCGGCGGGAGAGTTCGGTACTCCGTGTGCGCTAATTATTGGTAAGCGCAATGCGTCGACAGATCGGAAGACCTCACTCAATAAAGCGTTGCGCGATTTCGAGATATCTGCATAAGACTGTAATTGTCGCTAGAGCAATCGGAGGGTGGAGGATATTACCTGTTAGAAGAATGCCGTAATCTCGATACCGAAATTTTGTTTGTACTGAAATTTTTCGAAAGGGTATATACGGTACGTTGCTATCAGCCCTAGGGGTAGTGGGATGAGAGCAATTCCCAGTCCTCCTTCTAAAACTCCGGAACGCATGGTGGGTAAGTTTATTCCATATCGTTGTTCGTAGGCTTTTAGTTGCGTCCCCCAACCGGCATTAAAGCAAGCGAGGAGACCGAAGCGCCAACTATTACTCAGATGAATGGCAAACCAAGGTATGGTACTGTAGCGCAGGTGGAGGTATGCGTATAGGTCGTGGTAATAGACGTCGTTGCGTATGGTAAAGAAGCTTTCGGGATCGATGTAGTCGTAGGTCATAGAGTTAATGCCTTGGTTCGTATATCCGTAGGAAAGTGGGTAGTCGCCTAGGATAGTGCCGCCACGTAGTAGGAGGTTCCAATTTCCGGAGGATACACTTACTTTTTGGACTTGAAAGAGTAGTTCGCCTTTTGTGAACTGTTGTTCCCAGTGCCTAACACGAGCAGCATGTTCTAACTGAAATTGGATTTGGAGGGGGGAGGTACGTGTCCGGAACAATCCTGAGGGGAAATAGGCATATTCGTTAAAAGGAGCGTAGACAACTGCGAGTCGTGCCAAAGCTAAACTGTACGAGGCGTCGGGTGCTTGTGGATATCCCCACTGGCTGTAGTTTTGGTGATCGATATAGCTACACGTCAGTTGCATCTCCAAAGGGCGCTGCATAGCCCAAGCTACAGAGTATCGTTGCTCGCGATCCATACGGATATAGTGAAAGATATTCAGGAGGATGCTTTGCAGTGGCGGTATATTGCCAAGCGCTTGGAGATCGCCGGCATGTCGGAGATCGTTGGAATAGCAGAGTTGGAATTTTTGCCCGGTTTTCTTATCGCCCCATAGGTTACATTCGAATCCGAATTTGTGTCCTCGATCGCGGAAACCGTAGGCATAGTATCCGCCGAGTTGAAAGTAGCGCGAGAACTTGTTGGTAGTTTCCAGTCCCAGTCCGAGTCTATTCCCTTCGTATTCGTTGTATGCTGCTAATCGCGGTAATACGATTTGTAGGTAGCCCAAGGCAAGGCGCCCGGTAGTAAGCGTTTCAGCAAAAGCGAGCCACTTGTCGAACTTATACTTATCGCCCAGACTATCCATAATCTGGTAGGCTTGATGTTCGGCGATGTTAAGTTGCGGGATTTGGATACGTTGTAGAATACTATCTCGTTCTTTTTCTTCAATAGGTTCGTAGGATATAGAGATGCTCCGCGAATTGTTTAGTGGTACGATTTTTTCGGTTTGTACGTCCTTAACGAGCGTTGTGGTTTCGATACGAAAACTCTGCGTAGAATCGTGCAGGGAGATGTATAGTTCGTCGGGGAACCATCGTTTTGTGATAGAGTCTTGCTTGTAACGGTGGTTTAGGGTGTATACGAGCCCGAGGTTGGGTTCGTCGTCTAGGTTGATGTCTATCTTTTCGAGAGCTAAGGATTTACTTCCGATAGCAATAGAGCCCGTTAGCGCTACTGCTCTTGAGTTGCGTGGCGTAAAGTGAATCTGAAAAAGCGTATCTCCGCTAGGTAGGAGTATGGTATCGCGAATTTGGTAGCGGTAATTTTTAATACCCACTAGCGAGTAGGGGTTGGCGTATTTTTGTGTAAGGATTTCAATAGACTCATCATAAAACGATAGGGGTTGTAGCATCGACGCCAAAAAGAAGATTTTGGGATCCTTAAATCCGCTGGTGCGGTTGGATAGTATTACATCGACTGCTGGTGCGCCTCGTTTGTAGTCGTGCCTAGCAAGGGATTCGCTTATGAAGAAGAGGTAGTGATCGGAGAGGGAGTCGTTGAGTTGCTTAAAGGCCGGGAAGTTCTCATCTGAAGAATCAGTAGAGTCTATTTCTACGGCGATACGCAACTTGTTGTAGTTGAGGTATGTATACCGAGGCAGTAGATTGGGATTCGTGTTTGTTTTTTGCTCTAAGGAACGTTTTAGTAGTGTAACAGCGGGATTTTCGGTAGGCGTAATCACTACAGGTGCGATCTGCTTTCGTTGGCTCTCTAGTAGAATATTTACCGTTTGGACGGAATCGTTTGTGTCGAGCTTTACAGTTTTGGTTCGGTAGCCGACATGCGAGATTTCGAGGAGACGAATAGGATTTTCGGCTCGAATTTGGAAATTCCCCTGCACGTCGGCAAGGTCGCCGCGCCCTTCGCCATTGTAGGTAATCACAGCAAAAGGCAATGGGTCGTGGGTTTTCTTGTCGCGTACGCTTCCTATTACTTGGTACTGCGCCTTTGTTGGAAGGCTAACAACCAGTAAAAATAGTAAGCAACACGTAAGGAAGTAAACGAGTGCGGTATAGCTATTCCTTTGAAGTTTGTGGACTGGCATGAAAATCTAGCGAAGCAGAATTAATACAGTAGCGGTTTCCGGTGAGTGTGGGACCGTCGGGGAAGATATGTCCTAGGTGGGCATTGCAGTTGGCACAGCGTACTTCGATACGATGCATGGCATGTGAGTAATCGTCTATAAACAGTACGTGCTCGCGCTCGGCAGGGGCATCGAAACTAGGCCATCCGCAAGGTGAGTCGAACTTAGCTTCGGAGGTGAATAGCAGTGCACCACAGACTACACAATGGTAGGTTCCTTTTGCGCGATGTTGGTAATATTTCCCTGTAAAGGGTCGTTCGGTGGCTCCGTGTTGTGTAACCTCGATTTGCAAGGGGGTAAGGTGCGAAAGATCCGGATTTTGCTGATTATTAGACATCTGCTGTTGGGTATTGGGTACTAGGAAAAGTACAAGCAAGAGTAGGAATAACATTTTGTAGTAGTTTATTCTAAAGCATATCTTTCATGACTCGTTCTTCTTGGACGATGCGTGTAGCGAGGAAAATCCAATAGATGGGATAACCGATCAGTAGTGTGTACCATGCATGTGAGAATATGGCTAATCCGAGGAGTTCTGGGGCGATACTTAGGTAGTAGTTTGGGTGTCGGAAGACTCGGAAGAGGAAACTTCGTTCGATACGATGCTGTGGTAGGATGTAGATTTTGAATGTCCAGAGATCGCGGAGTTTGTAAATAACGATGTAGAGCATGATATTGGCAAAAAGGAGTAAAGCGATGCCCACGTAAGTATAGGTATCGCCAAATGGAGTACTCCTGCGATAGGCCTCGTATAATGCGCCGAAATAGAAAATGACATGGGTAATAGATAATAGTAGCGAATTTCGTTTACCATATTGTATGGCGCCTTTTGCTACGATACGTTTCTCATTCTGTACAGAGAAGATCAGAGAGCTAAAACGTACCAAGAAAAAGAAAACAAATGTGAGTACAAATCCAAGCATTTCGGTAGGGTAGTGTACAAATGAATGTTATTCGGTGTAGTAAGTTCGTGGGATACGCGGCGATACGGAGCTTAGGATCTCGTATGGAATAGTATCTGCCCATTGTGCCACATCGTCGAGTGTGGGTTTATCTCCAAAAATAGTAACAGTGTCGCCGACTTGTGCGTCGATCCCGGAGATATCGATCATACAAGTATCCATACAGATATTTCCAATGGTTGGCGCAAGGGTGCCGTGTATTGCAACGTGGCCGATGCCGTTCCCTAGTCTGCGGTAATAGCCGTCGGCATAACCTATGGGGATTGTAGCAATAGTTTTTTCTTGTGCGACAGTTCCTTTTCGAGCATACCCGACGGTTTCTCCGGCAGGGATCTGCTTAATTTGTGCAATAAAGGTTTTGAGCGATGCTACGGGTTGGAGTGTAGATGTGCAGCGTGATGAGATCCCGTGCAGACCGATTCCGAGTCGTACCATATCGTACTGCCAAGTTGCGAAACGTTCCTGTCCTGCCGAGTTGAGAATATGTCGTAGTGGGCGGTAGGGTAACTGAGCTATAATAGTTTGCGACATACGTTCGAAAGATTCGAGTTGCTGCTGTGTAAAGTTGTCGTATTGTGGGTCGTCGGCAGCTGCCAAGTGGCTAAAAATAGAGGCTATCCGTAAATAGGGGGCGACGGTAGCACACTCTTCTAAAAGTGCAGGGATTTCGTGCTCCATAAACCCAACACGGTGCATACCCGTATCGAGCTTAATGTGTATGGGATAGAGGGTTGTATGGGCATCTCTTACAGCCTGAGCAAAAGAGTGTAGGAGATCCAAGGAAAATATATTGGGTTCTAGCTTGTTGGCAATCATAGCTGGGAGGGCATCGGGCGCAGGGTTTAGAACTAAGATCGGGAGCTGAATACCGGCAGTACGTAGAGCATATCCCTCGTCAGCAAAGGCTACCCCCAGATAGTCTACTTGGTGGTATTGAAGGAATTGCGCTAACTCGTCGAGTCCGTTGCCATAAGCAAAGGCTTTTACGAGCACTAGGAGTTTGACGCCTTTTTGGAGTCGTGCGCGAAATACATTCAGATTGTTTTCCAGAGCATTTAGGTTAACCTCCATGACGGTTTTGTGTATTCTGCGCTCTAGTTGCTGTGTGATGCGTTCGAAGCGAAAACGGCGCCCCCCCTTTACCAAAATGGCATAGTCGGGATACTGTAAAGCGCCGTGAAGGTACTCTTCGGTTGTGTTGTAAAAGTGCGACTTGGGGAACAAAGCTTTTTGCGAGGCGATATCCTCACCAATCCCAGCAAGAAGGTCTACGCCATACTGTGCTGCACGAGAGGCGACTCGAGCATACAAGACCTCCGGGGGCAATCCCGATTGATCAATATCGGAAAGAATTAACCCTTTGCGACTATTAGGTGCCTGTTGTGCTAGGAAAGCTAGTGCGACGTCTAGCGACTCGAGGTCGCAGCTATAACTATCGTTAATTAGGGCGTTCCCATTGATTCCTTCGCGACGTTCTAACCGCATAGGGATAGGTTCTAGTTTTTCGAGAGCGGCTATAGCCTCTTGTGGTGTTAGACCGATGGTAATGCTTGCAATGAGGGTATGAAAAGCATTTTCTGTGGTGGCGGCATCGGATGATTGTAGACTACCACGATACTGTTGTGTAGAGTGGGTCGAGCGTAAGGTAAAAGCTAGGTGCCCAGATGTAGGGGTAGCGTCTGTGTCGATATTCCAATCGGCTTTCTGCCCGGTAAGTGACCAAGAGACGAGCTCTACACCGTGCTTTCGTGCTAATTCTTGAGCAAGCGAGTAAACTAACTCTTGATCGCGGCAAATTATTAGTTGTTGTGCGTGTACGAAGAGTTGCATTTTCTCGCGAGCTTTCGTTTCCATATCCGGAAACCCAGCTTGGTGAGCATGCCCGATATTGGTAAAGATTCCGAGGGTAGGGTGTAGGATCTGCTGCAGGTGTTGCATTTCGCCCATTTGCGAGATTCCCGCTTCGTAGATAGCGATTTCGGCATCGGAGTTAAGTCCGAGTACAGCAAGAGGTACTCCCACCTGCGAGTTGTAACTTTTGGGACTGTGATGCACATGCCTAATCGTAGAGAGGACTTGCGAGAGCCATTCCTTGACAATGGTTTTCCCGTTACTCCCGGTGATAGCGACGACCGGGCTGGCAAACTGTTGACTGTGGTAGGTTGCTAAGCGTTGCAGCGCCTCCAGAGTGTCGGTTACGTGCAAAAAGACAGCGTCGGTAAGCAGTTTGTAGGAATCGCGCAACTCGGAAATGACAAAACAACGAACTCCGTGGGTATGGTATAAATCCTCCACGTAGTCATGCGCATTGTGATGGATACCTTTAAGTGCAAAAAAAAGTAGGTGTTCGCCATTCGTTATCAAACGACTATCGGTGGCTATATCAAGAATCGTAGGCGTTGCATTACCGTAAACGTTGCATGCAAGAGCTTTTTGTAATTCGTGTAGTGAGTATGCCTGCATTGGTTGTTATGCTTTTCTGTCCTCGCGAGGCACTTGTCGGATGCTTTGTCCACGTTGCTGGTAGGTATGTGTAGCAAAGGCGTCTTGGGGTTTAGGGTAGTCTGAGCGGTAATGTCCGCCGCGACTTTCTTTACGGAAATTAGCGCCTTCCACCAGAAGGTGTGCTACGATGAGTAGGTTCTCGATAGCATGAGCATAAAATTCGGAATTTGCATCGGAGTAACGCTGTTCGAAGTCGCGTTTGAGTTCGTTTAGTTTGCGTCGTGTATAATCGATAGACTCGGCATTTCTCACAATCCCCACTCCTTTTGCCAGCCAAGTGGCAATTTGTTTACGGACGGCGAGATATTCTTCCGTACGTGAAGGATCTATTACAAAATGCGAGGAGAACTCGGTAGGTAGGGGCAATTTGGGGATGGTACGGGTCTGTTCTACGGCTCGATGTCCGAAGACTAAACACTCTATTAACGAATTGGATGCTAGCCGATTGGCGCCCATAATTCCGGTACTAGCAAGTTCGCCACAGATGTAAAGGTTAGGGATAGAGGTTTCGCCATATAGGTTGGTATGTACGCCTCCTACCATGTAGTGTGCTGCGGGAGCTACGGGGATTCGTTGTGTGAGATCGTAGCCTAATTCAGCACAGTGGCGAGCTATTGTTGGGAAACGGTTGCGGATTTTCGTAGCATTTAGGTGCTGTAGGTCTAACCAGACGTAAGGAGTATCGCCGGAGTCAATTTCGGTTGCAATGGCACGAGCTACCACATCGCGAGGTTCTAATTCGGCGAGTGGATATTTTCCTTCCATAAATCGAGTGCCAGAAGCATTGATAAGGTGTGCTCCTTCGCCACGCACAGCCTCGCTAATTAGGAATGCATTTTCCTGATCAGAATAGAGGGCTGTCGGGTGGAACTGTATGAATTCGAAATCGACAATAGGGCAACCTGCTCGCCAAGCAATCGCAATGCCGTCGCCTACGGTAGTAGTGGGATTTGTGCTGCGCGAATAGATGGCGCTAGTACCCCCGATGGTTAGAAATGTGTGCCGCGCTACAAAGAGGTGTTCTTCGCTGGCTACGGTATCCCAAGTAGATACACCCCAACAAGCATGACCGCGCAAAAGGAGTTCGAGGACTACGTGGTTCTCGAAAATAGCGATATTGGGTTGTTCGCTCACCTTACGGGCTAAAAAGCTGGTAACGAGCGCTCCGGTCGCATCACCGCCTGCGTGTAGAATTCGTCGGTGGTGGTGGCCGCCTTCTAAACCGAGGGCTAGTGAGCCGTCGATTTGGTCGAAGTGCATTCCGCTCTCGATGAGTTCTCGGATGCGTTCTGGTGCTTCGTGTACTAGGACGTCTACGGCGTCCCAATCGCAGAGGCCGCGCCCAGCTGTTAGTGTATCTTCACGGTGTTCTTCGGGGCTGTCGCCTTGATCGGTTACGGCAGCTATTCCCCCTTGCGCATTGTAGGAATTGCTTTCGCGCACCCACGATTTGGTAACTAGTGCTACGCGCCCATATCTTGCTGCTCTCAATGCGACACTTAAGCCCGCAAGTCCGCTTCCAGCCACTAAATAGTCGAAGGTCTGCAATTGTGTCCCATGCAGCTTTTTCTCCATTCTGCTATCGTTATGCCGCTAGTAGGTACGTATTTTCACCTTGTAAAGGTAATATGTTTGCGCTTTTTAAGCGGTTAAAATAGATAAAGAAAGTGCATCTAGTTGGAGCCTGTTAGGATAAAATCCGTCGGTATGTTTTTAGATCTGTTGCGCAGATTCATTCCAAATTTTGTTCCTTTGCAATAAGAGACTCACGACACTAGTGCGCTAAATACTCGCTATTTAGGCATTGAGGGATGTGTTTGTTTTGTATAATCAGTATGTAATGCGATGTGCATTTATGTATTTTTACCATAGAAATTAAGATAGATTGTTATGCGAAAATTACGGTTACGTTGGCAAATTGGTCTGACCATTGCTATAGGTGTTTTACTGATTGCACATATTTTAGCGTTGTTCCCGTATTTTCAGTTACGGGTGATGGGGATTCGCGATCTTGAGCAAGAGATGGGTCGTGCGGCTCTTGAATTGCATACGGCGATAACTTCGGATCTCGACGATGGGATTTCGCTTGTCGCTGTGAGTGCTAAGCTTTTGTCGGAAAAGCAATCTTCTGTAATGCGCTCCGAGGTTATCGATATGTTTATGAGTGCTATGTCGCAAACCGAATCAGTGTTGGGATTGGGGGTTGTATACGAGCCAAATGCTTTTGATGGTGCCGATTCGCTCTATCACTACGCAAAAGGTGCCAATTATAAAGGGCAATTCTGTCCGTATATATCGCGTGATGCTAATCGGAATGCTCGTTATGACGATACGCTTGTCAACTATAAACAAGATACCCCAGATTCGTGGTATTTTAACCCGAAACGTACGGGCGAGATGTATGTTACTGACCCATATTTCGAACCGGTTTTTAATCGCACTGTAGATACACTGATGTTTACGATAGCAGCGCCGATTATGCGTGCTAAGACCTTCGTGGGAGTTGTACAGGCCGATATTGCTATGGGGGCTGTTGCGCAACGAATGAAAGATGCGAATACCTTCGACGGCTTGGTAACAACTACTATCTATTCTCCTTCGCATAAGATGGTTTTTACGACCGAGAATACTACTCCCGAACAGCGTACAGAGTTTGAAGATTTAGATAAAGAACTCAACGAACAGGATCTAGAACAACTCCGAGCGGGTTACAGAGTGATTCATGACACGAAAGAGAATATAGATCTCTTCGAACCTCTGACCCTTGGAGCAAGTACACGTCCGATTATATTGCGCTTCCATACTCAGAAATCGCGTGCCTATGCATCGGTAAACCGTGAGATAATACCCATTATTGGGGTATCTATTGCTTTGTCTCTGCTTCTTTCGTTGGTATTGGTTCTTATCATTCTTCGTTTGTTGCGTCCACTGCATACATTAGCGACAAGTATTGTACAAATAGCGGATGGCGATCTGCGTACCGAGCGTTTGGTTGTTCGCAATGCTAATGACGAGCTTGGGCGTATTTCTACAAGTTTTAATCGTATGGTAGATCGCTTACGTCCGATGTTGGAGAGTTTGAATTTGCAAGCGACGGGTTTGGATGAGTCGAGTGTGCGTATTAATTCGTCTTCTACAAGTATAGCTTCGCTAACCGGGCGTAGTGCCGCCTCTGCCGAGGAGATTCAGGCATCTTGTGCAAGTGTTCTTGAGATCTGTAAGCACGATGCTGCCTCGTCTATTACAGCACGCAACGAGTCGGTTGATGCAACTACCAAACTCCAACAACTTGCAGATAGTATTCAAGAGACAAACAAGCGCCTTTCGGAAATTATAGCTAGTGAGCAACTGTTGTCCGAAATATCCTCGCAGACCAATATTTTGGCACTCAATGCAGCCGTAGAAGCTGCAAGGGCGGGAGACGCAGGGCGTGGCTTTTCGGTGGTTGCGACTGAGGTGCGTAAATTAGCCGAACGGAGTGCTACGGTGGTAAAGAATATTCAGGAGCTTGGAATGAGTTCGATGAATGCTTCGAAGGCAACTTTTGTAGAATTGGAGGCGCTACAAAAAGCTATGGGGAATATAGGGGGGAGTGTACAAGGGCTGGAATCGAGTAGTGCGCAGATTGCCGAAGCTGTGGGTCAGATTGTAGAGGCGATTAATCACCTGAGCGTAAATGTGCAAACGAATGCTGCGACTGCTGTAGATCTTACACAAGAGAGTAAAGAGATTGTAGAGCGTGCCAAAGAGTTGCGCGATCAGATGTCGTTCTTTAAGGTTTAGGTCGAGCTTTGCCTTAAGGGGCGGGGAGTCTACAATGTTTATAATAAATCAACTACGTATTCCCCCGAGGGATAGACTGACGTCCCGCTTTTCTAGAAATTCGCTATGCGTTTTGTGCAATAACTACTTAGCGGGCATTGCAGGCAACGCGCCCTACAAATGACGCTGAAAATTAATTTTTACACGCGCGAAAAAAAACGTTGCTCGTTTTACGAAGGTTTCACCTTCCACGCTCCAATATTGTGCGTTTTGGAGTCGAAGGTTACGCCGATGCAAAGCACTTTTTTACCCTCGGAAAGATAACGCGCCGCATAGCCCCGTTCTTCGATTTGCGCAAGTGCATCCTCCGGAGTGGCTGTATCTTCGAGTTTGAATTCAAAAATATAGATAGCGTCAGCAGTATGTACCACAGTATCGGCACGTCCGCCGGGGCAATGCACCTCGGTTTGCGCAAACTGCCCCATGAGCGAAAAGACTAGGTAGACTGCTACCTCGCCATCGCGTTCGTGGTACGTCTCGCCTTCCTTTATAGTATTGTAGGGGATGCCGCCGATGATAGATTTTAAGTGCGTCATGAAAGCATCGATATCTCCGGCTCGTATTTCGCGAAGGAAGGATACAATTGAACTACTCGGGCTAGTTACAACCGACGAATAACCCTGGAGGAGGTTTTTCATAAAGCCGAAGCGTACCTCTCGGTTTGGGAAGCCGAGACGGTAAATTCCCTCTTCGATACATTCTTTAATCGTCAAATAGCCCGATTGGAAAAGAATAGGAAGAGGAGTATCCGCCTCCAATGGGCTCACCTGCAGCTCTTCTGTCCCCATCACGACGTCGCCTTCCAAGTTCGGCAGGAAATAATTTTGTCTTTTTAGATACTTAACCAAGAAAGTCGGAGTGCCGGTAGCATACCAATAGTCGTCTAATTCTTTCTTTTTCAGTACATTGAGTAAACTAAACGGATTGTAAACGTGTTCCCCTTCTCTAGCAAACAGATAGCCGTCATAGCGTTTTTTGAGTTCGGCAAGTGTATCCTCGTAGGAGCGATCCAATTTAGCAGCAAGTGTTTCTATCTCGGGCGCAAAATTCGAAACAAGCTCAGTTTCCGTAATACCGCAAATCCCCGCATAGTGCGGATCCATGCTGATATCTTCAAGATTGTTGAGACCGCTAAAGATTGTCAGCTTACCAAAACGCGAGACTCCCGTCAGGAAGACAAAACGAATATACTGGTCGCTGCTCTTAATATTTGAATAGAATGCATAAAGTAGCGAGCGGAACTGCTCGTACAACTCGGGATTATTCACAGACTGCAGAAGAGGTTTGTCGTACTCGTCGACTAACAGGACTACTTGTTGCCCCGTCTGTTCGTAGGCGCGTTGGATAATTCCTCCAAAACGACGCGAGAGGGTATTCTCTGCGGCATCTCTACCATACAATCTCTCCCATTTGATAATGCTTGTTTCAAGAAGACTCTCTAACTCGAAGGCACTTTTGTATTCTTCAGTATTGAGATCTAAATACAGCACCGGATACTTTAGCCACGCTTCGCGTCCTTGGGCAACGGCGAGATCCTCTTCTGCTTTTTCCAAATGAAGCCTTTGGAATAGCTCTTTTTTTCCTTCGAAATACGCAGCTAGGGTAGAGAGTAGAAGACTTTTTCCAAAGCGACGTGGACGGCTCAGGAAATAAACCTGTCCTTGCATCAAATCTCTGATATATTGTGTTTTATCTACATACACATAGCCTCGATTGCGAATATTATCAAAACTCTGTACTCCGATGGGTAACGAGCGCAATATACCGGTCATATCTCTATCTCCTCTTTTGTAGTACGAAGATACGAAGGGTTTATTGCACAGTAAACCCAGATGGGTAGTTCTGAAAGTAATGGGTAGCTCTTATACGGCAAAAGAAAAAGGCACTGCACGCCTCCGTACAATGCCTACGCTCGTGTGATCCAGCTGGGATTCGAACCCAGGACCCCATCCTTAAAAGGGATGTGCTCTACCTGCTGAGCTACTGAATCGACAGTTCTGCTTAACCGACGGCAAAGGTATGTACTTTTTTTGAAGTAGGCAACCAGAGTACAAAATAAACGAGGTGCACTATTTCGGAAATAGACATAAGAGGTTGCGTTTGTATGCCGCGAAATTGTTAATAACTAGTGCTAATCAATGGGTGCTACCTCCAGCGCTTTCCACTCTTTTATATTGCGCCGCTCTTCGTCGAAGCTCGTGCCTATGAGAAATAGCTTCTTGCCCTGCAAACGAAGCGGTTTGTAGTACTCTTGCTCTTGAATTTGTGCTAAAGCTTCCTCGGCAGTTCCCGTGCTCCAAAGCTTGAATTCGAAGACGTAGATAATATTTTGCGCATACACCACACAATCGGCTCTCCCCTTGGCGGAATGCACCTCCGTTTGAATATAAAACCCCATGAGTTGGAAAAGAAGCGCTACGGCGATCTGATAGTTTTGCTCGCGCCACTTTACGTCCTCTTTCGACTCAGCGCTATAAGGAATGCCTTCTAAAAAATTCGAGATCGCTTCCATGAACGCGTCCACTTTGCCTGCCTGCACATCTTTGTAGAATCTGGCCACTAACGGACGGCAATCATCTATAAATAGTGTCGTGTAAGAGGGTAGTAAGTTTGCGATAAAACCGTACTTTACTTCATCGTTCGGGTAGCCGAGCAGATAGAGATCTAGCTCAGGGTCGTAGCTTTTGATGGTTAAATAGCCAGCTTGGAAGAGAATGGGTATGGGCGACGATGCATCGGCACGATAGGTACTCAGGCTGCTCATGTCCATCTCTACATTGTTTTCCAAATCAGGGAGATAGTAGTGTGCCTTCTTCAGATAATTCACTAAAAAAGTGGGAGTACCCGACTGAAACCAATAGTCGCGAAAATCCCTCTTGGAGAAGGCATTAAGGAGACTAAACGGATTGTATACATGCTCTCCATTTTCGATAAAGAGGTAGCCGTCGTAACGTTGTTTTAACCGTGCTAATGTTTCCTCGTAGCTTAGATGTTTCGCTTCGGCTAATGCTTCAATCTCGGGTCTAAAATTGTCGTGTAGCTCCTTTTCGGTAATGCCACAAATCGCACTAAATGTAGTATCTAAAGAGATATCATTTAGATGATTCATATCGCTGAACAGACTCACCTTACTAAAGCGCGAGACGCCCGTAATGAACACAAAGCGGAGGTAGGGCGTCCCACTTTTCAGAACGGCGAAGAAGCCTTTTAGGATCTTTCGGTACTCGTTGTTCAGCTCTTCTAAACCCTCTTCTAAGGTGAGCAGAAGGGGTTTGTCGTACTCATCTATAAGAACGACAACCTGCTTTTGAGTTTTTTCGTAAGCATGACGCAAAACGCCATCAAAACGCTGTGAAAAGGAGATATCTTCGGCATCATGTCCGTATATTTTCTCTGCTTTCACCAAAAAAGAATTGATGTGAGTTTCTAAGTCTTGGACACTTAGAAATTTCTCTGCATTAAGATCAAGATGCAAAACAGGATATTCCTGCCATGCTTCGCGCTCCTCTTGCGCAGCCTGTTCTTTTTCCCATTTCTCGAGCGACAAGCCCTTGAAGCACTCTTTTTTTCCTTCAAAATACGCCTTGAGGGTAGAGAGGAAAAGACTTTTACCAAAACGTCGTGGGCGGGAAAGGAAGTAATATTTGCTACCACTGACTAATTCTGCAACGTACTGCGTTTTATCCACATAAACAAAACCGCTTTTGCGAAGATCTTCAAAATCTTGCCCTCCGATGGGGAGTCTACGTCTTGCGCCACTCATTCTCCGTCTTTTTCTGTAGCAATGTACAAAAATAAAGCGGATCTTTTCCAAAAAGGAAGAAATCCGCTTTTATATTCAACACGCTAAAATAGAAGCTAATTAATTCGGGTTTATTCAACCGTTAGAGTGGTGGGACTGTTGTATGCTAGCTTTTACTTGGGAAGTGTCTCGAGGTGCTGCGCCATTTGTAGCTGTAGCTCTTGCGCTTTTTGTCGTGCCGCGGATGCGAATTTAATACCATTGTCGGCGTAGAGGATACCTCGCGAGGAGTTCACTAAGAGACCGCACCGTCGGTTCATACCATATTTTACCACTTCCTCGAGGCTTCCTCCTTGGTGTCCGACTCCGGGGATGAGTAGGAAATGTTCAGGCACAATGGCACGTACTTGAGTAAGCATTTCGGCATGGGTTGCACCTACGACGTACATCATATTCCCTTCGTGCCCCCAGTGTTTAGAGCGTTCGAGTACCTCTTCAAAAAGTTTTCGGTGTACGCCCTCTTTGCCTTCGACGGGGAGTGTTTGGAAGTCGTTGTAACTCTCGTTGGAGGTTACGGCTAGGAGGACTACCCAGCGATTGGCATATTCCAAAAAGGGTTGTATCGCATCGCGCCCCATGTAGGGAGCAATGGTTACGGCATCGAAGTCCATCGCCTCAAACATACTTTGGGCATACATGGCAGCAGTATTCGATATGTCGCCACGTTTGGCATCTGCAATGATGAGTATGTCGGGGTGGTGTTCGCGGAGATACTGTACGGTGTGTGCTAGCGATTCCCACCCACGTGCTCCATGTACTTCGTAGAAGGCCATATTGGGCTTGTAGGCGACACAGAGGTCGGCAGTAGCGTCGATAATGGCTTTGTTAAACTCGTAGATAGGGTCGAGTTTCCCGGCGAGGCTTAGAGGGATTTTTCTTACATCGGTGTCGAGTCCAATACACAAAAAGCTCTGCTTCTTGCGAATCTGTTGGTAGAGATAATTTGCGTCCATAGATTTCACTGTAATGGGCGAGGAGTTCGGATACGATGTCGGGGGGGCTGCTACAGGGTGGAATTAGATGCCACTCGCACGTAGTCGTTCGGCGTTTTCGGCAATTTGCAACTGTTCGATGAAGGAGTCTAGCGCGCCGTTGAGCACTGCTTCTAGGTTGTAAACGGTGTAGTTAACTCGGTGATCGGTTACGCGCCCTTGCGGGAAGTTGTAGGTACGGATTTTGGCAGAACGGTCGCCGGTTGACACCATCGTTTTGCGTTGCGAAGAGACGCCGTCGAGGTACTTTTGGTATTCGATGTTGTAGAGGCGAGTGCGGAGCTCAATGAGCGCTTTTTCGAAATTCTTGATTTGCGATTTTTGGTCTTGGCACTGCACTACAATTCCGGAGGGGATATGTGTTAGTCGCACGGCAGAGTAGGTCGTATTCACACTCTGTCCCCCAGGTCCAGAAGAGCAGTAGGTATCCTTTCGGATGTCTTCCATTTTCAGATCGACATCAAACTCTTCTGCTTCGGGTAGTACGACTACCGAGGCTGCCGAGGTATGTACCCGCCCTTGCGTTTCGGTTTGTGGTACACGTTGTACCCGATGCACGCCCGATTCGTATTTCATGATGCCGTAGACGCCCTCGCCCTTGAGCGAGAACACAATTTCCTTGTAGCCGCCAACGGTACCTTCGGAAGAGGAGGTTACCTCTATTTTCCACTTGCGGAGTTCGGCAAAGTAGGAGTACATCCGGAAGAGATCGCCGGCGAAGAGACTCGCTTCGTCGCCTCCCGTCCCTGCTCGTATTTCTACAATAGCGTTTTTGCTATCCTGCGGATCGCCGGGGAGTAGGAGTAGGCGGATCTCTTCTTCGAGGGGGGTAACGAGTTGTTCGTTTTCTTCGATCTCGGTTTTTGCTAGCTCTCGCAGCTCTGGGTCGCTCTCTTCGGCAAGAATAGCCTTAGCTTGCTGCAAGCTGTCTTGTAGCTTTTGGTAGCGGTGGGCGGCTTCTACAATGGGTGCAAGATCGCGATACTCCTTGTTAAGCTGTACGTATCGCTTCATGTCGTTCATGAGGTCGGGGTCGGCTAAGGCTGCTTCCACCTCGTGATAGCGTTCTACGATTTTATTTAATTTTTCTAAGAGCCCCGCTTGTTCCATAATTTTACACCCCCAGCGTAATTTAGTGCAAAATTAATACAAGTCTGTAACCCGGCTTTTTTGCACGCTGTAGGTGGCGGTTGTATGTTCGGTTGTTCGTTTTCGGACACTAGTTGTAGATTGATAATCAGTGGGTTCGTTTTTCGGTATGTATCTTGTCCTTTGTTTTGGGAAACTAAATTAGGAGTTGTGATGCTTGCAGTTCGGTTGGAAAATGTATCGAAAGTTTATCGTGCCGATAAGATCGAAACCATTGCTTTGGAGAATATTAACCTGCAGGTACTCGAGGGTGAATTTGTATCGATTATGGGTCCTTCGGGTTGTGGGAAGAGTACGCTTCTGAATATCATAGGCTTGTTGGATTCGCCCAGCCAAGGGCGTGTATTTTTGCAGGAGCAGGCTTTGGAGAAGGAATCGGGCACACGTCAGGCACATTTCCGGAATAAGACTTTAGGATTTGTTTTTCAGAGCTTTCAGTTAATACAGTCGCTTAACGTGGAAGATAACATAGGGTTGCCTCTCTTGTATCGTAAAATCGGCGCACAAGAGCGGAAAGAGCGTATAAACAGAGTTATAGAGCGTGTAGGGCTTACGCATCGTCGGGAACATTTCCCCGCGCAACTCTCTGGTGGTCAGTGCCAAAGGGTTGCCATAGCTCGTGCTTTGGTGGGGTCGCCCGCTATTATTTTAGCCGATGAGCCAACCGGAAATCTCGACACACAGATGGGGACGGAAATTATGAACTTGCTGCTCGAACTCAACGAAACAGAAAAGTGCACCATCGTGATGGTAACCCACAACGAAGAGCAAGCCCACAAGACACAACGTATCATACGCATCCTAGACGGACGGCAGATTGCGTAATAGGGTTGGTACCCTCGTCACAAACGGGTAATCTGTGCGAGGTATGCGTCGTCTCCCGGCTTTTGCAAATAACGTGTACCTTTGCAGGAGGTGGGAGGAGATGAATGATGTGGAGTGCCCGTAGTGTACTAGTCGCGTGGCTTGTACTGTTTGTGGGGATGGGGGTAGCCTTCGGAGCGTTGACGGATCCTGAAAAACGGGGCTGTTATGACCCAGAAGTGAATGCGGAAGAGCAGTTAGCCACAGCACTCAAAAAAGCTAAGACCTCGGGGCGTTTTGTGCTGGTACAGATTGGTGGCGATTGGTGTCCGTGGTGTGTACGTCTCAACCAGACTATTTGCTCAGATTCGAAGCTCCTAACCGCACTGGAGCGCAGGATGGAATGGGTGCATGTCTATTACGGTCGCGATAAAAAGAACGAGGCTGTTATGCAACGTTTGGGCGATCCCACTCATTTAGGTTTCCCGGTTTTTGTTTTGGTATGGCCAACTGATAGGATGCGTTATCTGCACATCCCCACGGCCAGCTTTGAAGAGGGGAAAGGCTACAATAAGGAGAAGCTTTTCCAGTTTTTTGATCGATTCCTGTTGCCGAACTCAGAAGTACCGAAGTAGTACTTTTACACAATATCCGTGCTAACTGGGTTTGAGGTAGTATCTTTTTATACGTTTTTTTATGGCAGCGAAAGAAAAAGCACAGACGGAAGTAGATAAGACCGTTTTTGCAAATCTCGAGGAGAATAAGCGTGAGGCTCTTATGGTAGCCATGCAGAAGATCGATAAAGATTTTGGCAAAGGCACTATCATGACCCTCGGGTCGCGATCTACCGAAAATATTCCCTCCATCCCCTCCGGCTCTATACTTTTGGATTTAGCTTTAGGAGTGGGTGGATACCCGCGGGGGCGTATTGTAGAAATCTACGGACCGGAGTCTTCCGGGAAGACCACACTTGCCATTCATGCTATTGCCGAAGTTCAGAAACAGAACGGAGTTGCAGCTATTATTGATGCTGAACATGCCTTCGATCCGACGTATGCCCGGAGTCTAGGAGTTAATGTGGATATGCTCCTGATTTCGCAACCCGATAATGGCGAACAAGCTTTGGAGGTTGCTGATCAGCTGATTCGCTCGGGGGCTGTAGATATAGTAGTAGTGGACTCGGTTGCAGCACTAACCCCTAAAGCAGAGTTAGAGGGCGAGATGGGCGACTCGAAAGTCGGTCTGCAGGCGCGTTTGATGTCGCAAGCACTTCGCAAACTTACGGGGACGATTTCCAAAACCAATACGGTTTGCATTTTTATTAACCAGTTGCGAGAAAAGATCGGTGCTACGATGTACGGACCTACCGAGACGACAACTGGCGGTAATGCGCTGAAATTCTATTCCTCGCTTCGTTTGGATATCCGGCGCATTGGCTCGCTAAAAGATTCTAACGACGATCACTACGGGAATCGGATTCGCATCCGCATCGTGAAAAATAAAGTTGCCCCTCCCTTCCGAAAGGTAGAGTGCGATTTAATATTTGGTGAAGGTATTTCGAAGACTTCCGAGATTTTGGATCTCGGCGTGTTTTTCGGAATCATCGAAAAGAGTGGCTCATGGTTTAGCATAGGGGATACCCGGTTAGGGCAGGGGCGAGAAACCGTACGAAAGATGCTTGTCGAAAACAAGGAAATGGCTTCTGAATTGGAAGCGAAAATACGGGAACGGATCGCAGCAGAACCGAATGCGATTAAATTCTAATACTGAGGTACATAAATCATAACGTTTTCACTCTCGGATGTTGCTATAGAGTAACGTCGGAGAGTAGTATGGAGCGCAAGTGCGAAGTCAACAGACAAAGGAAAAGGAATTAAGAGAGATGGAAGAGCAGGAACAAAAGCCCATGGTAGCAGAAACCACGGAAGTAGAATCGACCAAGTCAGTAGCAGAGACTATTAGTGCAGAGCCCATGGCGGCGACAACGGTAACACAAGAAGAGCAGGCTCCGATTGCCCAAGAGACAGAAGCGGCTCCTATTTCAGAATCTACGACCTCTACCTCGGTAGCTGACCCCGAGGTGTCGCAAGCACAAACTGCCGAACCCTTGGCAACTGAAGAGACTGAGGAAACCCCAGAGGACGATTATTCCGAACGTACCATCCCCGAACTCTTATCCATCCTAGAGCTTGTGGTGAAGGATGAGCTTAATGAGCAAACGCGCAACCGTGTAGCACTGATACAAACGCTCTTTCAGTCGCAATTGGAGACGATTCGCAAACGTGCGCAGGACGAATGGGCTGCTATTGCAGATCACGGCACGGAAACTTTCGAGCTCCCTCTCCGGGAAGAAGAACAACGCTTCCATACGCTATATCAATCTTACAAAGAGCGTAAACGCAAGCATGCCGAAGAGGTAGAGGCTGAACGTAAAGAGAATCTGCGTAAGAAGCGAGAGATTATAAAGAAAATTGAAGAACTCACCACGCGCGAAGAGGTGAAGGGTGAGACGTTTAAGGAATTCGAAGCCCTCCGAGAGGCGTGGAACCAGATAGGGCTTGTCCCACAGGCAGACAAGGAGGATCTTTACCAGTCCTATTCGCATGTGGTACGTAGTTTTTACGATTATCTGCAGATTAACCGCGAGTTGCGCGATCTCGACTTTAAGAAGAACCTCGAAGCTAAGTTGCGTCTGTGCGAGCAAGCAGAAGATTTGTTAAAGATACCAGACGTCCGCGAGGCTTTCCAAAAGTTGCAAGAATTGCATTCGTTGTGGAAAGAGATAGGACCTGAGATGCGCGAGAAACGTAATGAGATTTGGGAACGCTTCTCGTTAGCTAGCTCGGAAATCAATTCGCGACACCATAAGTTTTTTGAAGATCTTAAAGTACAAAACGAGGCGGTACTTGCGCAACAAACGCAACTTTGCGAGCAAGTAGAAGCCTTCCTCAAGGAGGAGTATACGACTCTACAAGCTTGGCGCTCGGTTACTGACAAGGTAAAGGAATTACAAAAAGAGTGGAAAGCACTTGCTCGGCTTCCGGAACGAATTGGAGGTAAGGTTCGTGAACGTTTTCAAACGGCATGCTCGCAAATTTTTGAAGGATTTAGAGCCTACGACCGTCAGATGCGTCAGGTCGGTAAAGATAATCTGCAGAAGTTGCAGGATTTGTGTGCACAGGCGGATGCTATGAAGGAAAGTACAGATTGGAGTGCGACGACTCGTGCGATGATCGACCTACAAAAGCAATGGCAAGCGGTAGGTTTTGCTCCTCGGAAACGGCGTGACGAACTCTGGGAAACCTTCCGTGGCGCAATGGATCACTTCTTTACGAATAGGGATCAAGCACAATCGAATCGGAATCAGGAGGAGAAAGATAATCTCGCAGCTAAGGAGGCGATTTTGCAGGAATTGGCTACTTACGAAGAGCACAAGGGCGACGTGGCTACGGCGGTAGATTGGCTTAAAGATTTGCAATCGCGTTGGTTTGCTATAGGGCACGTCTCCTTCAAACAGAAAGACGACATTCAGCATCGTTATCGCGAGTTGTTAAATGCAGTCTACAACTCGTTGGGGATAGATCGTCGCTCGGAACAGGTAAATGCCTTCAAGTCGCGACTTACCGAGATGTCGCAAAGCGATCTTCCGGCAGATCAGTGGCAAAGGGAACGTGCTAGGATGCGTCAGCAGATTCAGCAGCTCGAAAGCGAGTGCGCACTGATGGAAAATAATCTGTCGTTCTTCCGGAGCTCCTCGTCGGCTAATCCGCTAATTCAACAACAAGAGCAGAAAATAGCTAGCATGAAGGAGGATATAGAGCTGCGTAAAAGCAAGCTTAAAGAGCTAGACAAGGCTATGCGTGCTAAAGCAAAAGAGGAAAAAGAAGCCAAAGAAACGGCAGAGCCGAAAGAGGCGTAAATTGAGTCAGAGAGGGAGGCGAGGCTATTTGTTTTTTGTGAAGACTCACTGTAAAGGTTTGCTGCTGCAAACGAGCGTAGTACGTAGTAGTTTTTGGGCTGAGCTTGCGCTTGGGAAGATACCAGCAAGCTACGAATGGTTAGGTAGTGGTTCGGATAATGAGTGAGAGTGGACAGACGCACGAGCACAACAGTGGCGTTCGTGATACGAAATATGTGTTTGTAACAGGCGGTGTAGCATCTTCGCTGGGCAAGGGGATTATCTCGGCCTCGTTAGGGAAACTACTTCAGAGTAGAGGCTATCGGGTTACGATACAGAAATTAGACCCGTATATTAATATAGATCCCGGTACACTCAATCCTTATGAGCATGGCGAGTGCTTTGTAACGGACGACGGCGCGGAGACCGACCTAGACCTCGGTCACTACGAGCGTTTTTTGAATCTACCTACTACTCGAGCTAATAGTGTAACTACCGGGCAGATTTATCAGCATGTGATCAATAAAGAGCGTCGTGGCGATTATCTTGGGAAAACCGTACAGGTGATCCCACATATAACCGACGAAATTAAGCGGCGCATCCTTTCGCTCGGAGTAAAGGGTCTGTATGACGTCGTAATTATTGAAATTGGCGGCACTGTGGGCGATATTGAGTCGCTCCCGTATATTGAGTCGGTTCGGCAATTAAAATGGGATCTAGGGGCGCACAACACGGTTTTTATTCATCTTACATTGGTTCCGTACTTGGCAGCATCTGGCGAGTTGAAGACTAAGCCTACACAACATTCGGTTAAGGAACTTTTGGAGAATGGTATTCAGCCCGATATCTTGGTTCTGCGTACGGAATATGATCTGAGCAAGGAACTGCGTTCGAAGGTTGCACTCTTCTGTAATGTGAAACCGGCGGATGTGATAGAATCGCGCGACGTTCCAACGATCTACGAGGTGCCGCTTATGATGAAGGCAGAAGGTCTGGATCGTTCGGTGCTTGCTAAATTGGAGTTACCAGAAGGCGAAGACCCGAAATTGGAGGCTTGGCGTGCTTTTATAGATCGCTTTCACCATCCGAAGGATCGGGTTAAGATTGCCCTTGTCGGGAAGTATGTTGCATTGCCCGATGCGTATAAGTCGATATACGAATCGCTTACACATGCAGGTGCGGCAAACAGTGTAAAAGTCGAAATTTGTGCCATAGCATCCGATGGTTTAACGCAAGAAAATAGTGAGGAGCTCTTGGCGGGGCACGACGGTATTTTAGTAGCTCCCGGCTTTGGTCACCGCGGCATTTCCGGAAAACTGGAGGCGATACGGTATGCGCGTACGCACGACATCCCATTTTTTGGAATTTGCTTGGGCATGCAATGTGCAGTAATAGAATTTGCGCGCCATGTGGCTAATATCCCGGAAGCAACCTCTCGCGAGTGGGATCGCGCTACTCGTTTTGCTGTAATAGATCTTATGGAAGCGCAAAAAGGTATTACGGAAATGGGTGGAACGATGCGCCTAGGGGGCTATGCCTGCCAGTTGATGCCGGGGAGTCGAGCTGCTACAGCCTATGGGAAACTATCTATTCGTGAACGGCATCGTCACCGTTACGAATTTAACGATCAGTATCTAACGCAATTGCAAGAGTGCGGACTGGTTACTACGGGGCGTAATCCGGATACGAACTTGGTAGAAATTGTAGAAATCCCGTCGCATCCGTGGTTTGTGGGGGTGCAGTTTCATCCGGAGTACCAAAGTTCGGTGGTGGCGCCACATCCGTTATTTGTGGCATTTATAGCTGCCGCTCTCGAACATAAAAAGCAACAGCCTAACGAGGCATAATTGGGGTATTACCAGCAAGTTATCAGTGAGTTAAAAACAAATTATAAGGAGCTTTGGGTATAACTACAACAGGTTTACTCAGCTCTTTAGCTTCTAATTTCAGATTGTATGGATAAGAAAACCATCATCGGTCTAGTCGTTATATTTTTGATAGTACTAGGCTTTTCGCTTCTCAACCGTCCGAGTTCGGAGGAGGTTGCACGTCTGGAAGCACAACGCGATTCGCTAGCACGCGTGCAAGAACAGGAAGAAGCACAACGAAAAGCTGACGAACTAGCCGCAGCACAAAAAGATTCTATACGTCAGGATACAGTTGTGGTAGCTGATAGTTTGTTCCAAGTGAAAGAAACAGAGCGGGCTATTACATTACAGAATGACAAGTTGGCTATAACATTCAATACCCTAGGAGCTTATCCGCGATCGGTACAAGTCCGTGGCTACAAGACCTATTATGGCGATTCGCTTTTCCTATTTAAGGAGGCACCGAAAAATCAGCTGGGTTTACATTTTCTGACCTCGCAAGCTCGTGTAGAGACGGTGACTCAACTTTTTGAATGCGTGCGGGAGGATCGTTTGCAAGCGCAACAAGCCGGCGATACAGCACAGTTGGTATTCCGGTTGCCTGCGGGTGGTGGTTATTTGGAGTATCGTTATATGTTGCCGTATGGTTCGTATGCATTGGCTTGGCAAGTTCGGTTTGTGAATATGGATGCGCATTTAGCGGCTTCTACGCGCTACTTGGATCTTCACTGGACTATGCGTACCCCCCAGCAAGAAAAAGGCGCTAAGAAAGAGTTAGAATACACCACAATAGCCTATTATACCAAAAATGACGATTACGAACAGCTTTCTCCGACGGATGATATTGTAGAGGAGAAGGTTTCGACCAAAATTGCATGGGTTGCCTATAAGGAGCAATTCTTTTCGTCTATATTGCGCTATCCCGAAGGTTTCGAACAAACCGATTTGAAGGTGGAGCGTGCTACAGAAGAGGGCTATTTGCGCGATTATGCGGGTACCTATATGTTGCCTTTCACGGGCGGTAAGAACGATACTTACGATATGGAGCTTTACCTAGGGCCGAACCTTTACAAGACGTTAGCCTCTTACGAACATGCGTACGAGAAGGTAGTGCCGCTAGGAGGCTGGTTGGTAGGTTGGATCAACGAGTATGTTGTTATTAACGTATTCTATTGGCTGAGTCGCTACATCAATAACTACGGACTGATTATTCTGCTGCTAACGATTCTGATTAAAGTGATCATCTTCCCACTTACCTTTAAGTCCTATCTCAGCCAAGCAAAGATGCGTCTGCTCAAGCCCAAAGTAGACGAGATTAATGCGAAATATTCGCGCAAGGAGGATGCTACCAAACGTGGGCAAGCTACTATGGAGCTTTACAAGCGTGCCGGTGCGAATCCGCTAGGGGGTTGTTTGCCGATTCTGATACAATTCCCGATCCTTATTGCTATGTTCCGCTTCTTTCCGGCATCGTTCGAATTGCGTCAGGAGAGCTTTTTGTGGGCAGACGACCTATCGAGCTATGATGCGATCGTGAATCTACCGTTTTCGATCCCGTTTTACGGTAATCATGTAAGTTTGTTTACTCTGCTTATGGCGGCGGCGCTGTTTATCTCCTCGCAGATGAACTACAAGCTCACGGGCAGTTCCAACGCACAGATGCCCGGCATGAAGTTTATGATGCTTTATATGATGCCGATCATGATGCTTTTCTGGTTCAACGACTATTCGGCAGGCTTAAGTTACTACTATTTCCTTGCGACACTCATAACTATAGCACAGACCTACCTGATTCGCTTTGCCGTTGATGAGAAGAAGCTACTGGCTCGTTTGCAGCAAAATGCGAATCGTCCGCAAAAGAAGTCGTCTGGCTTTATGCAGCGCCTCCAAGAGATGCAACGTGAGCAGGAAAGAAAAAGGAAAAGATAGGAGCGAATTATTTCAATTTCCGAACGTAAGCCCAAGTAAAGTGCCGAACTACGAAGCGCTGCGTGGTACTATTAAAAGTAAGGGTCTACGTCTACGGTTACGGTGAGGTTCGGGTTTTGTATTCGGAACTCCGTTAGGACTTTGTAGAGGATTTGCTTATTGCGTGTTAGATCGCGCCGCTGTAATTTTAGAAGGAGTTCGCGCAAAAAACGTCGCTCGATAAAGGTTATTTGTGGTAGTATCGGTCCTAGGATCTGACAAGTCAGTGCATTTTTGAGTTGATTATATAGGGATTCGGTCATTTGTGCAACGCACTCTTCGTTTTTAGAGGCTAGTGAGATTCGTATTAGACGGACGTAGGGCGGGTAGTGCGTTGTTTGTCGTTCTGCTAACTCTTTCTGGTACAGTGCGTCGTAATTGTTGTCCTGAATCCACTGAAAGATGGGTAGTTCGGGGTATTTAGTTTGGATGAGTACACGTCCTTGCGTGTGGCGTCTTCCTGCACGTCCTCCCACTTGGCTTATTAGTTGAAAGGCATGTTCGTGTGCTCGGAAATCGGAATAAGCGAGTAAGGCATCGGCATTTAGGATTCCGACCAGAGTAACAGAATTAAAATCAAGCCCTTTAGAGACCATCTGGGTGCCGATCAGGAGGTCGAGTTCACCTGCAGCAAAGTTATTTAGGATCTGTTGCCCGGCATTTTTTCGTTGTGTGCTGTCGGTATCCAAGCGCGCGAGTCGTAGGGCGGGTAGTGCTTCTTGTAATTCTTCTTCGACGCGTTGTGTACCGAGCCCTGTAAGTCGCGGTTCGGAGGAAGCACAAGCTGGGCAGGAGGTTAACATCGCCTGACTATAACCACAATAGTGGCAGCGGAGTTGTTCTGTAGCGCGATGGTAGGTTAAACTGACATCGCAATTGGGGCACCGGGCAACCCACCCACATTTTGGGCATTCCGTATGTGGCGCGTAGCCTCGGCGATTTTGGAAAAGGATAACCTGTTCGTTTTTTTCGACGGTTTTCTGAATTGCGGCGAGGAGTGTGTCGGAGAAATGTTGGATAAATTCTTTACGCTGGTACGCCAATTTCATGTCGATGCATTCGTAGATGGGCATCGGAGCATTGCCATACCGTCCGGCGAGGTGCACATAGCCATACTTACCTGTTTTTGCATGTGTATACGATTCGATAGAAGGCGTTGCTGAGCCCAAAAGGACTTTTGCGTGATGCAACTGTGCAAGCAGGATAGCCATATCCCGTCCGTGGTAGTGTGGTGCGTTTTTTTGCTGTTTGTAGGAGGTTTCGTGTTCCTCGTCTACGATTACAAGTCCGAGGTTTGTAAAAGGTAGAAAAAGACACGAACGCACTCCTAGGATAAGTTTTATGCTTTTCGGGTCGTTGCGCAGACGCATATACAATTCGGTTCGTTGTGCTTCGGAGAGTTGGCTATGATATACTACGACTTCGGCGCCGAAGTGTACGCGTATTCGGGCAATCATATACTCGGTGAGCGCAATCTCTGGCAATAAATAGAGTACCTGTTTGCCTTGTGCGAGGACGGAACGGATGAGCAGGATATAGATTTCTGTTTTGCCACTCCCCGTAACTCCGTGCAGGAGTGTAACGAGGTGTTGTGCCATCGAATGTTGTATAGCATTGTAAGCCTCTTGCTGTTCGGGTGTGAGTATAAATTCGCGTTCCTCTTCTAGGGCGAAGGTCGGGATTCGCGATTCCTCACGTTCGGTAATTTCGAGGATATGCTTCTTTTCGAGAGTAGCGAGCGTTGCAGCTGTAACCTCGCCTTTTTCTTGTACACTTTTGGTTGTGAGCCACTCGTTAAGCGGGAGTTGCTTAGCTTGCAGGAGTGCTATTATTGCCATAAGCGCTCGCAACTGAGCCTTTTGTTTTTGTAAGCGCTCTAGAGTTTCGAGGACAGAGGTGCGGTTTGCAATCGTTTCTGCGAGACGTACGTAGCGGACATATTTTGGGTGTACACGTTCTGTAAGCCGATCTTGTACTTCGATGAGTCCGAGTTCTTGTAATTCTTTAAGTAAACGATGGATAGCTCGCCCCCAGTTCTTTTGTTCCAATTCGTCTATGTAGGGGTGCTGCTTAGCACGGATATAGGCTAGGAGAGTGGCTTGCGGCTCGTTAAGTTCTGGGGCGTCTTCTACGGGTGAGGGTAGAACCATAGATCGTCGTTCAAGACGTAAACCAGCGGGTAGGAGCGTGTGTAAGATCTCGTAGGGGGCAGCAAGGTAGTATTCTTGCATCCAATGCCATAAATTGAGTTGCTGCTTAGTAAGGATGGGCTGCGTATCGAGAACTTCTAAAATAGCGAGTATGCGCGCAAGATCCGGACGTTGCGTATATATGCGCAGAATAATGCCCATATGCTTTTGTTTGCGTACGGGCACAATGACGCGCACACCAAGGTGTACGTTCTGCGTAAGATTTTCGGGCACGGAATAGGTGTAGGTCTGAAAGATGCGGAGGGGGAGTGCGACCTCGAGATATAAGCCGCTAGTACGAGTCATGGTTATTGCGTAATACTCTTGTACAGCGCTTCGATGATAGCAGCACGGAGGCGCATGGAATTAATACGCGTGTTGTTCGAGTCGGGGTAAGTACGATTGGAGAGCACGATGGCAAAGAAATCTTGCTCGGGGTCAATCCAGAGTATGGTACCTGTAAAACCGATGTGCCCGTAGCTTTTTAAGGATAAAGCAGCAGGTACGTAATATGTACCACGTTTTTTGGGGTTGGGTTTATCGAAGCCGTAGCCGCGGTAGTTATCTTTGTAGCCTTGGGGTGTTTGCGAGAAATCGGCTATGGTAAAGGGGAGTAGGTAGCGGAGTTTGCCATACTCACCGCCACGAATTAGGAGTGCGGCGTATTTGGCGAGGTCGTCGGCAGTAGAGAAGAGTCCGGCATGTCCGGCAACGCCTCCTAGCATAGCAGCTGCCATATCGTGCACATACCCTTTTACTTCTGTTTTTCGAAAAAAAAGATCAAACTCGCTGGGGGCACATGCCTCCCGAAGGGCATATTTCCAAGGGGTAAAGCTCGTTCGCCACATGCCGAGTGGTTTCCAGTAGTGGCGTTGCAGGAGCGTTTCGATAGAGGTTGCTTCTACACGTTCTACAATTTGCTGTAGGAGGATAAAGCCCCAGTCGCTGTAACGGTAGCCTTTTTTCTTTTCGAGGGGAGTGGTTGCAATTTCGTGTAAGATAGAATCGCGCATCCCGCGTCTTCCCCACAAATGGTATGCTACGGGGATGGAGTAAGCGTCGGATGGGGTATCTGCATAGAAATAAGGCGATGGGGCACAGAGTTGGTTCATGTAGCGGTTCTTTCCCATGTAAATAGAGAATGCCGCACTTTGTGTACGCTCGATAATGCTTTCGCCGGGTTTTAGAGCTTCGAGGGTTTTGATATAGAAGGGTTTCCACGCTTTTAGTCCGGCACGGTGTAGAAGCAACTGCGCCAAGGTAATTTTGGCAATAGGGGTGTCTTTATATTCTGGCAGGTAGCAGGCGATGGTGCTATCTAAGTGCAACTTTTTTTTTTCAACAAGTCGCATAACTAGCGGGGTGGTGGCGGTAATCTTTGTTACGGAGGCTAAGTCGTACAGCGTTGTATCGGTTACGGGAGGCGAAAAGGCAGAGTAGGTGGTATGTCCGTAGTTTTTACGGTAAAAGACGTCTCCCCTGTGATAGGCTAGTATTTGTATTCCGGGGTAGGCGGCGCTATCAATCCCGAGTTGCGCTAGGGAGTCGGTGCGTGCAATAAAAAAAGGGTTGGCACCGTGTGCTTCGGGCATTTGGTACGATAGTCGGATCCCTGATTGGGTAGTTAAACCGTCTCCACGCTTCAGATCTGGGGGTAGATGGACGGGTAGGATGCCCTGTGCAGGTAGAGCGCCAAATAGCACCTGTGAGAGCGCATCTTGGGTAAAAGTGGAGGTATCGTAGGCTTGGAGTACTGCTGCGAAATCGTCTAGGGGAAAAAGTTGAGGTAAAGCATAGGGCGTACCCATGAATACGAGAATGGTGGGGATACGTTTGGCACAAGCTTTTGCGAAATTTACGGCACTATTTTTCAAACCAAAGTGCTTGGAGGGCGCGTAACCGGTAGCACTAAGGGCAATCACGATGAGTGTTTTGTTTTTTGTAGCGGCTGCGACTTGTGCGTCGAGGCTTAGCTTCGGATTTAGGTGTATTGCTCGCACTTCTGCAAAGCGTTGCATACCAGCTAGTAAACTATCGTGTTTGGATGTTAGGAAATTTACATAACCTATCTTGTGTTGCTCTAGGTGCGTGATGGGAACGATAGCATTCGAGTTTCTTAGTAGAGTAACTGCTTCTTGTGCCATTTGCGTAGACAAGAGGTCGCGTTGTCGTTCTGTTGCTTGTTTTTCAGATGTACTGTTAGCTTGGTAAGTAGCGAGTCGTTTTTTTTGTGCATGCAGAGCGTAGTACTTTGCTAAGAGGATGCGTCGGGTTCGTGTAGCGACCTCGGTAGCAGATAGTCTCTTTTTCTGTACAGCACGTGCGATGTGCTTAATACTAGCGGCTACGTTTTCGGGACAGAGGAGGATATCGCTGCCGGCAAGATAGGCTTGTAGTGCGACCTCTTCGGCTTTTAATGAGCCTGTAGCGCCTTTCATATTCAGAGCATCTGTGCAAATAAGCCCTTGGAAATGTAGCGAATCGCGTAGAAGCGAGGTTACAATCTCTTTGCGTAGGGAGGCGGGTTCGTTGGGTGGTAGTCCTAACCCGGGAAGTGCGATGTGTGCCACCATAACCATATCCAGTCCTTGGGTGATGAGCGACTGAAAGGGGATGATATCGCAAGTGGCTAGTTGTTGGTACGATTCGTTAATAATGGGGAGCGCGTGGTGCGAGTCGGTTGATGTATTGCCATGACCGGGGAAGTGTTTAGCACACGCTATTAATCCGTTAGCTTGCATCCCGAGCATATAAGCGGCGCCCATCTGTGTAACGGTTTCGGGGTCGTCCGAAAAAGCACGGATACCGATTACAGGGTTTCGTGGGTTACGTTGCACATCGACAACAGGCGCAAAATTGATGTGTAGTCCGATTTCTTGTAGTTCTTCGGCAAGTAACTCGCCCATACGGTAAGCAAGTGATGGATTGGCTGTTGCGGCAATCCCCATAGCTTTGGGGTAAGCTCGTCCGTCACTGAGTCGCATATCGGTGCCCCATTCCGCATCAATAGCCATAAGTAACGGGACTTGTGTCTTGGCTTGATAGGTTTGTGTAAGCTCTTTCATCCGATCGCGACTCCCTTGGAGGTACATTACGCCACCGATATGTTGCTTTTCTATCAGGCGCAGTACGGTTTGTCCTTCTTGTTTCGTCCCTTTAGCATATGAGACGACCATAAAAGATTGCGCAATACGATCCTCCAGATCCAAGGTTTTTAGTACAGAATCTGCCCAGTGTATAGCATCAGGATCCGCGTACCATGGTGGGGTCTTTTGTGCTTTGACTACCGCGGATAGTATCTGCACGAAAAAAAGCCCGACGAAGAAAAAACGCCGGACTTGCATACGATAGTTTACGCCCATTACAAGCGAGATTCTACTATTTAAGGGTCATAAAACGCAGGGCACCCATGAGTCCGTCGCGATAGGACTTCCCGATGGGTAGCGAAACGTTTTTTCCGTCCTGCACCATAACAACAGCATTGTCTTCGATACTCTGAATGCGCGTTAGGTTGACAATATACGATCGGTGTATACGTCGGAACATACTTGGAGGCATTTGCCCTTCGGTGGTCTTTAGGGTGAAATGTAGGGTAAAGCGCTCGGTATCGGTAATAATCTTAACGTAATTCTCCATAGATTCTACCCAGAGGATCGAGCTGTAAGGAACGCGAATGAGCGAGGAGTTCTTTTTTAGGAAAAGCTCGCCTTCGTTTCCTGTTGGGTGCATCCATTTCAAGGCTTTAGAGACGCCTTTGAAGAAACGAGCATAGGAGATAGGCTTCAGAAGGTAGTCGGTCGCACCGAAATCAAAAGCTTTCACGGCATAGGTATCTGATGCCGAAATAAGGATAATTTGTGGGGCGGACTCTAGGGTATCGAGGAGTTCGAATCCGTCCATATTTGGCATCATTACATCCAGAAAGACGAGGTCTACGGCGCTCTCACGCTTCAAAAAATTTAATGCTTCTATTGCCGACTCGAACTCGCCGACCGAGACCAAGAAGTCGGTCTGATTCACATATTCCAATAAAATACTGCGGCTCACCGCGTCATCGTCTATGATGATACAACGCATCTTCGCTACTCTTTTTGTGTAATCTACTCATGTAGGTGCTTCATCACCTATATAAACGCAAATATATTATAAAACTGTTACGTTGGTAGATTTTTTTTTGAAAAATAGCGTTTGTAGTTTTTTTTTTCGGTGTTATTTGTCGGTTGAAGTAGGCAATGGTGGGTAATTTGTTAGGTTTATTTTTGGTTGGACGGCAAAAAAAGACTGCTCCCCGCAATACGGAAAGCAGTCTTTTAATTTTTTTCGCTCTTTGCTGTTGTAATCTATTCTTCTACTTCAGCTGCTACTTCACCACCTTCCATAGCCTCTTCAGCGGGAACAGCTTCTGGCTCTTGTGGAGCTGGAGGAGTTGGGAATGCAGCTTCAGGAACTTTTCCGTCAGCGAGATTTTGCAAATCTTCCTTACCGTAAGCAAGTACGATGGGGCTGTCGCCTGGGAAATTGTAGGTGTATTTCAGCGAACCTTCAGCACCTAGGATAAGTTTTGCAAGATCACTCATCCCGCCGGCTTGTTGGAGTGCGTACAAGAAAGCTTCGCGATACCCATTTAAGCCAGCTACCATTTTGATAGCTTCAGCTTTTTCTGCAGGTACATCGTAAAGATACTCTACCGTGTTGGTAGCTTCGTCAAACTTCACGTCCACGCCCAAACCGTTCTGTGTAGTGGGCATGCCGGCAGTTTTTCTCATAGTTTCTACAGCAAGTTTGAGTTGTCCGCTTTTGCTGCAAGAAGTTGCGAAGACCATTGCACCCATAGCAATGACCATTAGACCGTAAAACACTTTTCTCATGACTTTTTCCTTTCGTTTAAGACTCGATTTAGAATTTTGATGTCTTGATTTCCGTTACAAGAGCGAATTGAGTGCATTGAAACAAAACATGGCACAAAACTACTGTTTTTTAGGATTATGTTTGTGGATAAGCGGCAGATACAGTGTGGGCTGGTTGTAGCAACATTTATCTGAAGCGTATACTCTGCCAGTTAACGAGCACAAAATACTCCTTTTCAGGATAAAGAAAAATCGTGCCTTCATTGCGTTTATGTCCTATTGATACTATTCCCTATCCTTGGTAGATTAAGTACCCTTCGGAAACAATCTTTAATAACCACTATTACAGTTTTTCCATGCAAAAGTACAATCTTTTATAAAATAAAGATTGTTGTGGATGAAATACAAACTTCTGGAGTAACGTGTAATACTAGTGGCAAAGTGTTCTATTTTGCTTGGAGTTGGATTGCCGCATCGCAGAGCATGGTGTAAAAGTCTTCGCCAAAAGCTTGGGTGAGGGGAGCACGTAAGAATTCGTAGATGTGGATGTCCTCACGTTTGCCTCGTTGTTGTGCGGGGGTGCAGATATCCCAGATGTCGTAGCGGAGCAAGGTAAATGCTCCGGATTGTTTTACACGAATGGGGTATAGACTACAAGAGATGGGTTTGCAATTGCGGGTGATGTGTTTTTGGAGGTAAGCGGTTTCTATGGCACAGGTATAACAGCAGTCGTTGTTGCGCACCGAAAAGGCGCATTCTTGCCCGTTTACAAGGGTTGTTACCCAGTCGCCATCGATATCGCGGTAGGCAACATCCTTTTCGTCCAAAAGGCGTATTTGTTCGGGAGGTAGAATCCCGTCGAGGGCGGGGAGTATTTCAGCAAGAGTTTCGATTTCTTGTGCAGTAAGTGGCGCGCCACTCTCACCGGCTTTGCAACAGGCTCCTTTACAGATGGCAAGATCGCATGCGAAGCAGTCGGTCAGGATACGGCGATCGATAATCTTATCTTCGATCTGTATAAGGCTGCAGCAATTAGACATGACAGAGGGGAGTTCCGGTCATTTCTTTTGGTTGTTCGACGTGCATCATGCGGAGGATGGTAGGCGCCACGTCGGCGAGTCTGCCGTTGTCGATTTTTTTGAAACGGTCGCTAACCAAGATGATAGGGACCGGATTCAGGGAGTGTGCCGTGTTGGGCGTCCCGTCGTTGTTGACAGCGTAGTCGGCATTGCCGTGATCTGCGATAATAACGAGTTCGTATCCTAGGGGGCGTAAGTGCGCGACAATAAGTCCGACACAAGCGTCTACGGTACGTACTGCTTCCTGTATTGCAGTATAAACGCCCGTGTGTCCGACCATATCGCCATTAGCGAAGTTTAGGCAGATAAAATCGGGTTGTTGTGCGTCGACATCGGCGAGGAGCTTATCGGTAACCTCGAGGGCACTCATACGGGGTTGGAGGTCGTAGGTAGCTACTTTGGGCGACGGAACTAGGATGCGGTGTTCGCCTTGGAAAGGTTCTTCGCGTCCACCGGAGAAGAAGAAGGTCACGTGAGCGTATTTTTCGGTTTCTGCGATACGAAGTTGTGTGCCGCCTATTTTTTCAATGGTTTCGCCGATGGTATTGTGGAGGTTTTCTTTGTCGTAAGCGACTTCGATGCCTTGGAATGTTTCGTCGTAGCGAGTCATTGTTGCGTAGCGTAGTGGTAGGGTATGCATCCCGGCTTCTGGCATATCCTTCTGAGTGAGCGCAATGGTGAGTTCGCGTAGCCGATCGGTACGGTAATTGAAGCAGAAAACTACGTCGCCTTCCTGTATGCGTCCGATGGGTTGTCCGTTGGCATCTACTTTCAGGATGGGTCTGATAAATTCGTCGGTAACTCCGGTGTCGTAGGATGCTTGTACGCTTGCAAGGAGATCCTGTGAGGCGGTGCCTTTGGCATGTAGGAGAAGGTCGTAGGCTTCTCGGATACGATCCCAACGTTTGTCGCGATCCATTGCGTAGTATCTGCCTATAACGCTTGCTAGGGTAGCTCGTGTGCCAGCGATATGTTTTTGTAGGTTGGTGAGGAAGCCGAGTCCGCTCTTTGGGTCAGTATCGCGTCCGTCGGTAAAAGCGTGAATAAATACAGGGACGTTGGCTTTCTCCGCCATATCGCAGAGTTTGTAGAGATGCTTATCGAGGGCATGTACGCCACCGTCGGAGAGGAGACCTAGGAAATGGATCGGCTTTTGGTGCTGTAGTGCGTAGTCGATAAGGTTGCACAGTACGGGGTTGTGGTCGATGGCGGTGGAGTCTATCTCGCGGTTAATACGTAAGAGGTCTTGATATACCACTCGCCCTGCTCCGATGTTTAGGTGCCCGACTTCGGAATTTCCCATTTGTCCGTTTGGCAATCCGACATCCTCGCCGCAAGTTGTGAGATGTGCTACAGGGTATTGTTTGCGAAGGGCATCTAGCTGTGGCGTAAAGGTAGAGGCAATGGCATCGGAGTGTGAGCCGTCTCCATCTCCCCAACCATCTAGAATGATGAGCATTACTTTTTGTGCGATCGGCATTTTCCGTACGAAATTTATTGTACAAATGTATAGGTAATTTTAGAGCTATGAACAGATAGGTTGATAGTGTTTTTTAGTGAAAAAGTGCGTGGCGTGTCATAATACACCAACTGCGGCGTTGCTTGTGAGGATTCGGGATCTGGGGCTTGTAAAATACAACGCTAATTCGCCTGTATTCTGAATTTTTGGTTGCCTACCTACGCCCAATCTCCCTACCTTTGCCTTTAGAGCAAAATCGTGTTCCCAATGGCTGCTACGCCTTTACAAAACTACCTGAAACGCCTCGCGCAAGAATACAAAACGGGGGTTACTACGGAGCACAGCCTGCGCCCAGCCTTGGTAGAGTTACTCTCTTCTTTGCCAGAGCTTAACCGTTTCCGTATAATCAACGAGCCCAAGCGCATCGAGTGCGGCGCCCCCGATATTGTGCTGCTTAACAAAGAGCATATCCCCGTCGCCTACTTCGAAACTAAGGACATCGGCGACGCCGATCTCCGCGGCACCAAGCAGAATAAAGAGCAGTTCGATCGCTACAAACAAGGGCTCGAGTGTGTGGTCTTTACAGATTTTCTGCGCTTTTTGCTCTACCAAGATGGCGAGTGTGTTTGCGAAGTGCGGGTAGCTGAACAGGATGGCGATCGCCTCATCCTGATCCCAGATGCCGAGGTACGGTTTGAAGAACTGGTGTCACACCTTCGCGATGCACAACCCTCGCCCATATCCTCTCCTAAGCGCTTGGCACTGCTGATGGCGGGCAAGGCGCAACTGTTGGCACGATCTATCGCAGCGATCCTTACAGATGCAAAGAGCGAAGCGGCACAGGAGCTCCTTCAACAAATCGCGAGGATGAAAGAGGTTTTGCGTAGCGATGTTTCTCCCACAGAGTTTGCCGACTGGTACGCTCAAACCCTTGTTTACGGCTTGTTTGCAGCACGGTACCATGCTTCTGATACGGAACTTTTTACTCGCGAAGCTGCTGCGAAGTTAATTCCCCAAAGCAACCCTTTCTTGCGCAAACTTTTTCAGCGTTTGGGTGTGTACGATCTCGATGTCCGCGTGGCGTGGATTATTGACGATCTTGTGGGCGTTTTTGCTGCAACCGACGTGCGATCACTTCTCGATGCCAACAAGGCGGAGCGCGATCCTGTCATGCTCTTCTACGAGGATTTCCTAACAGCCTACAACCCTGAGCGGCGCAAAGCTCGCGGAGTTTACTATACGCCTGCGCCGGTAGTCTCTTTCATTGTTCGCGCTGTCGATGCTCTATTGCAAAAAGAGTTCGGGTTAAAGGAAGGTTTGGCGGACTATAGCCAAGCGTTGGACGGCACGCATAGGTTGCAGATTCTAGACCCAGCCACGGGAACGGGAACATTCCTTGTGGAAGTTGTGCGCAAGATTTACAGTAAGTTCGAGGGGCAGCAGGGTGTGTGGAACGACTATGTCCGCGACCATCTCCTTCCGCGCCTGCATGGCTACGAGATTCTGATGGCACCTTACGCGATGGCTCACCTGAACTTAGAGTATGTTTTTCGCGAAACCGGCGCAACTGCCCTCGGCGAGTCTCGCTATGGCATCTACCTCACCAACACTCTTGAGGACTCGCATTTTGACGGTAATCTTTTCTCGCCCATAGACCAAGAGGCACAGGCGGTAAGTCAGCTGAAACAGGATATGCGCGTGCTGGTTATGCTGGGCAATCCGCCCTACAGTCGTGGCAGTAAGAACAAAAGCGAGTGGATAGAGCGGCTAGTACAGTCTTACAAGACGGGGCTTGACGAACAGAATATCCAACCGCTTTCGGACGACTATATCAAGTTTATTCGTTACGCGCAATGGCAGATAGAACGTACGGGTGAGGGTGTTGTGGCGTTCATTATCAACAACAGCTTTTTGGATGGCGCTGTGCACAGACGGATGCGCGAGGAGCTGCTCAGGAACTTTGATAATGTTTATATCTTAAACCTGCATGGCAATAGCCGTATGCGTGAGAAGACACCAGCGGGCGGGAAGGATGAAAATGTTTTTGATATCCAAGCGGGAGTGGGGATTATGCTACTGGTGAGGTATAAGGAGCATACGGATACATGCGCCTCACTGCATTATGCCGAATTGTACGGAAGTAGGAAAGAGAAGTTTGCTGCCTTGCAGGAGTCCCGGTTAACAAGCGAAGAATGGCAAATATTAGCCCCTGTAGCGCCGTATTATTTCTTTGTGCCAAAGGATTTCTCGTTAGAAGAAAGCTATCGAAAAGGTTTTTCATTGACCGAACTGTTTGAAATTGCAGCGTTAGGACCATTATCAAAGCGCGATTGTGTGGTAGTGAACTTCCAACGTTGCGAGGCAGAGGCCCTATTTGCAGCCGCACAAAAACTTACGACAGAACAATTTCGAGAATTGTATCGAACTGGAACAGACAGTCGAGACTGGCAAGTGAGAAGCGTAATAGCAGATGTGCAAACTCATGCTAAGGATGTGGCATTTGTTCGTTATACCTATCGCCCATTCGATGATCGTTACGTCCCCTATACAGGCAAGACTAAAGGTTTATTTGCCTATCCGTGCTTCAAGACGCTAGGAGGAGTACTGCATCCAAAAAATAAAGTACTGTGCACCACACGTTTAGTGCGCGAAAGCAGTTTTCGTCATTGTTTTGTTGCCTCATACCTTTCCGATAAAGCTAGTGTTTGCGATGGTAGCTATCTCTTCCCCCTTTACAAATTCCCCGCCGATTGGGACTACACACCAGCAGAAATTGCAGCAGGTAAGACGCGCAGCGGAGAACCTATCCCTCTTGAACTCAATATGCGCCCAGAAATCCTAGCTAAAATAAGCGAAGCCATAGGAGAATCTGTAAACGGCGAAGATGTCTTTGACTACGTTTACGGTGTCCTCCACGACTCAGAGTACCGCACCAAGTACTTCGAATTCCTCAAGATAGAATACCCGCGCATCCCGTACCCCAAGGACAAGGCAGAATATCAGTGCTTTGTTGAGCGTGGGGCTTGGTTACGCCGTCTCCATCTGATGGACGAAACCCTAGCCCTCCCCCCAGTCGCTACCTTCGATATCGCAGGCTCCAACCTAGTAGAGTGCGTTCGCTATGACGAATCTGCGCAACGTCTCTGGATCAACGATACTCAGTACTTCGCTCACGTTCCTCTTGCCGTTTGGGATCACTACGTGGGCGCCTACCAGCCAGCTCGCTTGTGGTTGCAGAAGCGCATCGGTCGCACCCTAAACTACGACGACGTCCGTTGGTACTTACGCATTTGCGCTACCATTGCAGCAGAGCTGAAATTCCGGGCAGAGGTGTAAATGTTGTTTTAGACCTTACCTTCTATGCATCCAGATCGCAGCGGACTCGTAGCGAATAAATTGAAGAGGTTGAGAAAAAGAGAGCTTCAGGAGCTAGTTGCTCACTTTTTACCAATTAATGTTGTATTGCATACCGCCTAGTAGCCATCGTCCGGGGAGTGGTACATTACCTAGGTCGATGCGTTGTGCATCGAGAAGATTGTTAGCTTCGAGAAAGAAGTCGAATGCGGCGATGTGTAAGCTCGTACGCAGATCTATACAGATATTGGCAGGGTAGGCGATGGGTTGTTTGGCTGTAAGGTCGGGATAACTCCCCGCACGTTGGGCATAACGCAGTGCGGGAGTGAAGGTTATCCAACGGGTACACGGGATAGCGGCACGTAGTGTTAGCAGGTGTTTGAGATTGTCGAGAGCATAGGATGCTGCACGACTTTCCTTTTGTTTGTCGAGGTGTTGGCTATAGGCATAAGCGATCCCGATATGGTGTAGGAAACTGAATTTTGGTGCGTATTCGGCAGAGAATTCTCCGCCTAGTGTCGAGAGGGAATGATGATTCTGTGCATTCCAGACGGGGTTGTTGGGTGTCTCTTGTACCCAATCGATGATGTTGTGTCCTTTACGAAAGAAGACCGTAAAATTAGCTTGTAGGGGAATTTGTTGAGACTGAAATCGGAATCCGCCTTCGAAAGTAATAGCCTCTTCTGGGCGTAGGTGTTCGTTTCCGGCACGGGTTGGAGAATTGTAGTAGAGATCGGTAAACGTAGGGAGCCGGTACGCGCTATTGATAGCTAGGTTTGTAGAAAGTGTGGGTGCAATAGCATAGTTTATATCTCCACCGTAAGCATAAACGAATCGGTAGGAGGAATTGTACGATGTCATCCCTCCAAGGGTTAGGGTAAGTTTTCCGAAGGTTAGGGTTTCTTCTAGGGTGGCGGTTAGGTTGGTACGTTCGCCGAGGTGTGTGTATTTTTGCGATGTGACGCCCGGTATTTTTTGTGCTTCTTTTTGTTTATGACCGAGTTGCGTGCTCAGAATATTGTCGTAGCGCGCCATAATGGCGAGTTGTGTCCGCGAGTAGCGCGTGGTGTAATCGACTCGTAGTCTTGCTGTAAGGAGTTGTGTTTGGTGGTAGTTATGTCCTTTGTACCACTGGGGCGCATTGTAGCGAAAGAGTTGAAAGCGGTCGGTAAGGTGTCGGTAGCCGATGCTTGCTTCCCAGTTCCAGAGGTTGGCATATCCTAAGTAGGCGAGTGTAGCTAGTGAGGTTTTAACGGCTTCGTACTGTTCGGGATAGAGGGGAGTGTAGTAGGCTTGTGCACCGAATTCTTTTCCGAGGTGCGCCATTTGTAGGCGTAGTTGTCCGTTTGGGATATCGATTTGCGAGGCTATGTAGCCGTTGTAGAGTGTGTGGTCGGTATTGGTCGTAAATCCGTCGGTAGAACTTCCAGCAGCATAAGCTGTAAGTGCCACACGTCCGGTGCGGTGCGCGAAACCAGCGAAGATATCCTTCAGCGCATACTGCCCCAGTTGGGTACTTAGTAAGAAATGGGTAGAGTCTGCTTTTTTGGGCACAAGATTAATGGCGCCTGCATAGGCTCCCGGGCTGTAGATTCTAGCACCGGGCGAGGAGAGGAGTTCGAGTCGTAGTAGGGCTTCGGGTCTGATGGGTATCGCGAGGGAGTGGTGTCCGGTTTGTGCATCGGTAACGTCTATACCGTCTATGAGGACGAGTACTTGATCGAAACTACCTCCACGTATAGCAAGATCTGCTTGTATGCCTAGTGGACCGCGTTGGCGAATGTCAACTCCGGGTAGGAAGTCTAGGGCATCTTGTACGGAGTGTTTTCCTGTTTGTTGGAGTTGCGCTGCTGTGAGTTTCTGTACGGAGCTTCTAGGAATTTGTGTTAGAGCGTGCTGTCGTACGGTACGGATCAATACGGAGTCGATGCCTTGGTGGTATTGCTCGATGGTCGAATCTGCTTGTGCAAAGGCATGTTGTCCGAAGGTGAGAATTAGATATACAAGGGGTAATACGCCGATACGTATAGCTTTTCCGATGGAAAAGAATACCGAGAATTGGGTATGTCTCCAATGCTTGAAACAGAAGACACGTTCATGAAAACATTTGGTAATAAACATGATAAAAAAAATGTTGGTTATTGAAATTGAAAAGGCTCTGTAGCCATTTCCGGTGCTAATTTATGTATTTTTGTTTCTATGAGTTCTTGACTTGTTACTGTATTATTGTGGTTTACAATACTTTACAAGAGGAAAAGCTAAAACTTAGAATTGCTGAAGCTTTTTTTCTCGCAATTTGATTGCAATACCCGCATCGGAAAAAACGACTTCTGCGTTGTTCAAAAACCCACAAAACGTGTGTTTGCTGGTGTTTCGCGAAACACCCTTCCAGAAAATAAAGATATTGTTTCCATCCTCTGGGCAGAAGCCAAGCGCAGCACTGTAGCAGACATTTACAAACCGTTGGTACAGCTAATCCTTACCATCGGACGAGCCCGCACTTTCGATACCTATCTGCCGCCACCATTTCTCGCTGCATTCGATGCCGAGAAAATCGCATTCCTTCCCTATCGCGAAATATTGCCGTTTCTGACGCGTAACGACTTCAACTGGTATGTGTTATATCCCTCTGATGACTCTTCGCGCGAATTTGGGTTGTTATACGGCGTTGTACGCGATGTTTTGGATCGAACCGCCTATGTCTTTCGGTATAATGCGCATGAGAAGGAGCTGCGAGAGTTTATTAAGCAGTATTTGAAAGTCCCAAGTAAACCCTTGCCAGTTGGGTTTACTGTGCAATACTCCCAGGTAGAGAACTTTGGCTCTACTACCCATGCACAGCCCAATGCCAACCCAAAGCCTCGTACTACGACATTCGTGAGTGTTTTCAAGGACGCAACAACAACAAAGGAAAAATGAATGCTAAAAGCTCCGACGAAAGTTACAACCAACTGCTAAGCACTTTAAAAGAAGCTATGGAGATGCTCCGTCTGCAGATTGTACCGAAGGTGTATGCGTATAAGTTCTTGATGGCGTGAACTCTTGCTGGGGGATGAACAGACGACTTGTAATGCGGGTTTGTGGGGAAGATTTCTTTGGATACAAAAAAGGGTCACCATGCACAAAGTGACCCCGTAAGGAATAGTAAACATAAACGCGCTCCCCATCTAGGACTTGAACCTAGGACCCCCTGATTAACAGTCAGGTGCTCTAACCAACTGAGCTAATGAGGAATTAGCAAAACAGCGCTCGCTCTCGAAATCGAAAGCACCGCAAAGGTAGTGCGTCTTTTTGAAACCACCAAATTTTGTTGTAAGATTTTCTGTCGCAATTATTTGGAGAGTTTCGTTGCACGTATATCTTTCAAAATTAGTAGCTATTATCTTTGTGGTGTAAAGCAGTTCAGGAGATACTGATATGGAAATTTTGGATGGAAAAAAAGTAGCCGCTTTGCTATCTGCTGAGTTAAAAGCAGAGGTAGAGGCTTTTGTAAAACGTGGTGAACGGGTACCACATCTTGTTGCTATTCTGGTGGGCAATAATCCTGCAAGCGAGACCTATGTACGTAACAAAGAAAAAAAATGTGCGGAGTTAGGTTTTCGCTCGAGTATTTGGCGCTATCCGTCGGAAGTTACCGAGGCAGAGCTTTTGGGTGCTATAGATAAGATTAATCAAGATCCGGATATTGACGGAGTTATTGTTCAGTTGCCACTTCCGGCTCACATTAACGAGGAGCGAGTAACACAGTATATCGCGCCAGAGAAGGATGTAGATGGCTTCCACCCGGTAAATCTAGGGCATTTACTGTTGGGGCAACCCTGCTATTTTCCTGCCACGCCTTATGGTATTGTAAAGTTATTGGCTTATTACAAAATTCCTACTCGTGGGAAGCATGTTGTGGTACTGGGGCGTAGTCATATTGTCGGGTTGCCTATTGCGAATATGTTGCTACAGAAAGGCGAACCTGGCGACTGTACTGTAACTGTCTGTCATAGTAAGACAAAAAATCTGACGGAAGTGCTTCGTACGGGCGATATCCTTATAGTGGCTATGGGGAAAGCCGATTTTGTGAAAGCGGAGATGGTGAAAGAGGGTGCGGTAGTAATAGATGTTGGTATCAATCGAGTAGAAACCTCAAAAAATGCACGGGGCTGGGAGTTACACGGCGACGTCGATTTTGAGTCTGTTGCGCCTAAGTGTAGTTATATAACCCCTGTACCGGGCGGCGTGGGACCGATGACGATTCTTGCATTGATGCTTAATACGATGCAAGCTAGAAAGCTGAAAAAAGTTTAGTTGCTCGTTTCGTAAAGAGAAGGTTGTATACGCCCTATCAATATCGTTTGGATGTTGATGGGGCGTTTTTTTTATAGCTGGATTCAAGTCACAAATGCAACCGTCGTGTTAAACCTCAAATTTTAATGCCAAAGTTAATAAATGCATATTCTTTCGGAGTTGAGTAACCGAGCATTTTTCGGGGACGATAATTGAGTTCTTCTTGTATATATAACACCCTCTCTTCTGTTAGATTCTCAAATGACGAGCCTTTCGGTAGATATTGTCGAATAAGCCCATTCATGTCTTCGTTTGCTCCTCTTTCCCACGAGTGGTATGGGTGAGCAAAATAAATCGGGACATTAAGTTCCTTTGTGATAGCCAGATGCTCCGCAAATTCTTTTCCATTATCCACCGTGATCGTCTTTAGTTTGTCTTTAATAGGTGTTAGTATATCTACCGTTGCAGCTTTAAGCAGCTCAGCCTCGCGCCCCGTGAGTCGTTTTATCCAGCATAATTTAGTAACCCGATCATTGATTGTCAGTATTGCGCCTTTGTGTTTTTTGCCAACCACGGTATCCATCTCCAAATCACCAAACCGTTTTTTAAGCTCCACCTCAGGCGGGCGCAAATCGATGCTCATCGTGTCTGGTATTCGTCCGCGTGAATCTTTGGCGGCACCTCGCTTTCGATACTTACGTCCTCTATGGCGCAAATGTAGATAGAGCTTACCTTTGTGTCGTTTATCTTCCCAAAGATATTGGTAAATCTGCTCATGACTTACGCAGGGTTTTCCCTCGAGCTTACAGCGTCCAACGATTTGTTCGGGACTAAAGTCCTCTTCAAGAAAGCGGTGTATGGTCTCCTTTATCTGTTCCGTAAATTTGTGAGATTTAGGTTTTTGTTCTAAACGCTCCTGATATTTACGATGAGCTAAATCTGCCCGATATGCCCCATTACGCATATCGCAGTTACGTCTTATCTCTCGCGAGATAACCGATTTATCTTTTCCAATTTTCTCTGCAATAGCACTCTGCGTGAGACCTTCGTTTCGTAAGTATTGAATTGCGTATCTTTGCTCTAGGGTTAAATGTGCCATCTTTTACTTTTTTGGACGGAAGCCGAAGATATACACTTTTTAACTCAGCCAGAGGGAAGGAGGAAGTTTTCTTCTTTTCCTCTGGATTTTTTTTGCACTTGTGTATTTTTCTCCTAGCGTTGCATTTATTACTTGAATTTGATCTTGAATTTGGGATATTTTTAGGGGGAGGCGCTGCGAATGCGATGTATAGTTGAAAAGTATGGCGCTATAGTGGTTTTACCGCCCACTCACCGATATTTCTTGTTTCGGGGTCAAAGGTTACGCCGATGCAAACGATCTTTTTTTGCTCAGAAAGATAACGCGCTGCATAGCCTCGTTCTGCGATTTGTGCGAGGGCTTCGTCTGTAGTTCCTGTTCCCTTCACTTTGAATTCAAAAATGTAGATAGCGTCGGCAGTATGTACCACAGTATCGGCACGCCCGCCAGGACAATGTACTTCCGTTTGGGTGAACTGCCCCATAAGCGAAAAGACTAAATAGACTGCAACCTCGCCATCGCGCTCGTGGTATGTCTCGCCCTCTTTTATGGTATTGTAGGGGATGCCGCCTATGATTGATTTTAAGTGAGTTATAAAGGCATCGATATCTCCGGCACGTATCTCGCGAAGGAAAGCAGCGATCGAAGCGCCAGAACTTTTTACTACCGATGAATAGCCTTGTAGAAGATTTCTCAAAAAACCGTACCGCACTTCTTCGTTTGGGAAACCGAGCATATAGACATTCCCATCTGTTATGTATTCTTTAATGGTCAGATACCCTGCTTGGAAAAGGATCGGAAGTGGAGTATCTGCCTCCAGTGGGCTCACTTGCAAGTCCTCTTTACTCATCACTACATCTCCGTCCAACTCTGGCAAAAAGAAGTTTATATGTTGCAGATACTTAACCAAAAAAGTGGGCGTCCCTGTAGCATACCAATAGTCGTCTAATTCTTTCTTTTTCAGTACATTGAGTAGACTAAACGGATTGTAAACGTGTTCCCCTTCTCTAGCAAACAGATAGCCGTCATAGCGTTTTTTGAGTTCGGCAAGTGTATCCTCGTAGGAGCGATCCAATTTAGCAGCAAGTGTTTCTATCTCGGGCGCAAAATTCGAAACAAGCTCAGTTTCCGTAATACCGCAAATTCCCGCATAGTGCGGATCCATGCTGATATCTTCAAGGTTGTTGAGACCGCTAAAGATAGTCAGCTTGCCGAAACGAGATACGCCGGTTAGGAAAACGAAGCGCAGATCGCTATCACTTCCTTTAATTACGGAGTAAAAACCGTGGAGTATACTTCGAAACGTCTCATTTAGTTCGGGGAGGTGTATGGTATCGAGAAGTGGTTTGTCGTACTCATCGACCAGTATTACAGCCTTTTTTCCGGTTTGCACACAAGCGCGATGAATGAGCCCCCGAAATCTGGAATAGTAATCCTGTTCGGAGGCATCGGCGCCGTATATAGCTTCCCATTTGCAAAGTCGGTCGTTTAGTAGTATAGGGAGACTTGTAGGTTCTTCGTAGTTGCTATCGTTGAGGTTGAGATAGAAGACCGGGTATTCGATCCATGCATCGCGTCCTCGAGCAACAGCGAGCGCTGGTTCGGCTTGTTCGAGTGCGAGTCCCGAAAAAATTTCTTTTTTTCCTTCGAAATACGCAGCTAGAGTAGACAAGAAGAGACTCTTCCCAAAACGACGCGGGCGACTCAGGAAGTAGACGCTACCACGTAGCAAGTCGGCAACATACTGAGTCTTATCTATATAGAGCAGATTTTGTTTTCGTAGTTTCTCAAAATCTTGTACGCCGATGGGTAAATCTCTTAGCTGGTTCATCGCGAGTGACTTCCTTTTGTACTACGAAGATACGAAAAAGCTAGCATCCCCTGCAACGAGACTCGTGCATTGGTGATTGGAAGCCAGCAAATAAAAAAAGCGGCAAAGTCTTTAAGACCTTGTCGCTTTTGTATGTGCTTGTTGGAAAACAGACGAAGTTGGTTAGAGTTCGTAGACTTCGCCACTTCGTAGTAGTTCGTCCATGGAGTGTATTTTAGCTGCTTTTTGGACGTCTGTAATCTGGTCGCGTACCAGAGCATCGTAGGTTGGTGCTGGGACATCACGAATAACACCAAGCGCGACGGGCAAGTCGGGGTAATGCATCCCAACCAGCAGCATGTGCATTCCGAATTTAGGTTCTTGTGCGTCGTGTATTAGGATATTCTTTTCGTTGTAACCGTCTTTCCCTAACTCTACAGCACGGAGGCGGAAACCGTCGAGGATCAGTCCTTTATCTTGATTTTTCCCGAAGATCATAGGTTCGCCATGTTTCAGGTAGATAACGCGATCGGCACGGGTGAGTTTGTCGGTAACGTTGGAGTGCGTACCGTTGTTGAAAATGACGCAGTTTTGCAGAATTTCAACTACAGAGGTTCCGTCATGTTTCGCGGCAGCAACCATAACATCGGTTGATAGGGCAAGTTCTACGTCGAGGGAACGTGCAAAGAAATTCCCGTGCGCACCGAGTACGAGCTCACCGGGATGGAAAGGCTGTTCGACGGTGCCGTAGGGCGAAGTTTTTGTAATAGCTCCGAGCTTAGAAGTGGGGCTGTATTGTCCTTTTGTGAGCCCGTAGATCTCGTTGTTGAAGAGGAGGATATTGATATCAATGTTGCGGCGTACGGCGTGAATAAAGTGGTTACCGCCGATTGCCAAGGCATCGCCATCGCCGGTTACCTGCCAAACGCTCATTGTGGGGTTGGCAACTTTTACACCGGTCGAGATAGCAGTCGCACGTCCGTGTATGGAGTGGAAGCCGAAAGTATCCATATAGTATGGGAAGCGGCTAGAGCACCCAATGCCGGAGATAACGACAAAGCGCTCTTTTTCGTAGCCTAATTGTTCGGCAACCAGCGGCATGGCTTTTTGTACAGAGGCGAGGATGGCGTGGTCGCCACATCCGGGACACCATCTAACTTCTTGATCGCTCTTGAAATCGTTAACGGAATATTTACAATCGCTCATAGGAATGTCCTCCGGAGTTCTAAGACAATTTGGATTGGATGTGTTGCACTAATTCGTGTACTGTAAATGGTTGTCCCATAACTTTGTTGTACTGTTGGTATTCGAATGTTGGTAGTGTCATTCGAAGGTAGTTAGCCATTTGCCCCATATTGAGCTCGGCTACGAGCAATTGTTTGAAGCCCTTGAAGAGTTCGGGTAAATTCTTGGGAAGCGGGTTGATGTAGGATATGTGGCAGAGAGATACTTTTTTCCCTTGTGCTTGTAGTTCTTTTACGGCTGTCATGGTATGCCCGTAGGTACCGCCCCAGCTTATGAGTAGGAGGTCGCCAGTGGTATCGCCTAGGAGGGTTTGTTCGGGGATCATGTTTTGCACGGTGGCTACTTTTTTAGCGCGCAGCTCCGTCATGATTTGGTGATTTTGTGGGTCGTGCGATACAGAACCTTTCATAGCATCTTTCTCGAGTCCACCGATTCGGTGTTCGAGTCCGAGGGTGCCAGGGAAGGCCCACTCGCGCGCGAAGTTTTCGTTGCGTTTATATGGCATGAATCGGTCTCCGTCGGGGTGTGGCGATGCTATAGGTGGGTGGATTTCTGGGTAGTCCTTCATAGCGGGTATACGCCATGGTTGCGATCCGTTGGCAATAAATCCGTCGGTTAAGAGAATCACAGGTGTCATACGTTCGAGAGCGATTTTACTAGCCATGAAAGCCATATCGAAGCAATCGCTGGGACTTTTTGCAGCAACAACCACTAGCGGGCATTCGCCGTTCCGTCCCCAGAGTGCTTGCATGAGGTCGGATTGCTCTGTTTTTGTCGGAAGTCCTGTAGAGGGACCGCCACGTTGTACATCGACGATAACGAGAGGGAGTTCGGTCATTACCGCCAGACCGAGAGCTTCGCTCTTAAGGGAGAGCCCGGGACCAGAGGTTGTTGTGATAGCAAAATTACCTGCAAAGGCTGCACCAATCGAGGTACAGATACCGGCTATCTCGTCTTCTGCTTGTAGGGTTTTAACTCCGAGCTCTTTTCTTTTGGCGAGTTCGACGAGGATGTCGGTTGCTGGTGTAATGGGGTAGGAGCCGCAAAAAAGTGGTCGCCCCGATTTTTCGGCAGCAGCCATAAATCCCCACGCTGTGGCGGTATTTCCGTTAATGTTTCGGTAGAGACCCTTTTGCGTAACGGGTGCTTTGGGTACCTCGTAGGTATTGGCAACGGCTTGTACGTTTGCAGCGTAGTTGTAACCGTCGGTTAGGACTTTTTTGTTTGCTTCGATAAGCTCAGGCTTCTTCTTGAACTTCTGTTCGAAGTATTTTTCAGCATGCCCCATCGGTCTGTCGAACATATAGAAGAGCATCCCGAGTGCGAACATGTTTTTACAGCGTACGATAGCTTTTGCGTCCAGACCGGAATTTTCCAAGCTTTTCTTGGTAAGATCGGTAATTGGGCAATAGAGTACGTTGTAATCGCTAAGATTTAGCTCTGCGATCGGGTCTTCGGTTTTGAAACCTGCTTTTTCGAGCCATTTCGCCACGAAAGTGTCGGTATCGATGAGGATAGTACCACCTACTTTCATCCACTTCGCATTGGCTTTTAGTGCTGCAGGATTCATCGCAACCAAGACGTCGCAGTAGTCGCCCGGAGTTGCCACGGGTTGGCTACCGATGTGTACTTGGAAGCCAGATACGCCACCGATCGAGCCTTGTGGTGCACGGATTTCCGCAGGATAATCTGGGAAGGTACTCACTCCATTTCCTAAGAGTGCGGAAGTATCCGAAAATAGCGTTCCGGTGAGTTGCATGCCGTCGCCCGAGTCTCCGGAGAATCGGATTACGACCTCCTCTAAATTCAATGTTCGCTTTGAAGCATCCATCTCCTTTATATTAGTCAATTTTTTTCTCTTATTGTCGCAAGGAATACCCAAAGGTACGCCATATTTATGATTTGGTAAGTAAAAGAACTGCTGCGCCCTAGTTGTTTTGTATCAAAAGGGGTGTTTGGTGCTACGAGTTTTCATATTGTAGCCGTTTTAGCGTTTAAGTATCAGAGATTTCGGTAGTGTGTATGGTGTTGTTGGAAAAAAGCTTCTCCGTCGTGTTGGATATTTTCAGGAAGTTGTGGCGTTTGGTAGAGGAGGCGCGCGGCGTCGAAGTCGTAGATAAAGCTGGCAGAATCGGTAAACCAGCCGAATCCGTCGTTGTAGATGACCATGACACCGTGCGGATGGTCAGGTGAGCTGCTGCGGACTAGTGTATTCTGCGAAAAGGGGAATTGCGAGCTATTAAGATCGAGTTGCGCTAGGAGTAAGGCGGGAAGATCGTACTGCGAGGTGATGGTAGTTATAACAGTGTCGGAATCTGGTTTCAGCGCACCGCCCAACCATAGCATAGGGATGTGGTAGCGGCGTGGATCCTCGTTGCTGGAATTTCCGGGCCAACGGTGACCGTGGTCGGCGAGGATGATCATTAGTGTAGAATCCCACCAAGGGCGCTGCGAAGCTTCTCGTACAAAGCTCCCGAGGCAACTATCTGCATACCGAGCGGTACGGCGCATGCGCATTTCTTCGCTATCGGTATAATTGGGAGGTTGGTTGGGCAGATCGAAAGGTTCGTGGTTGGATAGGGTGAAGAACATTTTACAGAAAGGCGCTTTTGCCGAATCGCATTCGGTGAGGAGGCGAGAGTATACATACTGATCGTGTACCCCCCATTTACTACCTCGGAGTTGTGATGGGAAGTTACTCTGATCTACAACACGTCGGAAACCCGCTAGGTAGGCACATGTCTTGAAATTCATAAAATCGGAATTACCGCCGTAGTAAAAGGCTGTACTCTGGTAACCAACCGAATCGAGCACATTCGGGAAAAATGCCAATTGTTCGAGCTTGCGTGGGAATTTAATGATGGATTTCTTCCCCTGTGCAGGATATCCTGCTAGTGTAGCAACGAACCCTTTATCACTCCGTGTACTTGCAGCATAGACGCGCGAAAATAGGATACCGTGCGCAGCGAGCGAATCGAAATTAGGCATACAGGAGTCCTGTCCGAGTAGTTTGGAAAATTTTGCCGACTGGCTTTCCATCAGGAGTAGGATAATATTCGGGTGTTGGGTACGTAGAAAGTGGGGGAAGACAGAATCGCGCGTTGTAAGGGCATTAAAGCGCTCGTTTACCTCGTTTTTTGCCAAGAAAGGTTGGTAATTGGTGTGTGCGTATTGAGCTTGTAGGAGCTCGTGCATAAAGTTCCACGCGGGGTTTATGGCAACGTGGTTGGCATACGCATCGGCAGAAAAGGCTACACGGCTTACATTCATAGTAGCAACATCGATACCGCCACGTATGGGGAGGATCTGTAGTAGCGCAACTAGTAGGAGTGTTAATGGCATATACCAACGGGGGGTACTGAGGCGGGTATCTTTTCGCCAAATCCAGCGAGTGTGTAAGTAGTATGATGCTAGTGCCAGTAGTGCGATTAGTAGCAGTAGTAGTGTAATGAGTAGCCACGGCGTGGAGCTTAATGACTCGCTAGGATGGTCGAGATAGAGCAACGGCGTTAGATCCAGATGCGTGTGCCAATTGCGGTAAATTTCTAAATCGGTTACGGCAATAAGGATACATAAGAACGAGATCAGAAAACTGAAGAAGAGGACGAATCGTCGTTCGTAGGGGATCTGTATTTTATGAGCGTGGCGTCGTTTCTGTTGTAATGTTGTAATTAGTAGGGAAAGTGCCCAAAGTAAAAGGAGTGGGAGAAAAACATACCCCATAAGCGAAAGATCCATGGGGAGTGCATACCAACACGCGAGGGTTGATTTTTTCAGACCACAAGAAAGCCCTCCTCCTTTTTGATAGAGGAGAAAGATTGTGCGCAAGAAAAGCTGCAATCCTAACCAAAAGAGGGCAAATCGCAGTAGGATAGCCCATCTTTTCCGCATGTCTGCGCGGAGGTTTTGAAAAAGTTGCTAGAAGACAACGATGTCGCTATCGTCGGAAATAGTCCCTTTAGAGGTACTAGAAGGCGCGGAGGAAGAGGACGAACGATCCGAATTAATCCAAGAACTGGTATTGTAGGGACCTCCCTCTTCGAATACCCACAGATCAGATCCACCGTTTCGGTTTATGTAAGCGACGGCTTCGTCCATGGAGCCGAAATCTGCAATAGATACGAGTTTGAATCCGTTGGGTGCTACAAACTGCTTAGCTTCGGGATAGGAGCGTTGCTGTAAATCTAGGAAACGGTCTGCATTATTTTGGTAGACGAAGCTGCCTTTTATCACGTGGAATTTTAACCGTTGCTTGGCTTCTATTTCTGCAGTACGCGCCTTTTCTCGTTCCATTTCTATGCGTTTGAGGCTGTCTGTGACACGCATTAAGCTATCGGCTCTGGCTTGGACGATAGCTATAGAGTCGGCAGTACGTCGTTGCGCTTCTTCGATTTCGGCATTTTTACGATTACAACTCACCAACAGCAGCATAGACAACAAAGAGATCCCTATGCAAATACGAAGCATTTTCATCTTCCACCCTTTCAAGATTTTTGCAAAAATACGGAAATAGATTTGCAATCGTTGCAGTACGCACAAAGATAGTAATTTGCGTTTAGTGATGGGTGCGAGTGTAATTCGTCAGATTGGCAGCGGATCTGTTACCTTTGCTGAGTAGCTAATTGCAATTGTATATGGAATCAACACACCATTACGTGGGGCTGGATCAGCAGTCTGTACTCGAAAGTCGAGCTTGTTACGGGAAGAACGAATTAACTCTACCTAAGCGCGAGTCGGTTTGGAAACAGTACCTAGCAAAGTATAGTGATCCGGTGATAGTAATCCTTCTGGTTGCATTACTACTTTCGACGGGAGTCTCTTTTTACGAATATTTTTCAGCAGGGGATACAAGTGTCTTTTTTGAACCTGTGGGGATCCTCGTAGCAGTGCTCTTGGCAACTACGGTGGGTTTCCTCTTCGAGCTAAGTGCCAACAAGAAGTTTGAGGTTCTTAATCAGGTAAATGACGACACGCCGGTTAAAGTCTTTCGCGATGGGAATATTTGCGAAATAGAGAAACGCGAGGTAGTTGTTGGCGATATTGTGGTGTTGGGTACGGGTGATGAGTGCCCGGCAGACGGCGAACTTTTGGAAGCGATCTCGCTCCAAGTCAATGAATCTACCCTCACCGGCGAACCGATAGTAAAGAAAAGTACCCTTGCTAGCGAACAAGATCCAGATGCTACCTATCCAACGAATCGGGTGCTGAAGGGGACTACGGTAGTCGACGGGCATGCCGTACTACGCGTGATAGCTGTCGGCGATGCTACGGAATATGGCAAGGTTTACGAAGGCGCACAGATAGATAATAGTGTTAAAACGCCGCTAAATAAGCAATTAGACCGTCTCTCGCGCCTCATAACACGAGCCTCCTATATTTTAGCAGCACTGATTCTTGTAGGGCGTCTTGTTGCCTATTTTCATGCAGTAGGTGGCTTCGCGATTAGCGATTGGTTCCATTTTGGTGCGTATCTCCTCCAGACGGCTATGATAGCAGTAACGGTTATTGTGGTGGCTGTCCCGGAGGGTTTGGCAATGAGCGTAACCTTCAGTTTGGCATTGAGTATGAAGCGGATGCTTTCGTCGAACAATCTGGTGCGGAAGTTACACGCTTGCGAGACGATGGGCGCCACCACGGTTATATGTACAGATAAGACGGGGACGCTGACCCAGAATCAGATGCGCGTCTACGAGACTTGTTTTTATAACGAGGAGCAAGACTCCGTTCGCGATTTTATTTATGAGGGAATAGCAGCTAATACGACGGCATTTCTCGATTTTGCCAACCCATCGCGCGTAGAAGCTCTAGGCAACCCTACCGAAGGCGCTTTACTGTTGTGGTTGCATGCGCAGGGGCAGAATTATGAAACTTTGCGTGCGAGTGTTACTCTGGAAGAGCAGCTAACATTTTCGACAGAGCGAAAATATATGGCAACGCTTGTGCACTCGCCTCGTTTAGGCAAACGAATTCTTTACGTGAAAGGAGCTCCGGAGATACTCCTCGCCCGCTGTTCGGAAATCCCGGTGGAGGTGTCGCAAATCCAAACTGAGCTTTTGAGCTACCAAAATAAAGCTATGCGTACCCTCGGGCTGGCTTATCAGATAATTGAAGAGGCGGATACCACGCAATACATTAAAGACGGCGTATTGCAGGACACAAAACTTACTTTCGAGGGTTTTGTTGCGATAGCCGATCCCATTCGTTCGGATGTCCCGGAGGCAGTACAAGCGTGTCTGCGTGCCGGTATCAACATAAAGATTGTAACAGGCGACACCCCCGGCACTGCCAAAGAAATAGCACGGCAGGTAGGTTTATGGCAAGCGGATGAACCGGAATCTCACTTGATAACAGGAACCGAATTTGCAGCCCTGAGTGATTCAGAAGCTCTCGCTCGAGTGATGGATCTAAAAATTATGTCGCGAGCGCGACCTACAGATAAGCAGCGTTTGGTACAGTTGCTACAACAGCAAGGGCAGGTAGTTGCCGTAACTGGCGATGGCACAAACGATGCGCCTGCACTCAATGCCGCTCAAGTGGGGCTCTCGATGGGCGATGGTACCTCGGTCGCTAAGGAGGCAAGCGATATCACGATTTTGGACAACTCCTTTGCAAGTATTACACGTGCCGTTATGTGGGGGAGATCCTTGTATCAGAACATTCAGCGGTTCCTACTCTTTCAGATGACGATTAACGTTGCCGCCTGTCTGATAGTACTCTTAGGTGCATTTCTGGGCACAGAATCGCCCCTTACGGTGACACAAATGCTGTGGGTAAACATCATCATGGATACTTTTGCAGCAATGGCTTTAGCATCCCTCCCGCCGGATGAACGTGTGCTGCGAGCAAAACCACGTAGGTCGACCGACTCTATCGTAACGCGCCCGATGCTGTTACAGATTCTTGGCGTGGGTTTATTTTTTGTGATCCTCTTGCTAGGATTGCTGCAGTATTTTAAGCATACCGATATAAAATCGCTTACAGAATTTGACATTACAGACTTTGCAGCGAATCTGTTTAATTTCTCTGCAGGGCATCTTACGCAGTATGAGCTATCGCTTTTTTTCACGATATTCGTTATGCTCCAATTCTGGAATATGTTTAATGCAAAGGCTTTTTTGAGTGGAAGTTCGGCATTTCGAGGGCTAGGAGCGAGTCGTGCTTTTGTAGGTGTCGCACTGATCATTTTGTTAGGTCAATTTGTAATTGTTACATTTGCAGGCAATCTGTTCGGAGTGACGCCCATGGGGTGGAGCGACTGGCTGATTATCATCGTTGTTACATCTTTTGTTTTATGGTTTGGAGAAATAACTAGGTTCTTAAAAGGAGTAAAAAAATGAGTGAGATTATGGATTGGTACAAAAAGGTATTGAGTCAGTACGCTGTCTTCACGGGCAGAGCGCGTCGTCGTGAATTTTGGATGTTTACGCTTGTTAATGCGATTATACAGACCATCTTGTCTATTATTATGAACATCTTTGCATCCATGGGTGTAGCGGCAGGAGTCTATTTTGTCTATGCCCTTCTCGCGTTGTATGGATTAGCAGTATTGGTGCCAAGTTTAGCAGTAGCCGTACGCCGTATGCACGACCTCGGTAAAGGGGGGGGGTGGATTTTTATAACCCTCATTCCGATTGTAGGTGCCATTATTTTTGTAATCTTTTGTGTAAAAGAGGGTGAAGCGCAGGACAACCGTTTCGGTGCTAATCCGAAAGCTAACCTGCAATAATAACAGTGCAGCGCCATCTGCGAGTGGAGGTCAAACCAGAACCTAGTAGTTGAACTCGCAATAGGGTGATGTAGGTTTACGAATTCGTAAGAATTAGTTGAAAGAGGGTGCCGGCGGTATCCTCTTTTTTTTGTACTAGAATGTGGAGTTATGCGACGGTTCTAATTTTGTACCATGAACGATAAAGATAGGTAGTGATGAGGTATGATAACTTGCAAGAGGAAGAACTTAAAGCACGCATTGGCGACGCATTCTTTTCGGCATTCGATTGCGATACCATCATCGGTAAAATAGACTTCTGTGTTACTCAACCTCTCACACGGCGCAATGTAACTGAAACTGCACCCATTGTTTCTTTGCTCTGGGCAGAAGCCAAGCGCGGTACTGTAGCAGATATCTACAAACCCCTTGTACAGCTAATCCTTACCATCGGCAAAGCCCGCACTTTCGATACCTATCTGCCCCCACCATTTCTTGCTGCTTTCGATGCCGAGAAAATCGCATTCCTTCCGTATCGCGAAATATTGCCCTTTCTCGCGCTCAACGACTTCAACTGGAATGTTACCCCGTCTGATACCTCTTCGCGCGAATTTGGGCTGTTATACGTCGCTGTACGCGATATCTTGGATCGAACGGCAAATGTCTTTCGGTACGATGCCCACGAAAAAGAGCTGCGTGAGTTTATTAAACAGCATCTAAATGAGAACTCATCGCTGATCCAGATCAACAAAAACAACTTCGTGAGCATCTACCAGCGTTGGTTAACCCTTGTACAACCAAGTATTGATGTAGAGTGGGACACCCTCAAAAAGCTCAGTATTATCGACGGCGACTTTTTCCTAGCTGATCTTCTATCCTCTGAGAACCAAACTATTAAAGAGGCGCTTTTTGTACTTCTGCAGGACAAACGCTACGTACTCGATCGCAAAAAGAACCTAGCAGGAATTTTCAACGAAAGCTATGTCTTTTTCAAGGACGGGCAAAAGGCGCACTCGCAGTTCTGGTCTCTCTACCAACGTCCACCACGCGAGGAGTATTGGGACTACATCATCAAACGCCGCGATCTCCTCGTACCGCAAGATGTGCGAGAGCGCAAGGGTTCGTTCTTTACTCCGAAGATCTGGGTAGACCTCTCGCAAAAGTACCTAGCCGACGTCCTAGGCGAAAACTGGCAAGACGAATACTACGTTTGGGATTGCGCAGCGGGCACCGGTAACCTTTTGAACGGACTCACCAACAAGTACAACATCTGGGCATCTACCCTCGACCAACAAGATGTGGATGTAATGAAAGATCGCATCAAAAACGGAGCAAACTTGTTGGAGAACCACGTCTTTCAATTCGACTTCCTAAACGATGAGTTCGATTGCGGGAAACTGCCAGACGACTTGCTCGCCGTACTCAAAGACCCAGAAAAGCGGAGGAAACTAGTCATCTATATCAACCCACCCTATGCCGAGGCGGGGAATGCAAGAACACGCACGGGCGGGCGGAACAAGAGCAAGGTTTCTAACAACACGCGGATTTGTGAACAGTTTCGCTTACAGTTGGGGCTAGGTATTCGCGAGCTCTTTGCACAATTCCTGATGCGTATTGCTACAGAGCTCCCCGAGGTACATGTGGGGATTTTTAGCAAACTGAAATATTTACAAGGCACTGCCTTTAGAGCATTTCGTCAATACTTCTTAGCCACGCCACGGAGCGGTTTTGTAGTCCCTGCTAACACGTTTGACAATGTGAAAGGAGAGTTCCCTATCTCGTTCATTGTTTGGGATTTATCGCACCCCGCCCCCTTCCGCGAAATGCACCTTGCCGTTTACACCGCAGCCCACGAATCTGTGTCCACCAAACGCATTTGTGCTTTGGAGAATATTCTGCGCATCACCGACTGGATAGCGCCCTTTCGAACAAGCGCCTCGCCCATAGGTTATACCGGTAACTTTGGACCTGATTTTCAGAGCAATAAGACTCTTTATATTATCAACAGCCCGATTCTCAATAGTAATGGCTCGTGGAGTAACGCTACGAAATACGCACTAGGGGCAGATACCTTAATTCCTCTTTGTCTTTATTTTGCCATTCGTTTTTGTATTGTAGCGGATTGGCTTAATGATCGCGACCAATTTCTATACCCCAAAGATGGTTGGGAAACAGACGCGGAGTTCCAAACCAACTGCCTCGCCTTTACGCTTTTTCATACACAAAACCGTATTACAGCAAAAGACGGTTCCAACCATTTTATCCCCTTTACCGAGCAAGAGGTTAACGCGCAATCGCGTTTCGAAAGCCATTTTATGACCGATTTCATGGCTGGTAAACTTTTTCACCCATTAACCCATCAAAGTAAAACAACACTTCAGGCTTTAGCTGAAGAAAAATCTTTTATCCCCTCCGAACCGCTAGTATTTTCCGCAGAGGCTACTGCAGTGTTTGATGCTGGACGGGAACTCTGGCGCTACTATCACGCGCAACCGAGAGCCAACCCCAACGCATCGTACTACGACATTCGTGAGCACTTCCAAGGGCGCAACGATAAGGGGAAGATGAATGCGAAAAGTACAGACGAGACCTACAACTTGCTACTCTCCAACCTAAAAGAGGCTATGGAACAACTCCGTCTGCAGATTGTACCGAAGGTCTACGAGTACGGCTTTTTGATTTTCTGACCCTGTATCTCCCGGCGTTACCGGGGGGGGAGGAAGGGCGCTACGTGTTTTTCTAGACGTGCGACAGGCGTTTGCAGCTGGGGCAACATATTGACGGGCGAATCACGTTTCGCCCCTATAAATCGTTAACGCGTAGCGAATTTCTAGAAAAGCGAATTTCTAGAAAAAGAAAACTAACTATTGAGTTGTTTTCGGAGCCGAGCCATAGGGATGTTAAGCTGCTCGCGATATTTAGCCACGGTTCGTCTTGCTAGTGCAAAACCTTGCTTACGTAGTTCGTCGACAATCTGGTCGTCGGTAAGGGGGATTTGCTTATCCTCCGACTCGATTACAGCGAGCATCGCCGCTTTAAGTTTTCGCGTAGAGATGGTATCGCCGTCCTGATTCTGAATCCCCTCGCTAAAAAAGTCTTTCAGTGGCAGTATTCCAAACGGTGTCTGCACATACTTACTGCTCACTACACGCGAGACGGTGGATATATCCAGTCCCGTGAGGGTAGCAATATCTTTTAGGATTAGTGGTCGTAGCTTTCGCAAATCACCATCTAAGAGGTAGGCATGCTGGTAATCGACAATAGCTTGCATAACAGCCATAAGGGTTCGGTTTCGCTGATTCAGCGCGTCGATAAACCACTGTGCGGCATCAATTTTTTGCTTAACAAAGTGCGCGGCTTCACGATCTGCAGCACTCGATGTCTTGCGGTGGGCTGCGTATTTCTGAAGCATGCGGCGGTACTCGGTACTAATGTGGAGTTCGGGCATGTTTTCGCCGTGTAGCGAGAGGGTAAGATTTCCGGAATGTTGGTCGATACCTAGAATAAAATCGGGGATTATGGTTTGCGTGTCGTGGATTTGCCCGGAGTCGCTCATATCACCCGGTTTGGGATTAAGCTTTGCAATGTAATCGAGTGCCGCGCTAAGTTCCTCTTGCGAGATATGTAGCTCTTCCTGTATCCGTTGGTAGTGCTTTTGTATGAATCGTTGATAGCAACGCTCGATGATATTTCGGGCATTCCGAGCGGTAGTTCCTTTTACGCCACGGAGTTGCAATAGGAGACATTCCTGTAGCGAACTAGCGCCGATGCCTTTGGGGTCTAGGTTCTGAACTATTTTCAGCGCCTTTTCTAGTTCGGGCATTGCGATGTCGAGTCCTTGTAGGAGTAGGAGGTCGTCGCGGAGTGCGGAGAGGGTACGTCGGAGATAGCCATCGGAGTCTAGGTTATCGATGAGGTATGCTGCGAGTTGTCGCTCGGATTCCGAAATCCGCTGATAGCCCAGTTGTTCGAGAAGTTGATCGCGAAAGGATACTACCGTAGCTAGGGGAGTTTCGAAGTCGCGCTCGTCGCCACCGTAACCCAGATCGCGGTAACCCGACTCGTACTCATCATCTGGTAGGTAGTCGTCTAAAGAGAACTCGTCGTCGCTTTTGGTGGGGGATTCTTCGTCGGAAGTAGTGGCACTGTAGTCGGCAATTTCTTCGGTTTCGTTCTCACTATCGGGCGATGCACCTTCTTCAAGAGTTGGGTTATCTTCCAATTCCTTTTTAATGCGTTGCTCGAGTTGCGCGAGTGGGATCTCCAAGAGCCGCACCACTTGGATTTGCTGTGGAGATAAGCGCTGTTGTAAGCGTTGCTGTAACGACTGCGAAACCCGTGCCATAGGGAATAACCGTTTCTAGACCCCGAACTCTCTATGCAAATATAAGAAAATTAGGTAAAAGATAAAGAGCAACAAACGATTCGCCACGCTCTTCTCTGGAGTTAGAGCTAGAGTTGAGATGGATCGTTTGTTGCTCGTAAGAGTAACTAACAGTTAGTAGTCAGTATGTTAACGAGTATTTATAGTACTATTCGCCTGCATTTTCAAATTTCAGTTTATCGCCTTCCGGAGCTACGGTAATGGCAATTTTGGAGTCCTGCTTTACTTGACCGGCGAGGATGGCGCGCGATAGTTCGTTCACAACTTCACGTTGTAGCAAACGTTTGAGCGGACGGGCTCCAAAAGCAGCATCAAATCCGCGTTCTGCTAGCCAATTCCGTGCTTGGTCGCTCATGCTAAGCTCTATACCCTGTTCGTGTGCCATGCGAGCAATCCGGTCGAATTGTAGCGCAACGATACGCAAAATATCTTCGCGCGAAAGCATACCGAAAAGGATAATGTCGTCTACCCGATTCAGGAACTCCGGACGAATGGTTTTACGTAGGAGTTGCATAACTTCGGTACGTACGGTCTCCATATCCTCGTGTTTTTCGAGCAGCGCATCTGACACTTGCGAGGCACCTAGGTTGGAGGTCATGATAATCAGCGTATTCTTGAAATCTACGGTACGCCCCTTGTTGTCGGTAAGATGCCCGTCGTCGAGTACCTGCAATAGGATATTAAAGACGTCGGGGTGTGCCTTTTCGATCTCGTCGAGCAGTACTACCGAGTATGGGTGTCTGCGGATAGCTTCGGTCAGTTGTCCACCTTCGTCGTATCCTACATATCCGGGAGGCGCTCCGATGAGTCGCGATACCGAATGCCGTTCCTGATACTCGCTCATATCAATGCGTACCATATGGCTTTCGTCGTCAAAGAGGGTGGCACTCAAAGCTTTCGCGAGCTCTGTTTTCCCGACGCCTGTAGTGCCGAGGAAGATAAACGAACCCATAGGACGTTTCGGATCCTGCAGTCCGGCTCTACTGCGTCGAACGGCATTAGCCACGGCTTCGATAGCCTCTTCTTGTCCTATAACGCGCTGATGAAGTTCTTCTTCTAGATGCAATAGTTTTTCTCGTTCGCTTTGCAACATTCGTTGTACGGGGATGCCTGTCCAGCGTGTTACTACTTCGGCAATATCCTCGGCAGTAACCTCTTCCTTGAGCATGGGCGAGTCGCCTTGTAGGGTTTTGAGTCGGTCTTGCACTTCTTTGAGTTTTTCTTGTAGGGCGGGGATACTACCAAAGCGCAATTCGGCAACTTTTGAGTATTCTGCATTCCGTTCGGCATCATTAGCTTGTGCTACGAGTTGTTCGTTTTCTTGTTTTAGGCGGTGTATTTCGTCTACAAGTCCACGTTCTGTTTCCCATTGACTGCGCATTTGTGTGCGTTTGTCGTTGAGGTCGGCGAGTTCGCGGGTTATTTTGTCGAGTTGCAGCTTGTCCTGTTCGCGTTTGAAGGCTTCGCGTTCTATTTCGAGCTGTACGATTTTCCGTTCGATCTCGTCTAGTGCTTCCGGGACGGAGTTGGCCTGTAGGCGGATCCGAGCAGCAGCTTCGTCTACGAGGTCGATGGCTTTGTCGGGGAGGAAACGATCGCCGATGTAACGTTGCGAGAGCTCTACGGATGCCACAATTGCCTCATCTTTAATACGCAGATTGTGGTAAGCTTCGAAGCGTTCGCGCAGACCACGGAGGATAGAAACCGCGTCCTCGGCAGTCGGTTCTTCGATCATTACTTTTTGGAATCTACGCTCGAGCGCCTTATCCTTCTCAAAATATTTTTGGTACTCCTGCAGCGTTGTGGCACCGATAGCTCGGAGTTCGCCTCTGGCAAGTGCGGGTTTTAGGATATTTGCTGCATCCATAGCGCCTTCTCCTTTTCCGGCACCGACTAGCGTGTGGATCTCGTCGATGAAGAGTACTACATTCCCATCGGAGTTCACTACTTCGTTAACAACGCTTTTGAGTCGCTCTTCGAATTCACCCTGATACTTAGCACCTGCAATAAGGGCGCCCATATCGAGCGAGTAGATTCGTTTGTTAAGCAGGTTATCGGGCACATCACCACGTACAATCCGGTGGGCTATACCTTCGGCGATGGCAGTTTTTCCGACTCCAGGCTCGCCGATCAGGATAGGATTGTTCTTCGTACGCCGCGAGAGGATTTGCAGTACGCGTCGGATCTCTTCGTCGCGACCAATTACGGGGTCTAACTTTCCGGATTCAGCTTGTGCGTTGAGGTCGATGGCATAGCGTGCAAGCGCCTCGTAGGTATTTTCGGCATGCGGATTATCTACTTTTTTCCCTTTCCGTAGTGCGTTGATAGCGTCACGAAGGTTGTTTTCGGTGATGCCAGCATGCCGGAAGATATCGCCCACACTATCTTTTGCTATGCAGAGCGCTAGGAGGAGATGTTCGATAGATATGTAGGTATCGCCCATCTTTTTTGCGTGTTCGGCTGCTTTTTCGAGTACCTCCTGTGCCTCACGACTCATATACAGTTCGCCACCTTCTACCTTAGGCTGTTGCTGTGCTAGGGTGCGTGCTGCTTCGCGGATTGTTTCGTTACGTGCACCAATTTTCTGAAAGATAAAGTTTACCAGTTGCTCATTCTCCTCGATAATACCTAGGAGGAGGTGTGCAGGTGTTACAGCTTGTTGCCCGAATTCTTTGGTATAGAGCCCAGCGCGGTTTATAGCATCTCGCGCCCGCTCGGTCATTTTTTCTAGTATATCGTTCATTGAATATTTACTCCCTTCTGTTGTATATCAGAATTTTCCTGTAGTCTTGCAATCCACACGCCAAGGGGCAACAAAAGGTCAAACTGCCTATGAGTCATGACATTTTGCTACAGAAGCCCACTAAATATTGCCAATTTGACAATATTTAACAGAAAGAAAACAGAATGATAAAGAAGATTTGTTGCGCTACCTCGCCCTATTAAAGTTTGTGGGGTAAGACCTCGCGCACCTTTGTAGCAATCGCGTCAATACTAAGCATCTCACCTTGCGAATTGGTACAAAGGATTTGTTGGTAGTGTTCTAGGTATTTACCTAGAGTACGATACACGTTTTGTACCTCGGTTTGGTATTCCGATTTCTCTTCGTAGATATCAATCTTTCCTTGAGCATAAGCACGATCAGGAGTTTGCTGACCTTGCCGTTGTTTGTTAATCTGCATTGAGAAGGTAAGAGGGACGTCCAAAAAGATAGTTGTATCGGGGATCGGGTTGCGGAAAACCGTGGTGTCGAGCTTTATGAGTTTTTGGATAATAGCCTCCCGCGCTTGGAGATCCGAAATCTTCGCACCACTATAGGCTAAGTTGGATGCCATGTACCGATCCACGATCAGGATTTTACCCATCTCCAGATCCGCATAGAGTTGCTTTTGTTGTTCCCACCGATTGGCAGCAAAGAGTAACCCCACTAGGTAGGGGGGAAGTGAATTCAGATCTCCCACATCGCCCCGAAGATATTCGGCTATAACTTCGCTAAAAGGTCCATCTATATCTAAAACAGGGAAATGGTAGTATGCTACGGCGCGACCTTGTGCTTCAAAATAGTCGCACAAAAGCTTGCACTGGGTGGTTTTTCCGCATCCGTCGGTACCTTCTAGCACAATAAACATTTTTCCGTTCGGAACTCTTTTTCAAAAATTAAGAAAAGGCTTTGTTTGGAAAAGTTCCGACTGCGAAGGTAACAAAACTCGGTATTACGAGTCTCCTTTCTGGAGTTCTAGAAGCCGGATTTTAGTTACCTTTGCCAAAACCAAGGGAGGGCAGAATTTTTTGCAAGCCTTGAGGCTATGGGTGGCATCCGCTTGGAGATGCCACCGCATTTTTGAAGTTTCAACGGGAGTGGAGACCGACAGTTTGTTCGGTACTACTTCCGTTTTTTTTATGTGTTGTATACTTTCTCGGTTTTCTAATTCGTACGCTTCTGCATGACGCTCTGCTATAAGACAATAACGGTTGCTGCGACGGGACTCTATAAGGAGAAAGGGAGTCGTTTCTTGTCGTATGCCTATCCGGTTACAGAGCTCGCAACAATTACCGAGCACTTGCAGCGCCTTCGCAAGGAACATCACGCAGCGCGTCACTGTTGCTATGCTTACATTGTAGGGATTAGCAATGAGCAGTACCGTATAAATGACGATGGCGAACCTAGCGGCACAGCTGGGAAGCCTATATTTGGGGTTTTACGCGCCCAAGGATTAACGAATATTCTAGTGGTGGTAGTTCGATACTTCGGCGGTATTAAACTCGGCGTGTCGGGGCTTATAGAGGCCTATAAAACGGCAACGGAGGATGCCCTCGCACATACCGAGCCTGTAGTGCGCGATGTCCTCTGTCGTCTCCGCTTGCATTTTGTGTATACCCAGACGCACAGTGTATACAAGGCGCTGAAACGTTATCGGGGCGAGATCCTTTCAGAGGAGTGGGATGGCAATTGCCAGATGCTCGTCCGTTTGCAAAAGAAATGCTTGCCGCAAGCGATTGCAGAGTTACAAACACTTACACAGTACGAACTACTTGGTGAGGAGTAAAACGCGAAGAACAAAAATAAGAGAGACACAAGTAATTTTCGCTAATTCATAGATACACATATGCAGGGGAGAAGTTTAGTTTCTATCAACGATCTGACACGCGAGGAGATCGTTTCGATACTCGACATGGCGGAGTTCTATTCGCAGCAACCGCGGCAACGCGTTTTGGAAGGGCACGTGATTGCCACCCTATTTTTTGAGCCTTCTACACGGACGCGTCTCAGTTTTGAGAGTGCTATCCATCAGCTTCGTGGGCGTGTGCTCGGATTTGCAGAGGCCTCTAGCTCGAGCGTCTCTAAGGGTGAGAGCCTCAAGGATACAATCCTGACGGTATCCAATTATGTAGATCTAATCGTAATGCGTCACCCTATCGAAGGTGCAGCGCGTTATGCCGCAGAGGTCGCCCCGATCCCGATTGTAAATGCTGGCGATGGCGCTAACCAACATCCTACGCAAACGCTTCTTGATCTCTTTTCGATACGAAAAACGCAAGGAACTCTCGAAGATTTAACCATCTGTATGGTTGGTGATCTGAAATACGGACGAACCGTACACTCACTCCTGATGGCCATGTCGCATTTCCGGGCAAAGTTCGTCTTTATAGCGCCACCAGAATTGCGACTCCCCGAGGAGTACCGAAAATTCTTGGACGAGCATAAACTCACTTACCAAGAGCACGAAACCCTCAATGAGGAAACTATTGCGCAGGCTGATATCTTGTACATGACACGAGTACAACGAGAACGCTTTTCGGATCCCCTCGAGTACGAAAAGGTTAAAAATGTTTATGTACTCCGTAATGCGCTTTTACAGGGTACCAAACCCAACCTACGAGTGCTGCATCCCCTACCGCGTGTAAATGAAATATCGACCGACGTAGACGACAATCCCAAAGCCTACTATTTTCAGCAAGCGCAAAATGGCGTGTATACTCGTATGGCAATTATTAGTTCCATCCTCGGCAAAAAGCCAGAGAATTGCTAACAAACACCTACACAACCCTAAATACAAAAGAGAAAATGGAAGCCAAGAATAAGAAAGATCGCGTAGTACAAGCCATTGAGAATGGGACGGTAATTGACCACATCCCCGTGGAAGTCCTTTTTCAGGTGATTCAGATTTTGGGTTTGAGTACTCTTCCGAATCAGATGACTTTCGGAATCAACCTCTCGAGCCATAGGATGGGCAAGAAGGGGATTATCAAAATAGCAGATAAGTTCTTTAAGCCCGAGGAAATTAACCGGATAGCGATGGTAGCGCCGCATGCTAAACTGAATATTATTCGCAACTTCGAGGTTGTGGAAAAGCTCGAGGTGCGACTCCCAGCTACTATCACCGGTATTGTGCGCTGTGTAAACCCGAAGTGCATTACCAACAATAATGCGGTGACTCCTAAATTTGAGGTACTCTCCGACCATCCCGTCTCGTTGCGTTGCTACTACTGCGAGCGCATTACCGATCAGAAGCATTTGGAATACATTACAGAATAGATGGGCGAGCAATCTCCGAAACAGAAAAGCTTAGAATCGCTGGGCGAATTTGCGCTTATCGATCTCCTTACAGCCCAGTTCCCACCCCTACATCCCGAGACGCACTTCGGCATTGGCGACGACGCGGCGGTTCTGCAACCTCCTGCTGGCGAACAGATGGTTGTAACAACCGATATCCTCCTCGAGGGTATTCATTTCGATCTCACCTATACGCCACTCATTCACTTAGGCTACAAATCTGTAGCAGTGAATTTAAGCGATGTGTATGCTATGAATGCTCGTCCGACAGCCATTACCGTAACTATTGGCGTCTCTAAGCGTTTTGGTGTGGAGCAGCTCGAGGAGCTTTACCGTGGGATTCGATACGCTTGCCAAGAGTTTGAGGTTGACCTCGTGGGAGGCGATACCTCTGCATCGTTAACAGGACTAACTATCTCGGTAACGGCTATAGGTTTTGCGCCACAAGATAGGATCTGCTACCGTTCGGGAGCAAAGCCCAACGAACTGATATGTGTTACGGGCAATTTGGGCGCCGCTTATTGCGGATTACGTATCTTGGAACTCGAAGCGCGCGTACTAGCCCAACAACCCGAGGCAAAACCTAAATTGGAGGGTTACGATTTTGTGTTAGGACGTTTGCTCCGTCCACGTCCGCGTCAGGATGCTATCCAACAGTTGGATGCGGCACATATTAAGCCTACGGCAATGATGGATATTAGCGACGGACTCTCGAGCGAACTCCTACATATCTGTAAACACTCGCAGGTGGGGTGTCGTATCTATCCCGAACGTTTGCCCATTGATCAGGAAACCTACCGCGTAGCCGATGAGCTGCATCTAGATCCGCTTCTTGCTGCAATGAATGGTGGCGAGGACTACGAACTCCTATTTACGCTTCCGGCAGAGTACAACGAAAAAATGGACGAGCTGGGGGTAAGTGTCATTGGTTATACAACGCCGCCAGAGCAGGGGGCGCATATCATTACCTCGGACGGTAACGCTTACCCGATAGAAGCACAAGGGTGGAATGCGTTTTAGTAGCTTAGGCTAGTATGCTTAGGTGCTACTTTGTTGTACGTAGCTGTGTAAGGGCTATTAGATACTGGCGTCGATAGCCTTTACGGGGTCTAGGTTTGCGGCATTCCGTGCAGGTAAGTAGCCGGAGGCGATGCCTATAATTACGGCAAGCATTAACCCAATGATTAGATGTATGAAGGAGAAAACCAATTCGAAGCCCGCGACGTTCCCGACCAAAAGTGCTAAGATTCGTAGAATTGCCAACCCTAGTATTCCGCCAAAGAGGGAGAGTAAAACAGCTTCGAAGAGGAACTGTAGAAGTATAAACCATTTTTTAGCACCGAGAGCCTTCTGAATGCCAATAATTTTGGTGCGTTCCTTGACCGATACAAACATGATATTGGCAATCCCGAAGCCGCCGACAAGAATGGAAAGTCCTCCTATCAGAATCCCAGCCATATTCAAAGCTCCAAAGATATTGTCCAGTTGATCTTTTCCGGAGTCGATAGAATTGAGTGCGAAAGTATCCTCTTGAATGGGACGTAATCCGCGGTGTGCGCGTAGAACACGTCGGACATCGGCTTCTAGCTCTTCTTTAGAGAATTGTGCAAGAGCGCTTACTGCAATAGTTACGCGCGCTCGTCTGTTTACAAGGCGCCGGATGTAGTTGTAAGTGAGTAGCGCTCGCTCGTCCACCGAAAGTCCAAAAATAGTGTTGCCTTGCTCTTTAGCTACTCCGATGATACGAACGGGGAAACCGCCTATTTTAATAGTTTTTCCGACGCCATCTCCGTTTGGGAAAAGTTGATTGGCTATGGTGTGTCCGAGAATAACCATAGCTGTACCATTCTCATACTCTTGGGTGGAAAAGAAGCGTCCTTTTTCTAGGTCTACGTTTAGGGTCTCAACAAAGTCAGGCGTAAAACCTATAATGCGCGATTTCTCTATACGGTTATCCTTGTAAGCAATGGATGTAGAGGTCCCGACTCGTATACCAACAGAGGCTACACAATGTCCGTTATTTTTTATGGCCATGTAGTCTTCGTACGAGGGTTCTGGTCGTCGTTCGTATTTCCACCACTGATAATTAGGACCTCCCCCCCAAGGCCATTTATCTACATATACAGTATTATTGCCCAATTTGCTAAGGGAGTTGGTAACTCCTTGTTTCATAGAGTCGATCACTATGAAAATAGAGACAATCGTAAAGATCCCGATTGTAACCCCTAATAAGGAGAGGAAAGTCCGAACCTTATTGCTTCGTATGTATTGCAGCACAAAAAGGATCGCATCGCGAGTAAGCCCTTGCGTGAGATGTAACCGATTAAAGAAACGGATAATATTCATAGCAATCGAACCAGCAACGGAAATGTTGTGTATAGTATCTAAGTTTTACCAAAAGTATAAAAAAAGGAGGACTGCCACAACGACTGTCCTCCACATAAAGATGAAAGATAAAACGAAAAATTGTTGTTTGCAATAGTTATTTGGTGTTCATGACGGCGATAACATCCTCTGGTTTAATAGGTATCTGTTCTTTGCCAATGAGTCTGCATCCGTCTTCGGTAATGAGGATATCGTCCTCGAGTCGGATACCGCCAAAAGTTAGGAAATCGTTGAGTCGGTCGAAGTTAATGTACTCTTCGTTGATATGCTCAGCCTTCCACTTTTCGATAAGCTGCGGAATGAAGTAGATACCCGGTTCTACGGTTACTACGAATCCTTTTTGCAGTTTCCGCCCACAACGTAGGGATGCAGTTCCGAACTGTTCGCTCCGCTTTGTTTCTTGATCATAGCCGACCAGGTCTTCGTTGAGACCTTCCATGTCGTGAGTATCGAGCCCCATCATATGTCCGAGCCCGTGAGGCATGAACAGCGCATGTGCTCCGTTTGCTACGGAGTCGTCTAGGTTGCCTCGCATAAGTCCGATAGCTTGTAGTCCTTTTGTGAGTTCTTTGCAAGCCATTAGGTGTATATCCTGATAGGGGATACCGGGCTTTGCCAGATCGATAGCGAGGTCGTGCGCGGCGAGCACGGTATTGTAAATAGCGAGTTGAGTATCGGAAAATTTAGCACCGACGGGAATGGTTCGCGTGTTGTCGGATGCGTAGTGGAGGTCGGATTCTGCACCACAGTCTACGAGTAGGAGTCTTCCGGAGGAGAGCTTTTGGTTGTGCTCTTCGTTGTGGAGCGTTTGCCCATTCTGCGAGAGGATGGTAGAGAATGAGGTCATGTAGCCATAAGCATGTGCAATGCCTTCGAGCATACCTGCGATTTCCTGTTCAGAATTGCCGGGTTGTGCCATTTTCATGGCCATAACGTGCATCTTGTAGCCTACCTCAGCAATACGATCGAGCTCTTCTATTTCGCAAGCCTCTTTGATAGAACGTTGTGCAATGACGGCTTGTACGAGCTCACGCGATACATAGTTGTCGCAAGCATGTGGCGAGATACCAAGAAGTTCGCTAAGCATTAGCCGGTGTTCTGCACGATATGGCGGCAGAAAATGTATCGGGCGTCCGGTACTGAGGGCTTGTGTAAGGTCTATGTGAAGAGCCTTGGACGGACGTGTACAAGCAACACCAACACTTTCGGCAAGTTGTGTCATTTTGGGTTGCTCGCCGCGCCAGATAATTTCTTCTATCGGGAAGTCGTCTCCGTAAAGGATATCCTTTCCTCCTTCGAGATCCATCACGCCCACCATGTTGGCTTTATCGATCCCAAAATAGTAGAGGAAGTTGCTATCCTGCCTAAACTTATAAGCGTTGTTTGGGTAGTTGATGGGAGCGTAGTCGTTTCCTAAGAATAAGATTAAGCCTTTTCGTAGAATGCCACGGAGTTCGTTGCGACGATTGCTATATACCAATGGTTCGAACATATCGAAATTTGTTAACGGATGCAGTTCACAGAAGCAAAGGTAATATGTTTAGAATATTTCTACGTGTATCAGAGTTGTTAAAAGTGTTATGTGTCTGGTTTTCTTGGGAAAGTCGCGGTCAATAGAAACGAGGTACACTCGTGAGAGTATACCTCGTCCTAACAAAATGAGAAAGAATGAAAATACTATTTGCTTCTATTTTCGAGCTTGTTCCCAGTGGACTCGATCAAGCATTTTTTCCACCAATCTGGGTAATCGGGGTTATCTACTTTTGCAGGGATATCGTCGGAATATTGCGAATGTTGGAAAGAACCGTTCTCTTCCTTCTTAACATTTCCGTCGATATACTTTACTAATAGGAATTCGTAGAGCGATTCCCAATCCTTCATCGTGCGCTCTGCCATACTATTGGAGTAGTTGGTCAGGAACTCGACTGCTTTAGTAGGATCTGTTTTTAGGAGTTCGGCTGCTTTTTTATCTGCTTCTTGCGTACCCTGTATAAAGGAAGTTTCGAGTCGTAGTTGTTCTTTCCGCAGATCGGCGTGCATCATGTCGTAGCGGAGATAGCAATAGTTGGTTACTTTGTTGAAAAGCCAGAAAGCACTGGTTGGCGAGTACTTTAACAGACTCCCATTCCCTTGTTCAAAGGCGTGTGGAATCTTGGTTATACAGCCATACATAGGTGTAAATACAGCAGAAGCTGCATCGTCGACTCCGAACCAAAGGATACCGCCGATAGGGTTCGGCATCCAAGAGCGAGACTGTGCCACGAAGACAAAACCAGTTTGTTGTGTAGCTGTAGCGCGTTCGTGTACGTATGGCTTCCCATCGTATTTCCAGGTCATCGGGCGCCAACGATAGGGTAAGCCGTGAGGACCGGCACCGAAGTCTTTGGTCATATCTAGTTCGGTACCCTCGAGGTGATCGCGCATAGCATCCATAACATCGTGGACGTCTAGTTTGCGATCGGGTTTAATCCAAAGTGGCATTCTATGGTCGAGGTTCCAGCCTTTTGCGTAGTCTATATAGTCGCCCATTTGGCTGTTTACAGCATTGAAGAAAGCCCATACGCGCACTTCGCAAAAGCGAGCGCCACCGAACTCAATAGGGTTGTAGGCATCGCAGAAGCTGAATTCAGCGTCTTTTCCGGAGAAGTAGCCTTTTTCGCGCGCAACAGCTATTACGTCGTGTGCGTATACAGTTTCAACTGCGGGGTTGAATATTTTGGAGAGTTGTTTGCTGGTGATGGATGTCTTTCCGTTAGCGAGTGGGAAGGTTCGAATGCGTGCCTGATTGGCATGTGCGCAGACGTAGCCGTCCGGAACACGTCGCGCAACCCAAACTAAGCCCCGATCGGCATTTTCTGTTTGTTGGGTCTTTTTATTCTTCTGGAGTTTTACGCCTTTTCCGATCATATCCATCACCCAAACCTCGTTGGGATCGGCAATAGAAAAGGATTCACCGGAACTAGCGTAACCGTATTTAGCAGTAAGTTCGGCGATTAGCTTGATAGCCTCGCGCGCTGTTTTTGCACGTTGGAGTGTGATGTAAATCAGCGAACCATAGTCGAGTAGCGCTGTCGAGTCTTGCAATTCTTCTCTGCCGCCGTAGGTTGTTTCTGCGATAGCCAGCTGGAATTCGTTCATATTACCGACCACGTTGTAGGTCTGTTCTGCTTGTTCGATCTCTCCGAGATACTTGTGCGTATCCCATTCGTAGATCTTCATCATGGTACCTTTTGGGTACTTTGCTGCGGGCCAATGATAGAGCTCACCGTAGAGGTAATGTGAATCTGCCGCGTAGGAGATCATGCAGGATCCGTCCTTAGACGCTCCTTTTGTAATCAGGAAGTTTGTGCAGGCTAGGACGGGGAGCGTTGCTACTAGCATCCCCAGCATCGTAGAGAACAACTTTCTTTTCATAGGATTCTACTATTATTTTGTGCGCATAGCAGCTTATACGAAGCTGTATGACAAATATACGTTTTTTATTGATAGAGATGTAGCAGGGGAGAAGTACGAGAGGCGGATATTAGTGATTATCTAATAGTTAAGAAAAAAGGAGGATGCAACCCATGTTACATCCTCCTAAACCAAAACAGTCATGTATAAAGACTAATTCTCGCGTCTGGCAGCGTAATTGATTTTTAGAGCTGCCGCTTTTCGTAATTCTTGTTTTACGTCGGAAACAATTCCCATACGGGTATTTTCGTCCACTTTAAGCGATGTCGTTAGTAGATTTCGATCCGATTCGCTTAATGCATCACGTTCGGAAGAAATAAAATCTCGGATATCGACAAGTTTCTTAAAAGCGTCATTCAGTTGTATCCGCGAATCGGTACCGTAGAGTTTTTGGTACTGTAGGATCGGTGTTCCGATGTAGATGTAGGACACCAGCGATTTCTTTTCCAGTTTTGAGACCTCGGTAGCAGCTGGGAGTTGTAGCGATACTCTCATTTCTGTTTCTCGCATCGAGGTACTGACCATGAAGAAGAAAAGAAGCATGAAGACGATATCTGGGAGCGATGCCGTGGAGATCGCAGGTAGTCCGCCTTTCCCTTTTCTAGAGAATTTTGCCATTTTGGGTGATTCCTTTACTTTTTACCTTCAACGGGTTCCGCTTCCGAGATACGCTGTGGTATAGCGCTTTGGATAGCTTTCTGTTGGTCGTCGGTGAGCTTATCGTAGATATTTCCGAAACGTTGCTTGGAGAGGTCGTTTCGGATTTCGTTGTATGCCGCGATAAGTTCGTTTTGGACTTTCAGGTAAGCGGAATATGTTGTAGAACGGTCGTTTTGCAAAGAGATGACTCCTGCAGTCACCATCATTTCCCCTAGGAGGGGGATATCCTTTTTTACTTTTTCGGGGAGCGTGGGGTCGTTGTTAGGGTTCAGGAGGAACTCTTTCGCTCTATCTCTCAGTTCGCTTACATCGGTCGGTTTCCCGCCCACTAGGAGTTTGTCGCTTCGGTTGATACGTACCAAAAGTACGTTACGTATTTGATAATCTTGTGCTTCTTCTTTTTGATCTTTTGTCGGCATAGGAGGGAGCATACGTGGCAGCCCGGTGTCGACGTTCATGGTAGTGGTCACTAAGAAGAATATCAGTAACAGGAAGGCAATGTCAGCCATAGAGCTGGCATTGATTTCCTCCATTTTTTTCTTTGGCATACTCTTATCAGCCTCCAAATTTTACTAGCAAGCTACACGAAGCCGGGGGATAGAGAACAAGCGATTTGCATATTGTTGGATCATGTCAGAACAGGACAATATATTTCCCTTGCGTTCTCACTCTATCTGGTTGATTCTGTGTATAGTGTATGGCTTGTCTAGCGATTATTAATCATATTGCGCACACCCGTTACAAGGAGTAAGAGTATGGCTGCACCCACTAAGATATAAGTAGTCCAGAGTCCGGTACCGGTGATTTTGAGGATGTTCGTATTCGCGAAGTCCGGATTGGTAGCTGATGTAGCAGTTTCGATTGGCGTGCCGTCAGCAATCGCATATGCGATGAGCACAACGACTACTAGGATAACAAGCGAAATGAGCGCCTTAACTGCTTTTCTCGGGTTCTGAATGATATAAGCAATAGGAAACAGGACAGCACTAGCGGCGGCAATGCCGAGCAAAATGTAGGTCCAGATCAGGACGGGTTCGGTTGCCGAGCGTAATACTTCGCGGTCGCTGGATCCAGCGATGTTCACAACGAACACAATGCCAAGCACAACCGATACGAGAAGTAAAACCCCCAGTGCAATGCGCAGGACGCGCTTTATAATTTTTTCTGACATACTTTCCGACCTCCTTTCGTTAGGATCGTGGGTCTTTAGATTTTATAGCGAACCATAAGATCCACTAGCGAGATAGAAGCATCTTCCATCCGCATGACGATGCTGTCTATTTTGGAAAGGATATAGTTGTAGAAGATTTGGAGGATGGCTGCTACAATAAGTCCGAAGACGGTTGTAATTAGAGCTATCTTGATACCTCCAGCAACGAGTGAAGGTGCGATATCGCCGGCAATTTCAATAGCATCGAAAGCGGAAATCATCCCGAGGACGGTACCCATAAATCCGAACATAGGTGCGAGCGCAATAAAGAGCGAAATCCAAGTTAGTCCGCTTTCTAACTGTTGCATTTGTACGGAACCGTAGGATACCACAGACTTTTCAACGGCTTCGATACCTTCTCCAGCGCGGTCGAGCCCTTGGTAGAAGATACTAGCTACAGGTCCCCGCGTATTTCTACAAACATCTTTAGCTGCATCGACTCCGCCCTCGTTGAGAGCTTTTTCAATCTTACGGAGCAACTTATCGGTGTTTGTGGTAGCGAGATTGAGATAGATAATGCGTTCGATAGCAATCGCCAAACCTAGGATCAGGAGGAGCAGGATGACCCCCATGAAGGAAGGACCACCTTCAATAAATTTCGTTTTGATTTGCTGGTGTAGTGGCACATCTGCATTTGGGTCAGCCGTCATCGGGTTTGCATCCGGAGCTGCATCAGTGTCCAGAACGACCGTTGCCCCTTCAGGGATATTGCTCAGACTATCTTGAGCTATCGTAACCTGCGCTGCTCCTAAACCGAGGAGCAACATCAAACTGAACAAAAGGAACTTTTTCATAGACTCTCCGTAATTTTTTGTTTCTACTCCAAAAATTTTGCTGTTAAAGCATCTGCGGAGAGGGCGGGATTCGAACCCGCGATACCCTTTTGAGGTATACACACTTTCCAGGCGTGCGCCTTCGACCACTCGGCCACCTCTCCGTTACAACCTTAAAACGTTGCAATTTACATTTTTTTTTGAAATCGTTTTATGTGGTTAGGAGCGTTCGCCTGCGATATTGGTATTGAGATAGGCCGCTAACTCCTCTTTTTCAGCATACTTTCCTAGCCCGAGCATGAGCTTAACGATGGCGGTTTCGAAGGTCATATCGGCGCCACTGAGGACTCCCATCCGCGCTAGTCCGAGCCCGGTGTCGTAGGACCCCATAGAGACGCTATCTGCAGGGCATTGCGAGACATTTAGGAAGGTTACACCGCGTTTGATAGCCGCTTCCACGGCACGTAGGAACCAACGAGCACTTGGTGCATTTCCGGCACCGAAGGTATTCAGGATTACTCCACGCAAATCGGTTATTTCTAAAATAGAACGTACGTAAGCTTCGTTCATACCGGGGAAAAGGTATAGGGTTGCTACGTGCGTATCGAAATGCTCGTCGAGAGTGAGCGAGTCATCGCCCCAAGCACCAATGGCACGGTCGTTATAGACGATATCAATTCCGGCTTCGGCCAAGAGGGGGTAGTTGTAACTTCTGAAGGCATCGAAGCGAGCAGCACCGAATTTGGTAGTTCGGTTCCCGCGAAAGAGTCGGTGATCGAAAAAGATAGCAACCTCGGGAACTCGCGCGCCGTCTTCGGTTCGTTCTGCTGCAATTTCTAGAGCACCGAGCAGATTTTCTTTGCCATCGGTACGAATAGCTCCAAGGGGGAGCTGTGAGCCAGTCAAGATTACTGGTTTTGTAAGTCCTCTGAGCATTAGGCTTAAAGCAGAGGCGGTATAAGCCATAGTATCGGTGCCGTGCAGGATAACAAATCCGTCGAAGTCGTGGTAATGCTCCAGAATTTCTTTAGCAAGGCGCAACCAAAAGGCGGGATCGGTATCGGAGGAGTCTAAAAGTGGGTAGAGAGGTCGTGTTTCGAGTATGTAGCCGAATTTTAGGACTTCGGGCACCTCCTTTTCTAACTGTGTGATGTTGAAAGGAGCGAGAGCGCCGGTGAGAGGATTTTCCTTCATACCAATGGTTCCGCCGGTATAAAGAACCAGTAGAGCTCGAGTTGGAGTATTCACGACCTAGTTATTTAGAAAGTTCGGGTTTGCAAAGTTACAATTTCAGAGGAAAAGTTGGATGTGGTGCGGCTATTTTCAATTACTAAATGTAAGGCGTTGTTTCTTCAACGGAATCTTCGTTTTCTGTATCATCGAGAATCGCGTCGTCGTTATCAAAAAGCGTGTCGATGTATTCTATAAGCTCGCGGCGATCGCGTTTGCTGGGGCGTCCAGTGCCACGATCGCGTACAATTCCAGAGGCTAAACGTAGCGAATGTAGTGCTGTGATAGTTTCTTCGGGGGTTTGATTTTGAAGGAATTCTGCCACTAACGATGCAGCTAATCGTCCTTTAGGAAAAGCCAGTACACAGTATGTGAAATCGAAAGGCGGGTGGTGTATGGTAAACTGTTCGCCGATTTTTAGTTCGTACGATGCTTTGGTATGCTGTCCGTGTATTCGCACGCGTCCTAGTCTGAGGGCATCTTGCGCCAGTGCACGTGTTTTATACAGCCGTACACACCAGAGGTACTTATCTATTCGCATTTTTCGTTGCGTCGGTAGGAACCGATTTCTTTGTAGTATTTACTTCGTTCATGGCACGTTCCCAACCTCTTGCGAGTCCCATTTCCAGCGCATCGCAAGCAGCATCTAGTGTGTTGTTAAGGTTTTCTTGTTCTTCTGCGGGGAACGAATCGAGCACATAATTAACCTGTTGCCCACGCGAGAATTCGTTTCCGATTCCGATACGTAGGCGAGGATATTGCGTATTATTCAGATGTTCTGCGATGCTTTTAAGTCCGTTATGTCCACCGTCACTCCCTTGCAAGCGCATGCGCAGGGTGCCTAGTGGGAGCGCTAGGTCGTCCACGACAACAAGGAGCTGTTCGATGCGGAGCTTTTCTTGTGTGAGCCAATAAGCGACAGCCCGTCCGCTGTTGTTCATGAATGTTGTTGGTTTTAGTAGTACGAGTTGTTTGCCGCGATAGGAACACTCGGCGATATCTCCTAAACGACTGGATGTAAAGGAAGTTGTGCGGCGTTCTGCAAATCGATCTATAACCATAAAGCCAACATTGTGGCGTGTTTGTAGGTATTCTCTGCCGGGGTTTCCGAGTCCTACGAGTAGGAATTTCATGCTTCGTTAGAGTTGTATGCTGTAAAAAAAGCACGAGCCCAGTGGAATCTGAACCCGCGCTTTAGTCAATTAAATAACCAGTAAAAATGACTTAGTAGAAGTCTACTCCTCGGTTGTTTCTTCTTCCTGAACCTTTGCGCCACGCTGTGCTTTGATAGTTACCACTACTTGCGTTACCGCATCGACGATCTGTAGATTTTCAAATTGGAGATCGGAAACCATAAGTGTAGCACCGAGGCGCAGTTCGGTTACACCTACTGGCAGGTAGTCGGGCATATCTTTCGCAAGACCGCGTACTTTCAGAGTGCGAATTCCGGGCACCTGTTTACCCCCGGCTTTTACCCCACGTGCGTGCCCTTGCAGGACAATGGGGATAGCCATTTCGATGGGAGAATCTTCTGTGTAGCGATAAAAGTCGATATGAATGGGGCGATCTGTAATTGGGTGGTACTGTACTTCTTTGAGGATAACTTTTTCTACCTTTCCGTTAACGTTTAGGTCTATCAGGTATACGTAGGGGGTGATGAGTAGCGAACGTAAGTCGCGTTCTACTAGCGTACACATCACGTTGTCGCCATGACCGTAAATCATAGCAGGTACTTGCCCTTCGTTGCGCATACGGCGTGCTTCGCGTCGTCCTGTTACCGTTTTGGGCGTTGCTGTTAATTCTAAAACTCGCATAATAATTCTCCGTATGCTGCACTACTCAAGCCTCGTTCCCTTTCTCTATCATTGGGCTCCCATCGTGCAGCGATTTAGTGAGGAACGCATTGCAAAGGTAGTATTTTCTGTTGATCGGGAGTGATAGAGCCTCAATCGTCTGAAGATAGATGCTGTTGTGAGAGGTGTTTTATAGAGGCGCGCAGACTTTCCAAAAAGTTTTTTCGCAAGAAGAGGACTATTAGCGAGAGTACGATAAATACCATCCCCACAATAGCTAGGTGCGTAGGCGATTCGTCGGGCAGGATAAGCCACGAACTTATAGCTCCCAGCAGAGGGATTAGGAATTTCCAGATGTGTAGATCTGAGACTTTTACAGCCGGATCCTGCAAAATCCAAAACCAAAGTGCAAATGCTCCAGCCGAGATGATACAGAGCATTGCTAGAGAAAAGTAGAATGCGGGAGCACTGGGGAGGACACTAATTCCTTCGTAAGCCCATCCGGCAATGAGTAAAGCGCCGCCACCGAAAATGAGCGATAGAGAGGCTATCAGAATTCCGGGGAAATGCTTTGTGACGCGATGTACCCATAAATCGCCTACACCGGAGAGGAGGTTTGTAAGCAACAGGAGTAAAATGCCGAGTAGGGCTCCTTCGCCTACAGCACCGATCTCTTTCCGAGCTAGGGTTAGGATGGCAACCCCAACCAACCCTAAAAAGAGGGCTACGAGTTTACGAAGGGTAAGGCGATCGTTGCGTGTTGCAAAATGTGCTAGTAGTGCAACGATTAGCGGACTACTGCCAGAAATAAGTGCACTCAATGCAGCAGGTAACAGTGCAACGGCTATATAAAAACAGCCATATTTGATACCAATTTGCAGGTTGCCGAGTGCAAAAAGTTCGGGGAGTTGCTTCGTGATAGTTCGCCAACTAAACTGAGCATGCTGACGAATATACAACCAAGCAACAGGCAAAAGTACCAAACCCGAAAGTAGAAATCGGATCCCTGCAAACTGCAGTGGCGGCATATATTGCAAGCCGATTTTGATAAATACGAATGCCAACGCCCAGAGGATGCACGCACCAATGGTTGCTAGCAAGCGCCAAGTAGCATTACGGATTTGCATGAGTGCGATACTACGTATCGTTTGTACGAAGAGGGTGTGCCAAGCTTATTCACTTTAACACACCCTCTTTTCTAATCAAAAGGAGATGTTTTCTATTGTTTAATTACTTTGTATACTTTGCTTGCACCGTTTGTTGTGCGAAGTTGTAGCAGATAAATTCCCTTAGGGAGGCTTGAAGTTGCAAGTTCTGTATAGGTATTTGTAGCATTACCATTTAGCATTAGCAAGCCTTGTACATTGAAGAGTGCGTAGGAGAATATTTCGGAACTGTAAATGCGGATGTAAGTATTGAATGGGTTGGGAGCTATGGTCACATCGCTCCATTGTGTTTCTGCCACAGCGGTAGCTTTCTCTACGATCACTTTACAGGTTGCATTAATGTTTTTGTCTTTTTTACTGGTAACTACAATTGTGGTTTCTCCTACAGAGATGGCTTCGATCTCGCCGTCCTTAACCTTTGCAATTTTTTCGTTGTTCGATGTCCATTCTACCTCTTTGTGTGTTGCTCCCATAGGTTTATACTCTAGTGTAAGTTTGTGTTTTTTCTTGACTTCTAAGGTTATTTCAGGAGCGATAATCAGCTTTTCTAATGGGATATCGTCCTCTTTTACATTGACACGACAGGTTGCAGTAAACTTTCCTTCGTCTGTTATTACATGGATATCAGTGAACCCTTTAGCTTCGCCTTTTACTTCGCCATTTTCGTTTACAGATGCAATTTGAGGATTGTCACTCTTCCAAGTAACTTTTTGGTTGGTAGCATCTGTTGGTAGTACTTTTGCAGTGAGGGTTGTTGTGGTATTTATTTTCAGGTCAAATTCTTTTACCGTGAGTTCTACTCCCGTTACTGGTTTTTTGCCGATTCCCTTTTGCGTTATTAACAACTGGATTGTTTTCTCTTTCATCTTGAAAGTAAGAGTAACAGAGCGTTCTTGCGCAGTATTTTTTTCTACTTCAATCTCAACATCTTTGATACCAGCATCACCTTTTTGCAGAGATAGTTTTAGCCAGCTAGGTATTTGTTGGGTATTCAGTTCCCATTCTTCCTCGCTTGCCACTTGTATGGTTTGTTTTTCTTGTTCGGAATCGAAATTCAGCGTTGAAGGGTATACCGACAATATTGCGATTGGACCAGTTGTTGGGGTTATGACCACTTCGTCTGTAATTTTTTTACCTTGCTTATCAACAACATGAAAGGCCTTTGTTTCGATATAGGCACCGTCTGGCGCAGTGATCGCGCACTCCTTAAATTCGTGGTAAACAAGCCAAAGCATTGATCCGTCGGCACCTTTAGTTTTGATGTGAGTATGATCGAAGAGAAACTGGTCTCCGTTTGCATTACCTGTAATTCCAGCTCCAGCACCACCATTTACTTCCAGTTTAGCGCCTTGTATTGTTAGTTTATTCGAACTATTAAGAATACCAGCTTTATCTGCGCTTGTTCCTTTTACATCGATAAAGAGTTTGTCTCCGATGATAGTTGTTGCACCACGATTAATCAATGCACTTTCGTTTGTTGTGGTAATGGCGCTGATACCGATCAATTTAATGGTGAGGGGATCTTTGTATTCCAAGTTTTTAATTCCGGTTTTCTGATCAGGAAATTCTAGTGTAGCATTGATTAGGGTCAGTGTATTGGTAGCTGCGTCGTATGAGACTTTTCCTTCTTTCAAGATATTTTTATCTAGAAGTATTTGATTAAGATTTTCACCTTCGTTTATTATATTAATTTCTTCATTCATCATAAAAATACCTTTTACAATGGATGACTGTGCATATAGCGTGGGTGTGTATATGCAGAATATAAGTGTCGCTAAGATGCTGTTAATTACTGTTTTTACACTTTTTCTTTTCATTATTTTACACTGATTTTGTTTGACTGTACGAGTTGTTTATTGGGCAGGACTGAAAAATACGTTAACCTTCTGCATTAGTGATAGTTCGTATTGTCTCGGAACAAAAATATGTAAATAGATACAATCTAACTAAGTAATATGCTGTTTTTTTGATAAGTGACTTTATTCTTGTATCATGGGTGGATAATGAATGGCAGTATAGTGTGAGGCTGTTTTAGAGGGTGCTCTAATAAGCATGCACCTTTATTGTTGTATGGCTGTAAAAACAGCTGCGGTAGTGTTACAATAGTCTTATTGTTCTATCCAAGGGTGTGTAACCGTTTCGGCATTAGGTGGCATCCAGTCGTGATAGCGTTTTTCGACTTCACAGAGCAGCGTGTCTAATGCTATTGGATTGGTTTCGGTGAGTAGAGCGAGTCGGAGTGCCTTGAAATCGGGCAACCCTTTGAAATAGCACCCGAGGTGTCGACGCAATTCTAGTATACCGCGTTTTTCTCCTTTCACCTCTAGCGATAGTGCTAGGTGTTTGCGTGCGATACAGACCCGTTCGCTAATAGATGGTTGTGGGAGGTGTTTGCCCGTTGTGAGGAAGTATTTTGCATCGCGGAATAGCCATGGTCGTCCGTAGGTTCCTCTCCCGATCATAACGCCATCGACTCCGTATTTCTGGAAAGCATTGGCGATGTTCTCTACGGTTAGGAGATCGCCATTTCCGATGATCGGGATCTGCAGACGTGGATTGTTTTTTACGCGAGCTATAGCTTCCCAGTTGGCGTGTCCGGAGAACATTTGCGCTCGAGTCCGTCCGTGGATGGTTAGTGCAGCAATACCCAAATCTTGCAATTGTTCGGCGAGGGTGTCGATACAAATGTTATCGTCGTCCCATCCTAGTCTGGTTTTGACAGTTACGGGCGCACCGGCTACACGAACTACCTCGCGCGTTATTTGTAACAGTAGTGGGATATCGCGTAACATACCAGCACCGGCACCACGTCCGGCTATCTTTTTTACGGGGCAACCGAAGTTGAGATCTATGATGTCTGGGTGTGCATCCGAGGCAATGCGCGTTGCTTCGACCATAGCATCTAAGTGCTGACCGTAAAGCTGAATTGCGATGGGGCGTTCTTCGGCACACAGTTCTAGTTTGGCAATGGAGCTTGCGGCTCCGCGAATAAGTCCGTCAGAGTTTATGAATTCGGTATAGACCAGATCAGCGCCAAAGTGCTTGCACAGCAAACGAAAGGAGGCATCGGTTACATCCTCCATAGGTGCTAGTAGGAGGGGGTAGGTTCCTAAGTCTAGGTCTCCTATTCGCATCGGTTTTATAGGTTATGCTACAAGATGTTGTGGCGGGTTAAAATAGCTCCGGAATAGGTGCGGAGGTCATAAATTTCTTGAGTTTGGAGTCGAGTTCTTCGGCTTCGTTGTTAAGATAGATGTTGAGAAGTTCCCAAAAACGTGGACTGTGGTTGAGATACGTAAGGTGCGCTAATTCGTGAAGTAGGAGATAGCGGAGTAGCTCGTCGGGGAGTAGCATAGCAAAAATAGAAAAAGTTAGTACGCCGTCCGACGAACAGCTCCCCCACTTTAGCGACGGGGTTGTAATTTTTATAGTTCTATACTGCAAGTTGAGTTCGTAGGCATAGCGCTTTACGAGAGGCACGAGGATGGTTTCCGCTTCAATGCGCAGAAACTGTAATAGATATTCGTAGGCAAAACGTTGGACACGATAGCAGTCGAGTTCGCGCTGTGGTGGTACTAAGATCTTGATCCCATCGTGTACAAATTGCGATTCGATGGATCGGAGTTGTGGAGCCTTTTCTAAATAGAGTGCATGGGTACGAGTGTGGGTAGTATGCGAAAATGCGTTACGCACCGGACGATGGTGTAGTGCCTTAAGGTACTGATAGATAGAGAGCGTCTCTAACATGCGATCTATTTCGGCAGAAGATAGCGCACGCGGATACGTTAGTAATGGCTGTTGTACAAACAACCGTTTAATGCTGAGTTTTTTTGTATTTGTCGAGGCACGCCGCTTGAACTCTACAACGCCCTCGGGTGGTAGGTCGCGCTCGAAGAGGAGCCGGATTTTCATAGCTCCAGCACCCAAGCATCGGTGTTACGTACCAAGAAATCGTTGCATAAGTGCTCGGCTTCCAAGCGAGTGGTATAGGGACCGATAGATACGACATGCATCCCCGTCCCGTGTGGCAACATTATGGGTGCGTAACCTTTTCCTTTGAGTCTTTCGGTATAGCGTTCGGCGTTTTCTAAGTTTCGAAAAGCACCGAGTACTACATAGTAGCGACCTTGCGCTTTCTCGAGTTGCGGCGCTGTTGGCGTAGTGGGGGTAGTTTCGGTATTAGTAGGAGCTGTGGAGGATGTGGTAGTGCTGGGGGAGGTCTCGGTTGCAGGAGCAGGAGTCTGCTCTACTACGGTTGTTGTATTTTCTGTGGTAGTGATGGGTTCTGGTTGTATGGCAACTTGCTGTGGCGAATGTTCGCGGAGGAGGATTCCTTCATCTTCCAAAACTTGTACGACGTAGACCGACACTTCTTTGAAGTAGAAGATATCGAGTAGCAAACCCGCTAAGAGAAGCAACAGGAGTGTGAGAAAAAACCACTTTTTGCGTCCACGACGGTGGGGAGTGGGAATAGTATAGCTGAAATCTTCCGAAGAGCTCTGCGAAGGCTTCGAAGTAGTATGGGTGGTAGTGGCTTGGGTGCGTATACTCTCGGGTAGTATTTGTGTAAGCGGCGATTCTTCGGGAAGGGGCGAGGAGGTAGTGTATTGTTGTGCTTCGGGTTCTGTTAGCGTATTGTTTTGCTGTGCTGTCTGATAGGCTTCTAAAGCATTTAGGCAGTCGTTTACTTCGTAGCCTCCTGTTGAGGAGACGAGTCGTGCACCTACGTTGAGATCAGAGAGCAGATCTTGGTCGGGAGTCGAGGCTACAGGATCGGTGACGGGAGGCGTTACAGAGATGGAGGATAGCGATGTATCTAACGAAAAGCTATCGTTTGCTGCTGCTGGCGGAGTGGTAGGCTGTGCTACAGAAACCGGTTCTGTTTTTTGTTCGAAATAGCTACTATCTGGAATGCGATATTCTACTTCTGGTTGCGGTGCGGTGCTCGGGAGTTCGTCGATAAAAGGGATATCGAAGGCATGTGCGCTGTTGCTTGTGCTATTTTCGGTAGGAGTTGTATCTGTGGCGGTTGTGTGCGTTTCTATAGGCGGCGGGGGGGTCGGAACGGTTGGCACTTCTGCCGTTGGGTCAGTTTGCAAAAGGATGGTGCCGTCGGCATTCCGATACAAGAAGCCGAGATCGGGTATAGGGAAATGCCCGCGCTCGTTAATCTCATCCTGAATAGATGCTACAACTTGTGCAATGTACTGACCCGCTGCACCGCGCGAAAGGGAATAGTTCTCTTCCAGATATTGCTCGAGTTTTCCGTCGTTGTAGCGTAAAAACGGGCTAAAAGTAACCTTGTCTGACGAAAAACCGTTTTCGAAGTCACTCACCAAGAATGCGCCGAAATCTGGCAGTATTAACCGACCGTGAGTCCGTAAAATTTCCTCCAAAAAAGACAAATCCATAATCACCTATCTCACACCCATCTACGAGGGACTCCTATTTGCGCAAAGATATAGAAATTAACTTGCTCAAGGGTACGTAAAGAATTTGCAAAACGTTACAAACGTGCTAAAAGCGTTATTACAGCATACCGAGTTCTAGTTTCGCTTCTTCACTCATCCGATCCTGAGTCCAAGGTGGATCGAAGACGAGTTCGACGGACACTTTCTCAACACCGTCGATTGCAGCAAGGGCATCTTTCACCTCGTTCATGAGGTCTTCTGCTACAGGGCAACCGGGCGCAGTGAGGGTCATTACGAGTAGTACCTCGCGTTCTTCGGTCACTTCTACAGCGTAAATGAGTCCGAGGTCGTAGATATTACAAGGGATTTCGGGATCGTAGATGGTTTTAAGAACTTGAACGATGTCGCACTCGATATCGAAGATTTCACGCATGATTACATTTTGGGTATAGTGTTAGGCATTTTGTTGGGCGTAGTCGCGGATTCGGGCCACCATAGCCACGAGTCCGTTAGCGCGTGTTGGCGAGAGATGCTCTTGTAGTCCGAGTTCGTCTAGTATGTGTAGGTTGGCTTGTAGGATTTCTTGAGGTGTATGCCCGTCATAAATCCGCAGTAATAGCGATACGATGCCTTTGGTGATTACGGCATCGCTGTCTGCCTTAAAACGAAGCGTAGAGCCATCTTTTGCGCAAGAAATCCATACGCGACTCTGACAGCCACGGATAAGGTTCGTATCCTGTTTGAGTTGCGTATCGCCTTCTGGGAGGTTTTGCCCCATGTCGATGAGTTGTTGGTACTTGTCTAACCAGTCGTCTAGGTATTCGAACTCGGCGAGAATGGAACGTTGTGTTTCTTCTATAGTCATCTTTTGTGGGTTAGTGCTCTTCGGGCATTTCGATATCGAGCTTTTCGTAAGTTTTGCGCAGATCGGTTGGAGTAGTAGCCATAACGAGTAGTTTGTCCTTTTCCAAGATTTTCGTAGCGCCGTTGGGCATAATAAACTGATCGTTGCGACTAATTAATACAATAAGAACATCGGTGGGTAGGTTAAGTTCGATGAGGGTTTTTCCGTGTGCATAGCACCCCTCGGGGATGTAGATTTCCTCGAGGAGAGAACGGAAATTTTGTCGTTGTTCGATAGCCAATGGGTAGAAGGTCTTTTCGCCCATGGGGATAGCCAAGTGTAGCCATTTGGCAACTTGTGCGAGCGTAGTGCCCTGTAGTAAGACCGAGAGGAGTACGATGAAATAAACAATGTTCAGGATAGCCAGCGATACGTCGTGGTTCGCACTCCCATCCTTAAATGCTAAAATCGGGTACAAGGCAAACACGAGCGGGGCAGCGCCCTTTAGTCCACCCCAAATTAGGAAAAGTTTACTGCGGAATTGGATCCCGCGAAAGGGGAGTAAAGAAGCAAACACTCCTGCTGAACGCGCTATAAAAATCAGTACTACAGCGAGTAGTAACCCTTGGAGGGTGTGTTGGAAAATAGATGCAGGGTTTAGGATCACCCCCAGCGATACGAAGATTAGGATCTGCATCACCCAAGCCAGTCCGTCGAAAAACTTCATGGTACTTTGCTTGTGCATGAAGGGGTTGTTCCCCAGAACAATCCCGAGCAAGTAGACGGCTAGCAGTCCGTTGCCATAGACCCACTCGGTAAACGAATAGGTAAACATAGCAAAGGAGAGGATGAGTACGGAGAATAAGCCCTCGTACTGTAACGAAATTTTGTTGACTAGTTTCAGGGCTAGCCATCCGAATAGGAGTCCGACGCCAGCCCCGATGAGTAGTTGTAAAATCAGCTGAAGCGCTATCATTCCGGGCGAGGCTTCTTCACCCATAAGCCATGCGATGGCAACTGTTGTGAGGAGGAGTGCCATCGGGTCGTTGCTCCCCGATTCGAACTCGAGCATTGGGCGGAGGCGATACTTTAGCTCCATGTTGCGCGAACGGAGCACGGAAAAGACGGCAGCGGCATCCGTAGAACTTACGATAGCTCCTAAAAGGAAGGCTTGAGCGGGAGTGAGTGGCAATAGGAAATAAGCAGCAATGGCAGTTACAATGGCGGTTACGAGTACTCCCACGGTTGCTAGTGAGACGCTTCGCCAGATGACGGGACGGACGGCTCCGAGATTCGTATCCATCCCACCAGAGAAAAGAATAAGTGAGAGTGCGATAATCCCCACTTGTCGTAGCCAACTGAGATCGTCAAGGCGAAAGATATCCAACACATGCGGACCAAACGCCCACCCGATGAGCAAGAAAAAGATGAGTGCCGGAACACCGAGTCGTCCACTGGTCTTGCTTGCTAGGACGGCGACAAAGAGGAGGATAGAGACAAAAAGGAACCCATAGACGGGTTCTACCACTTGCATGCTAGCTGGATGCTGCGGGAAAGGTTACTTTTTGAGGCCTGCGAGGAAACGCGCCCTGTCCACAACTACGCGCGTATGTACGCCCTCACCGATGATGGTTTCGTTCTCGAAGGCTTGCAGGGCGAAGGTGTATTTTCGTCCGTCTTGGGCGGTGAGGCGGACAGCGATGGTTACCGTTGCATCGACTGCAGTGGCTTTAAGGTGTTTGAGATCGATATGAACTCCTACAGAGGTACTTTCTGCAGAAAGTTGTTGCCCCAGTAAATCTTTGCAAACATCTTCGCACATGGCTACTAAGCGAGGCGTTGCAAGTACGTCTAAATCGCCTGAACCGAAGACGCGCGCAGTATCCGAATCTCCTACCTGATAGGAGCGTTTTGCTTCCAGATTCTCCATAATATCACCCTCATATTTCCCTGTTCAAAAGTACGAAAAAAACGTATTGGAGCATGGTTATGTGCTATAGGTGTTGTGCTTCTAATTCGAGAAGAGCGGCTTTGCGTTGGAGTCCGCCACCGTAACCGACAAGCTTGCCATTTTTGCCAACTACCCGATGGCAAGGGAGTATGATTGATAAAGGGTTCCGATGATTAGCGCTACCAACAGCCCGAACAGCACTAGCGACTCCTGCGTGTCTGGCGTGTTCGGAATACGAAATCTGCACACCGTACGGGATATCTTGTAGTGCTTTCCAGACACGCACCTGAAAATCGGTTCCTAAGAGAAGAATAGGCAACGAAAAGGTTTGTAAATCGCCCGAAAAATAAGCGCCGATTTGTCTTGTGGTTTCTTGCAAGAGGGGTGTGAGGGCTGATATCGTTTGTAGGTTGTTTCCTAGATAGCGTTGTAGGTGTTGTAGTGCGGTTCCGGATGGTAGAGTACTGTCGTTCCAATCGCAGCGAACCAATTGCTTATTGAATTCTACAAGGAGTAGATCTCCCAACGGGGTTGGAGTTAGCACAAAAAAGGCATGGGTGGCATGCATATACATGCTACAGAATTTAAAGCAGACGACTAGCCTCCTCGCGCAACTCTTTTAGAGCTGTTGAGGCGGGATGCGCATTCAATTCTAAAAGCATAGCTAGGATCATGTTAGCAAGTTCGGTGGCAGGGCTCTCGGGATGTACTTTTTCGCCACACATGGTTATCATTTTCGAGATGTTGCCTTTGGCTTGGCGTACCAGTTGCCAGACTTCCGAACTTACATAAATCTGCTGCGAGAGGTTGTGCTCCCACTCCTCACGGATATTCGAGATCAGGTCGTATTCGTATTCTTTAGCACTTCGATCGCTTGTCGGGCAACGGACTAGGAGGCTTTCCGGACTGATACGCTCCATGAGTAGTGTCAGTCGTTCGTAAGCTTGTAGACGAATTGGTAGGGTTAGTTTCCGATTTTCGATACTCTGCTGTACGGCATCCCGACGGAGCAGCGACTTGGCAAGGTAACGGTAGGAGAGCAGCCCTGCGAAAAGAACTAATACGCTCGGTACGAGAGCAAGCAGTAGTATTGTTATTTCCATTTTTTAGTGTTTTTGTAGGAGGATACGATTGTTAACAACAAACCTGTCGGTACAAAACGCGCGAAGATTACCTAGGTTTCTCCTCTTCCAAGTATTTGTCTAAGAGTTCGGGACGTCTCTCACGAGTCAGACGGATAGATTCGGAGAGTTGCCATTTGGCTATTTCGGGGAAGTTGCCAGAGCGGAGTATAGCAGGTACCTCCCAGGATCGAAAGACCTCAGGGCGTGTATAAGATGGTGGTGCGAGAAGTCCGTCTTGAAAAGAATCGTTTAGGGCGGATGTTGCATCGCTGAGAGTTCCGGGGAGGAGACGTACCAAACTATCTACAATTACGGCTGCGGGGAGTTCGCCACCGCTAAGGATGTAGTCGCCGATGCTGATTTCGCGTGTTATCAGATGGTCTCGCACTCGCTGATCAACCCCCTTGTAATGTCCACAAAGGATAAGGATTCGTTGCTTGAGACTGAGCTCCATGGCAAGATCCTGTGTGAGTAGTTCGCCGTCGGGTGCCGTGTAAACAATTTCGTCATAACTCCCTGTTGTTGCTACGAGGTGTTCTACGGCTTCGAAGATCGGTTCGGGCTTAAGTACCATGCCAGCATCCGGACCGTAGGCGTAGTCGTCCACCGTGCGGCGTTTGTCGTGGGTGTAGTCGCGCAGATGGTGCAGGGTTACGCCTACGAGTTCTTTGGCACGAGCACGCCCTACGATTGAGTAGTCCAATGCGCCGGAGATTAGTTCGGGCAGAACTGTTAGGATATCAATCTGCAGCATGCGTCTATTGTTCTACTCGCCAATAAACCCCGTTTTCTGTTTGTGAACGAATTGGAACGATGCGTTACGAGTTCTGCTTACCCGAGAAGAGTTTTGCCCATTCGTAGCGTTTGCGGGTCTTCCATAGCCCGGTATGGTAAGCGTAGCTAACGATAAGCGGTACGACGGTAGTTGCTTCGGCATAGACCATCTGTTCGAATGTGGTATCGACCTTCCCCCACGAGGAGGCTTCTTTTAGGGTAGACGACGAGCAAGCGCCATCGCGAACATCCGCTACAGTAATCTGTACAGCGTATTTATGCATCGGAACCTCGTGCCCCAGAACCTCGGCACAGACTACGGTATCCTGCGCAAAGTTCTTAGGAACACCGCCACCCACCATAAACAAGCCACTTGTCTGGGCTGCTATCTTAATTTGGGTGAGTTCCAGAAAATCGCGTACAGAATCGATAGATACGTGTGCTTCGGGGTGTGCTACTTGGTGGAGCACTAGCCCGAAACCAGCACTAGAATCGCTAAAGGCGGGACAGAAAATCGGCACCTGATGTTCGTAGCAAGTTTGGATCAAACTATTTTTTTTTACCGAATGTTGGGTAAGATATCGCCCCATCTCCCAAATAAATTCTCGCGAACTGTATGGACGGGGTTCCAAACCATCGGCAACGGTTTTGATAGTAGCATCGCAATTCTGGAGTTCCTCTTCGTCGATGTATGTATCGTAAATCCGGTCGATGTACTGTGCACGGAGCTCGGAGTCGTTCACAAAAGGGGTACCGCGGTAGTGTTTGAAGCCGAGCGCTTCGAAAAAGTCCATATCGACAATCGAGGCGCCTGTGGATACAATGGCGTCGACCATGTTGTGGCGAACCATATCTACATAGACCTGCATACAGCCCGCAGCACTCGTACTACCTGCCAAGGTGAGGATGTTGGTGCATTCGCGATCCCCTAGCATACGATTCAGAATATCTGCTGCATTGGCAGTATCGCGCGACGAGAACGACATCCCGCGCATGGCATCTATAATAGCCCGCGAGTCGATTTGTGTTATGTCGATGTGTCGGATTTCCTCTTGCAACAATTTCTTTTGGCTCATAGCTTTTTTTCTCTTTTTTGTGTGATTGGCTTCTGTATGAACGGACGGTTTTGCTACTGTTGTCAACTCCTAGCTACACCTCGGGAGTTGATTGCGGAAACGGAAACTGAGTAAACGGTAGAGGAGTTTTGCGGCTAAGAATGCGGAAGGCTTGTAGTTGCCTGTAGGACAAAGCTCTACAATGTCAAACCCAACAACCTCGCGCGTGGCAAAGACTTGTTGTAAAAAACGGAGGGTAGGATGCCATCCCAAGCCTCCAGGTTCGGGAGTTCCGGTGCTGGGGACTATTGCAGGGTCGAAGGCATCTAGGTCGATGGTGATATAGACTTGGGGCGAGAGTAAATCGATAGCACGTTGCTCCCACCCCGAGTTACCTACAATGTCGTGTGCCCAAAATACGCGTTCGCGCTCTAAGCCTATGAGTTCGCTGCTGTCCATACTTCGGATCCCGACTTGCACTATCGGGCAAACCTCTCGCGCGCGTGCCATAACACAAGCATGATTGTAGGCACTGCCTTCGTACGACTGCCTTAGGTCTGTATGGGCATCTAGTTGCAGGACGCTTAACGACGGGTAGTGTGCAGCATGTGCACGAATCGGGCCGATGCTTACGGAGTGTTCGCCACCAATACTTACGACAAACTTCCCTTCTTTGATGTGTTTGCGAGTCGCTTCTTGGCTGGCTTCTACCATTTGATCTACACTTCCTGCGCAAGGAACGGGATCTGTTGTAGCGATACCTATGGTGTAGGGTTCTGTATCTGTCTCGATATCGTAAAGCTCCATATTTTCAGAAGCCTCGAGGAGCGCCTCTGGTCCTTTATCAGCCCCTTTTCCCCACGTGCTAGTACCATCGAAGGGGATGGGTTGTACAACGACGCGTGCTGTATCGTACGAACAGAACTCTTCTGGGAGTCCGCCAAAGTTTGCCATAACTGTAATACTATTTTGACCTCGTGGGGCGCAACACGATACACCCCGAAATCCTTACTCATTGCCTGTCTGCAAAAGTAACGCAAATTCTACTCTCTGTAGGAGAATAAAAACGAACGGGAAGGGAGAAGTGTGGGGGTGTAGGGCGAGGCGTTAGTTACGAGTCTTGTCGTGCGATTCTACGTGCATGACGACTGAGTCGCCTACATGGATACCAAAGCGCTGCGCAACCAAATCGCACTTGCAGGTAAAGAGTGCAAAGAGTCGAGGATCGTGATAGGAGTAAAAGGCTTCTAGGTTTGTTTGTCCTTTTGCGATGATGATATCGGCTTCAGCCATAATCTCGCGAAAGCGTGGATGCGCTAACTCGGGGAGGGTATTCGGTGCCTCACAACCGTTGGCTAAGACTTTAGCACATTTGCGCATCGATACATAATCGGCATCCTGACCAGAGGCAGAAAAACCTGCATAGGGACAGTTGACTACGTAGACAATCTCAGCTCCGGGAATGGTACGAATGAAGAGGCGATCTAGTACAATCTCACCAGCGCGGTCAGCTAAGTAGAGAATTTTTGTGGAGTTGTGTATGTTATGTTTGAGTAGATCGCCGTCGTCGATAGCCAAATGCGCTCGGATGCCCTCGTCCACTTCGTGCATAATGTGCTCGGTGGTATCTGTAAAGAAATCGATACGAGTGCCGACAAGGGCTATACGTAGGGCATTCCGGAAGGAGTTGCTCCCCATTCGAACGCGTACTCGGAGTGCCGATTGCAGTTCGAGTGCCCGATCGTTCATCAGCTTTTTACGCTCCCAAAACGGGAAGATACCTTTGTACTTGGCAGAAAGTGCGTGGTAGCTTTCGCGCAAAAAGTCGGTTGGGGGGAGTTGGTGACCGTGATCTCCGTAGCGAGTGGCAAGTTCGGTTATAAGTTCGGATCGCTCGCTGGGGGTGGCTTCAAAGGTATCGAGGAGTACGGTCATGCGATCCAAGATGCACGATAGGCAACGATGATCACCCAGGTAAGCGGGTTGTGTTTGATGGCTGCCACCGGCGCTTTCGCTGAGCTGCAAAGGGCTTTCTAACGGACACAAGGACGGCATTCGCGCGCTATCTAATAATTACACACTATAACACGACTGCTGCAGAAAATGTTCAGTTTTTTCTTTTAGGGGACTGTTGCATAATTGATTATCCGACAATATTTAGAGATTTCACTTATTGCTTAAATAATTCAAATTATTGATTATCAATATGTTTATTCGGATGTAGCGGGCTCAACGCTTTGCGCAGGTCTAGGAGAACGTTTGTCGCACATCTAGAAAATCAAAAAGCCGTACTCATAGACCTTTGGTACAATCTGCAAGCGTAAGCGCTCCATGGCATCTTTGAGCAAGCCTAACAGGCGCATGTATTCGGCATCTTCACTTTTAGCATTCATTTTTCCCTTGTCGTTGCGTCCTTGGAAATGAGCGCGAATGTCGTAGTACGAAGCATTGGGATTGGCACTGGGTTGTGCATGATAGTATCGCCAGAGTTCTCTACCTGCATCAAAAACGGCAGTGGCTTCTGGAGCGAATATGAGTGGTTCGGAGGGTATGAAAGCTCCATCTCCCAACAAATTCTTACTCTGCTGTTCCCTCAATATACTTCCGAGTTTGCCACCTATAAAGTCGGTCATAAAATGGCTTTCGAATAGCCCATGTGCTTGTACCTCAGCTTCGGTAAATGGGATGAAATGGTTGATGCCTTCGTGCGAGGTAATCCGGTTTTGCCCGTGGAAGAGCGTAAAGGTTAGGCAGTTGGTTTGGAACTTGAGGTCGGTTTGCCACCCATCTTGTGGAGTAAAGAACTGATCGCGATCGTTGAGCCACGTAGCAGCTACCGAGTGTCTTACAGCCAAGCAGATACAGCCGTAGAGTAAATTGCTGGTATACAGGTGACCGCCGTTGGGGCAGGGTAGTTGCTCTTTGCGGTTGATGATGTATACCATGTTGTTGTGCTGGAAGTCGTTGCCATAAAGCGCTATATAGCCAATTTTGTGGGCTTCTGTTGCTTTTGGGAGTGTGGCGTGAAACCAACGGTTGAGGTAGGGGGTCTGATCTTCGCCTAGTAGGAGTTTTTGGTAGGGCGCCCGTTGTCCGTTGGCATCGTATACGTCGGCACGGAATGTGCGGAAACGAACAGGGCGTTGGGTATCCCAAATAAAGAAGCCAATCGGGAAGGAGCCTTTGACATTGTCGAAAGTATTGGCAGGAACCAAAAAACAAGCACGAAGTTCGGCGAGAAATCGATCACGAATTAGCGAAAAATTTGGCGCTAGCACAATTTTCAAAGTTGAAAATTGTGCTAGCGTAACACCAGGTAATTGCTCGTAGCTACGCATGATAAACTGTACAAACAGCTCGCGCGAGGCCAAGCCGCCAACTTCGCGATTGTGCACAGCGGTGAAAGATACGCCCACTTTATTTTTTCGGTTTGGGTCGCCAAGTCGTTTGTTGGAAGTTTCGGCATACGGCGGATTGATATAGATTATGAGCTTTTTGCGTCGCTCAGTGTCTTTTAGTATGGCGAGCAAGTCGTCGGGCAGTTTACCGCAATCGAACTCATCGTTCAAGAAGTCGAACTGGAAGACGTGCTCTTCGAGGAGATTTGCGCCGTTTTTGATACGATCGTGTATTACGTCGACGTCTTGCTGATCGAGGGTAGATGCCCAGATGTTGTACTTGTTCGTAAGTCCGTTCAACAGGTTACCGGTGCCGGCAGCGCAATCCCACACGTAGTATTCCTCCTGCCAGTTATCGCCCAGCACATCGGCTAAATACTTTTGCGAGAGGTCTACCCAGATTTTGGGCGTGAAGAAAGAGCCTTTGCGCTCGCGTACATCTTGGGGTACCAGCAAGTCTCGTCGCTTAATGATGTAATCCCAATACTCTTCGCGGGGTGGGCGTTGGTAGAGAGACCAGAACTGCGAGTGCGCTTTTTGCCCGTCTTTGAAAAATACTTCGCTAGAGGTAAAGATTCCTGCTAGGTTCTTTTTGCGATCGAGTACGTAACGTTTGTCTTGCAGGAGCACAAAAAGGGCTTCTTTAATGGTTTGGTTCTTAGAGGATAGGAGGTCAGCCAAAAAGAAGTCTCCGTCAATAATGCTGAGCTTTTTAAGGGTATCCCACTCTACGTCTATGCTAGGTTGCACAAGGGTTAACCAACGCTGGTAGATGCTCACGAAGTTGTTTTTGTTGATCTGAATCAGCGTAGAATTCTCGCTCAGGTGCAGCTTTATAAATTCGTGCAGCTCTTTTTCGTGGGCATCGTATCGAAAGACATACGCCGTGCGATCCAAAACATCGCGTACAGCGCCGTATAACAGCCCAAATTCGCGAGTTTTATCGTCAGACGGGGTAACATTCCAGTTGAAGTCGTTGAGCGCCAGAAAGGGTAATATTTCGCGATACGGGAGGAATGCAATTTTCTCAGCATCGAATGCAGCGAGAAAAGGCGGCGGCAGATAGGTATCGAAAGTGCGGGCTTTGCCGATGGTAAGGATTAACTGTACAAGGGGTTTGTAGATATCGGTTACAGTGCCTCGTTTGGCTTCAGCCCATAATAACGAACGAATATCCTTTGTTTTGCCGGACGAATCGTGTCGTGTACCTACAACGCAGAAGTCGATCTTGCCGATGCGCGCACCACAGTCGAAGCTCGCGAAAAACTGTTCGGCCATACGAATCTTTAGTTCCTCTTCCTGTAAGTTGTTGTACATGAGCTTCCAAGCGCTACTATGCAAAGGTACAAAAGAGCTTTTCGTATCCCCTTGCTAACGATATCACTCCCTAAATGCAACGTAAAAGCGCTTAAGAACGCTTCTTTTTGAGGGCTTCTTTTGCCCTTTGCCAGAGGGCGTCCATCTCCTCTAACGACATATTGCCCCACTCGCGTCCTGTTCGTTGTACCTCGGCTTCTACAAGGTTAAAACGGTCGATAAACTTACGATTGGAATATTCGAGGGCAAGCGATGGGTCTATTTTGTAGAGTCGTGCGGCGTTGATTACAGTAAAAAGCAGGTCGCCGAACTCTTCTTGTATGTGTTCTGTTTTTCCTCCGTCGAGTGCCTCTTGTACTTCTTGGAGTTCTTCGGTTACTTTTTTCCAGATATCGTGTTTGCTGTTCCAATCAAAACCGACAGCACTGGTTTTTTCTTGTACGCGTAAGGCTTTTACGAGCGGAGGTAGAGAGCGTGGTACACCGCCGAGTACGGTCTTATTACCGCCTTTTTCCTTGAGTTTGAGGGCTTCCCATTGCTGTTCTACCTCTTCGGGAGTTATTGTGCCCTTGGCTTGGAAGACGTGTGGGTGTCGGTATACAATTTTCTCGTTTTCGGCATCTGCAATCTCCTTGAGGGAGAAGCGCTTTTCCTCTTCGCCGATTACAGCATAAAAAAGCACGTGCATGAGGAGGTCGCCCAGTTCCTTGCGGATATTTGCGTCGTCGTGTATGCTAATAGCATCAAAAAGTTCGTGTACCTCTTCGATGGTGTACTGTATGAGGGATGGGATGGTTTGTTGGGCGTCCCAGGGGCATTCTCGGCGTATTCTGCGCATATTGGCAACGAGCTGAAGGAGGCTCTGCGCTTCGGGAGTATGGGTAGTTATTGCGGGTTCGCGCGACTGTTCGAGAGACACTAGCACGCGATCTATCTTCCCCCCAATCGCGGGACTGAGTTTTGCGACACGGACTTCTGCCCAATCCAACAGGTCAAAATGCGCAAAGAGTGCCGAGAGGATGCGTGCTGCTACATGTTCCAGCAGATTGGAGGTTATGGCTATTTGTTCTGCAACAATTTGGTAGGCGTCTTGGTAGTTGAGGGCATCGGTTATCTGGTCGGTTTGTGCCGAAAGGGAGGCATGGGTGCGCAAAAGCAGGTCTACTTCGAAGCGGTTTCCGGTGATCTTTTCCTCCTCATAACATCCGTGTTGAGCATAAAAACTCATTCCTCGTAACTCGATCTGCATCTCTTTTGCGCAAATAAATTCTAGTTCTGATGGTGTGGCTGAAGGAACCTACATTGGTGGGCGTTTAGGGTTCGTTAAATTCGTTACCGCGGAGCTCGTCGGTTACCGTTTGCCCCAGCTTCTGTAAACTAGGATAGATGGTGGGTGCGAATTTCTCGATGTTGCGGTAAAAGATTTTCTGGCGTTGTTCGGTGGTAAAAAGCTTTTCGTTGAGGTGAGTGCGTGCCAAGATGTTGAGTAAAACGCTCAGGAGTAGTGCTGTTTTTAGGATAGAAAATAAGAGCCCAGCTAGCTTATTGACCCATCCGAGCAGGACTACGCGGAGGAGACGAGTCGCCACTTTTCCTAAAAAATAGACCATCAGTACAACCCCCGCAAAGGTTACCACAAACGAGGCTATGTAAGCATTGTCGCCCTCGAGCTGGAACCAACGCGTGAGGTAGTTGCCCGTAAAATTGGAGAAGTGAATAGCTATCCAGATCCCGAGCAACAGACCTACGAACATGGTGATTTGCGCAATGAAGCCTTTCTGAAATCCGCGGACGCCAGCAACGGCTAATAGTGCAATGAGTATCCACTCGGTATAAGGCATAGGGGCTATTTTTTGCGAGCTACCAGATAGTCGGCTAAAGCGAATAGTGAGTTTTTGGCGTCGGAATCAGGCACTGTATTAAGAGCTTCTTTAGCCTCTTCGGTAAGTTGGCGCACGGTCTGTTCGGCACGTTCTATGGCATCCGAATTGCGAACCCATTGGAGGAGTTCTGTTCGTTCTTGCGATTTCTTCTTAGCACGACGTACTTGCAAGAGTTTCTTTTTGCGTTCTGGGGGCGTGAGCGAATCTAGTGCGTAGAGGAGCGGGAGGGTGAGTTTTCCTTCTTGGATATCGTTCCCGGCGATTTTACCGAATAGTGCGGTGGGGGTATAGTCTAAGATATCGTCGCGAACCTGAAAAGCCATCCCGAGCTTTATGCCAAATTCTTTGAAAAGCGCAACAGTATCGGAGCTGGCACCAGCCGATAGGGCTCCCGTTGCAGTGCATACGGCTAGGAGTTCGGCAGTCTTGGAGCGGATGATATCAAAGTACCTGTCTGTGGTGAGGTCTAGTTTTCGTGCGTGACGCAGCTGTTCGATTTCGCCCATGCTCATAGCCTGTACGGCGTGGTTCATATAGCGCAGGAGATCGTAATGCCCAGAGTCTACTGCAAGTTTGAGTCCTTGTGCCAGCATATAGTCGCCGGCGAGGACTGCTATTTTTGTTTTCCAGATTTTGTAGACTGCGGGGATGCCTCTTCGTAACTCGGCTTGGTCGATCACGTCGTCGTGTATCAGCGAGGCGTTGTGTACGAGCTCGATCATCGTAGCAGCAATACGCGTCGTATCGGATACCTCGCCTGCAGAGCGAGCGGATAGATAGACAAGCGCTGGACGGAGCTGTTTGCCAGAATTGCGCAATAAATAGCGGAGTAGGTAGTGTAGTGAGCGTGAAGGAGTCTCTTGTATTTTTGCGTAAAACAGTCGGAAATCGCGGAGGTCGTTCTCCACGGGTTTTAGGATTTCGTTTACGCTTGGCATATACGGTACGACCGGCTTTTTAACAGGGCTAAAGGTACCTATTTTCTGAAATATGTGAGATGTTGCCTTCTTCTAAACGTGCGATAGGCATTGGGAGCGACTGCGTTGTATCCCCCCCGGCGTTACGGCTGCTTCGAGACGGGGGAGAGGTGTTCAAAAAAAAGGAGGTACCTCACACAAAGATACCTCCCCCTGTTTAACTAAATGGAGGATTAATTAAAACCTAACTTATCCAATAGTGTGTCGTCTACCAGATTGGGTAGGGTTACGCAGAGTTTGGGCGTCCGTGCCATTTCGCGCTCTATGGCAAAACGCGCACTTGGATTACGTGCCCAGCTACGTCGCGAGATGCCATTGTTCACGTCCCAGAAAAGCATCCGCTTCAGACGAACTTCGGCTTCTGGCGATCCGTCGAGCACCATACCAAAGCCGCCGTTGATAACTTCGCCCCAACCTACTCCGCCGCCGTTGTGGATCGAGACCCAGGTGGCACCACGGAACGAGTCGCCAATGACATTGTGGATAGCCATATCGGCACAGAATTGCGATCCGTCGTAAATATTCGATGTCTCGCGGTAGGGTGAGTCTGTACCTGATACGTCGTGGTGGTCGCGCCCCAGAACTACCGGAGCTGTGAGCTTGCCCGTGCGTACTGCTTCGTTGAAGCGGCGAGCGATTTCGATGCGTCCTTCGGCATCGGCGTAGAGGATACGTGCTTGTGAGCCCACCACTAGTTTATTAGCAGCGGCTTCGCGAATCCAGTGGATGTTGTCTTGGAGTTGTCCGCGGATTTCTTCTGGTGCGTGCTTGAGGATCTCTTCCTGCACTTCTAAGGCTATTTGGTCAGTAACTGCTAGGTCTTCTGGCTTTGCGGAAGTACATACCCAACGGAATGGACCGAAACCGTAGTCGAAGAATTGCGGTCCCATGATATCCTGTACGTACGAAGGATAGCGGAAGCCCGATTTATCAGCATTGAGCACATCGGCTCCCGCCCGCGAAGCTTCCAAAAGGAAGGCATTGCCGTAGTCGAAGAAATACATGCCACGATCGGCTAGGGCACGAATGGCTTTTGCTTGTCGACGCAACGATTCGTAAACTCTTTCCTTAAACTTTTCAGGCTCGGAAGCCATCATTCTATTCGCCTCGTCGAAGGACATACCTACGGGGTAGTAGCCACCCGCAAAGGGGTTGTGTAGCGAGGTTTGGTCACTACCGAGGTCAACACGAATTTGTTCTTTTTCGAGGCGCTCCCATAGGTCGACCACATTCCCCTGATAGGCAATTGATACAACCTCCTTCTCTGCTATAGCTTTGCGTAGACGCGGCATTAGGGCATCTAACGAATCGAAGACTTCGTCGACCCACCCCTGTTCGTGGCGCTTTTTCGTAGCCATAGGGTTTACCTCAGCTACAACGCTTACTACTTCCGAGATCTTTCCAGCCTTGGGTTGTGCGCCAGACATCCCGCCGAGTCCTGCCGATACAAAGAGCATCCCGCGGAGGTCTTGGGCATCTTTGGCTTTACGTTTCCGCCCAGCGTTGAGTACCGTGATAGTTGTGCCGTGGACGATACCCTGCGGACCGATATACATATACGAGCCTGCTGTCATTTGCCCATACTGTGTCACCCCCATGGCATTGAAGCGCTCCCAGTCGTCTGGTTTAGAATAATTCGGGATCATCATACCGTTGGTTACGACCACGCGCGGTGCATCCTTGTGTGATGGGTAGAGACCCATCGGGTGCCCGGAGTACATAACCAAGGTTTGCTCGTCGGTCATGGTGGCGAGGTACTGCATGGTAAGCAGATACTGCGCCCAGTTTTGGAAAACAGCGCCGTTGCCACCATAGGTTATCAATTCGTGGGGGTGCTGTGCTACAGCGGGATCCAGATTATTTTGGATCATGTGCATGATGGCAGCAGCTTGTTGACATTGGGCAGGATACTCTGTAACAGGTCGTGCGTACATGTCGTAGGTAGGACGGAAGCGATACATGTAGATGCGCCCGTAGGTTTTTAGCTCCTCGAGGAATTCGGGTGCCAACTTCTCGTGCAATGCGGCGGGGAAGTAACGTAAGGCATTGCGAAGAGCCAGTTTCTTCTCCGTGGGTGTTAGGATATCTTTACGCTTGGGTGCGTGGCTAACATTGGGGTCTAAGGGGCGTGCTTCTGGCAGAACTGCAGGAATACCTTGCAGGATTGCAGATTGGAACTCTTCTCTACTCATCGCCTTAACGTGATTATTTACTGCTTACAAAGGTAGAGAAAAAGAAAAGATACGTTTTTAGACGTGCGCAAAGCGTTTTGCGCGATAGATACTTTCTGTGCGGGTGGATCTACAATATCCTCTAGGCGTTACCGGGGGGATAGGCGGTAGACGACCCACGATGCGGGTTTGTCTACTGTGCGAATAACGAGAATGTTTATGAACTATTTCTGACTTTGGCTTTTCCTAACCCGCATCGCGGGTCTTCCAAGTATATCCCCCGGTGCAAACCGGGGGGGAGGAAGGGCGGCAAGAGTTCTAAGCATGTTACGCCCTTACAGAAATCCATGTCGATGGTAATTACATAATATCTTTTTTTTCTGTAAAATAGTGTTAATATTGTATCCTTTATCCCTGTTTGGGGGACTTACACCATCAATTTCTATCGCCTTCTGGAAATGTTGGTGCTTTGTATAGCAAAACTACACCATTTGCCTATGCGAAACGTATATCTTTGTGCTACCCACCTCCGAAGCGTGAAACAAAAAACGAAAATATATAGGACAATGAAAACTATAACGCCGACGAGACGGGGGATCTGGGCATCCTTCTTCTTTGCGTGTCTGATGCTAGCTTCGTCTTATGCGCAGGCGACTCCGGGCGATGATCCTTTTATAACAACTTGGGAAGGAAATAAAGAGGAGCCGATTATCATCCCCATACAAGGAACCAATCTGCAGTATCGCTACTGTAAAAAGGGGACGACAAGTTATTCTGATTGGATAACGCCACCAACAGCGCCTGAAGCTAACAAGGAAAAGGCTCTAAAAATTAAGTTTCCTGATAATGCTGTCTATCGATTGGAAATTAAAGGAAATATCGATCAGATAGCTATGAGCTATTATCAGCAACCGCTAGGCTCTGTAAGTAAGCTTCTAACTATCGAGCAGTGGGGGAATTCGAAATATAAGAAGCTTTTTGGTGCTTTTGCTAATTGTGGGCGGCTTGAAATATCAGAAAGTATTAAGGACGCCCCAGATCTCACTGCCTGCTCCCATCTTACGAGCATGTTTTATGCTTGTAGCAAACTCAAAAAGTTGCATAAGAAGTGGGTTCTCGGAGGGAAGGTGGATGTCATTAATACTGCGTACATGTTCTCGAAGTGTTTCGAATTTAACGAGCCGACTCTAAAAGAGTGGGATGTCTCTAAGATTGAGCGCTTCGAATACATGTTCAACCAGTGTTCAAAGTTGGATGTAGACCTTTCTGGTTGGGATGTATCTAAATCTCGAAGCTGCCGCGCTATGTTTCAACAATGTAGAAATTTCCATGCTCAGGGATTGGAAAAATGGGCAAAACGAGTAACCAAAGTTGAGGATTTCACCTATATGTTTCTCGGCTGCAATAATGTGAATTTCTCACCCAACGATTGGGAGCTTAAATCAGTTAGGAGACTGGAATCTATGTTTGATGGTTGTATCAATTTGGGTTCTGGAGCGAAAGTAATTGATGTAACGAAATGGACTCCCTACATACAACGAGTATCCAATTTTACAGCCCTATTTAGGAACGTTCGAAACTTTACCGGAAAAGGAGTAGAGGGATGGTTTATCAATGAAAGGCACAATGCGAAAAAGCTCTCTAGGATGTTTGCTGGGTGTTCTAATTTTAATGCAGATCTCTCGGGGTGGAAAGTAAAGAATGTTGAAAGTTTCTCTGGATTGTTTGATGCGTGCATTCAATTTACCGGGAAGGGCTTGGAAAAATGGGATGTAAGCTCTGCAACAGATTTATCCGATATGTTCAAAGAAGCTAGATTGATGACAGCAAAGTTGGATGATTGGATAGTAAAAAAAGTAAAGAAATTCACTCGGATGTTCTCAGCAACAGATCCAAAGACCGATTTTACGAAATGGGATGTGTCGGCTGGTGAGGATTTTTCTTACATGTTTAACAACTGTTCCAAATTTACAGGCGAGAGTCTTGCCGGCTGGACTGTAAAAAACGGAGTCGATTTCTCATACATGTTCTCTTCTTGTTCCTCATTTCGTGGTGATCTGAAATCTTGGAGTATGGATAATGCCCAGAACATAAGTAATATGTTTGCGGCTACAAATCACTTTAATGCGTCTATTTCTTATTGGAATGTGGAAAATGTAATCGATGCTTCTGGTTTATTTAGAAGTGCCAAAGCATTTAATCAGCCACTCAATTCGTGGAAATTCCGGAATCTACAGGACATTTCTGAAATATTCCAAAAGACTGAAAATTTCGATCAGGATTTGAGTAAATGGAACGTTTCGCAAGTTAAAAAGATGGATAGTGCTTTCTATGGTGCTAAAAAGTTTACAGGGAAAGGACTTGACAAATGGAATGTTGGTGAGTGCCGGAGCTTTAACTCCACTTTCCGCCATTGTGAGACATTTACAGGCGACCTCAGTAACTGGGATATGAGCTCGGCTCTCGAATTAGCTAATATGTTTGGTGGTGCTAGTGTTGGTAAGACTAATTTCCGAAACTGGGATGTCTCCAATGTGATTACTATGGAAGGGATGTTCTGGGATGCCATAGGCGATATTGAAGATGTTACGGGATGGGATACGCATAATTGCGAAAACATGCAGCGAATCTTCGAAGGTGCCAAAGGTATGCAGCATCCGATAGAGAATTGGGACTTTTCGGCGCTGGAAACAGAACGCCCACTCGGGCTTGCAAAATGTGGAATGGGAGTAGATGCATACAACCGAACTATAGAGGCTTGGATCCGAAACACGACATCCACTTGGAATATTAAGGTAGATGCCACAGACCTTTACTATAGTGATAAAACGAGCCACGATAAGTTGTCCGGGCGTGGCTATAATGTTTATGGCGATAAACTTACCGGAGACAATCTTTCCATTTCTACAAACAAAATGCGTTTGAAAGTTGGTGAGAAGAAACCCCTTACTATTAAGTTTAGTCGCACAGGTGCTAAGTTGCAATGGAGTGCAGAACCGAAAGAAAATATCTCATACAACGAAACTACCCGTATGGTAGAAGGTCTGAAGCAAGGGCGAGCTAAAGTTCGGGTAAAAGACGTAGCTCCTACCTCGCCGCAAGATCTCCCGCTCCATACCTTCTGCGATGTTGATGTTTACCTAGCTATTACGGATCTTAAGTTTGATTCCGACGAGTACACCCTAGCTATTGGTGACGAGCTCGATCTACGTAGTAAAATGACCATAGAGCCTGCCGATGCTACATACCCTGATCGGATTAAGTTTACAATACAGGATCCCACACAGCAAACCTACGCTAAGATAGAGGAGCCCACTTCCGGAAAGGTAAAAGGTCTGAAGGAAGGAAAGGTAATGGTAACTATCGAGACTTTCGATCAGATGCCAGAAAAGGATCCACACAATCCGAATGCCCCCGTACCACAGTACGAGAAGGTTACCAAAACGGTTACTATTAAAGTGGTTAATGTACCGGTAGTGAGCTTGAGGTTAGTTCCGATTGATATCCTGATCGGGATAGGACAGACGCAAAAAGTAAAAGTATTCTTCACGCCGGCTAATTCTACTAATAAGAAATATAAGAAGACCTTAGAGTGTGTCGGGAATAACGGTGCAGTTCAAATTGTTGAGGGTGAGGAGCTTGCTGTAAAAGGTGTTAAAGAAGGGGTTTGCGATCTCGTAGTAACTTCCGAGGATCAGGAGAAAGTTGCTCGTGCAACGGTTCGCGTTATCAAGCATTACTTACCGGTAGCTAAGGTTAAATACCTCAATTCTAGGAAGTTGCGATTCGCAGTAGGTTCGAAAAACGAATTGAGTGTAAAAGTAGAGCCAACGAATGCGAGCAACCACGCACTTGAATTTGTGAGTAGCGACCCCGAGATTGCAACGGTTAACCAAAATGGCATAGTAGAAGGACTAAAAGAAGGTGTTGTAATTATTAAGGTTAGTTCGGTGCCGCATCCTGAAGCCTTCGACGAGTGCGAAATAGAATTCTACAACGAACCTGTAACGGGGATTGTACTCGTAGGAGGTGAGGATGTGAAAGTCGGGAAAGACAAAACGCGTCACTTGAAATACCAAATCATTCCTGAAAATGCGACAGACAAGAGTATCGTATGTTCGGTAGAAGATAACCAATATGTAAAAGTCGTTGATTCTGAAAAAGCCATTGTATCAGGGCTTAGCCTTGGGGGACCAGTAGATGTCGTAATCACTGCCCACGGTACCGGAAGTACACCTATTACAGCAACCTACAAGGTGACTTGCGTGCTTGATATCCCGACTACAGATATCAATGTGCCTAGTACCTATGCTATGTTTATAGGTCGTGAGGAGGAGTTACCCGTAACTTTTGTTCCGGAGAATTCTACCGATCAGGATTTAACCATTACGAGCTCTCGAACCGATATTGTCGAAATTGTTGACGGTAAATTAGTGGCGCGAGAAGTGGGTGTTAGCGAAGTGGAGGTAACTCTAACGTCTACGCTCTCTTCTCAGACACCCTTAAAGAAGACTTGTGTAGTGACGGTAAAACCACACATCCTGGCAGAAAGCGTTACTCTACAACCTCAGAAACTTACTATAGGTATTACGAATGAGTACCAAATGCAACTCTTCGCAAAACCCGAAGGCGCTTCGAAGATCGACGTTATTTGGTTTATTGACGATCAACCCATCGCTACTCCTAACGAGTTTATAAGCTTTGACCCAAAAACCTTAATAGTAAAAGCGCTGCAAGAAGGTAAGGCAAAACTTTCGGTAGCACTAAAAGCTACTCCAGATGTACGCTCTACGTGCGAAATAACGATTATCTCACCAAAGATTGAGACCGAGAGCTTCGTATTCGATCAACCAGAATATACCATCGACTACGGTGCAACGCTTAATTTGAACGAACATTTGACCTTTACGCCAGAAAATGCCACAGACCGTTGGATGGACTGGATCTCTGCACAGCAAGGTGTAGTATCCGTATCAGGTGGTTTTGTAAAAGCGCTGGAAGCGAATGAAGAAGGTATTCAGATTACAGCAGCTCTCCATTCCGATCCTAATAAAACAGCTACTTGTTTGGTGAAAGTAAAAGCGCCTATACTTCCTACAAAAATTACCTTCCTTTCCGAACACTTAAAGATTAAGGTCGGCGACGTACTGAATCTTGTACCTACCATCTATCCCGAAACAGCAACCGATCGTCTCTTAGACTGGGCTTGCTCGGATGCAGATGTGCTCGCTTTTGATCAAACAGGTAGAATAGAAGGGCGTGCTAAGGGGCGTGCGATTGTAACTGCTACGTTGCGTTCGAATCCCAAAGTACAAGCTACATGTATTGTGGATGTACTGGAGAGTACCACCAACGACCTGATCACTTCGTTCAGTATCGCGGATGTAGATCTTATAGTAAAGAAATCTGTTGCGCTGCAAATAACTGTAGCTCCCGAAGGTCTCTCACCCGATCTGATTTTTGAAGGAGTAGACAACACGAAATTTATAATTGCAAGAGACTATACCCTAACTGCTATAGAGCCGACCGATGAACCAATTATGGTAAAAGCGTATCTGAAAGAGAATCCGAATATCACAGCAACCTTTACGGTAACGATTCGCCCCGAGGTAGCTATCGAGACCTTCGAACTCAATCACAAGGAACTGACCGTTTACCAGAACAACGAGGCTGTGATCCGTGCGCTTGTAAACTCCCAAGTTATAGAGGGTAACTCAGTCTCTTGGACTTCGGACAATGCTTCGGTCTGCACTATAACAGATGGTATTGTTGCTGCTTTGGTGCCGGGTACTGCTACGATCACCGCAACGTACAACGGTCACACCGCAGAGTGCAAAGTTGAAGTTCGTGCTGTAGGAAGTATAGATGAAACTTCTGTAAACGACACACGTTGGGAAGGAATAACGGTAAACCCGAACCCGTTTGCGAACTACTTGTGTATTGCCAACAACAACCTCATCGAAGGGACGTATACGCTCTTAGATATCCTAGGCAATAACCTCCGCGGTGGTATTCTGACTTCGCAAGAGATGGTGCTGGAAACTTCCGAATTACCTGCAGGTATCTATATCTTGCGCCTGCAAGCTACCAATGGTGAGATCAAAATATTCAAGTTGCTCAAACAATAACTTCATGAAAAGGATGCGTTTCACGCGCATGCAAGCCTCCTAATCTATAGAAGATACTAATTTTATCGCAAGGCGTGGTTCCGTAGAGGAACCGCGCCTTTTTTCTTTTTCTAGGCGGGCGACAAGCATTTTGTGCAATTTACGTTTCGCCCCTACAATAATGATAATCAATTTATTAGATACTACCGGCATTACCCTTTCTGGCGGGCGACAAGCGTTCTTCTAGACGAGCGGCAAGTGTTTTGCAGCGACTGAACTGTTCCCCCCCGGCGTTACCGAGGGATGGACGACCACGACCCGCTTTTCTAGAAATTCGCTACGCGTTGAGAGCGATGGTGCGATACTGAATCGGCGGTAACCCGCATCGCGGGTTTTTCTAGACGAGCGACAGGCGTTGAGAGCGACAGCTCTGTTCCTCCCCTCGGTGCAAACCGGGGGGGGGAGGAAGGGCGGCTTTGCTGTACTGGTTTTCGGTAACTTTTTCGGGGCAATTTCTGTAATAAAGAGTACTTTTACTACGAATCTGTAAGCGCAACAGACTAAAATGCCCCCATTCTTTACACAAAACAAATACAAGTATTACGAACACTTGCTGTTTTTTACGACGCGAGGTAATACTTTCGAACATCTTTCGCGCTCCTTGCTCGCTTGGCTTGGCTGGGCAGAGGGTACGCAGCCAGAAACCCCCCAACAGCTAGTAAGCTCTGACGATTGGGACGATATCCAGAAACAGAGTATAAACCCGATACCACGAAGCCGCGTCATCACCCTCTACAAACGCGATGGGAAGTCGGTAGAGGTCTCCCTGCTTCACTATGTATTGGAGGATCGTCAGCTCTTTTTCGTGGCACCTTCCGCAACAAAAGAACAGCGGAGCGATCTTCGCGAGCTTTTCGATTTTGTGAATCATGAGACCCGAACACCTATCAACTCCCTCTTTGGTTTGATCGAACTCTTAGCACAAACCCAGCTTACCGACGATCAGCGCCAGTACGTAGATGCTATGCATACCCTAGCAGACACGCTGATGCACCTACTGAGCGATGCTTTAGATACCTCAAGGATTAGTGCCGGAAAACTCGAACTGAAGCCGGAAATATTTAATCTCTACAAGGTTGTAGAACGGATCGTGCACAGGAATCAATTGCTGCACCCCAACCTGAGTGTCTCGTTTACTTACAACGAGTCGTTACCTAAGGAAATCTATGCCGACGAGCATCGCATAGAACAAGTGATTATCAATATAATATCCAATGCGCTGAAACACACTACCGAAGGCTCGGTACAGCTGCATGTACAGCCTGGAACGGCGCCCCAAACGATAGCTATACAGATTGCAGATACAGGGCATGGTATCGCCCCCGATGTTCTGAAACGTCTTTTTATCCCTTACGAGCGTGCGGAGGCTAATTTTACTATGGGAAGTGGGCTGGGGCTCTACATTTCTAAACAGATTGTTGAATTGCATAAAGGAACGATTGCTGTAGAAAGCCAACTCGGAGTGGGTACAACGGTTACCATTACCTTCCCGCTGTGCGAAAAACAACCCACTCTCCCACTAGAACAAACAACAGAGGAGAAACCCCTCTACGAGCCCTACAACGGGAAATATATCCTGCTGGTAGACGATAATGCTATCAACGTAATGGTCGTGCAAAAGTTCCTCAAACGTTGGGGATATCTGGCAGATGTGGCATATTCGGGTAAAGAAGCTCTCGAGTGCGTAGAACAAAAGGATTATGTACTAATTTTGATGGATCTTCGTATGCCCGAAATGGACGGATTCCAAGCAACGCAGTATATCCGTGCGCGTACCGACGCGAAAGCGCAAACTCCCATTGTGGCACTTACTGCATCCACGGAGCCCGGAGTGCGCGAACGTATAGAAGAGGAAAAAATGAACGGCTTTCTCTTTAAGCCTTTCAATGCCGAAGAGCTTCATCATACCGTAGCGACCTTTGCTGGGTGGAGCGATCAATTACAGGAGGGATAGTTGCAATGTCTGTGCACCCGATTTCCGATGCAGAGCTGATGCTTGCGCCCGATGGATCGATCTATCACCTCCGGATGTTTCCGGAACAGCTAACCGATACAGTACTATTGGTGGGCGATCCTGCTCGTGTCGATCTAGTGCTGGAGCACTTGACCCGCGGAGAGATTCTAGCTTCCAACCGGGAGTTTCGTTCGGCACGTGGCTATGCGGGTAAACTGCCTGTAAGCGTAGTATCTACGGGCATTGGTGCCGGTTGTATAGATATAGTGCTTAACGAGTTGGATGCACTTGCTAATCTGAATTTTGAGTCGCGGACGCCATATACTACCCCGCGTTCGTTGGATTGGATCCGAATTGGGACTGCCGGCGCTCTGCAGGCTGATACTCCGACGGGCACAACTCTGATTACCGCAATGGCTCTAGCTTTCGACGATCTGGCTTATTTTTACAAACGTCTGCCAGATGTAGAAGATTTGCTCTGTAAGAGTCAATTCCGTGAATTCGTACAAGCTAGTACACTGGAGGTACTTCCGACACCCTATTGCGTAGCTTCCGATTCTACACTTCTAAAAAAGATGGCACCACTAGGCGAACAAGGTATTACCTTCTCTATGCCGGGATTTTATGCTCCACAAGGGCGACAGCTACGTCTTGAACCGCAAGTTGCAAACTTCGCACAGATCGCACAACGGTTTACCTACAACGGATTGCGTGCCTTAAATATGGAAATGGAATCGGGGGCGCTGAACGGACTTGCTGCGATGCTAGGGCATCGCTCCGTAACCCTGTGTACTGCTATTAATAACCGTTCGAAAGGACAGGCAAAGACCGATTACCTCGCCATGATGCACAATCTGCTGGAAAAAGTTGTGGATCGATTGCGTGGGTAAATGTGCTATTACGACAGGTTGTTTATGACTGCTTGAATATCTTCTGCTTGTGTCTGATTGATTCGATCTGTTAATCTTTGGGCAATATTCTTTTCAATCCAAATAATATTGGCTTTGATTTTTTGAGCATAATTGGATATAATTTCCTTCGTTTTGCCTTTTGACCTTGTTGCCGTCACAAGAATATCACAACCGTTTTCCTCGAAGAATTTAATATTTTTATTGAGTTCTTCTCCGTTGTCACCACAAGTTGTGATGGCGATTTTCTTATTATTGTAAGAAATGACAACTCTTCTATCCCCAGTTGGCGCAGTTATTATATCTGCCTCTTGACTCTTATCTAAAAGTCCGATTAAGTAGTTGAGTGTGTTTGTTTTACCGGTATTACTCCGTTTGCAAAGCGCTATTATTTGTTTCATATGTTGCGTTTTTGTTGTTTGTAATATTTTGTAGGTTTATTCCAATCGGAAGAAGTCCATATCTGTGCGTAGCCCTTGAGCTTTTTCCAACATCCGCTCGGCGTTTCCGGTCATAAGTTGGCTATCCTGCGAATTGCTTTGCGTTACATTGTTGAGCTGCTGCATAGCATTGTTTATATCGCGCATTCCTTGATTTTCTTCGTCGCTATTGGTAGCTATTTCAATGACCAGTGAGGTAGCATTCTCAATTTTTGGGATGGTCTCGTTCACAAGTTTCTCTGCATCGCGAGTCATACTCTGCGCTTTTTCGACCATGTCGACAATCTCTTCTGCTACTGAGCGCGAGAAGGCAGCTAATTTCCGTACTTCGGTAGCAACCACTGCGAATCCTTTCCCAGCTTCTCCGGCACGTGCTGCTTCTACCGATGCGTTGAGTGCCAGGATGTTGGTTTGAAAAGCTATATCGTTGATTAGTTGTACCTTATCTGCGATCTCTTGCGTAGCTTTTGCCGAACGTTGTGTAGAAGCTACTACTTCACGCATCTGGTGTAGGGCACTCTCGGAGGCACTCCGAGCTTCGTTTGCATTGTAGGTACTCTGGTGGATATTTTCGGTTATTGCTTCGACAGTGGCACAGATCTCTTCGAATGATGCCGATTGCTCGGTGGCGCCCTGTGCGATATTTGCCGAGGTGCTCGCTACCTCGTGGCTCATACATGCCAGTTCTATGGAGGAGTCTTTAATGTCCTGAACCACGGTTTGCATTTTTAGTTGTAGTGACTGCAGACTGGCAAGCAGCGTGCTAAGCTCATCCTTGCGCTTAAGTTTCGGGATCTGCGTGGTTAGGTTTCCGTTAGCCATCTCGCCCATAGTCATGACCGTAGCATCTAACGGGCGACGCAGGTAGCGATTGATGATAGCATACGTCACCGAACCAATGACGATGATGCTGAGATCGCCTAAAATATGAGCAATAGCCCCCCACGAGACCATAAGTTTGCTCATGATCGATACGTAAACGGTAAAAGTTACGGATATGGTTGTGAATCGGAACATAATTTCCGATTTCCGAAATACGATAAAGCGCAGAACGGCAACTCCCACCAAGTAAACAACGATACTAATTAGAGTGGCTTTAATATCTTCAGACATCGTTTAATTATATTGTTAAACACAAAAGTAGTTGGTTTATGGTAAAATACAATCTTTGCTGCTGATTTTTAGGTACTTTTATCAGTACCTGAAGTTAATTAAAAGGTTTGTTTTTGCACTATACAGTACCAGTAACAAAAAATGTGCTACCTTTGCCGCCAGTTACATGGTGGATGTAGCTCAGTTGGTTAGAGCGTCGGATTGTGGTTCCGAAGGTCGAGGGTTCGAGCCCCTTCTTCCACCCGAAGAGGTTGAGAGGTGTCCCGTGTTTGTATCCTGCAAAGGAAAAACGCACGGGGCATTTTTTTTGTTTTCGATACGTTCGTTACGCGTTTTGTTTATATTATTGAAATACAGACGTTTGTAGGGTCGAAACGAGATCCGACTGAAAAAATATCAATCGCACAAAATACTTGTCGTTTACTAGAAAAATCACTCCATCAAAAAGCCATACTCGTACACCTTCGGCACAATCTGCAAGCGGAGCTGTTCCATAGCATCTTTAAGATTAGCGAGTAGCTGATTGTACGTTTCGTCTGTGCTTTTAGGGTTCATCTTTCCCTTATCGTTACGCCCTTGGAAATGTGCGCGAATGTCGTAGTACGAGGCGTTGGGGTTGGCTCCCGGTTGCGCGTGATAGTATCGCCAGAGTTCCCGTCCAGCATCGAAAACGGCAGAGGCTTCTGCAGAAAATACTAGCGGTTCGGAGGGGATAAAAGATTTTTCCTCAGCTA
>CAUTNK010000006.1:0-140620 GCA_963540065.1 uncultured Bacteroidia bacterium
CAAAAGACCATGAAGGTTGTTAAATAGTAGTTGTTCTTCATTTTCTTGACGTTAGGCAGCTCTTGCGTTGCAGGGGCTGCCTTTTTTGGGGGGGGCAATGCTTGTGGTGCGGGTTGGGTAGGCTTTTGGGTATACTATTTCATTTTATACCTTTACATCATCAAATGGAATAGAGAACCGATATGGATAAATCTACAAATCGAATCAGTGGCATTTGTGACTTGAATTCAGCCTATATAAACATGGTTTGTTGGGAAATTTCTAAAGGTTTTCTGTCTTGTTGCTTCTTAATCGTGAGAAACAGAAATCAATAAAGCTTCGAAATGCTTTTTCAGTTTGCTGCGTTATCGCCCGTTAAGGAATCAGAACGAATATAGAGTTCGGAAATATATGAGTACTTCAATATTTATCCTCTGTAAGCAAAAGGTGGCTTCAATAGAAAGATTGCATATTGTTACGTGGGATGTCGAAAAGAAAAATTATTACACGGAATATGGAATGGAAATAAAACGAGGTTCTTTGAAATCCTTGGATATACAAATATCAATACCTTCGCTTTCGAATAAAGAGGATATCTATTGTCTAGCAGGCAATCTTTGTAATAATTCTCAAAGTTGCCGACTTATATTCAATTCGGATATTGAAAATTTTTCACCGATAAATGGGAGAGTTGATTATGGCGTAAATATAAAACTTAAAGAGGATAGAGCATTTACGATCTTACCTCTTAATGGGGATTTTGAGATCTCAAAAGAGACTATGAATTTAAAAATTCCAGAATTTTCTGAACAGTGTAAAGAATTAATCTATATTAGATTTTTGGTAAAGTCATCGACTCCTCCGTTTAGATTGATAAAGAAAGAGCTAACTAGGAAAGTCATAAACTATGATCTCAGGATAAATGAGTGCCGTACAGCCCCTCCATCAGTTATAGAATTGCAGAGGAAGCATTATACCTTCATGTCTATTGAGAAGTGTTTTTGTTTTCATATTGCGCCGATAAGTCATAGTATCGGTTTTTTGGATAGTAAAAAACTAAAGAATATCCGAGAATTAGAATCTAAATCGTTTGAGGAATATTTGGGGGTAATCGCTATGAAAGAGGGGATACACCTATCTCCCAATCACTATAATATCATCGGTTGCAAACAGGAACAGAGTGTAGATTATTCCTTCTTTATGGTATTCTATAAAGAATACATCAGTAATAGGCAATTGGCTGTGGCTGTGTTTGCAAATATCCTTTGTAGCCTATTATTTGCTTTATCTGCTTTTCGTACCGAACGTATTGAAGGAGTCGAATGGTATAAACAACTTCCTATAGAATATTGGTTTGCTATTGTTGTATTGATTATTCTTGTTCTTTATTTGTTTTTCTCTTCTAAACTGTCAAAATATAAACGATGAAAGCTCTATTAGATACGAATATTATACATCGAAAGATTGCCAATCCAAGGGATCGCTCTATTGCAACATTATTCAAATGGCTTGATAAAGCTAAGTACGAAAAGTGCGTTCATCCAATTACAGTAGACGAACTGAATAGGAATTCTAGTGCTAACATCTTGAAAATACAGAGTTATACAATCCTACAAACGAGAGATCTGTCATATAACGATGTAGAAAGTTTTTTTAAGTATGACTTTTCTCACAATGATGTAAATGCTATTCGATTGCTCAATGAGGTTTATCAAGGTCGGGTTGATATTTTAGTTTCAGAAGACCCAAAGACACATCAGAATGCAAAGCTTCTCGAGATTGAAGATAGGGTATTTACGATCGACAGTTTCTTGGAGAAGGTCGTCTCAGAGCATCCAGAACTCATAAACTACAAGGTACTCGCTGTTAAACAAGAATTTTTTGGGAATATTAAATTGGATGATCCTTTTTTTGATTCACTAAAAGAAGACTATCCCGGATTTGAGAAATGGTTCAATAAGAAATCAGCGGAAAAAGCCTACATAACATACAATAAAGGAAGAGTTCTCTCTTTCTTATATCTGAAAGTTGAGGGACTTGACGAGAACTATGAAGACATTACTCCTGTTTTCCCTAGGAAAAGACGTTTAAAAGTGGGAACTTTCAAGGTAGTGAGTAATGGAGTCCGTCTAGGCGAGAGGTTCATCAAAATTATATTCGATAATGCGATAGCCAACAAAGTAGATGAAATATATGTTACGATATTCGATAGAACAGAAGAGCAAAAACGTCTAATTTCATTATTGGAGGAATGGGGATTTTGTAAGTTCGGACAAAAAGAGACGGGAGGAGAATGGGTCTTTGTAAGAGATTTTTCAAAAGCCTTCAATCGTTTCGATCCTAAGAAAACATATCCATTTATTCCAACAACAACTCGTATCTTCCTTATTCCAATCTATCCCGAATATCACACAGAACTCTTACCAGATTCCTTTCTTAAAACGGAATCGCCAGAAAGTTTTATCGAAAATGAGCCTCATCGAAATGCAATAAGTAAGATTTACATCTCGCGCTCAATCCGAAGAGATATTGTCCGCGGAGACATACTGATTTTTTATCGTACCGCTCCATCGGGTGAGTTGGGCTATTACAAGAGTGTGCTAACAACTATAGCTATTGTTGAAGAGAAAATTGATGGAATTAAAAATGAGGAAGATTTCCTTGTTAAGGCACGCAAAAGGAGTATTTTTACCGATGAGTATCTAAAAGGGGTTTGGAACCAAAATTCTAAATATAGACCATTCCTAATCAAATTTATCTCTGTTTATTCATTTGAAATGGGAAGTAGATTAAATAGGCAACGATTACTTGATATGGGTATTATATCTGGTGAGAAGAATGAGTTAAGAGGATTAAAGGAAATATCTAAAGAGCAGTTTTGTCTGATTTTAAAAGAAGTACATGTAAATGATAGTGTTATTGTCTATTAAGCCAGAATTTGCCTACAAAATCTTTAACGGGACTAAAGGATATGAGTTCCGTAAAAATATATTTAAGAGAAAAGATGTAAGTAAGATTATAGTATATGCCTCCTCCCCTGTTCGGTGCATTATCGGTGAATTTGAGATTTCTGCAATATTATATGACGATGTAGAACAGTTGTGGGAAGAAACTAAGCATTGGGCCGGAATCAGTGAAGAAACCTATAATCAGTATTTTGAGAACAAGAAAAAAGCTTTTGCAATAAAGATCGGTTCAACTACATTGTATCCGACACCGATATCTTTGTCTGAGATAAATGTTAAGCGAGCACCGCAATCCTTTTGTTACCTAATCAGCAGTAATAACCTATTTCAGAATAGTTTGCAACATTGACAATGTGCTTTACTCCTTTCCCGCCGTGTTTACGCGTAAGAAAACCTTATCTCCCTTACGAACACGACTAGGGGTTCTGAATGCGCCGACAGAGCCCTTTTTGAGTGTTTTGCAAGCCACCCCGGCATCGTCGCGTAGCTCCATAACTGTAACATCTACTACACCAGTCGTCTCGCCTATTACAAACAGGTTATCGCCCACAGCAATCGATTCCGAACGTACATGCACCTCTGCTACCGAAATGCGATCGTAAAAGTTGCGCACTTCCCCAATTTGAACCTTCTTTTCCGTAGCTGAGGATCCGTAATGCGACGACCATTCTCCTAAGCGTTGTCCGAGGTAATAACCATTCCAAAAACCTCGATTAAAAACGGAGGCAAGCCGCGTATCCCATTCTGCAATGCGTGCATCAGACCATGTACCCGTCACCAATGCTTCCGAAGCCTCACGATAGCACTGTACCACTGTACGAACATATTCCGGACTACGTGCACGTCCCTCAATCTTTAGAATCTGTACTCCGGCATCTACCAACTTATTCAAAAAATGAATGGTCTTCAGATCTTTAGGCGACATCAGATATTCGTTGTCCACCTCTATGGCATTGTCCGATTCCTTATCGCGCAATTCGTAACTCCTGCGGCAGATCTGTACACACGCACCCCTGTTCGCGGAACGTTGAGCTTCATGCAGGCTTAAATAACATTTTCCCGAAACCGCCATACAAAGAGCGCCGTGACCAAAAATCTCTATCGCCATGGGTTTTCCACTCGGTCCACAGATGTGTTGTTCGCGAATATCATCGGTTATTTTACGCACCTGATCGAGGGTAAGTTCACGCGCAAGAACTGCGACATCTGCCCAATGACTGTAAAATTTTAGTGCTTCTGTGTTTGAGATACTTAGCTGTGTGGAAAGATGAATACGCAAACCGCGCTCGTAAGCCATAGCAATCACAGCCTGATCGCAAGCTATAATAGCATCCACTCCTGTGCGGCGCGCCAACTCTAATGTTTTGCGAACGGCATCGAGCTCTTCGTTATAAACAATAGTATTTACTGTAAGATAGAGCTTTACCCCCGCCGCGTGGCAAATAGCAACTGCCTCGGGAAGCGTATCGATCGTAAAATTAATATTGGAAGAGGCGCGCATGTTAAGCTCACCCACACCCAAAAAGACCGAATCTGCGCCCCCTTGTATCGCGGCACGTAAGGATGCAAAATTGCCAGCCGGTGCTAGTATTTCAAGGCGTTTCATGCCTTTGCATGTTTTTTACTAAATCGGAAATGCTTACCCATCCAGCGAGGTAGAAGAAATACTCCAATCAGGAGGTAGGGGTAATAGGTCGCCAAACGCCAAATAAGAGCTAATACTATCGCCACCGCACCTAAGTTTTCGGGAGCTACAGGGATAAAATCGCCTAAGTAGCGTGTAAAGACATATTCCGCAAAACCACTACCGCCTGGGGTGGGACTCACCAGCATCATAATCCACATCACGAGCTGGCGGGCAAAGATTAGGAAATGATCCTGTACAGCGAAAAATGCTAACAGGATAGCGTTTACTACCCAGTAGCGTGAGGTCCAAGAGATGAATGTTGCAAAAAAAGCTTTTAGCCAGTACGAGAGCGGTTTACGTCGGAACTCTTCCGAGGTTTGGATAATTTCCGTACCTGCTTTGTGTGCACCATATTTCCAACGTCGGAGGATGGGCAATTTGAATATTTTAAGAAGTAGCCATTTCAGCCCTCGTGGATTTACAAAAAAACCATACGAGAGTACCCCTACATACGCTGCTTTAATAGCATAGCCGAGTACTGCAACTAGGAAAAGCGAACTCGTCCAAGAAAAACTTGCTCCGCCTATTGCGAACAAACTCTGTCCGCCTACTACCAGCAACAGGAGGGGAAACATAATCAGGAAGTAGAGCTCGTCCAGAAAACTTGTAGCCATTACCACTGCCGAACTGCGCCCAACCGTAAGTCCCTCCTTATTTACGTAGAGAATTGCAACACTCGTTCCACCAATAGCCGAAGGTGTAATAGCCGATGTAAACTCCCAAAGCATGATGATACGCAGCGCAGATCGGAAACTAAGCCGGTTGTCTGCAAGGATTCGAATACGCCACACGTAGCCTAAGTCGCGCCCCAGCATAAAAAGCAGTGCCACCACAAACCAAAATACTACCGAGGGCTGCCATTTAACAAAACTCATAGCTTCCGGACGGAATTCGCGGTAGAAGATAAAAGCCACAACTCCCAACCCGATCAGCACCGGAAAAAGAGCTTTATAAGACTTGATACCCCCTAGGGGTGATGTGTTAGCAGATTGATCGTCAGACACTTCGTTAATAGGCTTGTGCATTTCTGGTAGTCTAATTCTCATTCAAAGGTACAAAGTTCGTTTTTTTACACACCTAGAGTGGATCTCTAGTCCAATATTTCTGCTCGTTTGGTAGCTAAACGAAAAGGATCTACCTTTGTGGCGTTGTAGTGTGAAATAACAGCTATTTCGCATTACATGTGGGTGTAGTAGCCTACGGAGAGATGGGTGAGTGGCTGAAACCAACAGTTTGCTAAACTGTCGTACCGGGCAACTGGTACCGGGGGTTCGAATCCCCCTCTCTCCGCCAGAGAGCATTAGCTCGTTCGGGGTATAGCGCAGTCCGGTTAGCGTATCTGCTTTGGGAGCAGAGGGTCGCAGGTTCGAATCCTGCTACCCCGACAAAGGATGGTAGAAAGCAAGAGGGGCTAAAACTATGAGATCCAAAGCATGTGCAAACTTGGTTTTACTGGGTTTGCCTTTTTTTTTATTCCTACAAGCCTGTGTACCAGCTAGGGAATTCAAAGCCCTCGACGACAAATATCGCGGTTTGCAAGATCACGTCGCTGCCCTTGAACATACCAACGATACTCTGCATACTTCCTTACGCGAAGTTCGTGCCGCACTCGCAACAAATACCGAGCGTTGGAATAGGGCACAACGCTATGCAGACAGTGTGGACGTCCTACTCCGTCACCTACAGGAATCCAACTCCCGATTACAAAACGACTACAACACACTAGAATCGCTCCACCAAACCTTGATGGCGGGAAATCAGAAAGAGACCGGACGACTTCTGACCGAAATCCAGCAAACCCAAACCCAACTCCAAGAGCGCGAGGATGCCCTGAAAGAATTGGAACGACAACTCTATCAGCGTAGACTCGAACAGGAAAAAGAAGCCAAACGACAAAAAGAAGATCAGGCACGTTTAGATTCGCTCCGCAACAACCTTCAGCAAATGGAAGGGCATATCGCACAAAAGAATGCCCGTATTGCCGAATTGCAACAAGCTATAGACCGGCAAGACTCCCTCTCGCGTGCCCTTCGTGATCGTATCGCTAACGCCCTGTTTAGCTTTGAGGGTAAGGGACTTACCGTCTACCAGAAAAACGGTCGTGTCTACGTATCGCTAGAGGAACAGCTCCTCTTCAAACCCGGTAAGTACGACGTGGATGCAAAAGGACGCGAGGCAATCCTAGCCCTCGGAAAAGTGCTCACCCAACACCCAGAACTACACATAGAAGTGGAAGGGCATACCGACGACGTCCCCATGAAAGGCGCCGGGCAAATTAAAGATAACTGGGATTTGAGTGTAATGAGAGCTACGGCTATCGTGCGCTTGCTTACCACACAGGCACATATAAATCCGAAGCAAGTCGCCGCTGCAGGAAGAGGAGAATACTACCCACTAGACCCCGCAAAAACCGCAGAGGCGCGAAAAAAGAACCGACGTACTGAAATCATTCTCATCCCACAAATAGACAAGATCCTCAACCTCGTGCAAGAATAACCAATATGGGATCAACGGCGTTGGGCGGCTTTGGTAGGGAGCGAGCCAGCAACGTAACAACAAGCACGACTTAGAAAAAATTAATACTTTTGCCGGCAAATTAGCGTAGTTGGGTTGGTTTTGGAGAGAGCAATTATTGAGATAGACAACATTAAAAAGGTCTATCAGGTCGGGAGTGTAGAGGTGAGAGCCTTAGCAGGTGTTTCTCTCACAATTCGCAAGAATGAGTATGTAGCTATTATGGGTCCCTCGGGATCGGGGAAGTCTACGCTTATGAATATCCTCGGTTGTCTGGACACCCCAACTTCCGGTCGCTATATCCTAAACGGTACCGATGTCAGCGAGATGCGTGACGACGACCTAGCCGACGTCCGAAACTCGGAAATCGGCTTCGTTTTCCAAACTTTTAATCTTTTACCAAGGTATACAGCCCTCGAAAATGTAGTGCTCCCACTCGTCTATGCCGGGGTCGGACGCTCCGAACGTGTTGTACGAGGTACTAAGGCGCTCGAGAGTGTCTCGCTTGCAGACCGTATGGATCACAAACCTAACGAAATGTCGGGCGGACAGCGACAAAGAGTTGCCGTTGCGCGAGCTTTAGTCAACAACCCAGCTATTATTCTTGCAGACGAACCCACCGGAAACCTCGATACCAAGACTTCTATCGATATCATGCACCTCTTTGAGGATATCTATGCTCAAGGGAATACCATCATTGTGGTTACCCACGAGGAAGATATTGCCCTACATGCCCGTAGGATTGTGCGTCTCCGAGACGGACTCATAGAGACCGATAAAATCAATCCTCACCCAACCCTAGCGCCCCAGACGCCTACTAATGTCACAAGAGCTACGGTTACTGAAGAGTTGCCACATGTTGCTGTATAATCCACCTCAAGATTTCTTGCCCACGTTTCATAAACTAGCATTGTTGTATACGGTTTGTTAATCGTTGTAGTGTTATGTATTGGACTTTAGAATTGGCTTCTAAGCTAGAGGATGCACCTTGGCCAGCTACAAAAGAGGAGTTGTTGGATTATGCACAACGCTCCGGAGCGCCTCTCGAAGTAATTGAAAATTTGAACGAACTCGACGAGGATAATATAGTCTATGAGACTATTGAGGACATCTGGCCTGATTACCCCACTAAAGAAGACTTCTTTTTTGACGAGGAAGAGTATTAACCGACCTTCCGAACGAATACGATGTCCATTCGATTCTATTATTCAAAATAAATACCAACCTTCAAAAAGAAGATGGTGCGAATTACTTTCCCAGACGGCTCAACACGCGATTATGAAGCTGCCGTAACGGGGCTAGATATCGCCGGAAGTATCTCGTCGCGACTCCGCAAAGAAGCGCTGTCGATAACCGTCGACGGTAATATCTGGGATCTCACACGCCTTATAGATCACAATGCTTCCGTGAAAATTAACACTTGGGACGACCCCGAAGGGAAACACGCCTACTGGCACTCCTCGGCGCATCTCATGGCTGAAGCTATCGAAGATCTTTTCCCAGGTGTGAAATTCGGAATAGGACCGAGCATCGAGAACGGATTCTACTACGATATAGATTTCGGCGATTATAAGGTTACAGAAGAGGATCTTGCGCGAATCGAGGAGCGAATGCGCTTTTTTGCTAAGAAAAATGAACCGATCTCTCGAAGCGAAATTTCTAAAACCGAAGCAAAAGAAACTTTTCAAAAGAAGGGCGATCCGTATAAACTAGAGCTTATCGACGCTCTAGAAGACGGTACGATATCCTTCTACACACAGGGTAATTTTACCGATCTGTGTCGTGGTCCGCACCTCCCTAACACGGGCTATATTAAGGCTATTAAGCTTTTGAGTCTGGCAGGTGCCTACTGGCGCGGCGATGAACACAACAAACAGCTTACGCGCGTCTATGGCATCACCTTCCCGAAGGAGAGCCTCCTTACCGAGTATCTCACTATGCTCGAAGAGGCTAAAAAACGCGATCACCGAAGGTTAGGTAAAGAACTCGGACTTTTCGCATTCTCACAACGCGTAGGACAAGGTCTCCCGCTCTGGCTACCTAGGGGGGCTATGCTGCGTGAGCGTCTCGAAAATTTCCTACGGAGTGTGCAGAAAGAGTACGGATACTTACCAGTTATCACCCCACACATCGGGCAAAAGGCGTTGTACGAAACTTCAGGACACTGGGCTAAATACGGAGCGGATAGCTTCCGACCCATCGAAACTCCACAAGAAGGTGAAGTATTCTTGTTGAAACCTATGAACTGTCCACACCATTGCGAAATCTATCGTTCGGCACCACGTTCCTATCGCGATCTTCCGTTGCGTTTGGCTGAGTTCGGAACAGTGTATCGTTACGAGCAATCGGGTGAGTTGCATGGGCTTACGCGTGTCCGCGGTTTTACACAAGACGACGCACATATCTTCTGCCGCCCTGACCAACTCAAGGAAGAGTTCCTGAAAGTAATAGATATCATCCTTTATATTTTCCGCGTTTTGGAATTTGCCGACTACGAGGCACAGATCTCTTTACGCGATAGAACCGACCATTCCAAGTACATCGGAACTGACGAAAATTGGGAAAAGGCCGAACAAGCTATCATAGAAGCAGCAGCTGAGAAGGGCTTGCCCACGCGTACCGAATACGGTGAGGCTGCTTTCTATGGTCCTAAGTTAGACTTTATGGTGAAGGATGCCCTCGGAAGACGTTGGCAGCTTGGTACCGTGCAGGTGGATTACAATCTCCCCGAACGTTTCGACCTCGAATACACGGGGGCTGACGACCAACGCTATCGCCCAGTTATGATCCACCGTGCGCCATTCGGTTCCATGGAACGTTTCGTAGCCGTCCTTTTGGAACATACTGGCGGACGTTTCCCACTCTGGCTCTCGCCCGATCAGGTCGCCGTGCTACCCATTAGCGATAAGTTTAATGACTACGCGCAAACAGTGGCACAAACTCTAAAACAGGGCGGATTCCGTGTCGTGCTCGATGATCGCAACGAAAAGATCGGGAAAAAGATTCGTGAAGCCGAGCTACAACGAACCCCCTATTTGCTGATCCTAGGCGAACGGGAAGCTTCCGAACAAACTGTTTCGGTACGTGCTCGCGGCGGAGTCGACAAAGGATCCATGCCAATAGCAGATTTTCACAAAATCCTGCAACAGGAATTAACCGAATCTTTCGCCTAGAAGAATTTCTTACCACGAACTCATTCATACATAGCGTGTAAAACTAAACCTAGTTACGGAGGGTACTACAATAGCAGATTTCAGATTCCATAACAATTCGCGTCCACCACGCTTCGATCGCTTTGATCGCGGAGATAGAGATTCGCGCGGCGAGCGGTCGACACAGCATCGTATCAATGCTGATATCCGAGCGCATCAGGTTCGGATCGTTGGAGATAATATCGGAGATTCGAGGGTTGTACCTATCGAGGAAGCTTTGCGCATTGCTAAGAACCTTGAGTTAGATCTGGTGATGATTGTGGAGAACTCCGAGCCGCCAGTGTGTCGAGTGGTCGACTACCAGAAGTTCCTCTACGAGCAACGCCGAAAGCAAAAAGAGATGCGAAAGAGCTCTACGAAAATAGAGCTTAAGGAGCTCCGCTTTACACCGAATATGGGCGAAAACGACTACCAACTGAAAGTGCGTCATGCCATTCGTTTCCTAGAGGAGGGCGCCAAGGTAAAAGCAGATTTGCGTTTTATGAAGCGCTCGATTCTTTTTAAGGATTTGGGCGAGGCATTGCTTCTCCGTTTTGCGAAAGATTTGGAAGAGTATGCTAAGGTAGAGCAACTACCCCAACTCAACGAAAAGCATATGGTCATGGTACTCGCGCCAGCAAAGAGCGCAAAAAAGAAAACTAACGACAAAAACAACGAAAAGAATAGCGAGAAAAATACAGAGAAAAAGGCTCCCGAAGCAAAAGAAGGCGCAACAGAAAATCATGTCGAGGAGTCTGTTGAATAATAAATCATTAGCATAACTCGTAGACGAAATGCCAAAAATGAAATCGAACCGCGGAGCCATGAAGCGCTTCAGCCAAACAGGTTCGGGGATGTTGAAACGCAAGCACGCTTATAAAAGTCACATCCTTACAAAAAAGACTACAAAGCGGAAACGCAACCTTACCAAAACCGGTTTGGTGCATCATTGCGACGAGAAGAGAATGAAAACTCTCCTCTTGCTGAAATAGTCGAGTCGCACGACAATAAACTTATTTATAAACTAGGAACTACTGAGCTGAAAGAGTCGTTTAACAAAGAACGACCGCTCATATTCCGCAACAAGCAAACGAATGCCAAGATCAGTCAACGTTGTTGCGTCAAGAAGACGCAGAAAAAAAATCCTTCAACAAACCAAGGGTAACTTCCTAGCCCGCCGTAATGTCTACACGGTGGCAAAAAATACCTTGGAAAAAGGTTGGACTCATGCCTATGTAGACCGCAAGAAAAAGAAACGCGATTTCCGTGCACTTTGGATTCAGCGTATCAATGCTGCGGTTAGAGCCGAGGGCATGACCTATTCCGATTTTATGGGACGCCTTGCTGCGAAGCAAATTGTCCTGAGCCGGAAAGTTCTGGCCGATTTAGCGATGAACAATCCCGACGCTTTCAAAGCGGTACTGGATTCTGTTCGCTAAGACTCGCGAGAAAATACTAAAGGAGACGTTACCCTTTGCGCCGGGTTGCGTCTTTTTTTGTATCTTGCTACGGGATACCAAAAAGGATGCAGTGATAATACCGAAACTTTGAAAAGTAACATTGCGCTCTTTCCAAACGTAACCTCGAGCGAGGGTTTTCGAATATTTTTAGCTAGAAAAAATACCTAGGTAGTTTTACTGTTCTTTACACAAGAAAACGTTCCTACTTTTGCGTAGGTTATTCTTTCGACAAAATCCGAATGGAAAGGTCATTGAAAATGAAATATACATTTCTCTTTGTTCTCCTCTTCGCTGCCACCACGGCGTTCGCACAACAAAACACTACACGCGATCAAGCCTCTGTATCTGCCACAGGAACAGCTAAGTTGGATCAAACCCTGATTGTTTGGACATCAGGATCGCCAACTGCTGCAGACCTAACCACTACCGACGGGAAAATTAGCATGATTGCTGGTGCAGTGCCTAGTATCTCGGTACACGGAGTTATAGCAGACAATGCTGCTTCGGTTTCTACGCCTCTGATACACACGGTAACGGTTGCGCCAAACCCAGCATGCAACTACGTAGAACTCGATCTAACCGAATGTGCGGCTCCAACGAACATTAACATCTACAACACGCTCGGTGCGCTTGTACAGCAAACACCGGTAAAACAGGCTGGCAAAGTAGGTCTAGACATACGTAGCCTTGCACCGGGCTTCTATCTCGTGCGCATTACCGATCGTAACGGAAACGTACTCGGGCATGCGAAACTACAAATACAGCGCTAAAGCGCATTACGTCAACTAACAATTTCACTGAAAAACGAATAGCGCAGAGATGAAAAAATACATCCTGTTATTAGTTGCTTTTTTCGGAGCATTACTAATACATGCACAAGAAAACTCCATGCTGGGCGATAATCTCCGCACCGATCAAATCGCACCAAACATCAATTACCAAGCTCAACTTTCCGATAACGGGAAGGTGCTTTCAAACAGAAAACTGCAGCTTGAAATATCACTACAAGATGAAAATAAAACAGTCTATTTTACAGAAGTACATTCCACCCAAACCTCATCGCTCGGTACTGTAAATCTGCAGATTGGTACCGGAAAAGCAATAAAAGGACTTCTGAAAGATGTCCCTTGGACAAAGGGTATTTTTATTGCACTAAAAGCTGATTTAGGAAACGAATTTAAGTCGCTCGGATCGCCAGTAAAAATGCAAGCTGTCCCCTATGCGTTTTATGCAAAGAATGCCCCACTTATTCGGAGTACAACTACTGAGCCCGACGCGCCTATCTTTCAAGTACAAGGCTGCGAGGGCAACCCACTTTTTACTGTTTACGAAGGCGGTTATGTAACTCTGAATGTAGATGATGAACGGGGACGCAGACCTCGCGGTGGGTTTGCTGTACACTCTTTTCAGTTGAACTCACTAAGAGATCCACAACAGCCTATAGAGCCTATTGATCGCTTCACGATAGCCGATGGACGCTTCGATATTACCGTTGCACCAACTACTCGTCGCCCCAAAGGGGGGTTCGCTGTAAATAGCTTTAACGCGATGCGCGATGGTGAGAACAAAACCGCTACGCTCCTTGCTATGAATGATCGAGCAACTTACTTTACCGTAGATGCAGAGCAAAAAGCGGCATTCCAGCTCCGAGATCGCGAAAAAGGTGAAAATATAATTCTGAATATTACCAATAAGGGGGAAATTCAAACAAAAAAGGAGCCATCTGACGTCTTCGAACAGCTCCCAGCTGTTGGTACGCTTACTCTAACATGGGTTGGAGCACTCATTGAAGGAGCAGACTCTCCTAAACCTGCGCCTGTACAACCGGAGCCGCTCAAGTTCTCGAACGTGCTCCGCTGGTTCTATCCAGTTGTAAAAGATGATGGAAACGAAGTTACTTACGACATGAAACTCCTCGATAATCCCACAGGTGACAAAATTACCAACTATCTAACCGTAGGGGCTATGCGTATCGACACTACGGAATACCGCGTCGGACTCACACTAAACGACAACCTGAAAGTAACTACAGGTACAAAGATTCCCGGCGGACAGCTGCAAATCTGGAACGTAGAACGCCCAGAAACGCCTACCATCGTAACTATTCCGGAACAAACGGTTACTATTACCGATAAACTAAAAATTACGGATAGATCAGTAGAAACCGAAATTACAAAGGATTCCTTCTTAGCGCCTCTCTATTTCTACGAAATTACCGAGAAGGCTACGAGTCTACTCCCTGTACTAAACCTTAACCTAAAATGCCAAATAACTTCTGGCAAGTTTAAGGATTGTCTCCAAGTTTACTGCCAAAATAAGTGGTTACGTTTCCGAGTAGTAGACAAAGAGAAGTACAAAAAAGCTCTAAACTTCCAAGGTTCAACCGTACAGAGCGAAATTCCACTGCAGATAACCTTCCCCAACGATATCTTCCCGCCACAAGATCTCAAAGTTAAGCTTACCGTAAATAACTAACCTTTACTCGGATACCAAAATGAAAAGATATATAGGCTTAATGCTAGCGCTCTGCATGGCAACGCTGGCGATCGCGCAAGACCCCACGCTGCCTGTAGAACCAGACGTGCTGCTAAAGGCGAACTATCCGACAGGTTTCCAGTACCAAATGCTGGTATATCAAAATAACGCACCACTACTTTCTACCGACGTTACACTGCGTATCGAATTGCAGGATGCGCAACAAAAATTATACTACTCCGAACTTCACAAGGTTAAAACATCTCCTACGGGGCTTGTAGACCTTACGATTGGTGCAGGGACGGAACAGACCGGTATGCTAAATGATGTGCCGTGGATGGGAGGTATATACATCAATGTATCTATGCTTCGTAATGGTACTTACGAAGCGTTGGGACCCGCCTATAAGTTGCAAACGGTGCCGTACGCTTTGTATGCTACTGCGGTGCCTGTAATCCGAGGTACGAAGTACGGGAAAGAGGCGGGCTTACCTATCTTCCAAGTGCAAAGTGCTGCCGGACTCCCGATCTTCTCGGTTTATGAGGAAGGGGTAAGTGTAAATGTGCCCGATAATGGGAATCTGCGCCGCCCACGAGGAGGGTTTGCTATTCGCTCGTACGGAAAGGATGCTAGCGGTCAGCTACAACTTTCTAACAGATTTACAGCAGAGGATGGGCAGGTAGACTTCTATGTTGATCCAGCACTGCGCAGACCCAGAGGAGGATTTGCGGTGCATTCGAATTTTATGTCGCTCAGAGACGGAAAAAAGACAACCACAGACGAGGTCTTGATGAGTCTGGACACGCGTGCGACCTTTTTTACCATTAGTCAAAAAGCAAGTGCGAGAAGTGCCTTCCAGCTACGTGATCGTTGCGATAACAACAGGGTTGTTATGAATTTTACAAAAGAAGGTAACATCCAGACGAGCAATAATAAAAATAATGTGATCAAACCCCTAACAACTATTACCCCAACTGATCAATTAGATGTTAAGTGGTATTGGCCAGTAGAGAGTACTGCTGGTGCTTATTACGGTCCCTTGGGCTTTACCAATCTAATAAGATGGAGAAGACCAGAAGTAAAAGCAGGCGCAAAGCTCGTACAGGATTATAGCATTGAAATTATTAACGATCCTACACAAAGTGAAGGAAAAAGACTGACGGACTACCTGCGCGTGGGAATTTATAAGACTCGAGATCATCAGGGTGCCTTAATAGAAAAACAAGGGCTTATGCTTGCAAGCAATGTCAAATTACAACCGGGCGAAAAACTCCCCAAGGGAAAGATCCGCATCTCTACAGTAAATACAACCTCCATTGTATCTAAAGAGTTCGATATCCAGGATTGGCAATTAAACAGAACTGATGTGCTCCTACTCAAAGCTTCTAGTGTAGAAGCTAGTCTTACCAGATTTTATATGGATCCCCACGTCGATGCAGAACAGATTACCCCAAATGCATCCTTCTACGACATTGTAAATAATCTGGATCTGAAATTTGAGATAACCGGAAAATGGAAAGATTGTCTGAAGGCGACTTTTGATAAGGAAAGCCAAAACCTTAAATTTGAAATTATTGACACCGAACAGTATAAGAAAAACGTTGGGACTACAGTCAATACTCAAAATATCGATCTAAAGTTAGTAGTCTTCTTCAATGGATCTTACCAGGATGTGCTATTTAGGGTACAAGTCACCTTCATGGTGTAGTATCGCGAACCTAATACAAAGAAAAAGGATTAGAACGATGAAAACATATATATACTTGTTAGTTGCATTATTACTAACAAGCTCTGGATTTCTGAAAGCGCAAAATACACCAACCTCCGACCCCGTGCTCCCTTATACATACCCTACTGGGTTTAACTATCAAGCGATGATATATCTGGAAGGGAAACCGGTTGTGAATACAGAGGTTGCCCTACAGCTTACGCTTCAAGACGATAAAGGGATATCCTACCTAGTTGAGAAACATAAGGTAAAAACATCTCCTACCGGAATGGTAGATGTTATGGTAGGTAGTCAGTCGCCAAACGAAATAACTAATGTGCCTTGGGAAAAAGCACTCTCTGTAAAGGTCGAAGTAGATATAGCTGGCGGTACCAATTATACACAGCTAGGGGTTGTGAAATTGGCGCCCGTACCCTATGCCCTTCATGCTTTCTCTGCGCCACTTATTCGCGGAACAGGTGATAAAGAGAATCCTATTTTCCAAGTACAAAATAGCATGGGACTCCCTATCTTTTCGGTATATGAAGACGCTGTTCGCTTCAATGTATCTGAAAATGAGGAAGGACTACGTCGTCCGCGAGGTGGTTTTGCTATTCGTTCTGTGCACAGAGGAGCAGACGGTGCTTTACAACTCGCGAATCGTTTTGAAATTGCTGACGGACGGGTGGATATCTACGTCGATCCCGCATTGCGTCGTCCGAGAGGTGGCTTTGCCATTCATACGCAACTTATGGGGCGCAACAATACCAACCCTACGACTACCCCTCTCTTCACGATGAACGACAGATCTACTCTTTTTACTATCGATAACTGCGCGGTCGGGAGCGTATTTCAATTCCGGGATCGTAAGGATAATAACAATGTCGTTATGAATTTTACGCAAGGGGGGAATATCCAGTCTGCAAAGGGAAGTACAACCAACGATGTAGTTGGGAAATTACCCGATCCTCAGCATACACAGATGAACATTAATTGGCTTGAGACGGGAGATGAGCAACCGCTTCCTACACCACAGATTTGTACATTCACCAATCTCGCACGCTGGCGAGTTCCGTACGTAGTGGTTGATAACAAGCGCGGAGCGCCGTATAAGATCGAAATTATTAACAGTCATGATGCGACGAAGAAATTAACCGATTACTTAACAGTGGGTTCTATACAGCAGTGTATTAGAAGAGTAGGTAATCCCGAAAAATATGACATAAAAGAAGCCGAGGCACTGATGCTTAAAGAGGATTTCAAAATCACCAGAACAACATCTCTCCCAGCGGGTACTATACGTATTCACTGGGATGAATACCCAAATGTTTATAAGGATATATCTAGTGCGGATATTAGGCTCGTAGCGGATGACAAGTTGACACTAAAAAAGAGTGTTAGTGATGATATCCCTCCTAAGGCTACGGAGTGTGAATTGGAAATCCAATCGGATGGACTTTCGCCGGAAGCGTATTGGTCAGATATTGCACACAATTTAGCTCTAAAGGTACAGATAGTTGATCAGGCAAATCAGACCTTTAGTCAATGTTTGGAGATTAAACAAGTGTCTGGTCCTAAATTTAAGCTTAAGATTCTGGATCCCAAGGCTTTCTATGCGGCTGTATTGAAAGAGCCGGGTGACTTTCAAAAATATATAAAAAAGGTCACTCTCAAGTGCAAGCTTATTTTCCCCAATGATCTCTATGAAGATCAAGAGTTAATCATAGACTTACATGTAGTGAAGCGAGACTAAACTACACTCACCACCTATTTACTGTATAACGAGTAAGAAGAAAACTGTTATATATCAAACGACTGCACCGTGAGATTATCGAATCACATGGTGCAGTTTTTGTATCTTCGTAATACGAATTACATACTCAACAGAATGATGCGTACGTTTTTGCTATTACTAGCGCTACTTGCCGCAACTTTCATCTATGCGCAAACACCATTTACTCTAAACGGATATTCTATTACACCAGAGAAAAATATCTGTGCGCTGCGACGCGGAAAAAACAAAGCTATAAAAACGCTAGGTAGTACAGTAAATGGTAAATATTACCTCATTGCGCAATTTAAGGCTACACCAACGCAAGACGAGATTACCAACCTCAAGGAAAAAGGACTCACTCTACACGACTATTTAGCGCCACAAACCTACTATGTTACACTAGATTCGGCGCAAATTAAGAACTGCCTAAAAAAAACGCCCATTGTCTCTTTAATTCCAATAGCTTGGGAGTGGAAAGTATCGTCGCTTGTACGCCAGGATACTATCCCCGATTTTGCTCGCAAGGGCAATAATATAGGTATAGATGTTACCTATCAGGGTTTATCTCCCGAAGGGGTAGCAGCGCGTTTACACGCCTTGGGCTATACAGATCTGCCGCACATTGCAGGCGAACCGTTTTATACGTTCGAAATTTGGCTGCCGCGTCAGGATATCGAGAAGCTTGCACAACAATCGTGGGTGAAACTAATCCGGATGGTATCGCCGCCATCGGTGCTATTTCAGCAATCTATTCTCCCTGTTAACCGTTAGGGGTTGTCATAAAATTTTCTGTTGTTTGGTGGTTTCAAAAAAAACAGATACCTTTGTACCCGTTAGAGTTGAGTGAACTTAGGTCTGGTAGTTCAGTTGGTTAGAATGCCGCCCTGTCACGGCGGAGGTCGCGAGTTCGAGTCTCGTCCAGACCGCAGATAACAAGAGATACGGAGCAGAAGTACTTTACTTCTGTTCCGTCTTTTTTTTTTGCGGGGGATACTAGGTAAAGAGTTTACACACTTTTTCAGACACTACCTTCAGCCACTACTAGTATTGTCTAGAGTATGCATAAAAATAAGGCTGCGCCGTTAAACATACGACACAGCCTTGTTTGTTGTGTTATTTTCTTGTGCTAGAGCAAGCTAAACGCTACGGTTAGTCCGGCCATAACAATCGAAACCATACTCATGAGCTTTATCAGGATATTTAAGCTAGGTCCGGAGGTATCCTTGAACGGATCTCCTACCGTGTCACCAGTTACCGCTGCTTTGTGCGCATCGCTACCTTTGCCTCCGAAGTGACCTTCTTCGATGTATTTCTTAGCATTGTCCCAAGCACCGCCAGCATTCGCCATAAATACAGCTAGTACAAAACCAGCACCTAAACCACCAATCAGTAGCCCCATAACGCCAGCGACGCCAAAAATAAGCCCTGTAACAATCGGGACTAGGATAGCGAGAGCCGAGGGGAGAATCATTTCATGCTGTGCAGCTCCGGTCGATATCTGTACGCAACGTACGTAGTCGGGGGTGCCTTTACCATCTAAAATTCCTTTGATTTCGCGGAACTGACGTCGTACTTCTTCTACCATTTTTTGTGCAGCACGTCCTACGGCATTCATCGTTAAGCCTGTAAAGAGGAATGCTAACATAGCGCCGATGAAGACTCCTACTAAAACTTTGTAGTTCATGAGGTTGACCGAGAACCAGTCCATGAAAGTGGGGATATCTGCTCGTTTTATGGTTTCTAAATCGAGATTTAAGTCCGGGAGAGTGGCAATCTTTTTACCAGATTCTATCAAACGTATCATCCCGATTTTAATTTCTTCTATGTAGGAAGCAAGGAGCGCTAGGGCAGTGAGTGCAGCAGAACCAATAGCGAAGCCTTTTCCGGTGGCTGCTGTGGTATTTCCTAAAGCGTCGAGGGCATCGGTACGTTTCCGGACTTCAGGTTCCAAACCCGACATTTCGGCATTACCCCCGGCGTTGTCGGCTATAGGTCCGTAGGCATCGGTAGCAAGGGTTATCCCTAAGGTGGAAAGCATACCTACGGCGGCAATACCTATCCCGTAGAGCCCCATCCCAAAGTTCGAGATGTTGAAGTTAGATGCAAATAGGTACGAGAACGTAATCCCTACCACTACGGCTATTACGGGGATTGCTGTAGAGATCATCCCTAACCCTGTCCCGGATATAATTACGGTAGCATGCCCCATTTGTGCACTCTCGCTTACTCGTTGGGTCGGACGGAAGGAATGCGATGTATAGTATTCGGTAGATTTCCCGATCACAATGCCTACCAACAGACCAACAATTACAGAGCAGGAAATAGATAGCCAGTTCTCTAATCCTAAGAAATAGAGTATAGCAAACGTAGCGGCTGCTATCAGAATAGCACTCAGGTTAATACCAAAGTTTAGCGAGCTAAGGAGTTGACGCATGGTAGCGTTTTCCTTAGTACGAACTGTAAAGATCCCGATGATGGAGAGTAAGATACCTACAGCTGCAATGATCATAGGCGCGAGTACAGCCTTCAATTGCATGGTTTCGGATGCTGCAAAAGCGGAAGCTCCTAAGGCTGCAGTTGCTAGGATCGAACCGCAGTAACTCTCGTAAAGGTCGGCTCCCATACCGGCTACGTCGCCCACGTTATCACCTACATTATCGGCAATAGTAGCTGGGTTACGAGGGTCGTCTTCGGGGATACCTGCTTCTACTTTCCCGACAAGATCGGCACCCACATCAGCAGCTTTGGTATAAATACCGCCACCTACACGCGCAAAAAGAGCCTGTGTCGATGCTCCCATACCGAAGGTAAGCATTGTGGTGGTGATGGCAATTAGTTTATCGCTTTGTGAGGCCGACTCCATGAAAAAATTCAGTACCAAGTACCAAATCGAGATATCCAACAAGCCTAAACCTACTACTACCAAGCCCATAACAGCGCCGGAACGGAAGGCAATGGTTAAGCCGCTGTTTAACGATTTACGAGCAGCATTGGCTGTACGTGCCGATGCATAGGTTGCAGTGCGCATCCCGATATAACCGGCGAGTGCTGAGAAGAGTCCCCCCGTTAAAAATGCGAAGGGCACCCACGGATTCTGAACATGGAAAACATAAGCCAACACTACAAAAAAGAGTGCTAGTACAACAAATGCTATCGCCACCACTTTATATTGTTGACGTAAGTACGACATAGCACCTTGGCGGACAAATGCCGCAATTTCCTTCATACGTGGCGTTCCTTCTTCCGCGCGCATCATGCCTCGGAAGAAAAGCCAAGCAAACAAAAGCGCTAGAACCGACGAAATCGGAACCAACCAAAAAATGGGTTCTGCTATTTGCATTTCATATAACTGATTTAAACATTGTTACCAAATCACGGATACCAGAGGCTCTGGAACTGAGCCTCGCAAAGATACGCTAAAATCCCGTTGGAAGCTACTAAAGTTGATCGTAGCGTCGTCGCCTCCGGAGGTAGTATTCCCAAACAATAGAACGTACACCAAGGCTTTTTACTTTCTGCACGGAACTCGGAAGGTATGGGTAATTTTTCCGTAAGCGGAAATAGTCGGAATAAGCTCGAAAGACAGCGCCACTAAACGAAAATTTACCGGTGCAGAGAAAAAGTATTGCCGCAAGCATATCTAAGTGGAAGCGCAAAAATAGTTTACAGCATCGCAAAAATCCCGGTGCCCAGTTGCGGTGAAGCATTAAAAGGCTATTTCGAAAGTTGAGATACACTTTGCGAGGCGAAGAGTTGGGTAAAGAGCCGCCACCCAGATGAAAGACTTTCGCACGGGGTTCGCAATAAATTAGGTAACCTGCACGTCGCAAACGCCAACAGAAATCGATCTCTTCCATATGTGCAAAAAAACGAGACTCCAAACCGCCAACTTCCCAGTAGCAATCGGCACGAACTACCAATGCTGCACCACTAGCCCAGTCTATTTGTAGAGGAGTGTCGTACTGACCCGAGTCCTGTTCGATGCTCGAGAATATACGCCCTCGGCAGTAGGGGTAGCCTAATCCGTCCAAAAAACCACCAGCAGCACCGGCATATTCAAATGAAGTGGGGGAGTGGTAGCTGCAAATTTTAGGCATAACTGCCGCGATTTGCGCGTTCGATTGCAAACAGGCTAACAGCGGGGGCAACCAGCCACCGGGTGTCGCCACATCGCTATTTAGCAGTACATAGACCTTGCTGTTTAATTTATTCCGGACGATATTTAAGGCGCGATTGTAGCCTTCTGCAAAGCCATAGTTGGTATCGAGTGCAATACAGTGTACACTGGGGAATTCTGTTTCCAAAATTTGGAGCGAGGAGTCCGTCGAGCCATTATCGGCTACTACGAGCTCGGCTACATCGTTCAGACTATCTACTACACTAGGGAGAAACTTTTTTAAGAGATGTGCGCCGTTCCAATTCAGAATAACAACTGCAACCTCTTTTTTATCCATCCTTCCAATCCAATTCTTGTTGCAATGGTGCAAAAGCGTTGTTGGGGTTATATACTCTTGATGATTTGTGTAGCCTCGTCGACTCTTTTTGTCAATAGTTCTTTGTCTCGAGCTTCCACAATTAGGCGCAGAAGTTGTTCGGTATTGGAAGAACGAACGCTAAACCACCAATCGGCAAACTCGACACGGTAACCATCTGCATCACTCACAAAGATGGGAGTAGCTTCCTGTGTAAAATGATTGTATACGGCTGATAGTATTGCACTTTTTCGCTCGGCAGGTACTTGGAAGTTTATCTCACCACTGTTTTGGTAACGAGTATTTTTTGTAACCCAAGCGTGTAGGCTGCTCCCTTGCGCTTTCATATTACGAACTACGCTGAGTACAAGCAGTGCTGTTAGTAATCCGGAGTCGAAATTCTGAAAGTCGCCAAAATAGTAGTGACCGGCTAATTCGCCACCGAAGAGCCCTTGAATTTCCCGAAGTTTCCGAGACATAAAGACACGTCCGACTCTCCCCACCTCAACACTCACTCCTAGTTCTTTCAGGTATTCGGTAGTGGATTTCGAGGTTCGAATATCTACCAGTACGGGTTGTTTGCTATCGCGCTTACAGGTATGGTAGTAGTAATCGCCTAGGAGGGCAATGATAAGATCCGGTGGAACGAGTTCGCCAGCCTCGTCGAGGAACATAACGCGGTCGCCATCGCCGTCGAAAATAAGTCCGACATCGTAATGGTTTTGAATAACAGCTTCGTGCAGGGCTTTTCGATTTTCTGCTATTGTTGGGTTGGGACCAGTAGGCAGGAATGCACCATCTGGCGTATCATTTAGGTATAGTGCGGCATCGGGTAGTAGGTTGTGGATGAGTGTGCCTACGACACCATGCATACAGTCTACAGCAAAGCGTAATCCTGTGCGATCGCCTGCAAAGGTGAGCAGATAATTGATATAGTCGGCACGTAGATCCTTTTTGTAAAGTTTACTTCCTTCCGACTCTTGCGCAGTGATGGGCTTTTGTGCTAGCAGTTCGATTTTATTTAGTCCGTTGTCGTAACCTATAGGTTCGCATCCTGTGCCTGTTAGCTTAAAGCCGTTGTATTCGGGCGGATTGTGCGAAGCGGTGATCATTACCGAACACTCTGCATTCTCTTTCCAGTGCGAGAAATACAATTGCGGGGTGGTACAGATCCCGAAGTCGAGAACATCGCACCCTGCACTGTGTACTCCACGTACGAAGTATTCGTAAAGCTGCGAAGAGGTAGCACGTACATCGCGTCCCACTCCGATGCATCCCCTAGGCGCAAACTCTTTAGCGATATAATAACCGTAGCGGAGGATATCGTCTAGTGTAAAATCTTGCCCCAGACGCCCCCGGATATCGTAAGCATGAAAAGGCGATTCGTGTGCTGACATGGTAGTTCTTTGTATTAGATACGTGTCCAAAAGCCGAGGAGTGAGTCGAGGAGTTCGAGTCCGTCGGTATTGCCTTGCAGAGCATCGCATGCTCGTTCGGGGTGCGGCATCATACCTACCACACAGTGGTTTTTACTCGAAATTCCGGCAATATTATCCACAGAACCGTTCGGGTTTACGGTATCGCTTACTCGCCCCTCCTCGTCGCAATAACGGAAGAGGATTTGACCGTTGACGCGGAGTGCCGATAGGGTCTCGCGATCGGCATAGTAAGAGCCTTCGGCGTGCGCAATCGGGATGCGTAGAGGGCGACTCGGATCTAAGCTCGCTGTAGGCATATTGTGCTTTACCTCGGGGAGCAGGTGGATATTTTTGCAAACAAAACGGTTGGGTGTATTTACACGAAGCGCGCCCGGTAGCAGCCCCGATTCGCAGAGTACCTGAAAACCATTGCAGATCCCCAGTACTTTCCCTCCCTGTTGCGCATAGGCAGTTACTGCTTCCATGATAGGTGCGAAGCGTGCTAAAGCGCCAGAACGGAGGTAATCGCCGTATGAGAACCCCCCAGGGATTACGATCATATCTAGCGAAGGCAATTTCCCATCCTTATGCCAAAGACGGAGCACGTCATGCCCCATAATGGTTCCGAAACAATACTCAGCGTCGCGATCGCAATTGGAACCCGGAAATACAACTATGCCGATTTTCATTTACTCCTACCTTGTTTGTCGTAAAACTATTTAACAAATATATAAAATATCGGCGGGTGCTCAGAGGAAATGTAGAGCTATGCCACTACAAAGTATTAGTGTGAAGAGTATATTACTCAGCCATCCCGATGTGTAAGGGAATGTATAGCATACAATGATACTAAAGAGCGAGAATGTGATGGGTAACATATAGAATGGGTCGCGAACTAGGAAAATGGACAGAAACGCGATAATAAAATCCCAGAATAGAATATTTCGCACCAGAAAGTAGTTGGTACGATGTACTTTGTGTGGATTTCGGACGTGCCAAAGCGTCGGTATCCAGAGGAGAAAAATGCCGATCATGTAAAGGGGGCGGATAGGATTCCAACGACTCCACGTCCAAAGTGTTGTGGGAGATAGATTCCAAAGTGTAGTGAGAGGGTAGTACGGATAAGGCTCTGTGCCCAATAGCCAACAGATAAAGAGGAGAAAAGAGGCGGGGAGCGCTACACCAACTATGATGAGTAGTATGCCGCGTAGCCCCATTACATTCCGATTAAGCAATACGAAGAGTGGGGCAAACGAAAAGAAAAGAGCCGGGAGGTAGAAGAAAGACGAAATGCCGATGAGTACACTGATAATAAATACCCGGCTGAGAACCTGAGCCGCATGCAGTGTTGATAATATCATGGCAAGTGCTAGTGCCAGCAGTAGTAGTGCTACCAATGGTGGCAACAGATTGTGCGCACCTAATCCTAATCCGCCCACGAGTAAGGGTAGCAGAAAGACTATGAGGTACGAATGTGTTATGCCAGATATGTAACGTAACAAGAGCTGACGCACCAGCGCACTCCCTATAAAGAGCAGACCATAGCTAAGTGGATAGCCTATCCATACAGGGATTTGTGACAACAGACGTCCACCTATCGGGAGTACGGCAGCATCCAACGGTAACCATGCAAAAGAGCCAAAATGGTACGATACTACGAACGAAAGCGAGAGGATGATAAGCCCTACGGTTAGGGCACTTACATGCGAACTGTTGAAAAAGCGAAGTAACATCGCACGGGGCGATAGATAGCTATCTAGGTCTAGGGTTCGTAACGGAGCAGATCAGTACCGATGTCGCTGCGCATACGTTTCCCTTCGAAGTGAATACGGTCTGCCATAGCATAGGCTTGTTTACGAGCAGAGGTTATGTTGTTGCCTTCGCCACAAACCGAAAAGACGCGACCACCGCTGGTTCGGAGTTCGTGATTCGAATCTAAGCTCGTGCCAGCATGAAAGACCATAGTATGCGGTAAAAGATTGGTCTCCCCTGATATAGCTTTTTGCGTTTGATAGCTTTCGGGATATCCTTCCGACACTAAAGATACTGAAAGATAGGTAGATGGGTGACTGTCTACGATGCCGTTTTGCAGTTCGCCTGCCGTAGCCTGATAGAGAAGCTCTAGCAGATCGGCATTCATGGCCAACATTACGACTTGCGTTTCCGGATCGCCCATCCGCACATTGTATTCTATGACGTAGGGTTTGCCGTCGGTTGTTAGCATCATACCTACAAACAGAAAACCGGTGTATGGTTTGCCCTCGGTGCGCATTCCGTCGAGGGTAGGTTTTATTACGTTTGTGAGTACTTTATCGCGCAATTCTGGCGTCAGGAAGGGCACGGGGGTTACAGAACCCATACCGCCAGTGTTGAGCCCGTTATCGCCGTCTAACGCGCGTTTATAGTCCTTGGCTATGGGGAGTAGTTGGTAGTGTTCGCCGTCGCAAATAGCAAATACCGAAAATTCGATACCGTGTAAAAACTCTTCGATAACTAGGGTCGAACCTGCCTCGCCAAATTTACCCGTAAAGCATTCGTGTATGGCTTGTTGCGCTTGTTCTTTGTCGGGGATTATTAGTACACCTTTCCCTGCTGCCAAACCGTCTGCTTTGATGACGTAGGGAGGGGTTAAGGACTCGAGATAATGAATCGCTTCGGTTTCCTGATCTCGGGTAAAAGCAGCATAGCGCGCAGTAGGTATCTGATGACGAAGCATGAAATCCTTAGCAAATTGCTTACTAGCTTCCAGTTGTGCACTCGCTGCGGTAGGACCAAAAATACGGATCTTGCAGAGATCAGGATCCGCTTGAAAATAATCTACAATACCTGCACAAAGGGGCGCCTCGGCACCAACTACTACAAAGTCGATAGCATGTTTGAGTACGGCGTGCTTTACCTCCTCAAATTTTTGCGTAGAGCCCGGAATAAGAGTACATCCCATGGCTTCTATACCCGGATTGCCCGGAAGCGCGTACAACGATTCGCATAGGGGGCTCTGGGCAAGTTTCCAACAGAGGGCATGTTCGCGACCGCCAGACCCTAGTACTAAGATTCGAAGCTTTTTGTTTGTTTTCATCTTCTTGTGGGGTGGGGAATGCGAGGATATATGTGGCGATACTTTGTTACAGAAGAGCTATAATCTTGACCGAAAGTAGCAGTGCAACCATGGCAACCGGATAGACTGTTGCGTAGACTGTGCTAGGGGTTTCGTCAAAAGCCATCGACTCGCAAGCTGCTAGACCGGGGGTACTGGTCATGCCTCCCGTAATCACGCCAAAGAGTTCGAAGATATTAAGCTTAAGCACCCAGCGTGAAAAAAGTAGGGTTAGCAACATCGGTACCAGAGTAAGTAAAGCGCCTACTAAGAGTAACGATACGCCAGAGCCGACAATAGTTGCCACTAAGCTATGTCCGGCACTGGTACCCACACCTGCTAGAAAGAGTAGCAGACCGAGTTGACGCAAAAGGTTGTTCGACGAGCTGGTCATTGTCCAAAGGATATTCCCAGTCTTTCCTGCACTACTAAGCAGTATAGACATGATGAGTACCCCCCCCGTAAGCCCTAAACTAAGCGGGAGTGAGCCGCCTAACGAAAGTTCTACCTTACCCAAAAGTACGCCGAGGATAATACCTAATGCGATCGGGAAGAAGTCGGTGTCTGAAAGTACGCGAGCATTGTTACCTAAAAGTTGCGCTAGGCGAGGTAGATCGCGCCGATAGGTAGCAACGGTTACTTTATCGCCAAATTTGAGAATAGCACTCGGCGACGAACTCAGATCTATGCCACTGCGACGTATGCGCGTGACTACAAAACGGCATCCCGCCTCCAACTGTAGTTTGCTGAGCGATTCGTTAACTACGTTTTTGTTGGTGACCAAGAGGGTTTCGATGCAATAATCTTCGTCGAGCATCTCGAAGCGGGGAGCGCTAGGTCCTATGAGCAATTCTACTTTGCGTTGCGATTCCTCCGTGCCGACAGCCACCAGTAAATCGCCTTCGTTGAGGATGGTGTTTTTGGAGGGGAGTACGATTTCCTCGCCTTTTTTGATGCGACTTACCGTAGCTCCGGTCATATTCCGAAATCCCACCTCTCCCAACGGTTTGCCAAAGAGTGGAGCATTTTCTACGCGGTAGGTACAAACTACAATTGGCGGGTGTTCGTCCTTGCGACTGGCTTTTATTTTTTCGAACTCTGCCGAGAGGTTGACGCGCAAAAAGCGGGGCATTAGCTTTACGAAGACGATAACTCCAAGCACACCTATCGGATAGGCAATCCCGTAGCCAATACTTGCAAGAGGCGAGTTGGTAGCCTCGATAGCTACGGACAGACCGGGAGTTGAGGTAAGTGCGCCACAGAGAATCCCGGTGAGCATGTCGCTCGAGAGATGCATCGTGTACTTTAGGATGAGTGCCGTAACCAGCGAAAAGACTACCAATAATCCCGCTGCGAGTACATAGCGTCGTCCTCGCTGACGGAAAGAATCGAAAAAGCCGGGTCCTGCTTGAATTCCTACCGTGAATATAAACAGCACCAAGCCCATGGTCTGTATAGCTGGTGGTAAGCTGATGCCGAGGTGCCCAAAGAGGAGTGCAGCAAAGATGACTGCTGATACATCAAACGAAAAACCTTTGATCTTGATCTTGCCCAGAACAAAACCCAAAGCGATGATAATAAATAGTGATACTATCGGCGACTCGCGTAGATAATTTAATACCACGTCCACGGGCTAACTCCTCCACTTAAACCTGCTAGGCAAATGTAAACTAATTCTATCAAATTCGGTTATACAAGCATGAGCTACATGCAGTAATACTCTGCAAAATAAGGAGATACTCTTAGCGTCGATTTACTTCTTGTGGGGCTTCCGGAAAGCTTGGCTTAGGAGTGGATATAGTTGCGATTCCCATTCCGGGCGTAGGAGTAGGTACTGCGACGTAGAGCGTGTCTGTTGTGTGAGCAAATACCCCGGGAATGCATTAAGCTCCTCGCGCCACGTGCTCGGAATATGCCGGATACTCAGGAGTACTACATCTAAGTTGTAGGAGACTTGGAATTGTTGTTTTAATACAGCGAGCAATTGGGGGAAATGGACGGAATCGTAATCCAAACTTAATGAAAGACGTACTGCCGAGTTCTGTACCAAGCGGACAATCATTCCGTGCAAGCATACCCATTCAAAAATCTGACTTGCGTAGTCCTGTAAGGCAAATGAGAGGTCGTGCGGACTTACGGTTAGGAGTACTTGGTGTTCTTGTATCGCTACTAGGGGGAGTTGTGCGTTCTTTTTTCGAGCATCCTCCTCTTGCCAATTACTGATAAGTGTGCCATGGGATGTAGGATTTACAAACGAACGTACTCGCAGCGGGATATTGGCATTTTGTAAGGGTTTTAGTGCTTTTTCGTGGATTACCTTTGCGCCATTGTATGCTATTTCGATCACCTCGCGATAGTCTATTTCGTCGATGGCTTCTGCGTCTGCAAATTGCTTCGGATCTGCATTGTAGAGCCCCGCAACATCTTTCCAAATGCTGACAGACGACGCACCTAGGAAACAACCGAGTAGTGCAGCGGAGTAGTCGGAGCCTTCGCGCCCTAGGGTTGTGGTTGCACCTACCGAATCGGATGCTATAAATCCTTGAGTTACAATAAGTTGGTTATTACTACTTGTTTGTTGTTTCTGTACCAATGGACGTGAAAGTAGAGGGTCTATGATGGCTCTCCGGTGTCGGCTGTTGGTGCGCAGGATAGTTCGTACATCTACCCATAAGGTGCTGATTCCCAAGCTTTGTAGGTGTGCTGCAAAAATAAGCGACGAGAGTAATTCGCCGTGAGCGATTACTTGGTCGTAGAGTGTGTCGTAATCGGCTGTGGGAGGTAAATGCTCGAGAAGAAGTTGTAGGTCGGCAAGTAAACCATCTATTTTAGCTACATGTTCGGAAGATAAGTTCAGCTCGGTTACACAAGTATGGTGTAGGTTTTCGATAGGAGTAAGTGCTGCAGCGAGATCTCCGTGAGCGAGAGCTACATCCAGAGCGTTTTCTAGGGCATTGGTCGTCTTTCCCATAGCGCTGACAACAATCCATGTATTTCTACGCGGACAATGTTCGGATACAATCTGCCCCATCCGTTGAACACCGGTGGCATCTGAGAGCGATGCGCCACCAAACTTATGTACCTCCATTATACGGGTGTCTTTTCCTGATTTTGGAAGACCAAAATTACGTACAATGTACAGAAATGCATTTTGCGGGGGATGCCCTGTTTATTTCGTATCTTCGTATTACAAAAGAGGAGGTAGCGATGACTGGCATATTGCGCTCATTACCTATTGGTGTACAGAGTTTCGAAAATATTCGTAATCGAGGCTATGTATATGTAGATAAAACACCATATATCAAAGATTTGCTGCGAGGACAGGTTTACTTCCTGAGTCGCCCTCGACGCTTTGGGAAAAGCCTTCTCTTGTCTACTCTAGCTGCCTATTTTGAGGGGAAAAAAGAATTATTTAAGGGACTCTTTCTTGAGCAGGGCGAACCCGAACTTGCTGCTGCTCAGGGACGCGAAGCGTGGGAGAAGTATCCTGTGCTGCGCTTCGATTTGAATGCTAAAAATTACATAGATCCTCAGAAGCTCATTGAGCGACTTTCCTTTTCGCTAAGGGAGTTGGAAGAACAATACGGTATTGAACGGCGTGATGAGGCGCCGGAGGAGAGATTTCAGTATCTTATAAGGAATCTGTATCAGCGAACAGGGAAACAAGTCGTTCTACTCATCGATGAGTATGACAAGCCCCTCATGGATTCGATCCACCTACCGGAGTTGTATGAAGCATATCTGGGCATCTTGCATGGTTTTTATTCGGTGATTAAGGAGAGTGATCGCTACATCCGTTTTGTCTTCCTGACTGGCGTTTCGCGCTTCGGTAAATTGACGATTTTCAGTGGACTCAACAATCTTAAAGACATCAGTATGGATCCGTATTATTCTGGAATCTGCGGTATTACGGAAACCGAGCTTGTGTCGAATTTTTCACCTGAGTTAGCGAGACTCTCAGATGCTCTCGAGATTTCGCAAACGGAGGCTTTGGCAGAACTGAAAAAACGCTACGACGGCTACCAGTTTGCTAAAAAAGGGGAACACGTCTATAATCCATTTAGTCTTCTTAATGTATTGGATATCAAAGAATTAGATGACTATTGGTATGCCACGGGTACGCCTACCTTCTTGGTAAAGTATCTTCAAAAGACAGATTTCTTTTTGCCAGAGTTGGACGGCGATGTAGAGATGGCTAAAGAGGATTTGCAAGTGAGCCCTCTAGAGGTTGACACGCCTCTTCCCATTCTTTTCCAAGCGGGATATTTGACCATCAAAGAATACATAGCAGATGGGAATGTTTATCGTCTCGGCTTCCCCAACGAAGAGGTACGGTATGGTTTCCTGAAAAATCTCTTGCAAGGCTATTCGTCGGTGGTAAAAAGCTCTGCCAGTTCGATTGCGGCTTTCCTTCGCGAGATACGTTCTGGTAATGTAGATGCTTTCATGACACACCTAAAATCGATTATCGGTGGTATACCGTATGATACCATTAAGGAGAACGAAACATATCATGAGCGTGATGGCGAGATAGCGGTCTATTTAGTTTTTTCGCTCATGGGGCAGTTTACTCAAACGGAAGTGCATTGTCCCGGCGGACGTGCGGATACTGTAGTACATACTGCCGATGCCGTTTATGTTTTTGAATTTAAGATGGAGGATTCTGCTACCCCGGAGGATGCATTAGCGCAAATCGACGAACGGGGCTATGCGGCGCGTTATCTTAGTTCCGAAAAAAAAGTTCTTTGCATTGGTGTGACTTTCGATCCCGAAACAAGGAATATAGGGGAGTGGGCGCTTAGACAGTTGTAACTGCGTTATCGCAGATCTACACTTCGCATTATAAAATGGTGCAAGAATCTCCGCTTGTCATATACGAAGCTCCAGATGGCACAATAGCCCTAGATGTCCGTCTGGAGGGAGAGTCTGTGTGGTTAACAGAAGCACAAATAGCGGTACTGTTTTAAACAGATCCTTCGGTTATTGTGAAGCATATCTTTAATATCTATCGTAGTGGTGAGCTGGATGAAGAAGGAACATGTGAAAAAATGCACATGTTCAAAAAGAAGGTAATCGCTCGGTTACCAGAAATTTACGCTACTACAATTTAGTAGTATTGCAGTACAATAGTACCACACTACATTTTATTAACTTCGCACTTTGTTAGGGGAATAAAAATTAGGGTGGGGAATGGAGGATAAGCATTACGACTTCTCTACAATTGAGAAAAAATGGCAAGCGTACTGGAGCCAAAAGCGTACCTATAGCACAGAATTAGACACAAATAAACCGAAATTCTACGTCCTAGACATGTTTCCGTATCCTTCGGGAGCGGGCTTACATGTAGGGCATCCACTGGGTTATATTGCATCCGATATTTATAGTCGTTATATGCGTTTGCGGGGTTACAATGTACTCCACCCGATGGGGTATGATGCGTTCGGACTCCCAGCCGAGCAATATGCTATACAAACGGGGCAGCATCCGGCAATCACGACACAAAAGAACGTTGAGCGATATCGTACACAGTTGCAAATGCTCGGGTTAAGCTACGACTGGGAGCGCGAGTTCCGTACTTCAGACCCGGACTACTACCATTGGACGCAATGGGTCTTCTTACAACTTTTTACGCATTACTATGACCTCGAGAAGGATTGCGCACGTCCTATTGAAGATCTCGAAGCGCATTTTGCTAAATATGGGACGTATACCGCGGATGGGAAAGCTCTAGAAAATATCCGAATCCCCGAACAGCTCTTATGTTCGGCTGCCGAGTGGAATGCTTATACACATAAGCAACGAGAGGAGATTCTTAAGCATTACCGTCTTGCTTATCAGGACGATATACTGGTAAACTGGTGCGAAGCACTAGGAACGGTACTCGCTAATGACGAAGTGAAAGAAGGACTTTCGGTACGTGGGGGGTATCCAGTCGTACAGCGAAAAATGCGGCAATGGTGTTTGCGCACCTCGGCATACGCACAGCGCCTCTTGGATGGGCTCGACACCCTCGAATGGTCGGACTCGCTCAAACAAATGCAACGCAACTGGATCGGACGATCTGAAGGTGCCACATTGCATTTTGCTATCGAGGGGATGCAGGATATAGATTTGGAAGTCTTTACGACACGTCCGGATACTATCTATGGGGTTACATTTCTGGTTCTTGCCCCAGAGTACCAAGAACTTAGTAGGATTGTTACTAGCGAGCAAAAAGCCGCCGTTGACCAGTATCTGGCACAGGTTGCCTCGCGGACAGAGCGGGAAAGGATTATGGAAACCAAGCACTGTTCGGGAATCTTCACGGGGCGTTATGCGATTCATCCATTTACTGCCGAACGAATCCCGATTTGGGTAGCCGATTATGTACTAGCAGGTTACGGTACAGGAGCTATTATGGCAGTTCCGGCACACGATAGTCGCGATTTTGCTTTTGCGCGCACCTTTTCGCTACCGATCGTACAAGTAGTTTCCGAAAAACGTGGCGAGACTTCTGATCCCGCTACTTGGGCACAGGCTTATGAGGCTAAGACGGGCTACGCAGTTAATAGTCGAGAACTAGATGGATTGACAACTCCAGAAGCCTCTGCTAAAATGTGCGAGATTATTGCGCAAAAGGGCTATGGCGAGCGACGGGTAAACTATCGTTTGCGTGATGCGATTTTTAGTAGACAGCGCTACTGGGGCGAACCGATCCCTATCTATTATAAGGATGGGGTTCCGTGTCCTCTTGCCGAAAAAGAGCTGCCGCTGCAACTCCCCGAAATAGAATCCTTTCAACCCTCGTCTAATGGCGAACCACCACTTGCGCGTGCTAAAAACTGGAAAACTGCCGACGGCTATCCACTCGAAACATCAACTATGCCAGGTTTTGCGGGCTCATCGGCATACTATCTCCGTTTCATGGATCCGCATAATTCCGAGGCACTGGTCGCACGCGAGAAGGTAGATTACTGGAATCAAGTAGATCTCTACATCGGTGGTACGGAGCACGCTACGGGGCACCTCCTCTACGCACGATTTTGGAATAAATTCCTTTACGATTTAGGTTATGTACCGAGTGAAGAACCTTTCCGCCGATTGGTGAATCAGGGGATGATTCTGGGGCGTTCCAATTTTGTATACCGCGTAAAGGGTACCAACAAATTTGTATCGGCTGGGCTTAAAGATAAGTACGATACCATACCCATACACGTAGATGTAAATCTGGTGCACAATGATATTCTGGATCTCGAGAATTATTTCCGTTCTACTCCCGATATCGAGCATGCAGAGTTCGAATTGGAAGGCGGCGAATACCACTGCGGCTGGGCGATAGAGAAGATGAGCAAGTCGCTTTATAATGTGGTAAATCCCGACGAAATCGTAAAGAAATACGGCGCCGATACCCTACGCATGTACGAGATGTTTCTAGGACCTCTGGAGCAATCTAAGCCTTGGGATACGAACGGAATTGACGGCGTCTTTAAGTTCTTACGCCGTTTGTGGATCTTTGCTCTTTCTGCTCCCATTACCTCACAAGTTGCTCCCCCACGAGAAGCGCTACGCAGTCTGCACAATACAATAAAGGCGGTGACAGAGGGCATCGAAATGCTGAGCTTTAATGTCTGTGTGTCGCGCTTTATGATTACCCTTAACGAGTGGCAAAACCAACAAGCAGCGCATCGCGATTTGTTGCAACCGTTCCTTATTTTGCTTGCACCGTTTGCACCACACATTGCCTCCGAACTATGGGAACGCCTAGAGTTCGACGGCGAGTTAGAAAAAGCACAATGGCCCGTGTACGATGCTAAGTATCTGGTAGAGACTACTTTTGAATGCCCTATTTCGTTTAACGGAAAGATGCGCTTTACACTCACTTTGCCGCGCGAGCTTTCTACCGAAGACATTGAAAAAAGGGTACTCGCAGCACCAGAAACACAACGCTACCTAGAGGGGAAAACACTGCGAAAAGTAGTCGTCGTACCCAATAAAATCGTAAATATTGTCTTGAGTTAAACGTACAACAATGTCGCCAGAAAAGCAAGCTTTGAAAGGGAATATTTGGAAAACCATCCGCGAGTATGCCATTATTACTATAGGGCTTATTGTTTATACCTTGGGCTGGAGTATCTTTCTCATCCCCATGAAGATTACCGGGGGTGGGGCTACGGGCGTGGGTAATCTAGTTTATATGCTCACCGACGGTGCCTTTCCGGTAGGATATACATTTTTGATTTTTAATGCTCTCCTGATCTTGCTTGCTATTAAGGTAGTGGGCGCTAATTTCGGGATGAAAACTATTTACGGCGTGGTGGTAGCTTCCCTTCTTTTGGTCATCGAACAGATGTTTATTCACGAGAGCATTTTACCTAACGACCGATTGTTATCTACGATACTCGGTGGCGCACTCTCCGGAACGGGCATCGGGATGGCATTAGCACAGGGCGGTAGTACGGGCGGTACGGATATCGTAGCAATGATTGTAACGAAATATCGTAATGTAAGTCCGGGTCGGGTGATATTGGCTGCCGATGCTGTTATTATTAGTTCAGCTTTTTTCGTACTACAGGATCTGACCATACCTCAACGACTCGAAGCTATCGTATATGGTTATATCGTTATGTTTGCCACCTCCTATATGGTCGACCTTTACCTCTCGGGGATGCGGCAGTCGGTACAGGTTCTAATCTTTTCTAATAAGCACGAGGAGATTGCAACGAAGATCAATACGGAGTTGCATCGTGGCGTTACCCTTCTTAAAGGTTCGGGTTGGTATACCAAGGAAGAGACAGAGGTGTTGCTTGTTGTGATTCGTAAACACGAACAGGGGACGCTCTTGCATCTTGTCCGGAGCGTCGATCCGAATGCTTTTACCTCGGTAGCTTCTGTTATGGGGGTATACGGACAAGGTTTCGACAGAATTAAGTAACGAAATCTATCGGAACAGCCTACTTTCGTTTGAATTTGGGGTTATATCCAGAGTAGTGTTACGCCTAAAGTTGTGCAACAACCAACCAGAATGCGATATCAGTATTTATTATTCCTGCTCTTTTTGACTTTTATAGCGTGTCAGCCGACACCGGAAAAGCAAGTATCAGAAGAAAGTAATAGCTTGTCAGAAGAGCCGGAGTTGCCCTCGGTTGCTACTAAGTTCGGAATACCCAAGGGCGAATTCCGCATAGATACGCTAAAGCTCCCTACACAACCGCCCCTTGAAACTTTTCTGAGTGCTTATATCGACAGGCAAAAAGTGCGTGGCTTAGGTTTACGTATCGATAGCATTTTTCCCGTAAAACGCATGCGTGCCTCCAGACCTACGTACTTCTTTCGCGATACTACCGACACTACACGGATCTACTGGGTATATATGCACACGCCCGAACGTTACTTATGTGTAGATTTTTCGCAAACTCCCCCTGCAGTTCGCTATGATTCGCTAACAGTTTCTACGCAAAAAGTAGTGGCCAAGGCGACGATAACCTCATCGCTTTGGAATGCTATGCGAGATGCGGGAGCTACTCCCGAACTAGCCCTTCGTCTGTCGGATATCTTTGCATGGAGTGTAGACTTTTTTGCGCTTACAGCGGGAGATCAGTTTATTGCCGTATACGATAAAAAGAAGATTGAAGACCAAGATATAGGTGTCGGACTTATACATACCGTCTTTTACATCCATGAGGGCGATACCCTGAAAGCGTATACCTATTCGCAGGATTCGATACTAAGTTATTGGGATGCTGCAGGAAATAGCTTGCGTCGTGCATTTTTAAAAGCGCCTCTTTCGTTTACACGAATTTCCTCGCATTTTTCTTACGGAAGAATGCACCCGATCCTGAAAGTAGTACGTGCCCACACGGGGGTTGATTATGCCGCCCCTATGGGGACGCCGGTTATGGCCATCGGAGATGGAACAGTTATAGATAAGCGTTATGCCAATGGTAGTGGTAATTTTGTTAAGATCCGTCACAACGCAGTATATACTACGGCTTACTTGCATTTTTCGAAGTTTGCTGAAGGTATACATGTCGGACAACGGGTGCGGCAGGGTGAGGTCATCGGTTACGTCGGTATGACGGGTCACGCAACAGGACCGCACCTCGATTTCCGTGTCTGGAAGAACGGGACACCAATCAATCCACTTACACTAGACTCGCCTAGCGATGCGCCAATAAAAGATAGTTTGCGTGCTGCTTTTGCGGTTGCTATGCAACAACAGGATAGTATCCTACAGAGCCTTATGCTACAAAATATTGCAAAATAGAATAGAAAATGCCCGAAAGAGGATCTAAGCGACCGGTATGTGCTATCTGTGGTCGTGGCGAGGAGAATTGTGCGCTGATAAGCGGAACGGTAGGCTGTGTATGTACCGATTGTGTAGAACAGATTAATACCTTCCTTAACGCGCGTAAAGAACAAGAAGCTACACCGTTTTATGTCGACTTAAAACCTAGTGAACTTATCCCCCCCGTAGATCTAAAAGCAGCTCTCGACCGTTATGTTATTGGTCAAGAACGTGCTAAACGCTATCTGGCTGTAGCGGTATACAACCACTATAAGCGACTCCTGTTGCGAGGTGATAATACAAAAACTCAATCGGGGAATAAGCTATCTAAAGCAAAACAGTCAGAAAAAGTCCTTTCCTCTGTGGAAATCGAAAAAAGTAATGTTCTCTTTGTAGGACCTACAGGGGTCGGGAAAACACTCTTAGCGAGTACCATTGCGCGGATGTTGAAGGTTCCGTTTGCGATAGTAGATGCTACCGTATTTACACAAGCGGGTTATGTAGGAGAGGACGTAGAAAGTATCCTTACTCGTCTGTTGCAAGTAGCAGACTATAACGTGGCTGCTGCCGAACATGGCATTATCTTTATTGATGAGATAGATAAGATTGGCAGAAAGGGTGATAACCCATCGATAACACGCGATGTGTCGGGCGAAGGGGTGCAGCAAGCCCTTCTTAAAATCTTGGAGGGAACGATAGTAAACGTACCGCCACAGGGTGGTCGGAAGCATCCGGAACAAAAGATGGTCGCTGTTAATACTCGCGATATCCTGTTTATTTGCGGCGGGGCATTCGATGGGATCGAAAAGATTATTGCTAACCGTATGAACCGTCAAGTCATCGGTTACGGTAATGAAAAGAAGAGTCAGAAAAGCGAAAATTGGATGCAATACATCGCACCACAGGATTTGCGATCGTATGGCTTAATTCCGGAATTGGTGGGTCGCCTTCCGATTGTAGCAAACCTAGAACCATTGGATAGGAATGCACTCCGCGACATCCTCACAAAGCCAGAAAATGCAATAATCAGGCAGTACGAAGCGCTTTTCCGACTCGACAATATTACTATGACGATTGACGAGGCTGCTCTCGATTTTATTGTCGACAAGGCGATAGAATATAAGCTTGGGGCGCGTGGTTTGCGTTCGTTGTGCGAGACGATCTTTATGGACGGGATGTACAATTTGCCCCAAAGTGGTATCGGAGAGTATCATATTACAGTACCTTACGCACGCGAACAACTAGAACGCGAAGGGAAATAACAAAATAATACGACTGCTATTGCGAATCGGGCGCGTACTAAAAGCGCGAGCGATTCTGTCTACTCTTTGGTTCGCAGGAAGATACGTGCATAGATATCCGAGGTTACCCAAACGTTGAGCTTGTCCCCGGGGTGAATCTCCAGCTTTTGGTTTCCGTTCCAAGCTTCGAGATCGGCTATGGTGCATTCGTAAGCTAGAGCTATTTTGTGCAAATAATCGCCTTTTTCTACGGAATATTCTAAGTGAATCCGTCGCGATTTATCAATAGGAAACGGATTCTGCGAGACCTTATAGCTTTGTGCGTGGATTCGTTCACGATTTTGTAGGTAGAGGCTTATTTTATCCTTGGGTAAAAAGATCGGCACCGAGCTCCCGTTTGCTGGTTTGGGAACATACCCTTGTCGATACCTCGGATTTAGAAAGTGGAGTAATTCGAGTGGGATCCCCGTCCATGTGTTCAGTGCGCCAAAGGAGAGTGCGTCGCTTATTTGTACAGTATCTATATCACGAAAAGTAATGGGTGCCGGTTCTTTCACGATATTATGTTCGTTGTGATAGGCAAAGATATAGGACGCTGCTATAAACGCAGGTACGTAGTTTTGCGCGGCTTGCGGTAAATAGGGTAGGAGGTGCCAAAAATCGGTCTCGCCTCCCGAACGTTCTACAGCACGCTGTACACTTCCGGGTCCCGCATTGTATGCAGCAAGGGCGAGCGACCAGTTGCCAAAAATCTTGTAGAGGTAATCGAGGTAAAGGCATGCCGCCTCTGTAGCTTGAACGGGATCCATGCGCTCGTCGACAAAGCTATCGACGTGCAGGTCGAACATCTCGGCAGTATGAATCTTGAATTGCCACAGACCGACTGCGCCACTTGACGAGACTGCTAACGGATTAAGAGCCGATTCGACAACAGCTAAATATACCAGCTCTAGTGGAAGTTGGTACTTATCAAAGTATTCTCGAAATATAGGGAAGTAAAGATCAGCCAAGCCTAGCATTTGTGCCACTTGCTCGCGACGTTCGAGGGTGTAGATACGAATGTACTTTAATACCAGCGGATGGTAGCGATAGGGAAAGGGAGAACGCCGATTGAGTTCAGCTATCCGATACTCATACACCAATTCGGGTTCGGAAGTTACCGTAGTGTCGTTTCTCGCACGTTCTGCACCCCACAGCTTCGAAATATAAGCTAACCCACGCCAACCGGTGGTTAGGACGCTTATATCGTCCTGTGGAGCATTTTTTGCTTTGGTATGTAGTGTTGCGGCATTGCTGCGATACGGAAAACAGAGCAGGAGGTATAAAGAAAAGAATATCCACAATCCCTTTTCCCATGTAATAGGAAAAGAAGAGTAATGTTGTGCGGGCGGCGTCATTGTTCTTGGAATAGTCGGATCACATCGTTGGTATTGGCATAAATCAGGAGAGCGAATAAGAGCACCATCCCGATTATTTGCAGGGTTACCAAGACGCGTACACCGAGTTTCTTCCCTGTTAGTAGTTCGATGAGTATGAGTATAGCATGACCTCCATCAAGCGCCGGGATGGGTAAAACGTTCATTACGGCTAGAATGATGGAGAGGAAAGCTGTTAGTGACCAAAAGGAAGTCCAATCCCATTGCGCGGGGAAAATCTTTCCAATCGAGATAAAGCCACCTACCGATTGGTGCGCCTTGGCCTCGGGTACAAAAAGCAGCTTAAGCGATTGCCAATATTGCGCGAGAGTTGCGTAAAAGCGTCTGCCACCACCGCCTAATGCCGAAAAAAAAGAATAGTCGCGGTGCGCTATCCGAAAGAACTTTGTTATATCCGAATTCCCTATCAAACCAACAATGCAAGAATCGGGCACTATTAAAGGGAGGATAAGTCGCTTGCCATTACGCAGCACTTCGGTATGGAGCGTGTCGTTCGGGTGTTGTTGGACTACAGATTTGAACTCATCAAAAAAAGCGATACTAGAATCGTTCAAACGTAGTAAACTATCTCCTACTTGTAGTCCTGCTTTACTAGCCGCAGAATTGGGAACGATAGCTGCTATCGAGATCGGGATGCGCAGTTCGTACAAAGGGGCGCGTTTTAACAATACGGGTAGGTATGTTTTTGCCAACCGGACGTCGTGTTCTTTACCGTTGCGTTCGACGGTTATGATAGCATCTGGGGTTAGGAGACTGGCAAGCATAAAGTCGTTGTAAGCTTCAAAGCTTTTGCCGTTTACATACAAGAGTTTATCGCCTGTACGGAAACCGATCTCCTGCATGAGCGAATCTGCTACGATGCCATAACGGATCTCGCGCGTGGGTAAATAACTATCGCCATTCGAGAATAGCAAAAGCGAATAAATAACCCATGCCGTGATAAGGTTCATGGTCACGCCTCCGAGGATAATGATCAGACGCTTCCACGCCGCTTTGCTCCGAAACTCGTAAGGCTTGGGAGCTTGCGCAACGGTATTGGTATCGAGCGATTCATCTACCATTCCGGCTATTTTGGCATATCCACCAAGGGGTAGCCAACCGATTCCCCACTCGGTGTGCCCGATCTTCTTCTTAAAGAGCGAGAAATAGGGATTGTAGAACAAATAGAATTTCTCCACACGTACGCCAAAAATGCGAGCTGCTATGTAATGCCCAAATTCGTGCAAAAGGATGAGTATGGAAAGGCTTGTAAGTACCTGTGCTATTTTGATGAGTACTACCATCTATTTCTGCGTTAACTTGGATATGACCCAAGAGGCACTCTCGCGTGCCAGTTGGTCGGATGCAATATACTCTTCGAGAGTCGGATCGGCGATATCTTCTACTAATTCGAGGGTACGTTCTACCACCAAGGGGATCTGCGAGAAGGCGATACGCTCATTAAGGAATGCTAAGATAGCTATCTCGTTAGCAGCATTTAGAATGCAGGGGGCATTGCCGCCTATTTTCCCAGCAGAGATAGCGAGGGATAATGCAGGAAAGCGTTCATAATCCGGGAAATCGAATGTGAGCGACTCGCCCGGTCCGAAATGATACGTGGTACTCGGCGACGGTAAACGGTACGGATACGTAAGGGCGTACTGTATTGGGATGCGCATATCCGGAACACCAAGTTGTGCTTTGAGTGCTCCGTCGGCAAATTCGACCATCGAATGAATAACAGACTCGGGGTGTACGAGCACCTCAATTTGTTCGTAGGGCATGTTAAAAAGCCAATGTGCTTCTATAACTTCAAACCCTTTGTTCATCATAGTGGCAGAGGCGACGGAGATTTTCGCTCCCATATTCCACGTGGGGTGTGCCATGGCATCTGATGGTTGAATGCTATGCATCTGCTCTTCGGTGTAGGTTCGGAACGGACCGCCCGATGCTGTTAGAATAAGCTTGGTAGGAGCTACGAATTCTCCTGCAAGACACTGAAAGATAGCAGAATGTTCGGAATCTAATGGTAAAAGGGTGGCATTGTAACGAGCTACTAACGAGGTGAGTAGAGCGCCCGCTACCACCAAAGACTCTTTATTAGCAAGGGCTATTCGTTTCCCAGCTTCAACTGCACGGATGGTGGGGAGTAACCCAGCATAGCCTACAATAGCTACTACAACAGTATCTATTTCTGGGAGCTGAAGTAGCTGACTAATAGCATCTACACCTGCATAGACTTCGGTTGATGTTCCTCGCAGGGCGTCAGTTACATTCGTATAAAAGCCTTTTTCGCCAATTACCACGTACTGCGGCTTAAAACGAAGTGCTTGCTCTACAAGTTTTTGCCATTGGGAGTTAGCGGTGAGTAGTACAATCTCAAAAAGTTCGGGGTGTGCAGCAACGACATCTAGACACTGATGCCCTACCGAACCCGTCGAACCGAGTATTGCTAACTTTGTGCGTCGTACCATCGGCGAGCGCTATTAAAAGGCAATATAATCCTCGGCGTTGAGCGCGCGCCCATTGTGCCAAAGTTCGAAATGGAGATGCGGACCAGAGGTTAGCGTTCCTGTGTTTCCGATGATGGCAATGGCATCACCGCGTCGAACCAGTTCCCCAACATCTTTTAAGAGCTTCTTGTTGTGCTTGTACAGAGATAGCAACCCGACGCCATGTTGAATGCCAATGACATACCCTAAAGACGGATTCCAGAGTGCAGCCACAACCGTGCCATCGGCTACCGAACAAATAGGAGCATCGGGTTTGGATACGATATCGGTGCCATAATGCCCACTATTCACGTCGAAGTGATTGGATACCTCCCCACGTACGGGCGGGAACAATGTCCGTAGCAGTCCCGAGAGTTCGTCTTTTCCCATACCCGGTGTTAGGCTGAGCTTGAAGTCTGCTTCCATGTGTGCCCGGAGCAACGAATCCTCGGTTGTATGTGGTGTAAGTTCCTCTTTAACAGCCATCAGACTATCTTCTACAATAGCATAGCTTTCGGGAGCACCGCCACGGAGTATGGTTCGCAGATTGGATAGATAGTTTGACCAGAGATCTACCTCGCGCCGGAGTGAGTCGGCACGGAGGGCGTTGACCACTACCTGCTGTGCAATAGAGCTATTGCTAGTAGAATTCGGCATAAACTCGCGTATGGGCGTAAAAGAGATTACTACCCAACTTAGGACGAGGATCAGAAGAAAAAAGGCGCCTAATGCCACTAAGATATTGAGACGCGTTAACCGTATCCCCCACTTCTCCTGAAAGGTTTCGGCATTGGAGAGCACGAGGCGATATTCGCTGCGCATGCGCTCCATAAACTTTCCGTTTTTGCTATGGGTGCCTGAAGACATTCCGGTGCTACGATAAAGAGTGGTTCACTAAGTGCGGGTAGCAGACAAACTGTACTCGGGGTGCCAAGTTGTTCCCTCGGTAGAGGCGACGGGCTGTAGGTAATTCGGTGCTAAGAGCGCCTCGTCTAATGCTGCAAACTGATAGCCCAATGCGGTGAAATATTCCAAACAGCGGGGGAGGGCATAGCGCATATTTTCGAAGGCTTTCCATGAGTCGTGAAATACAAGGATATCGCCACCACGGAGATTGCGCAATACGATATCGGCACACCCCGCCGGACTGATCCAACGGCTGTAGTCCATGCTGAGCACTGACCAGAGAACAAATCTATACTCAGGTTGTAGTGCTCTGTACTGATTCAGTGTAAAACGAGCATAGGGTGGGCGGAAGAGTTTAGCGTGGAGGAGACTATCGGCTAATTGCACATCAGCGTAATAGCTTTCGGTAGACATGCAGTAACCTCGTAGATGGCTGTAAGTATGATTCCCTACAGTATGCCCCTCTTTACGAATACGTTCCAAGAGTTCGGGGTAGCGTTCCGCATTGCGTCCGAGGCAAAAAAAAGTAGCTCGCGCTCCGTAGGTCGCCAACTGGTCTAAGACATAGTCGGTTACCCCTTCTATCGGTCCGTCATCAAAGGTTAGATAGAGGGTTTGAGGAGCGTGTGGTACTAACCAAGTGATGCCCTTAAAAAAGTGACGTAGTATGCGTGGAGGATTAAAATGGTGCTGCATGCTTCTAACTCTTCTCGACGCCGCCTAATTCGCGTTCTAAATCTTTACGAACGTCCGGACTGGCATACCGCTGTGCTACCCGTATAAGTTCTTGTAAAAGAGCTGTATTCAACGAGAGCTCGCTATCGGTATTCTGATAGGCAAGAGGTGGAAGATGTTCGATAAACCGAAGGATAGCAATACATTGTTGGGCATATTCGAGTAGTTTGGCATCGCCTTTAGCTTGTGCACCAGCTTTGTAGTACGCTTCGATAAGAGGGATCCATTTGTACGACCACCCTACACGTGCCGGCGGGAGTACCGCGAAGCAACGATCTACAATTTCTTCGCCTCTAGCCTTATTGCCTAATGTTAGGAAACCTTGCGAAGCCGATACGAAAGCATCTATGTAGTATTCTATGGTGCGCTTGCAAGTCTCGTCGAGGTATACGCGCTCGTCTGCTATACTCCGGAAATTGTACTTGTCCATAAGGAGTTCGTACATTTTGGCTGTATCCACGAGTTCCTGAATAGAGGAGTCGCGACGTATAGGTTCTACCCCCGATACAATCCCCTCCTTAACAAAATACTTGTCCAAGCCCCAGTACATGTCTTTCGGTAGCATGGGCGAGTAGTAAAGACCGCGTTTCCATTGGTTGTTGGCTAGTAGCGCATACATCGCAAAACCGTTCTTAAAGAGGAGGTGCGTACCCGGATTAAAATAGGCTGTATCGTAAAGGCTGCCCATAAATTGCGGACTTACGTGGTGCGAAAGCGTAGTCGAATCTACGTTCAGCCACAGGTTGTTGCTTGGTATAAAGGAGAGTCGTTCGGAACCTGCATAAGGCGATGGGATTTTGGTACGTGGATCCGGATTCTGTACAAAATGTATCGCATCCAACATATTGAGAGGAGTTGCGAGCCGATCCTGCACGAGCACCACGTCGTTGTTGCCTTCTAAATAATCTTCGCGTTCTAAACCGATAGGAAGTGCGTCGGCTTCGTAGGCTTTCCGGCGCATGATATCGATGTACCAATCGCCTCCCAAATAGGTTAGGTTGCAGACTCTAACATCCGAGCGGAACCCTTCTACTTCCTGCGAATACCAAAGCGGGAACGTGTCGTTGTCGGCATACGTAAACAGAATCCCTTGCGGCGATACAGAGCGAAGCAGATTACGACCAAACTCCACCGATACGTAGCGATGCGACCGATCGTGATCGTCCCAGTTTTGTACGCCCATGAGTAGCGGGACTCCTAAGAAGGAGGCGAGTAGTGCAATGGGAGTGCTGATTTTTTCTTTCAAAAATCGCCCTAAGAATCGCGCCAATGGCAATACCCCGATCCCTACCCAAATGGCGAAAGCATAGAAGCTCGCAGCGAATGAATAGTCGCGCTCACGAGGCTCGTAGGGCTTTTGGTTGAGGTAGACGACTATGGCAATACCCGTAAGAATGAAAAGCGTCAGAACTACTCCCCAGTTTTTGGGATCCTTATTGAATTGCGAGAACACACCCAACAACCCCAATAGAAGTGGTAGGAGGAAGTAACGATTGTAAGCCAAATTCCCTTTGTAGGGGCTCGGTAGAGCGTCTTGTGGTCCGAGACGCATTTCGTCTAAGACGGGGATGCCTGTAAGCCAATTCCCGCGAAATACGTCGTGACCGTAACCTTGGTAATCGTTCTGACGACCACTAAAATTCCACATAAAATACCGCCAGTACATATGCCCCAATTGGTAGCGGAAGAAGAAAAGCAGATTCTCGCCAAATGTAGGTTTTGCAATTACTTGCTCCTTTCCATCACGGTCGCGAGTACTGATGGGCGTTCCTTTGATATTCACCCAACTCTTGTAGCCACGTACATGTATCGGATCTCGGCTCCACATACGTGGGAATAGAGTCTCAAAACGACTATCGTATTTAGCATCGGTACGACGTGCAACAACCTCGTATTTATCGCCGCGTGGTGCATAGACTTCGGCACCATCTATGTAATCTGTCACCGGCGCATTGTAGTAGGCACCTGTGAGGAGTGGGCGATCGCCATACTGATCGCGGTTGAGATACGACCGAAGAGCGAACATATTCTCTACGCCATTCTGCTCCAGAGTTGGGTGTGCTAACGAGCGGACTACAATCAAGGTATAGCTCGAATAACCCAAAAGCAACATAGCAAATGCTAAGAAGAATATGTGAACCGTGTAAGCCTTCCGTCGGTAACTGAGCACGATCCCCAAAACGAGGAGTAGTACCAAGAGTGTAAAAAAGAAAACAGCTCCAGACATCATGGGTAAACTCATGCCGTTTACAAACAAAAGCTCGAACCACGAAGCAATGACAATGAGCCCCTGAATCAGACCATAAAGGACTAGTAGTAGGAGTGCAGCACTGATTACAAGAGCTTTTAACAGTCCCCACCACGAGAAGGTATAGCGCCGGAAGTAATAAACCAAGCAAATGGCAGGTATAGCCAAAAGATTCAGCAAGTGCACGCCGATAGATAAGCCCATAAGATAGGCTATGAGTATGATCCAGCGACTGGAATGCGAACTCTGCGCTTCGGAATCCCACTTCAGAATAGCCCAAAAAACGATAGCTGTAAATAGGGATGAAAGAGCATATACTTCGCCCTCGACTGCCGAAAACCAAAAAGTATCGCTAAACGTATAGCAAAGTGCTCCGATTGCAGAGGCACCAATTACCAGTACCTGTTCCCAAGCACTAAGCGCGCGCGGCGTTTTCCCAACAATGATCTTTCGTGCGAAATAGGCTATCGTCCAGTAGAGGAACATGATGGTAGCCCCACTGGCAAAGGCTGACATAGCATTCGCAAAGACGCCAACGTGTTCCACATCTGGTGCAAACAACGAAAATAACCGTACTAGCAGTAGAAAAAATGGTGCTCCCGGCGGGTGTCCTACAATAAGCTTATAGCCGCAGGCTATAAATTCGCCACAGTCCCAGAAGCTCGCCGTGGGCTCCAAGGTTAATAAATACACAAGGGTAGCGATGATAAAAATCACCCACCCCGCAACGATGTCAATCGTCTTGTAGCTAATCCTGTTCATTCAAAGTGGATAGTAACGGCTTCCAACCAGCAACTACGCTCTCGATTTCGGTACGCGCTAAGCCTATTTTTTGAGCACAGAAACGTACTAACACGTCCATTTCGTGAACGGTGTGTTTCAGATCTTCTAATTCGATTGTCCCTTGCTCCAAAGCTTTCCCGAGCGCTTCCAAACGCTGCATGGCTTGAGCAAATGTGACCCCCTCGGCTGATAACGACTCGACACTTATATCGAGCCTCGCACTTCCCTCCATAACCCTTCTTTACACCTACTTAGTTGCAAAGGTAGCGTTTAATCATAAAAGGAACATCATAACCTCATGCCTACGTCTGTAGATCAACTTTTTTGTTAGGAACCTAAAAAAAACTACTTTTGAATGAATTTAAGTAACCTAAATATTTTAAGGCTGCTATGAGCGAAGAAATACGTAAACTAAAACCTGCCGACATTTGGGAACATTTCTATCAGATTACCCAGATCCCCCGTCCTTCGAAACACGAAGAGCGAATCACCGCATTTATGGTTGAGTTCGGCAAAAAGCTAGGATTAGAAACTACAGCCGACAAGCTGGGGAATGTCCTGATCCGTAAGCCAGCAACTCCCGGATTTGAGGATAGAAAGATCCTCGTTCTACAGGCACACCTCGACATGGTGCCGCAAAAGAACTCAGATAAGCAACACGACTTCCTTACCGATCCGATAGATGCATACATCGACGGCGATTGGGTGCGTGCGCGTGGCACTACGCTGGGTGCTGACAACGGAATGGGTGTGGCGGCGGCAATGGGGGTTCTCGCTTCCAAAACGCTGAAGCACGGTCCGATAGAAGCCCTCTTTACCATAGATGAGGAAACCGGAATGACCGGTGCCGAGAACCTCGATCCAAACTTCTTAAAAGGGCGAATCCTCATCAACATGGATTCGGAAACAGAAGGCGAGCTCTACGTAGGTTGTGCTGGCGGTATAGATGCTACCATCTCCATCCCTTACGAAACAGAAAAAACTCCCGCTAATTACAAAGCGCTCGCTATCGAGGTGAAAGGGCTAAAAGGTGGACACAGTGGTATGGATATCATCCTCGGGCGCGGGAATTCTATTATGCTCCTTATGCGCCTCCTCGTGGAATGCGAAGACCTAGGCGTGCGTATCGCAACTGTACAGGGAGGGAGTTTGCGAAATGCCATACCTCGCGAGGCATTTGCCACGATTCTCGTGCCGGAAAAGAATCTAGCTACGCTTAAAGCAAAGCTTAAGGAGATTACGGATAATATCAAGGCAGAGCATTCGATTGCAGATCCGGATATCACGATCCTTGTTGCAGATGCGCAGTTGCCAGAAAAGTGCCTCACGCAGCAGAGTCATTTAGCGCTTACCAGAAGCGTCTACAATTGCCCCAACGGCGTGATCCGGATGAGCGATTCCGTGCCCGGGCTCGTTGAGACCTCTACGAATTTTGCAGCGCTAAAAATGGAGGATAAGCACTTTACGGGTTTATGCCTGATGCGCAGTAGTGTAGAAACGGCAAAAATGGCGCTTACCAAGCAGATGGAAGCCGTCTTTAAGATGGTTGGAGCCTCGGTTGTCTTTTCTGGCGCTTACCCAGGATGGAAGCCGAATATGGACTCCCCCATCCTCAAAACGATGCAAAGCGTCTATAAGAACAAATTTGGCTGCGAACCAAAAATTATGGCGATACATGCAGGGCTCGAGTGCGGAATTATTGGCGGTATTTTCAATGGGATGGATATGATATCGTTCGGTCCTACGATTCTCTCGCCACATAGCCCCGACGAGCGAGTTAATATCGAAACCGTATCGTTGTTCTGGGATTTCCTAGTTGAGGTACTTGCGAATTCGCCCAAGTAGAACAACCAGTAATTAGAATTATAGCGATTCCCCCAAGTCTTGAGAGTCTCTCCAGACTGGGGAGTCGCTTTTTTTTTGCACTTATTTTACCAACACTTTTATGCTGTTTACCACTCCGCACAGATCAAAAAACTATCTTTGCACCAAGTTACAATAGGCGCGAAATGAAAAATAAAAGTCTAGCACTACTCATCCTGCCACTAGTTATGATAACTACGAGCTGTAAGCCGCATTTGGATGTCGCACCTCCGACACAAAAGGAACACGTCCCGATGGCGGATGGTTTAACCCCCGATGAAATTGCTAAAGCACAGCTCACACCAGAAGTGCTCTGGAAGATGGGGCGCCTTGGGAGTGTCGAGCTCTCGCCAGATAGGACGCAAGTTCTCTATACCGTTACACACGTGAATCTGCGCGAAAATAAGAGCGGAACACGGATATACCTACAAGGCGTTGCAGATAATACAGCTAGGCTTTTAGTAGAAGGAGCTTCTAGTCCGCAGTGGTGCAAAGGAGGAAACAAGATTGTATTCTTGAAAAATGTCGAGGGACTACCGCAACTTTTCGAGCTCTCTTTAGATGCGAATGCGCAACCACGTCAGCTTACTACCTTTAAGGAGGGGATCGAATCGTACTGGCTTTCGCCCAATGCTACCCATCTCCTCTACTCGCAGAAGGTGCAGGTAGAAAAAACCGCCAAAGATTTGTATCCCGACTACCCCGAAGTAAACCTACACATCTCCGATAGTTTAATGTACAGACACTGGGACTATTGGTTGGACGGAAAGTATTCCCATCTCTTCTTGACCGATTTTTCGAACGAAAAGATTGAAGAAGGGAAAGACTTCATGAAAGACGAACCCTACGACTCGCCCATTGCCCCGTATTTTGGTGCCGAGGACGTAGTATGGTCGCCTAACAACGATGTCATTTACTACGTTTCGAAGAAGCAGACCGATATCGCTTACGCAACCTCTACCAACTCCGATATTTATCGCTATTCCTTAGCAGACGGGACAACAACGAACCTCACTTCTGAGAACCCCGGTTACGACAAACTCCCCGTCCCCTCGCCAGACGGTGCCTATCTCTTGTGGCAACAAATGCGCACGCCCGGCTACGAAAGCGATAAGATGGAGCTTATGCGCCTCAACCTAGAAACGGGAGAAAAGACACCGCTTACCGAAAATTGGGATCAGAACGCAGACGATTTCCATTGGAGTCCAGATTCGAAGACTATCTACATTACTAGCGGTATAAAGGGTACGGTGCAGGTTTTTGAATTGGATCCCGAATCGCGATCTATACAGCAAATTACAGACGGACAGTGGAACGTAAAATGGGCAAGACGAACTGCAAACAACGAGTGGCTTGTTATGACAACCCAGCTAAACAAGGCTGCCGAAATCTACACCTACCGCAATGGAGAACTCACGCCCTTCACACACATCAACCAAGACATTTATGCAGCTATCAAGTTTAGCAAAGTGGAGCCCCGCTGGATGCGTACTACCGATGGCGGTCAGATGCTTACTTGGTTGGTTTTCCCTCCCGATTTCGATTCTACTAAGCGTTATCCTACACTTCTGTACTGCCAAGGGGGACCACAAAGTACCGTGGATCAGTTCTTTAGCTATCGTTGGAATTTGCAGCTAATGGCTTCTATGGGTTATGTAGTGGTTGCACCCAATAGGCATGGCGTGCCTTCTTTTGGACAAAAGTGGAATGCGCAGATTTCGGGCGACTACAGCGGACAAAATATCCGAGATTACCTTACTGCCATCGACGAAATTGTTAAAGAGCCTTGGTGCGATAAAGATAGATTGGGTGCCGTAGGTGCTAGCTATGGCGGTTATTCTGTTTACTACCTAGCCGGGGTGCATAACAACCGTTTCAAAGCTTTCATTGCGCATAATGGTATGTTCAATTTCGAAAGCTTTTACAATAGCACCGAAGAAACCTTTTTCCCGAATCACGACTTTGGCGGTCCCTACTGGGATCGAGCTAATTACGTTGCACAGCGCTCCTATGCCAATAGTCCGCACCTACTCGTGAAGAAGTGGAATACCCCTATTCTTATCATCGTTGGCGAAAACGATTTCCGAATCCCCTACACCGAAGGTTTGCAAGCATTCAACGCGGCAAGATTACTCGGCGTGCCTGCAAGACTCTGCGTCTATCCCGATGCTACCCATTTTATGATAAAGCCGCAGGATGCTGTGGTATGGCATTACGAATTCTTTAATTGGTTGGATAGGTGGTTAAAACAATAGTACACGACTGATAAGTATATCAGAGAATGTTGTATATTTGTTTTGAAAATATGACGGAATCATATCGACAAGGGACGAGTATTAGATTGCAATAAGGTAAAATACACAATAAACCATGTGTGTACGTGGTAAATTGGGGTGCCGGTTCCTGTTGCAGCAAACAGGGAAGGCACGTGTAAACCAACGCAAGTTACAAGTCAGGAAACGCCCTTTATGGTTTTGTCTTTGTGAGGAATAGGCTACGTAATAAAGTGAAATCATGGATGTGTTAGAAATCCCCAATACTGCGAAAACTCCACAGATTAGCTTAAATCCCGACGGGAGACTCTTCTTCAGCGGAAGATCTATCCCAGAGAACTCCATCGAGTTCTACAGACCCGTTATGGATTGGTTGACCGAGTACGCTAGAGATGCTCAACCGCTCACCGTGGTCGAAATGCGATTTGAGTATTTCAATACGAGCTCCTCTAAATGTATCCTCGACGTCTTTAAGCGACTAGGCATGATACACGATCTCCCCGGAAAGGAAGTGCAGGTAAAATGGTATTTCCTTAACGAGGACGAAGACATGTACGAGTCGGGGAATGACTACAGTACTATCGTAAAAATCCCATTCGAACTGATTGCTACCTCCTCGGAAGAGGCTTAGAAGTACCTGTATGGGCACTTCTTTATCTTTGTAGCGTGAGTTTGTTACAAAGACCTGCGAACTGACTTCCGGAATGTACACGAGCTGCTACTGTAGGAGGGGATAAGCTCAGCAGTAGTGTTTGTCGCGCGTTCGTACGTCGGGAAGTTAGGCTTGCGGTGTTGGTGAGATATCGGGGTAGGTTCGGAGTGCATTACCCAAAGAAAAGATCGCAGAGGCGGTGGAGAAGCTAGACTTCAAGCACTTACTAGTGCAAGTAGCGGATTTACCTCAGGTGGGCGCTATTGCCCAGTGTAGACTCCAGCAAACGTCCTCGCGATTGTATGGTGTTGTTGGCTCGTGGCTTTCGTGTGTAATAGGGGCAGAATGTCTCTACGCGTCGAGACAAACGACCTCACCTACTCCCTTTTGTTCATTACTTATTTGTCAGGATCATGATACAGCTGCGCATATCTATACCGAACTGAGTGCGTGGCAGTTGCCGTCGGAAGTTCATCTGTTTCCGTCTTCCTATCGTGGTCGTGTCCTACCTGCCAATATGCAGGCTGAGCGTATTGTACAACGAAACGAGACCCTACTAAATCTTACAAAAGCAACCTCGCAAGCGCATATTGTTATAACTTACGCTGAGGCACTTGCTGAGAAAATTGCATTACAAAATACACAGGACGAAAATAAAAAGTCGCTAAAACAAGGCGATGAACTAGATAGGGAACTCCTGATCGAAGAGCTCGAGGCTATGGGTTTTACGCAAGAGGAGTTTGTCTACGAACCCGGACAGTATGCAAGGCGTGGGGCTATTTTAGATGTCTTCTCCTATGCCGATTATTACCCTTACAGAATAGACTTTTTGGATAATGAGGTAGACTCTATCAGGCGTTTCGATGCCGATTCGCAGCGATCTATAGAAATCCTACAAGAGGTAACTATCGTCGGCGCATTAAAAGAAGAACCAGATGCTACACAATCACTTACCTCAGTGCTCCCTCAAACGCAAACCCTCCTCTGGCTCCCAGAGCTAAAGGCTGTAAAAAAGCAGTATAGCGACGTTTATACAGAAGTGGACGAAGAGCTCAACCCATATTTCGCCTCGCCTACCGAATGGGAAAATACTCTGGATGCTTTTACGTGCTTAGAGTTTGATACAGTAGAAACGCCACAAAAAGGGGAAGCGACGATCGCCTTTCGTACCAAACCGCAACCGGTCTTTCATAAAAATTTCGACCTCCTCGCCGAAACACTCCACAAAGAGCACACCTGCGGCCATACTACCTACATATTTGTCGAGCAGCCCTCGCAAGTGGAGCGTTTGCAAAATATTCTCAAAGATCACAACCTCCAAGCAGGCGAGGACTATACGTTGGTACAAGCCCCCATTTATCGCGGATTTATGAGCGAGGAACTAGGGCTAAACTTCTTTACCGATCACGAGATCTTGGAACGGTTCCATGCCTATCATCTAGCTAAGAAGCTTTCCCAAAGGGATGCCCTAACCCTCACCGAGTTACAACACCTCAAACCAGGCGACTATGTTGTGCATGCCGACTACGGAGTGGGCATTTTCGAAGGGCTTATCACACACAGAAAAGATGGCGTAAACTACGAACTGGTGCGCTTATCGTATCGCGATCGCGATTCGCTCCTGATGAGTGTACATAGTCTCGATAAGCTATCTAAATACCGATCGAGCGACGATACCCCACCCACTCTAAATAAACTAAATTCCAGTGCCTGGAACAAGCTAAAAGCAAAAACCAAAAGGCAGGTTAAGGATATCGCGCGCGATCTGATCCAACTCTACGCACAACGACGTGCAAAAGAGGGTTTCGCCTTTTCTACAGATACCTATCTACAAGAAGAATTGGAAGCCTCTTTTCAGTATGAGGATACCCCCGATCAGTTAGCTACTACACTGGCAGTAAAGCGCGACATGGAAAAGAACATCCCCATGGATCGTCTTATCTGTGCCGATGTCGGATTTGGAAAGACCGAAATCGCTATCCGAGCAGCATTCAAAGCAGTTTGCGATAGTAAGCAGGTGGCAGTGCTTGTTCCAACTACCGTGCTCGCGCTACAGCATTTCAGAACTTTTTCACAAAGACTTGCCCAATTCCCGGCACGGGTCGCTGTCCTTTCTAGGTTGCAAACAGCCAAAGAGCAGAAACAGATTATTGCCGAACTCGCCGAAGGGAAAATAGATATACTCATAGGTACACACGCCTTGTTGCGCTCTACAGTGCAGTTTAAGGATTTAGGCTTGTTGATTGTTGACGAGGAACAAAAATTCGGAGTTGCTGCTAAAGAGCACTTAAAAAATATGCGCACTCAGATAGATACGCTTACCCTCACGGCAACTCCCATTCCACGTACTCTACAGTTCTCGCTAATGGGTGCTAGAGATATGTCGGTAATAGCTACGCCGCCGCCCAACCGGTACCCTATCGAGACGCAAGTTATGACTTTCGAGCCCGAGCGGATTGCACAAGCTATTCGATTCGAAATTCAACGCGGAGGGCAAGTCTACTTTATCAACAATCTGGTGCAGAACCTATCGGTAATTGCCGCAAGACTCGAGGAGCTCATACCCGAGATCCGAATAGCTATTGCACATGGGCAGATGCCTGCTAAAGACCTCGAAGCGGTAATGCTCGACTTTATGAATGCCGATTACGACCTACTACTGTGTACCTCCATTGTAGAAGCGGGTCTCGACATCCAAAACGTTAATACCATCTTTATAAATAATGGCAACCACTTCGGACTGAGCGATTTGCATCAACTCCGTGGACGGGTTGGGCGCTCCGATCGTAAAGCGTATTGCTATATAATTATTCCCGCAACAGAACTCCTAACGCCAAGTGCGCAAAAACGATTGAGAGCTATTGTCGATTATTCCGATCTGGGTAGTGGCATGAGTCTGGCTATGCAGGATCTGAATATCCGTGGTGCTGGCGACTTGCTTGGTGCCGAGCAGAGTGGCTTTATTGTCGACCTAGGTATCGAGACCTACTATCGTATCCTAGACGAGGCGGTAGAAGAGCTCAAACAGGAAGAATTTGCCGAGCTCTTTGAAGAAGAGAAAAAACAAAGCTATCGCATTCCAGAATGTGTGGTAGATGGTGATCTACCGCTCTATCTCCCCACAGAGTACGTGGAGAGCACACCAGAGCGATTAAGCCTCTACAGAAGGCTCACAAACATACACACCAGCGAGGAGATCGATGCTTTTACCGAGGAGTTGGAAGATAGATTTGGTCCGTTACCACCAGAAGCTACCGAACTCCTGAAAATCCCGCAACTAAAATGGACAGCGAACGCCCTCGGGATTCAACGAATACAGTTCCAGAACCATGTCATGATCCTGCAGTTCGTAACGCCTATGTCCTCGCCATTCTATGCAAGTGCTACTTTCGGGAATGTGCTGAAACAGATATCTACCTTTGGGAATCGCGCGCAGATACGTCAAACGGAATCGCAACTGGCATTTGTGGTAAGAGACATTCACTCCGTCGCCGACGCACAAAATTTGTTAAACGAACTGGCATCGTAAAAAGCAATGCGTGCGCTGTTACTAGATATTGGCAATTCGCGAACGAAAGCAGCAATACACGACTCGCAAAAGCTGATCGATTTCATTACCTTCGATAAAAATCAGTATGAGTCTATCTTGCAGTATGCCAAAGAATTCCGAGCTGAGGCTTGCTGTTTTTGTAATGTTGGAGACTTGGACGAACGTTTTGTTGAGAAGCTGCAAGCTGGTTTTGCAGTATGTCATCAGGTGACTCCCGCGAGTTGTCTCCCTTTCCAACACGAAAAAGGCGCTATTTATGCAACTATGGGGAGCGATCGGATCGCAGCTCTTGCGGGAGCCTATATTCGTTTCCCGAATCAAGCGACGCTATTGGTAGATGCGGGATCGGCTATAACCTACGATTTCTTAGACGATAAGGGTTTTTATAAAGGAGGGCTCATTACGGCTGGTCTTCGCATGCGTCTGAAAGCCTTGCATGAATTTACAGCAAAGTTGCCATTAGTAGATATCCCAGATAGCAGGTCTAGCGAGCTCTTGGCAACCGATACCCAGCAAGCTCTACAAGCGGGTTGTGTCGCTGGGCTTAAGGGCGAATATCAGTATATTGCGAATTATCTTACAACCAGATATAGCAGTTTTCAAACCCTACTTACGGGCGGCGACGCTCAATCCCTTGCAAAATTCTATCTTTGTAGAAACTTTATACCCAATCTAGTCTTGGAGGGCTTGTATGGTTTGTTGCAATGTAATTGTTAGAGCATGGCAAAAAGGGGGGCTTGCTTTTGCGCTATTCTTTTGTATTAATGCGCTATCTGCCCAAGTTACTAATACCAATTCGCCGTACTCGAGGTTCGGACTAGGTGATCGGGAAGTTGTTGGTTACAGCAAATCGCAAGCTATGGGCGGTATTGCGTACGGACTGCGAGACAAAAATTATATCAACGCTGCCAATCCGGCTGCCTTTTCTTCGCAGGACTCCCTGTCGTTTATTTTGGAAATGGCCTTTAAGGGGCGTTATATGCTTGCGCAATCGCAGAATGATAGCCGCAAGAATGTGGCAGCTAATGTGCACCATGTGGCGATGCAGTTCCCGATCTGGAAGTACTTCGGGATGGCTATCGGCTTTCAACCCTACTCGCAGATGGGTTTTGATGTTGTCAGGTACGAGACGCGACGCGAGATCTTGAGTAAGATTGGCAACATCCGCTACAAGCATCACGGTTATGGCGGACTTAACGAGGCTTTTGGCGGATTAAGCTACAAGCCCCATAAATTGATTGCTGTAGGAGTTAATTTCCGTTTCCTTTTCGGTGCGCTTAATTTTTCGCAGAATGCCTACGTCCCGCACAACGCCTTATATGCCGATATCCGTTACGATAATAGGCTAGTGCTACGTGGCTACGGTATTACTTCAGGCCTGCAGGCGGCGATACCCTTCTCGGATACAAAACTCTTACGCCTAGGTGCGGTGCTGGAGCTTGTCCCTAAGTTGGTTGCCGAGCGTAGGCTAGATATCTCGCAGGTCTATCTCAACAATGCTATGCGAGTAGCGTACAATTCGAAAGCGGGCGTAGAGGAGCTGAAATATCCTATGCGCTTCGGAGCTGGACTCTACTATCAATCTGAACGAATAAGCGGCGGATTTGACTTCTCTATGCAGGACTGGTCGGCATTTCGTATGCCCGGTTCTGATCAACAAAATGCAGCAACTATAACATTAAATGCTGGTTTGCAGTGGATACCAAATCCGAGCGACTTGCGTTTTTATATGAAACGCGTCCATTACCGTTTGGGAGCTTATTTTACGCAGTTGCCAATGCGCATTGGTGAGAACCGATTGCAAGAAATAGGCTTTACCTTCGGGCTCGGGTTACCGTACAAGTACACGGGCTCTACCTTCCACACTACTTTTCGTTTCGGAACGCGTGGGAATACCTCCAATGGGCTACTGCGTGAGTTCTATTCAGAACTTATCCTTGGCGTCTCGCTCAACGACGTCTGGTTTGTGAAAAGAAAATTTCAGTAATACAGAAACCTAAATTTGAGTAACTATGTTTAGAATATTCGTTTTGCGCACAATGCTACTGATGCTTCTATGCTGTGTTGTGGGAGCAACAGTTTTGTGGGCGCAAGTGAAAAATCCCATCTTTGATAATCCTAAGTATGGCGACGACCCGCAAACGCGCGAAGAGTGTGTTAAGAATACCTCATTCTATCAAGAATTCTATAAGCAGAAAAATTACAAGGATGCCGCCCAGGGGTGGGGGATCGTTTACAAGATCTGTCCGAAGTCCAGCGAAAATATCTATATCCGTGGTGTGCAAATGCTCAAACTCGTTATCAACGAGACGGCTGATCCGGTAGTTCGCAAAAAGCTCGTAGATAGTTTAATGCGGATTTACGATAAACGCATCAAGTACTTCAAAAAAGAAGGCGAGAACCTAGAAAAGAAAGGGCTAGATCTGCATACCTTGAGCCCAGATAGGTCGTACGAAGTATATTCGATACTTTCGAAGGCGATGGCTTTGCAACAGGATAAAGCAGAACCGGCTGTCTATCTCGCGCTTATGCAAGCAACCAAGGATTTGTACGTAAAGCAGCAATTCTCGGCAGACAGTGTAATTGCAATTTATACGCGCTTGTCCGATCGCTTCACGCGCAAGATGGCACAACATCCTGAAGACGAAAAACTCAAACCCATGTCGGAGTCCTTGGATGCCTTGTTTACCAGTGCTGGAGTCGCGAATTGCGATAACTTGGTGGCTATTTATACGCCTAAGTTCGAAGCTAATCCGATGGATATGGAGCAAAATAGAGCGATATACAATCAGCTATCTGCACTCCGTTGTAACGACTCGGAACTTTACCTGAAGGTTGCGCTTGCTATTTTTGATGCCGCTCCAAATGCTACACAAGGTTTAGAAATTGCCAGAATTTATATGGCAAAGAAAAAGAATTCGGAGGCAGATGGAGTATTTAAGAAAGCGATTGCTAGCGAACAAGATCCCGTAAAGCGCTCTTCGATGTTGGTCGAATATGCTAGTTTTGTTGGGACGGTTATGGGTGATATGGTTAGAGCGCGCACCCTTGCTAATGAGGCTATTGCATTGAATGCTGCACAGGGTTATGCCTATTTTGTAATCGGTCAGCTATACGCCTCTACGAAGCACTGCGGCGCTACAAAGATTGATAATCTGTCGGTCTACTGGGCTGCTATCGACAAATTTAATCAAGCAAGAAGTGTCGACCCGAATCTATCTGCCGATTGTACCAAGCAAATAGCCTTCTATTCGCAGTATTTCCCGACAACAGAGGAGGTCTTCTTCCAAGATCTAGAAGTCGGTAAGCAGTTTACCGTCCCGTGTTGGATTAACGAGAAGACAACCATACGTGCCAGAAATTAAAGGGTACTGCGAACTTTTCGGTGTTATTATGCCGCCATATCTGTTAGGTGGCTGAAGTGCGATAATTGACGATGTATTATGCTAACCCCCACGGATTGCCACTTAAGCAGTCGGTGGGGGTTTTGTTTATACTATGGGTGGGCGCTACCTTCCTGCAAGCATGTTCGAATCCGTCTGACGAGATTCGCGATTACTCCCGTCTTGAGCAAGAACCCATGTTGGAAGCCGATGCGATTGATGTAGAGATGACCGATGGCGGGAAAACGATTCTGAGGGTACGAGCTGCAAGTATGAATTCGTTCGACCGTGAAGAAACGCAATACGACGAGTTCCCCAAAGGGATTTCCGTGCAATCCTACGACGAACAAGGCAACCCCAGTGCTAGTATCCGTGCCGATTATGCCATATATCAGCGTAAGGAAAAATTGTGGGAAGCGCGAACCAGAGTTGTCGCGGTGAACGAAAAAGGCGATTCGATACAAACGGAACAGATCTTTTGGAACGAAACAGAGAAACGCGTCTATACTTCCGCGCGTGTCCGTATACGAACTGCCTCCGCTGTCCTATTCGGCAAAGGGCTAGAAAGTGACGACCGATTCGAGAACTGGGAGATTAAAGAACCCACCGGTATTATTGCGATTAATGACCCTGCAACCCCTTCTCCTACAAATAACGATCTAACGCTACAAAACGCTACTACGGTGCAATGAGACTCTTTCAAATCGTTTTAGAAATTATATGGTGCCTCTTGGGTGCCGTTTGTTTGTATCTGGGCTTTACTCGCCTCTCGGCGCCCGGACGGGTATCGCTGATCTTTTTTATACTTGCTGCGATTGCCTTTTTGATGGCATTCTTCCGGAATTATACCCGAAGAAAAAGAGAACAACGCGAGAAGAGACTATCCGAATAAAACCTCAATACGACTTTCGTAGTTTAGAGTACGCTCCTGTTGATCTAATCTTGAACCTCCATCGCGTTATATTGTTTTGTGGTCGGTCTACATAGCATTCTTGTTTTCCATTCTCTTTTCGGCTATCTTCTCTGGCATGGAGATAGCTTTTCTGACAGCCAATCGGCTTAGGTTAGAGCTGGATAAAAAACAGAACCCACTATTGGCTAGGGTTATAGCCACGTATACCGAGCACCCCGCACTTTTCCTAGCGGCAATTCTGGTTGGTAACAATGTCGCTATGGTGCTCTACGGGATACTCTTTGCGCAAATTATAACACCACACATTCCGCTTTTACACAACGATCCGTGGTTACTCCTACTCTTGCAGACCTTTCTTAGCACGATCCTCCTTCTACTTATAGCAGAGTTCTTACCCAAAGCCATAGGGCGCATTCATGCCAATACATTTTTGAAAATCTTCGCATTCCCGATCTTTTTCTTCTATGTAGTCTTTTACCCGCTGAGTAAGCTTATGACTCTCATATCTCGGCATCTGGTTCGCTTGGTAACGCGACGTAGCTTTACAACACAGGTGCCGCCCACACTATTCGACCGAAACGATCTGAATGTCCTGATTGAAGAAGCGGTTCAACAAAAAGAGGATGCGAATAGTAACGACAATAAATCGTCGCACGATGCCCTGCGTATTATGCAGAATGCGATAGAGTTTAGCGAAGTACAGGTTCGCGATTGCTTGGTTCCGCGCCCAGATATGGTAGCTATTGAGGTAAATGACTCGATTGCTGAGTTGCGCGAGCTTCTTATAGCCTCTAATTATTCGCGTATCCCGGTTTTTGAGAATACGATAGACAATATTATCGGTTATGTGAATGCCAAAGCGCTTTTCAACAAGCCGAAAACTATTCGCGAAATGCTGCTAGCCATACGTTTCATACCAGAAACTATGAGTGCCAAAAAACTGCTATCTACGTTTATACACTCCTCTACAAGCTTTGCGATAGTTGTTGACGAGTTCGGCGGCACGGCAGGCTTGGTAACATTGGAGGATCTGGTGGAAGAAATTTTTGGCGAAATTAACGACGAGCACGACCACTCCTCCATTACCATGCGAGAGGTTGAAAAAGGAGTATATCATTTGTCTGGGCGTGCGGAAGTGGAAGAGGTGAACGAGCGTTTTGGCTTAGATATCCCCGAATCGGACGATTACGATACTATAGCGGGCTACATCCTTGCTCACCAAGCCTCCCTACCCAAACAGGATGCATCGTGTGTTATAGACGACAATAGCATCAGGATTCTGAAGGCGGAGGGTAGTCGTATCCTCCTAATAGAGCTTAAGAAGATATAGCTTGCTGTGATTTCTTCTGTTCTTTGGGTAGGATAACTCTGGAATGCAAAATGGCGAGGTCGGTGTAGGCGAGTCGCATGTTAGCATTGGCATCTAAGAGTTTGAGGATTTTCGAATACTCGTTGATCAGATGTGTAACGCTGCGATCGTTAATATAGGAGCTTACTTTTTGTGCAAACTCGCGTTCCTTACTTATTAAGTAGCAAATATCCGGACGCTCTAGGTGTAGTATATATATTTCGCGCAGCATATACGCAAAGTAGAGTATCAGTGCTTTTTGCTCCTCTCGTCCTTTTTTTGCCAACTCTTCGCCCCACTTAAACAGCTCGATATATTGTCGAGAAAAGGCATTCCTATAAAGCGATTGCATCTCTTGCAGGTAAGCAGCATTGGTTTCGCCATTGGCAAGTTGGTGCGCTAAGTTATAATCGCCTTGTGCGGCATATGCTATTGTTCGTGCATCCTCTTCTGTAAGCGAGAGCGCGAGGAGATCCTGTACTATCTCTTCGTCAGTTAGGGGAGGAAAATAAATTTCTTGCACACGTGAGCGGATAGTGGGTAGGAGTGTCTCCGGATGTTCGCTTACTAATATAAAGAGGGTTTGTGGCGTGGGCTCTTCCAAAGTTTTCAGGAGTTTGTTCGCGGCATCATCGCGCATCTTCTCTGGCATCCAGATAATACAGACCTTGTAGCCCGATAGGAAGCTTTTGAGTTCTAGGTCTTGGATGAGATCCATGACGGTTTCGACCGATATGTAGGTATTCTTGTCTGTTTGCTCTTGGTATTGCTCGTTCCATGCAGCTTCGGTTACATACGGATTCTCGAGAAGGAGTTCTTTAAAGAGTACATTGCCCGGTCTTACATCGCCTGTTTTAGATGCTTCGGCGGTTTTGCTAGTATTGCTTTGCTTTTTGAAGGAGATTCGCTCTTCTTTTACCGGTTTTTCTTTTCCTGCCGGAAAGCATAAGAAGAGATCCGGATGCGTGAGTTCTTGATAGAGATGACAGGAGCGGCACTCACCGCAGGAATCTCCCTCGGCAGTCGGGTTGGTACAATTCGCATATTGTGCTAGGGCGAGAGCCATGGGTAGGGTACCGCTTCCCGAACGCCCCGAAAATAGCAATGCATGTGGGATCTGAGCCTTGTCGACATACTTCCGCAACAAGCCCTTAATCCGTTCCTGACCCAAGACATCGTGGAAATACATAGCAAGCCTAGTATTGGTATATGCGATTTAGCGATACTTGCCGCCTCCCATTAGCCCTTTTTAGGTTTAGGCTTCGTGGGAGGCTATGCCAATTTCTTGCTCTAAGGTACGAACTATTTCGTGGGAGACGCCGATGTGCGACCGTACGTATTCTTGTGCTATAGTCCCCATCTGGCTTCGTGCAGTGGTATCTTGCATAAGCGGAACGATTACCTGCGCAAAGTCGTCGGGGGTTCGCACAACTTTTGCGCCGCCCACAGCTATGAGTTCGAGAGCTTCGCGAAAGGCTTGGTGCTTAGGACCTATAATTACAGGTACGCCACAAGCTGCGGGTTCCAACGTATTGTGGATTCCTACTCCGAATCCCCCTCCTACGTAGGCAAGCTGCGCATAGTGGTATATCTGCAGTAAAATCCCTACGCGGTCTACAATCAACAATCGTGCTGCTTGTAATTCGGCAGGGGTAGGCTGGTTAGAGTAGCGAACAGCAAGTGGGGCATAGGTCTCCGTCCATTGTGCGATATGCGTTTCGTGAATCTCGTGGGGTACCAAGATAAATTTCCAATGGGTAGGGAGTGCGGCGATGACTCGGTGTAACCCCTCCTCATCTGTTGGCCATGTACTTCCTGCTACAAAGATTTGTGAATCGCCACAGAAAGTAGCAACCATGTCCAGCGGGGTGCGTTGTTGTGCGGCTTCGTAGACGCGATCAAAACGTGCATCGCCGAGCACAGCTACCCCCTCCTGTATGCCGCAAGCAGCTAATAACTCTGCGGAGCGAGTATCTTGTAAGAGTAACCCGCGAAAGAAGTGCAGCCATTGCCGATAGAAACCACCATACGACTTAAAAAATAGTTGTTCGGGACGGAAGATCCCGCAGATGAGGTAGGTTGTTATGTTTCGTCGATGCAACTCGCGCAGATAAAAGTACCAGAATTCGTATTTAACGAATATTGCAATACGCGGGCGGAGGATATCTAAGAATTCGCGCGCATTGCGTGGCGTGTCCAAGGGTAGGTAACACACACAGTCGGCACCGGGATAATCTTTGCGAACTTGGTAGCCTGAAGGCGAAAAAAAGCTAAGGACTAACTGCCAATCCGGGTGTTGGAGCCTGAATAGCTCCATTACTGAGCGTCCTTGTTCAAACTCGCCTAATGAGGCACAGTGGAACCAAATTACCCGATCCGAAGTCGGTTGAAATGCGTTGGATAGCTGTTTGCGCCATTTGCGTCGCCCCGTAATCCAAGCACGTGCTTTGGGGTGCACGAAAGAAGCCAACCAGACGAGTGCTAAATAAAAAGCGAGCCCCAACCTATAGAGATATGTTCCCACAACAACTATTACTTGCTAACAAAGCTAGTAAAAAAGGAAGGATGCCTTGCGAAACCGCGTTTATCACCCTTCCCCACGAAGAAAATGTATTGCAGTATTACTTATTTTTGAATGTAATGCAAGTGCTTAGCTACTTGGTCGCCCTCGTCGTTTAGAGCAATCTGAAACTCGAGTGTGTCGCCCACTTGCAACTGCATGATATCGATATTTTCCAAATCCTGACGATAGAAGAATAGGTTGTTTGGCGGATATTTTATAAACCCGTACCCTTTGCTGGCATTTAGATTCATGATCTGCCCGACGTAGTGTTGCGCGCCGGTTTCGTCTTCCCACGACTCTAATGCGGGATCCGGGGTAAACATCTCGTCGTTTGTAGAGATTTCGGGCATGCGTGGTGCGGTGACATTGGCTTCGGTCGATACAAAGAGATCGTTGACGTACTCGCAACCCGCATCTAGTCCTTCGTCTATCAGGATGTGCGCGGCTACGGGATAGGTTACCTCCTGTAGGAGATCCTGCGCGGTGCGTGTTACGATCTCGCGTCCGGAGTCGTCGACATACGCAAACTCCCAGTTGAGAACCATGGTCTTTACTCCTAGTGAGTTGAGTTTACGAACCAGTGGCACGTACTCGCCGTCGGAGGTTATAAGTACTAGTACATCGAACTTCTTAATAAGAGTCTGTTCGTAGGCTTCCAGCGCCAACCAAACATCTATACCCTTTTCCTCTTTTTTACCACTACGCGTGCGCAATGGTAAGAAATGCGATACGATGCCTACGGACATGAGGATGTCGTCAAAAACGCGGTCGTTGTACAGTTGATTGCCGCGCTGCGATGCCTCCTGAGCACTGAGTCTGCCGCGAAAGTAATGAGCGCCAATAATACGGCTATACTGAACTGGTATTTGTTCGGACTCTGCTACCAAATGACGAATAAATCCATGAAATGCCGGTAAACTTAAACGTTGATGCATCGGATGGAAGTAGTTGTAATAATTGCTCACGTGCAGGAAATAATTTCCGTCGTAGAATACACCAATTTTCAAAATCTCCGTCCCCATTATATAACTATTTAATAAAACAAATCAACTATTTGTCACAAATGTACAATAAAACTTAAAACGCACTGTAACCCATCCTACATACGGATCTTTTTTATCTTTGTTAGCGTTTTAGACGGAGGAGGTTTAGAATGCGGTTACATTTGCGAATGGTCGATCCGACCAACGAGGACTTCCGGCGAGAGTATCTCGTTAGTCCCGATGCCACTTTTTACGACTTTTATCGTTTCCTCTGCAACGATCTACAACTCCCTACCAACGTCCTCATGTCGTTCTATAAGGCGAATGACTACTGGGAGAAGGAACTCGAACTTACCCTTTTGGACATGGGCGACGAATATAGCGAGATCCCTACAGCAGCGATGAGTGAGCTACACATCCGCGATGTCTTGCAACAGCAAGGGGATCATCTAATTTTTTGTTACGATATCTTTCTGAATCGCTCCTTTTATTGCGTGTTATTAGATATTGCGCCCGAACATATCGACTCTTTTCCGGCAAAGTGTATTGTAGCAGAGGGTGAGAATCCCGCTCCTAGTCCGGATATGAATCTTTCGGTAGATGCCGACATTGCCGACTTCTACTCCTGACTCGCTTCCCACAGCCCAGGACTTCCTACTCGTGGTGCTGTATGGCGCTACGGCAGTGGGTAAGACAGCCTTGGCGGTAAGGCTTGCAACGGAGCTGGGGTGCCCTGTAATATCATCCGATTCGCGGCAATGTTATCGCGAAATGCCCATCGGAACAGCGCAACCTACACCAGAAGAACTGGCAACCGTACAGCATTTCTTCGTAGCAACACACAGCGTGCGAGATCGATTCTCGGCAGGCGATTTCGAGTTAGAAGCCTTAAAACTCATCGAGCAACTACGTAAAAAAACAACGCGAGCCATACTAACCGGTGGAGCGATGCTCTATATAGATGCTCTTTTGCACGGAATAGACGCCTTCCCGCCCCCGGATAGCAATCTCAGGTATCAGCTAGCCTCAAGACTAAGAAACGAAGGCACAAAGGCTTTATTTCGCGAATTAGAAGTATTGGATCCGCAAATCGCACAGCGCATAGATCCCAAAAACGGCGCTAGAGTCCTTCGTGCCCTCGAAGTCTGCATACAAACAGGGAGACCCTATAGCTCTTGGCTGACAACCGAAAAACCACCAAGACCCTTTCGAACCTTAGCGATCGGTATTTATCGAAACCCAGACGAACTGCAGGAGCGTATCCGAAAACGTGTAGATGATATGATGGCGCAAGGGCTCCTCGAGGAAGTGATTGCGCTTAAAGAGTATCGCGATTTACCGGCACTAAAAACTGTGGGTTACCGCGAAATTTTTGAATATTTGGACGGAAAATGTGACCAACCCACCGCCATCGAGAACATTAAGATCCATACCCGACAGTATGCACGAAAACAAATGCAGTGGTGGAAGCGAGACCCTACCATACGTTGGTTTGACGCGGAGGACTATACTGCTATCCGAAATTTTGTATGCGAAGCCCTAAAAAGTGAATGAATCGCTGGAAAATTGCACTGGTAGTGCCTGTTTATAATCGCCCCAACGAGTTGAAAGATTTGTTGGAAAGCCTCTGCCAGCAACAAGAAAAAGATTTTGCACTGGTGGTTGTGGAAGACGGATCGACCATCGACTCCGAAGCGCTGTGCGAGGAGTATAGCAAGCGCCTCAATCTCACGTATCTGAAACAAGCTAACACAGGACCTGCTGTTGCACGAAACAGAGGTGTGGACTCCCTAGGCGATAATAGCGAATTTGTTCTTTTTGTAGATTCGGATTGCACCCTTCCGCCCGATTACATCGCTAAAGCATATACATGGCTTGCTACTACGCCTAGAGTAGATTTGTGGGGGGGACCCGATGCTTGGGATGCTAATTTTTCGCCCATACAGAAAGCGATAAGTTATGCTATGACCTCGCCTTTTAGTACTGGAGGGATCCGTGGTGGGAGCGAGGCGGCCGACAAATTCTATCCACGCACCTTCAATATGGGTGTGCGCACTGAGGCATTTCATGCTGTGGGTGGTTTTGCTAATCTTCGTTACGGCGAAGATGTCGACCTGAGTATGCGACTCATCGAAGCTGGCTATCAATCGCACCTGAGTACGGATCTGTATCTTTTTCACAAACGACGCACCTCGTGGACTAGTTTTTTTAGGCAAGTAGCCCATTCGGGTGCAGCGCGCTATGAGCTAACGAAAAGGCATCCGGGCACTCTCAAACTCGTACACGTACTACCCTCGCTGGCAATGTTTGTGGCTTTGCTGATTCTTCTAATTCCTCTTACTTGGGTGCAGTATGTGGTATTGGGGGGGGGAGCTTTTCTTTACGCTTTGGTGCTTTTTGCTGGGGCTTTGCGCTCGTTTCGTAGCTTCGGGTTAGCGCTGCGTAGTACGTGGGCATGTGGCATTATGCTACTGGGCTACGGCTGGGGCTTGGTAGTTGCATGGATGATACGAAAGCCTTTGCGAGAAAAATAGCATATACCAGTACACCATGACGGATTCTGCCATCATACACTCGTCTATAAGGGTTCTGAATTTTTCGCCAACGTGGGTTCAAGCACTCGAAAAAGAGCTGAACCTGTTCACCCTCGAGGATATCCTTCTGTATGCTCCGTCGCACTACAACGATAGAAGTAAAATCCTGACCTATACGCAGATATCCGGTACACAGGATGCCGTGCAGCTCATTGCTCAATTAGAACGGATAGACTACGTAGGGCAGGGTGTCAAACGCAGACTCGAAGTGAGGTTCCGTGACGCGAGTGCGACTTTTAGCGTTATCTTTTTCAAGCGGCAGCAGTATATCTTCAAGAAGTTGCAAATTGGAGCGAATTACGTAATCTTCGGCAAACCAACCAATTACAATCATATATATTCGTTCGTACATCCGGAAGTCGAACTCCTTATTCCAGGGCGAAAACCGAGGCTGGGCTTCGAACCCGTCTATGAAACAACCGAGGCTCTGAAAAAGCTATACATCAACAGCCGGCGTTTTCAGCAAATTGTCCTACAGTGCTTTCAATACTTAAACGGGAATATCGAGGAGTTTCTTCCCCCCGACCTTATGCGCGATGAGCAATTAATGCCCAGACGTGATGCCTTCCTAAAGCTGCATTTCCCGCACAGTCGGATGGAAATGGAAAGAGCGAAGTTCCGCTTCAAATACGAGGAGTGGTTTTTGCTACAAATCGAGCAAGCGGATTGGCTCCTGCAAGAGACTGTGGTAAGAGGGCTACGTTGTACGCGAGTGGGTAACCTTTTCAATGCGTTCTACAAGGAGTATCTGGCTTTCGATCTTACGGATGCGCAAAAACGAGTGCTGCGCGATATCCATGCCGATATGAAGAGCGGACGGCAAATGAATCGTTTACTGCAGGGCGATGTGGGGAGTGGAAAGACCCTTGTTGCGCTATTTGCACTTCTACTCGCGGCGGACAACGACCTACAGGGCTGTCTGATGGCTCCTACCGAGATCCTTGCAACACAGCACTACCTGAGTATTTGCCGAATGTTGGCACCCCTCAACGTCCGGGTGGCATTGCTAACAGGTAGTACTCCGCAAAGAGAACGACGCGTAATACACGACGACTTAGAATCGGGCAAACTGCAAATAATTATCGGCACGCATGCACTTATCGAAGACGATGTGCGCTTCCATAACCTCGGACTCGTGATTGTCGACGAACAGCACCGCTTCGGGGTTGCGCAGCGTGCAAAACTCTGGGGCAAAAACCCCAATGTACTGCCACACATCTTGGTGATGTCGGCGACGCCTATCCCTCGCACCCTAGCTCTTACCCTCTATGCCGGACTCGATATTAGTGTGATTGATCAGTTACCAGCCGGCAGAAAAGCTATTTATACGCGTATTTTGTACGAAAATCAGCGAGAAAAACTCTATAAATTTCTGAAGGAGGAAATCGGGCACGGGCATCAGGTTTACATTGTCTATCCGCTTGTGAATGAATCGGAAAAGCTCGATTTCCAGAGCGTTACAGAGGGTTATCAGCGCATTTGCGAAGAGTTTCCTACACCGGAGTATCGCGTAGGTATGCTGCACGGACAAATGCCAACCGATGAAAAAGAAAGCGTTATGAATGCTTTTTCTCGTGGCGAGTTACAAATACTGGTAGCTACTACGGTTATAGAGGTGGGGGTCGATGTCCCGAATGCGACAGTAATTGTTATAGAGGATGCGCAACGTTTTGGACTGACACAGCTTCATCAGCTTCGTGGTCGTGTCGGGCGAGGAGATGCCAAGAGTTATTGTTTCCTTGTCACGAACTACGAGATAAAAGCTAAAACTCGCGAACGACTCCGCATCCTCGAACAAACCAACGACGGCTTTAAGATAGCAGATGCCGATCTCCGTTTGCGAGGTTTCGGCGAACTTGGTGGTCTCGCGCAAAGTGGGAAGAGTCTCACTCTTCAGTTTGTTGATTTCGGTGAGGATGTCGATCTTATCGAGAAAGTCCGGCATCGCGTGCGTGCGATCTGTTTAGCAGATTCTGATTTGGAAGCCGAGCCATACCAACCGCTGAAGCGATATATCGAACAGCGAAAGAAACGCGCGCAAGTCCCGATGATTGCTAAAATAGGGTAGTATATGGTGTTAATCAATGCTTAGGATGCCTAGGCTTTTACCATGGCTAAAGATATCCCTTATCGGTTTTTGGGAAATTAGTTGGGCTTTCTGGCGATTAATGGTTGATCTGAACCCCTTAATGGCGCTCTGAAAAACCGATCACTCTATCTTTAACACTTAATAGGTATTTTCTGCACTATTGAGGTATAATAGATCCGTTGTCGAAAAAAAGATTTTAATTTGTTAATTGTTCTAGTTAAACTAAATATGCGAGAGATGAGAAAAATACTACTGTGTACTGTAAAATGGCTATTAATAAGTCTTTCTATTTTGGGATTTGGTGCATCTGTTAAAGCGGAAGATTATGGTTTAAAGATTGCAGGGGTTCCAGTTACGAGCGACAATTATACCAATTTAGCTGCACTTGCACCTGGGAAGATTACTCTTGAAAAAGGTGGTTATTTTGCCTATGATCCGGAAAATAAAATCCTGACTATGCGTAAGGTAACTATCAAAGCTGATACAGATGAGAATGCAATTTTTAATAGAAACGTAGATGGACTGAGGATTGTAGTAGCAGGTAAGAATACTTTAGATGCTACTACTTGGGCTGCATTAAATATTTGGCGCCCGACAGTATTGCATGGAACTGGAAAACTTGTAGTTAAGTCTACTAAAAACTATGGAATTTACCTTGACAAGGCTTCTCTTACAATATCGGATATTGTTGTTGAGGTCTCAGGAAGATACGGAATAAGCGGTGAATCGACGGGCGAAAAAGTCGAAGTCAATAATGCTACTGTTACACTCAATGGGACTAGTGGCGCTACTGTGAAATTAGACGGTTTTAATTTAGTGGGTTGCCAGATTGTAGAACCCGCAGGTGCAGCATGGAGTGCTTCAGACCACGCTATAATGGCTGGTGGTGTTAACCCCAAGAAGGTAAAAATAGAGCCTACTCCAAGCACACGCTATGATCTTTTGATAGCAGGTGTGAAGGTAACTAATAAGAACTGCAATGACTTGAGTGGGATTTCTGATAAAGTTTCTGTACCAAGTGGCGGTCAGTTTAAATATGATCCTCAGAATAAAATTCTGACACTAAAGGGGGTGACGATAGAGAGCGATACCGAGATACCAATACATAATGAGGGTATTGAAGGTCTGAAGATACGGTTCTTAAATGCGAATACAATCAAGTCGGCAAACAAGGAGGGGATATTAATCCTCAAGGATACGGAATTTCAGGGCGATGGAAAGCTTATTGTAGAAACACCTTCAGAGGCTGGCATTCGTGTAAATAAAAATGCTCAGTTAACGATTTCTACTATTATTATTGAGGTTTCGGGGCAGTTAGGGATATCTGGAACAAATGCCACAAGTGATGAGTCGCTTAAGCTAAACAAGACAGCAATAACAGCCAAGGGGACAGGCTTTGCTATTGGTAATTTCTCTACGTGTATTCTTAGAGATTGCCGAATCGCCTCACCAGCAAAGGGTAAGTGGGACGATACTCAGCGCACAATCGTAGACGCAACAAATACTGTGGCTCAAGAGGTAAAGATCGTACGTAGTGCACCTTCTCCCAGTCCCACTCCGGATCCTAATGCCGTAGAGGATGCAGTATTTGCAGGAATCTTGGTGGCGCCAAACCCGTTCTCTACTGTATTGCGCATTTCGAATGTAGAGCGCACGGGTATACGCTATAGTCTGTTCGATGCACAGGGCGTATCGATTCTTTCTGGCGAGTTGCCCGAAGGCGAAATTAGCTTATCTACCGAGGCTTTACCTGCAGGTTTGTATTTGCTGCAGCTACAAGCTGCCGATGGCGCTATTAAGCATTGGCGCGTGGTGAAGTAATTTCCTTTTCATAATTGTGATAGAGGTGTGCTTTCTGAGAGGAGAGTGCGCCTCTTTTTTATGTTTTCCCCCCCGGTAACGCCGGGGAAAAATAGAGCAAATTGCACAAAACAATTCGTACCCGCCGAGAAATATTAATCGCTCGCAACGCTTGCCGATCGCCTAAAAAGACGTCTAGAAAACTTGTTCCTAAAAATAAGACTACCTTTGTTCGTTGTAATCGAGGATAAGGGTTCGGGCGTATGGGGATTCATAAAGAGGGACTGCCTCTTGTCGTTATACTTGCAATTTTTCAAGCTCTAGGCTTGTTTTTAATCTTTTTGTGGGCGCCTATCCTAGTATTTTGGATAGTTTTTGCCCTCTTTTTAGGTCTGCTTCTTTTTGTAGCTCATTTTTTCCGGAAAGCAAAACGACAGTCGCCCGCAAAAGAGAATACGGTTTATAGCCCTGCGGACGGGCGAGTCGTTGCCATTGAGCAAGTCTTCGAGCCAGAAGTACTAAATGCCGAAGTGCGTGTTATTTCGGTATTTATGTCGGTGTGGAACGTACACGCAAATTTTTTCCCTATAAGCGGCAATGTGGAATACATGCGTTACCATAAAGGGAAATTCTTGGTGGCGTGGCTCCCTAAATCATCTACAGAAAATGAGCGCACCTCGCTCGTTGTTCGTACTGAGGGCGGAGTTCGTATCTTGTTCCGGCAAATTGCAGGTGCTGTAGCACGCCGTATCTGTTGCTATGCCAAAGAGAATGACACGGCAAAGGTCGGAACCGAGTTCGGATTTATAAAATTCGGCTCGCGAGTGGATATATTTATTCCGTTGGATGCACAGGTGCACGTACAGTTGGGCGACAAAGTCAAGGCTTGTTTGACGCCTTTAGCAGAGATCCGATAAAAACTATATACGGTTAGAGTAAATGAAGATAACAGCTGAAAATAATCCAGAGCTGCCTAATGTCTTAACCCTACACTTGGAGTTTGAACCAGAAGATTATACTCCAGACTATAAAAAAGAGATCGTACAACTCGCTAAGGGGATCAACCTGCCCGGTTTCCGCAAAGGGCACGTGCCTACGGGGCTTATCGAAAAGAAGTATGGCGACGATCTCTTGCGCGATGTGATACAAAAAAAGAGCGAAACCTCCATAAACGAATACATCGAGCAGGAAAAGCTCATGCCCCTGAGTAGATTACTCCCCAGCCAAAAACAGGAGAGCTACAGCTTCAAGAAGGATGAAAAGGTGGAACTCTTTCTGGATCTCCTAATAGCACCAGAGTTGCAGTTCCCCGAAAACCCTAAAGTAGAAGTACTCAAACCTATTTTTAATGACGAGTATTGGCAGTTGTACGACCGGAAATTGTTCCGCCAATACAATCTGGAGGATAAAAAAGAGCAGGTTGAAGAATCTACGACAATAAAGATTGTCTGTACAAAAAAGAAAGAAGCGCCGAAAACCGATGCAGAACAGCCTACCGAGCAAGATCTGTGGGTGAGGTGCGCCGATTTTTATGCTGACTGGGACGAATTCTCGCCCGAATTGCAAGCTCTACTTCGTGGGAAAAAGAAAGATGAGGAGTTCCTCTGCCCGAAAGAGTTAACGAGTACCCTGACTCCATTCTTTTTCAATGCCGAAATTTGGCAAATGAATACAGAGGATACTTTCAACAATGCAGAAATAAAACTCAAAGTAGAAGATATCTTTTCGTATACCGATCAGGAGCCAACCTTGGAGTTGTTGCGCGCGATGTTGCCCGAACAGACCGAACTCCACGACAACATCGACAAGATGCTGGGCTACTTCCACGATCTGCAACGCGAAAAGATGGAACTCGCCGGAAAGTACGCTGCTCTGATCCCGATTCTGAAACAAGTCGCTGCAGAGTGGGAGTGCGAGATCCCGCTAAAAATAGTCGAGACGATGTTTATGGTCGAAGGCGTTCCGCGCGAGCAGCTTTACCATTCTTTCGCTTTTCTTACACGAAGCAGACACCTCCGCGAACTAGCCTTCTATACGCGCTTGTCTAAACAGTTCGTCGTAAAAGAAGAACACAAGGAAAAGGATTATTTCACGCGAGCCCTAGTGGCGATGGATCTGGTAAATTCCAATCAGCAGCATGCCTCCCTCATACGCATCTTTAACGATTTGCAGCAGTGGTCGCTCTTACGGAAGCACATGCAGCAGGATGAGCAACTCAACGACGAGTTTATGTTTAAGTTAGAGCGTTTACATATGCTGGAAGCATGGTCGGAAAAGCTCACCGATCTCTCGTACCGCGACATAAAAGTGCAGGATATGAATGTTACTCTCTTGCTAAAAGAACTGCAGCACGGGGCGCTCCCGTTTAAGAAAACCAAGAAAGAAGAGGAAGAGTTCCTATCGATGCTCACCTCCAGTATGTCGAATAACATGAAGGAGTCGTTGCCAGCCGAGGATGGCAAAACAGAGGCGCAGCCACAAGAATAGTTCAAGGCACTATGCCGACGGGAGCCGACATTTGCGGCAAAAAGGCTCCTGCCAACGACTTAACAAATACTGTAAGCTAAAGTAAGCGACTAGATGCACGAGGAAGATTGTAAGCGCGAGTTTCAGAAATTTGCGCGTAGTACAGTTGGTGTAAGTAGCAATACCATAGATCGCTACGCACAACATACAGCAAGCTACATCAATCCGCAGGTGGTTATCGAGCGGCAAATGAACGTGCAGGTTATGGACGTTTTTTCTCGCCTTCTGATGGATCGGATTATTTTCCTAGGTGTCCCGATCGACGACGATGTCGCGAATATTATACAAGCGCAACTCCTGTTTTTAGAATCTATGGCAGGGGAGGGGACTCGCGATATCAATATGTATATCAACTCGCCGGGTGGGATCCTGCATGGTGGGCTGGGCATTTACGATACCATGCAATACCTATCCTCGGACATTGCGACGATTTGTACGGGGATGGCGGCTTCCATGGCTGCAGTGCTCCTTGCGGCAGGTACGAAGGGAAAGCGGTCGGCTCTCCCTCACGCGCGTGTGATGATTCATCAACCCCTCGGTGGTGTTCGTGGACAAGCTTCCGATATTGAAATCGAAGCCCGTGAAATAAAATTGGCGCGTGCTGAACTCAACAAAATCCTAGCAGAACATACCTCGCAGGACATAGAAAAAATCCATCAGGATACCGATCGCGACTACTGGATGTCGGCACAAGAAGCTGTAGACTACGGTATGATCGATCGCGTGATGAAGAAAAGAGAGTAGTGAAACATAAAATCAATATACTTAGTTCTAACTTGTAGAATCGATCAATAGCATGGCTACTACTGCTGATTTCAGAACCGGGATGTGTATCGAGTTTAATGGTAAACTCTACGTCGTGACCTATTTTCAACACGTAAAGCCCGGGAAAGGTGGCGCTTTCGTACGGACAAAATTGAAAAACCTAGAAACGGGGCGTACCCTCGAAAATACTTTTAATGCTGGGGTTAAGATAAATCCTATCCGTGTTGAGACACGCCCCTATCAGTACCTATACAAGGACGACCTCGGTTTCCATTTCATGCATAGCGAGACCTTTGAAGAGATTTACCTAGATCCCGCCCTCATCGAAAATAGCGACCTATTGAAGGATGGGCAAGTTGTACAAATGCTCGTTCATGCCGACGAAGAGCGTATCCTGACCTGCGAACTCCCGCCATTTGTAGAGTTAGAAGTAACCTACACAGAGCCCGGAGTACGTGGCGATACAGCATCTTCTACAGCATTAAAGCAAGCGGAGTTGGAAACCGGAGCTATTGTCAACGTACCACTTTTCATTGTATCGGGCGAAAAGATTCGAGTGGATACCCGCACCCGCGAGTATTCCGAACGTGTTAAGGTCTGATAGAGTCTCGCGTATACTGCATTTTTAGACGACGGCACCAATGGTGATGCCGATGCTTACGTTGTCTCCTTTGTCGCTTTTACGACACAACGATTACTTGTAGCGGATGACTGTCTTGGTTGGGCGTGCGCGTTCTAGTTCGCAGGACGAGCGTCTGAAGCTAAATCTACTGAAGTTAAAGGCGCTCTTGGACTATACCTCGGAGTTCGGTTTCGATAACTCCGCCGAGGGATTGCTGCGCCGCTTTAAGAAGATCTTGGAAGAGGATCTCGATATCAATCGCATCCTATACTACTTTCGGGTTGAAGATCAGTGGCGGCTCCTCCTCAACGTGAATTGTAGCGAGGAAGATGTGTCGGTGATCGATGCAGAACAGATCTTAGCAGCATATACTAGGACTACGATCGTAAGTAGCACCACTACCGTAGGGTTGCGCGAAATAGATCTGATCATCCCCGTTTTACAGGGCACGGAGCCGCAAGCTTATGTTTTGTTGGGCGATACTAACGATAGGGTAAGAGGCGTTAGCCCCATCATTATGCATTTGATGTTTGCGCAGACCCTTACCTATCTCTCCTACATAGGATTGCGAAATTTGTATGCTATCGAACGACAGAAGCTCGAAACGGAGATTAAAAGTCAGCTCGCACTAGCTGCCAACCTGCAACGCTCTTTTATCATATCTTCCGACCGACTCCCTAAAATGAAGGGCGTGAAGATTGCGACTTGGTACCAACCGTTCTATGAAGTGGGGGGCGACTATTTCGATTTTATCGATCTTAACGGCGAAGAGTTGATGTTTTGCGTCTCCGACGTCTCAGGGAAAGGAATCCCAGCCTCGTTGCTGACAGCAAATTATCAGGCGCATTTTAAGGCACAAAGCGCTGCTGGGGTGCCGCTAGAGGTTATCGTAAGCAAGCTGAACAGACTGGTTTTTGCTGTTGCGCAGGAGTCAAGTTCCTACATTACATCGTTTATTGGGCGTTACAATACTCGCACACACCTTTTGGAATACGTTAATCTGGGTCACAATGCCCCCTACCTCTACGATATGCAGACCGGGCAGGCGCGGCAATTACATTCCGATACCGTGGCGCTGGCTATGCTGGAAGAACTACCCGAAATAAACGTATCGAAAATGCTAATACAAGATTCGACCATGCTCCTATGCTATACCGACGGGGTTACTGAGTGGCGAATTAACGGGCGGGAGGTAACAGGATCCGGATTCCTGATAGGTCTTTTGCATCGATATAAGGATCCCCGTTCGTTGGTTGCTGCTATTTCGTCTAGGATGGAGCATGACGAGTATCTGGGGCTGCGTGAGACTTTTGACGATATATCGATTGTTGCTCTAAAATTCTCTCCTACCGAGTAGTATGCCGGATCTCCCCACAACGACGCCAAAGGAAATCCCAGAAGCTATCCGGCGTTTTATAGACGAGCATCATGTCCTTACGCTCTCAACCTCGGTAAACGAGGAGGCGTGGTGTGCGCATTGTTTTTATGTGTTTTTGCCGCAGTATAGCTGTTTTATATTTGCTTCCGATTCTGCTACAAAACATATGCAACAGATTTGTCACAACTCATTTGTTGCAGCGAGTATTGTGCTGGAGAGCGAGACTGTTGGGGTTTTGCGCGGATTGCAAATACAAGGCTCTGTATTTCAGTTATTAAGCTCGATAGAAAAGGAAGCGCAACGTGCCTATATCAAACGTTTCCCGCTGGCCAGATTAATGGATCTACACCTGTGGCAGTTGGACGTTACTTACTTTAAATTTACGGATAATAGGCTCGGTTTCGGAAAAAAAATCGTCTGGCAACGTGAAGCAGAATTTTTCGAAAAGTGGGAGCGATTGCAAGATAGGTAGCGTTAGGAGCCTTGCGAAATTAGCGAAGCCTTCGAGGGTGTGTCAATATGAAAACAGGGCACTCTTCGTATTCTAATTTTTCGATGCCCTACCTTTCGCCTCTTGCGCAAGAACTCCAAACGGGAGTTATGACGGGAAACAGCGCCGATCAACCACCCCCCATCTCTTCCCTCAAGCAACTAGCGCTCCTGATGGCGGGCAAAGCGCAACTGTTGGCACGCTCGATTAGTGCAGTTCTTGAGGACGAACAGAGTAAAACCGCTCAAAGCCTCTTGCAACAAATCTCGCGTATGAAGACGGTGTTGCGAAGAGATATATCGCACACCGAGTTCGCCGATTGGTACGCCCAAACCCTCATCTACGGCTTGTTTGCAGCGCGCTATCATGCACCTGATATACAAGAGTTTACCAGAGAAACCGCGGCAAAACAGATCCCTCGCAGCAACCCTTTTCTGCGCAAACTCTTTCATTATTTGGGTGCTTTGGATTTGGATGAACGCCTCCTTTGGATTGTTAACGATTTGGTTGCAATCTTTGCTTTAACCCCTATTACAGAGCTTTTTACGGACTCGTTGCGGTTGCATAAAGACCCCGTCATGCTCTTCTACGAGGACTTCCTAACAGCCTACAATCCGGTGCGGCGCAAGGCTCGCGGGGTTTATTACACGCCCGCTCCGGTGGTCGAGTTTATGGTGCGTGCCGTGGACGAGATCCTGATCCGCGATTTCGGCATGCGCGAGGGATTAGCCGACTGTAGTTTTTTGCCCGATAAAAGCCACGTACACCGCCTTCAGATACTGGATCCTGCTACGAGTACCGGAACGTTTTTGGTGGAAGTTGTGCGGGCAATACATCGCAAGTTTGAAGGTCGTCAGGGCGTTTGGAACGACTACGTTAGAGAGCACTTGTTGCCTCGCCTCCACGGCTACGAAATCCTGATGGCACCTTACGCGATGGCGCATCTCAACCTAGATCACGTTCTTCACGCGACGGGGGCAACGGAACTTGGCAATGCACGCTATGGAATCTATCTGACGAACACTCTCGAGGCGCAGCACCCTGAGTCCAACGGCTTGTTTCCGATTGATACCGAGGCGAATGCAGTCAATGCTCTTAAGTGCGATCGCCACGTAATGGTGATGATCGGCAACCCTCCGTACAACGTCAGCTCGTGCAACAAAAATCAATGGATCGAGGCGCTGATGCAGAGCTACAAAGCGGGTTTGAACGAGAAGAACATCATGGCGCTGTCGGACGACTACATAAAGTTTATTCGTTATGCGCAGTATCAGATCGAACGTACGGGGGAGGGCGTCGTTGCATTCATCACGAACAATAGCTTTTTGGACGGGGTCATCCATCGCCAAATGCGTAAAGAGCTTTTGCGCGTGTTTGATATTATTTACATAGTTAATCTTCACGGTAACAGTCGGTTAAAGGAGAAGACTCCGGAGGGTGGCAAAGATGAAAATGTGTTTGATATTCAGGCTGGTGTGAGTATTGTTATTTTAGTTAGGAATCAGGATTCTGGGGCGTCACAAACACCGCAAATTCTTTACAGTGAGGTCTTTGGCGATCATGCGATAAAGAGAAATTATCTCGAAGTATTGCGTATAGCGCGTGATAGTTGGAAACGCTTAACTCCGGTTGCGCCGTATTATTTCTTTGTGGAAAAGGATTTTGCACTACAGCAGGAGTACGATAACTTCTTTTCGCTGAGCGAGTTATTCGAAACGTATGCTGTGGGAGTGAAAACGCATCGCGACTCGCTTGTAGTGCATTATACTCGCGGGGAGTGTCAAAAATTGCGCGATGACTTCTTAACACTACCGGGAAGTTCGCTTTGTGCTATTTATACAATACCGCCCGATGTTCGCGATTGGACGTTGTCTCGTGCTCTAGCGGATGTAGCGGCTGCTGAGCAAGCGCACGAAGGGCAGATAATTCGGTATAGTTTCCGCCCGTACGACTGTCGGCATCTTTATTACACCGGGAAAACGAGGGGCGTGGTATCCTATCCCCGATTTCATCTTTTGGGCGCCTTACTATGCCACGAGAATTATGCTTTGTGTACGACACGTATTATGCGGGAGAACGATTTTCAGCATAATTTTTTAACGCGAGGGCTGCCCGACAAGGCATATATTTCGGACACGACGTTTACTTTTCCGCTTTACAAATTCCGCGAAGGTTGGGATTATACTCCGGCAGAAATTGTAGCTGGAGTGACAAAGGAAGGAAAACTGATAGAACTGGAGCTCAACATGCGCTCAGAAATTCTAGCTAAAATAAGCAAAACAATAGGCGAACCTGTAAAAGGCGAGGACGTGTTTGATTACATCTACGGCGTGCTGCATGATGAGGAGTACCGCACGAAATACTTTGAGTTTCTGAAAATAGAATATCCACGCATCCCCTACCCAAAGGATAAAGCAGATTATCAGCGCTTTGTGAGTATAGGAGGATACCTCCGTCGTTTGCATCTGATGGACGAAAGCTTGGACATCCCGCACACCACAACCTTCGATGTGGCAGGCACCAACCTTGTAGAATGCGTTCGTTATGACGAAGCAACGAGACGCGTCTGGATCAACGACACGCAGTATTTCGGAGCAGTACCTCTTGCAGTTTGGAATCACTGGGTGGGCTCGTATCAGCCGGCAAGGTTGTGGTTGCAGAAACGAATCGGTCGCACGCTCAACTACGAAGAGGTCTGCTGGTACCAACGCGTAGTGGATACCATTGCCGAAGAGCTGCGGTTTAGAGCAACAAAAGGTTAACTCGTAACTTTGTAGAAAATTTTCGCAATGGAGACCAGTTTTTTCGCACACGAGTCGGCTATTATCGACGACGGAGCAGTAATCGGTGCGGGGACTCGTATCTGGCATTTTTCTCATATCATGGGCGGAGTGCAGATCGGGCAAGAGTGTTCCATTGGGCAAAATGTGTTTATAGCCTCGGGGGTTACTTTAGGCGATCGCACAAAGGTTCAGAACAATGTGTCTATCTACACGGGGGTTACTACGGAGGCGGATGTCTTTCTGGGTCCTTCCTGCGTATTTACGAATGTTTGGAACCCCAGAGCGCACATACAACGAAAAGATGAATTCCGTGCCACACATTTAGGACGAGGCGTAACCATAGGTGCCAACGCAACCATAGTTTGTGGGCATACCATTGGCGAGTATGCTTTCGTGGGCGCAGGCGCTGTGGTTACAAAGGATATCCGTCCGTACGAACTGCTGGTGGGGAATCCGGCGCGTGTGGTAGGCTGGATGAGTAGATCCGGCGCTCGCTTGCAGTTCAAGCATCAGGAAGCTATTTGTCCGTTGAGTGGCGAGGTGTACCTAGTGGCGGATGGAATCGTATTTTTGAAAGAGAATTAGCAATAATATGCAGCCTATTTATGAAGCTCTAGCGCAAAAACAAGCAAAATTAGCAGTGATCGGTCTCGGTTACGTCGGGTTGCCGTTAGCTCTAGCTTTTGCTCGTCATTTTTCGGTTATGGGGTTCGACGTCAATGAATCAAGACTTGAGCAAATGCGACACTCCGAAGACCCGAGCAATGAGCTCCACGCCGAGGATTTCCGGGGTTGCGATATCCAATTTACGAGTTCGTTGGAACAACTTCGCACGGCACGTTTTTTTGTTGTTGCTGTCCCTACACCCATCGATAGCTTTAATAATCCCGATCTGAAGGCGTTGTTAGCAGCGACACGTACAGTGGCAGAGGTTCTGAAAAAAGGCGATTACGTGTGCTACGAGTCAACTGTTTATCCGGGCTGTACGGAAGAGGATTGTATTCCGCATCTCGCGACGGTTTCGGGTTTGCAGCCTACCGAGGATTTTAAGTATGGTTATAGTCCGGAGCGGATTAATCCGGGCGATCGCGAGCATACCCTGCACAACACGCAAAAGATAGTAGCTGCTTGCGACAAGGAAGCGCTTTCGGAGATTGCGAAAGTTTATGAGACGGTGATTGAAGCAGGAGTCTATCGCGCCTCGTCTATAAAAGTGGCAGAGGCTGGGAAGATTATTGAAAATACGCAGCGTGATGTCAATATTGCCCTGATGAACGAACTTTCGATAATTTTCGGTCGCCTAGGCATCAACACGTACGACGTCCTAGAGGCTGCTGCTACGAAGTGGAATTTTCTACCCTTCTCGCCTGGGTTGGTGGGTGGGCATTGCATTGGTGTCGACCCATACTATCTGGTACATAAGGCGAAAGAGCTTAAGTATCATCCGCAAATTATTACTGCTGGCCGTTTTATTAATGATTCGATGGGGGGCTACATTGCCAAAAAGGTGGTGAAGCGACTCATCCGGAAAGGGAAAGCCATACTCGGGGCGCGTGCTTTGGTGCTAGGTATCACGTTCAAGGAAAATGTGGCAGATATCCGGAATTCGAAGGTAGTGGATATTATCAACGAGCTTAAGGATTTTGGGATTTCGGTAGAGGTGGTCGATCCAAGAGCCAATACCGAGGAAGTGCAACACGAGTACGGTCTCACGCTACAAAAAGCCCCGACGCCTAGGTACGATATGATTATCCTTGCTGTTGCGCACGACGAATACCGTAACTGGACAGAAGACTATATCCGAAGCCTAGGGAATGCAGATCTTCTCTTTGTCGATGTAAAGGGCGTGTATCGCGGAAAAATTACTAGTTTGGACTATTGGAGTCTATAGGCTATAAAAACGCGCGTACGAGCCTCCAAAACCCCTAAAACATGAAAAGAAACATCGCGGCGCATGTAGTTGGATACCTTCCCAGTGTTTCAATAGTGCTGTTGGCGGAGTGTGGGAGCTAAATGTTTGGGGAAAGGTATCGTTTTGTGCGTTCGTTGCTCACGCTAGGTGTGGGTACCTCTTTTGCGCAACTTATTCCGATACTTTTCTATCCCGTCCTTTCGCGACTGTATACCCCATCCGAGTTCGGCGACCTCGCTCTTGTAGTGGCTCTTTACGGCGCTTTAGCCTATTTGTTAGATTTACAGTACGAGCGCGGAATTCTGATCCAAGAGACGCAGCGCAATCTGTTCAATTATGTTATTCTGTGCGTGTGGCTTGCGCTCGTTATGGCTGTTCTGCTATTTCCTATCCTTACGCTGTTGTGGTACGTGGGCGTTTTCCCGTCCAGTATATCTTTCCTGTGGATAGTTTTTATTGTCGTAAACGGGTTGTTGTATACACTTTATAATATTCACATTGAGTGGTGTGTCCGCGAGCGTTTTTTTCGATCGGTTTCTGTGCAGCGTTTTTCGAATGCGACTACTACCTCGTTGTTCAAACTAGGTTTTGCCTATTGTCCTAGCCTGAAGAGTGGCGGGCTGATTTACGGAGATCTCCTTTCGCGCCTTTTTGTAGCATTGATGGCAATAGGGCATTTTGTGCATAAACAACACAAGTACTGGTCTTTGTTTTCGCGAAAACGGACGTTTGCGCTTCTGTATCGGTATCGGGAGTATCCGAAATATTGGGTTTTGGGAACATTCTTGTACGACCTAGCGCCCGTCGTGTTCCTTATTCTTTTTATGCGCCGTTTCGGAAATGCCGATGCGGGGCATTATTCCATGGCACTACTTTTGCTTAGTGTACCGATTACGCTGCTGGGCAAGGCGCTTTCCGATGCTTTTCGCTCGCAGGCGCAAGAGCTCTATAGGGCAAGTGGTTCTTGTGCTGATTTTTATAGGCGTACGATGCGTTTTTTTTTGCCCCTTACTGTCCTGATGAGTCTTGCGGGGTATTTTCTTTTACCGTTAGTGATTCCGTATATTCTAGGTTCGCAGTGGCTATTGGCTTCCAAGCTTAGTGCAATATTGGCTTTAGGTCTTTTGTTACAGATTGCGAGTATGATTGCAGCAACACTTTGGGTTATTACGCATAGGCATCGGGAACAACTGTTTTTTCAACTGTTTTACTTCCTATTTTATGTAGTGCCGCCCTGTTGTGTGATGTTTTTTGGATGCGATACTACGGTTACTATTTGGACTCTCGCCCTGAGTCTGCTCTCATACCATATAGTGCTGATTCTGCGGGGATATATCTTAGCCAAGTAGCTTAGCGTACGCGAATGTCTGGAATAGAGAATTTCGAAGTCTACGGGCGACACTTTTTAGTATACTTCGGCGATCTGTCGCAGATGCAATTCCGTACCCCCGACGAACTCCGGGGTTGGTGCAATTGCAAAAAGGTGTTGGGCGTGGCGAACCCCTACGATTTTGATTGTGATAGCAAAACCTCATATTGGTATGTTCTTCAGGATCGTTTTCGCGAGATAGCGGAGTACGAAAGCACTAACACACGCAGAAAGATTCGCGGCGCTCTTGCTAGGTATCGTTTCGAGCTAGTTAGCAACGATGTCATGCTACAGTTGGGTTACTCTATCTACTGCCAAGCATTTCAGCGTTACGCATTGCGTCCGCCGCTTACGGAAGCTAAATTCCGCCAACAGCTCAGAGAGCAAATGGTCTATGGTGAGAATTATTGGATGGCCTTTGATAACGATTCGGGGCGCCCAGCTGCTTATATTTCGGTTCTGGTACGTGGTAGAAGTGTTTTTATGAATTTTGAACGGCTGAGTTCTGATTTTACGCAACACTCGCCTATCTACGGTTTTATCTACACGCTTACCGAATACTACCTTCGCGATCGCGGCTATTTGTGGTTAGTGTCTGGTGCGCGTACGGTTCGTGAGCATTCGAAGGTACAGGAGCAAAAAATTACTCGCTTGCAATTCCGAAAAGCCTACTGCCGCTTACAACTAGAACTTGTTCCGTGGTTGCGAATAGCTACTCGCCTGCTTTACCCGTTTCGTAAGTTGTTGCGTTGGCAAAAGACCTTAACAGCATTTTTGAAACTCTACGAATATGCCGAAAAATCGCAAAGGGGAGGGTAGTGAGCTAGGTAATAAGCACCAATTTTTTGCTGCTTAACACCGGATCCCGATATTTTGTTTTTCGTGTTTCGAGTTTTTTTGATGTGCAGCGATCTCTTTACGATTTTACTATATTTGTGCTACAGAAACAACTAGGGTGGTGAGTGACGGTGTAATGCACAGTCGGTTGGAACAGGATTTGAGTCGTGGCGAGGAGCCTATAGAGGTACTCGGCGAGCTACGATATTGTGGTATAATAGACCATCAGACCTTTGTGAATTTCGTGCAAATGAGTCTGACAGACAACGAAAATTTACAACAACTCTTGGATTGCTATCAGGTCTATTCGCGTTCCTTTCATATTACGGTGGAGCTCATGCAGAACGTCAATAGGCATGGTGCACGCTTGGGTACAGAAAAAATCATCAACGAACAACGCTCTTCCATAGATTCGCTAAATATGAATCCGTATCCGTGCTGGATATCTTACGCGCTTTTGGTTACAGAGGCGGAGGTGATCATACGCTGTTCCAACTTTGTTGTAGAGGGCATGCGTGCGAAACTGGAAAAGAAACTCGGTAATAGCGATCGGCTAACCCCCGAAGAAAGCCGAATCATCTACATGACACAACTCTCAACAGGAACCTTAAGCGAACGGGGGGGCGCTGGTCTTGGACTTATAGACGTCGCGCGAAAGAGCTCCGAATTCCGTTGGTGGTTTACACCGTATAATGACGAGAAGACGCTTTTTACGGTAGAATCGCGTCTTAATCGCGCCGATCTGAAAAGAAAGCAAGAAGAGTTCCGCGCTCGGATTGCTACAAAGAGATAGTGAATTAAATTTTTTGCTCGTATCTTTAACCATTGATAACCCTAAAGGATTGTAGACATGAAAGTCAGTTTTCTCGTCCTGTTGATATTGAGCCCTATCGTGCTGCTTGCGCAATTGGATCGCGAGGCTATCGAACGCCAGCGCATTGTAGCCAACCATATAGCACAAGCTACACAGTATACGCATAAGTATACAAAGGATAAACCGGCACCGCAGGGCTATGTTACTTGTGTGACCAAGTACGACCGGAATGGCAACCCTACTTCGGTTATTAACTATCGTGCTAATGGCGAGGTCTCGTCCAAGCTTACTTATGTCTATAATACCCTAGGGCAGCGCATCGAGTACAAGAAAGAGGAACCTGCGGGGAAAGAAGCGAAGAATGGTAAAGCGCAGGACTCGATGAAGCTATCTTACAAGCAAGTACTTACCTACGATGCCAGAGGTTATAAGAAAACGGAGACTGGATGGGATGGGACATCGAACTACCGCATCGTCTACAATTACCTCCCCAATGGTCGCTTAGCAGATATCACACGCTTTAATGCCGACAATTCGGTTGCCGAACGCTGGATCTATTCCTACAACGGGTCGAAGCAGCAAATTCGTGTCACACCCAAGACGGGCGCAGCATATACTGTAGAAAAGGAGTTTGATGCCAAGAACAACCTGATAAAGGATACCCAAACCTCGGCTGATGGTAAGGAAATGCGCAAGATTGTCTATACCTACGATGCGCAAAACAGAATTGAGTCGGAAACAGAAAGTTATGCTGGAGCTTTCCGCCATACCCTGAAGTATATTTTTAATTCGAAAGGGCAGTTGGTGCGGATCATGAAAAAGGAAAGTGCGAGTAGTAAGGATCGCATCAATAACGACTATGCCTATGACGACGAAGGCAACCTAGTTACCGAGCAGTGGAACGACGGAGACGCATATTCTAAAAAGGATTCGGAGTTTGACCAGTCCGGCAACATGGTGAAGGTTGATTCCTATTACGCACCCTACAAGTACCGGGTGATGTACTCCTACCAGTACAAAAAATATTAGTTCAATAATTTGGGTTAAGTAGAATAGGGGTGGTAGGCGCCATTTGTGTGGTACTACCGCCTTTTTTTTGGATATTAGATAGCCGGAAGAACAATTTCGTTTTTGGATTTGTACAGGCCTTAGGGGTTTGCAAGAATAAAAGTATTTAGAACGATGAGGTTATTACTGATTAGCAATTCGACCAATGCTGGCGAAGCTTACTTGGCATATGCTATGCCCGAGATTGGTAACTTCCTGAAGGGTGTCCAACGTGTGGTTTTTATTCCGTATGCCGGCGTACGTTTTTCCTACGATGCTTATACAGAGAAGGTTGCTAAATGTTTCGACTCGGTGGGTATAGCTTTAGAGTCTGTGCATAAGGTTGCATCACCTAAAAAGGCGATTGCCGAGGCAGAAGCGCTGGTTATTGGTGGTGGTAATACTTGGCGTTTGTTGCAGCAAATGCAGGATAATGATTTGCTTGGTGTTATTCGTGAACGCGTAAACAATGGGATGCCCTACGTGGGTTGGAGTGCCGGTTCTAATGTAAGCTGCCCTACACTGAGCACTACGAACGATATGCCCATTATTGCGCCGAAAAGTTTCGAGGCTCTGAAGTTGATTCCGTACCAGATCAATCCGCATTACTTGGATGCGAACCCAGAAGGGCATGCTGGTGAGACGCGCGAAGAGCGCATTATCGAGTACATCGAGCTCAATCAGAATACAACCGTTGTTGGCTTACGTGAGGGTACGATGCTGCGTATCGAAGGCGACCAAACTACGCTTATAGGCAAGAAATCGGCACGTATATTCCACTACGGAAAGGAGACCTACGAGATTCAGCCGGGGAATTTTGTATTAGACTAGTATTCTGGGTAGAGACGGTTTGTTTTTAGGACGACTCGTATCGTTAGCAGCGATTGTAGGTTATTATTTTTGCTGGTGGTAGTCCCTGTGAAAAGAGATGCCCTTCGCATTCAAAGTGAGTTTTGGGAATCGACAGCGTGCCATAGCTGTGAGTTTTTTCGTAGGTGTTCTTTGTGGATTGGCGGCTGTCCTCCTCAAGCATACTGTGCATTGGACACACGAGTTCGTGCTCTCGCTAACCGATAATCCGTACGGAAATATTCTTTACCTCATCTTACCGGGCGTAGGGATTCTGCTCACCTATTGGACAGTTCGCTTCTTGGTACGCGACAATATAAGCCATGGGGTTACGCGGATCTTGTATGCTATCTCGCGGCATCGTGGTCGTATCCGTTTACACAACACGTGGAGTTCGATACTTACGAGTAGCCTTACGATAGGTTTTGGCGGATCGGTAGGAGCCGAGTCGCCTGTAGTGTTGACGGGAGCGGCGATTGGTTCGAATGTTGCGCGCTTTTTTAAGATGGATAGCAAAACCATGAACCTAATGGTGGGTTGTGGTGCCGCCGCGGGAGTTGCTGCTATCTTCAAAGCACCACTTGCCGGTATGGTTTTTACCCTCGAGGTCTTGATGTTGGATCTTACCTTGAGTTCGATAGTTCCGCTTTTGGTGAGTGCAGTATCGGCCACGTTGGTATCCTCTTTTTTGTTGGGCGATGCCACGCTATTTCATTTTGTTTATAACGTTCCTTTTGATCTTACCAAAACTCCGTATTACTTAATATTGGGTGTCTTTACAGGGCTCCTTTCTGTATATTTTACGCGAATTGCTATGCGTATGGAGAGTTGGCTCGGGAAGATGAAGAACTACCCCTACCGTCGTATGGCGCTTAGTGCACTAGCTCTTGGGATTCTAATTTTCTTCTTTCCGCCCTTATACGGAGAAGGGTATGAGTCGGTACAAGCCCTTTTTGAGGAAAAAGCCGTACAACTCCTTCACAGTTCGCCTTGGGAATCGCTTAGTAATAGCTCGTGGGGCGTAGTGCTTTTTCTTTTGGGACTCTTGCTCCTAAAAGTATTTGCCATGGCGGTAACTACCGGTGGTGGCGGCGTAGGCGGTTCCTTTGCACCGACCCTTTTTGTGGGGGGCGTGGCAGGTTTTTTCCTGTGCACGTTGCTTAATCAGCTTTTTAATGCGCATTTGGGTGAAGCCAATTTTGTACTGGTGGGGATGTCTGGCGCGATGGCAGGCGTTATGCATGCGCCGTTGCTGGGTATTTTCCTTATCGCCGAACTTACAGGGGGCTATGTGCTTCTGTTGCCGTTGATGATTACCGCCACGATTGCGTATATCATAAGTTCGTATTTTGATGAGCACTCTATATATACGCAGCGTTTGGCAGCTCAGGGCGACCTGATTACGCATCACAAGGATAAGGCCGTGCTTACAATGCTTGCTCTGCGTAATGTGATAGAAACGGATCTGATTCCGATACATCCCGACGACACGCTCGGCGAACTAGTGAAAACAGTGGCGCGTTCGCATCGAAATATCTTTCCGGTTACCGATGCCGGAGGGAAGCTCCTTGGGATCCTACTCCTCGATGATATTCGTTCGGTGATGTTCGATGCCGATAAGTACGAAGAGTATGCTGTGCACGATTTTATGACACATCCTCCCGCTACTGTCGAGCTCGAAGAAAATATGAGCGATGTGATGGATAAGTTCGAAAACTCTGGGGCGTGGAATTTACCAGTTATTCACGACGGGATTTATGTCGGTTTCGTATCCAAGGCAAAGATATTCTCAGCTTACCGCGAGTTGCTCGTACAGTTCTCGAACGAATAAGGAGAACTTTTGGCGAGATCCGTTAAAAGGTGTACCTTTGCTTCGTGAGTCTATTGGAATGGAGAGATGCCAGAGTGGTCGAATGGGGCGGTCTCGAAAACCGTTGTACTCTTTGGAGTACCAAGGGTTCGAATCCCTTTCTCTCCGCTGCAAAAAGAACAGGGTGTAGATCAACGAGATTTACACCCTGTTTTGTGTTTAAAAACTTGAGGATAATAAGGTAACAAGACTATTGCTACTGTTGGGTAAACCCTTTATGGAAATATTGCACAATTACTATCAATATAGATTTCTATAGGGGTGTAACGTGATTCTTCTGAATAAATGTGTTGATAAGCAGGGATTTGAATTGTTTACGCAGCAGGTTATTTCTCTAAATATTCTCGAATAATCAATTATGCAATAGTCTCAATAAGTTGTTTTTCAAGGTAAGGGTTTACTTCTGACCAAATTTCATTGAACTCTTTGCAGTTGATCGTATCTTCTGGTCTAATGCCATGAACCGCAATATTTATGACGTCATACCGATTGTTAGGGGGTTTTACGCGCCATGTCTTTTTCTCGAAAAGAATACCATTTTTGACAACAGCAATCCCGATCTCACAGACAGAATTTTTTGAAGAAGTTGCTGTCTCAAAATCAAGCGCTACAAAGTTGAGATCACACAGTACGTTTCGCTGTAGATTGAAGGTGCGGTAATCATCCTCTTCGCCTATCGCTTCTTGCGGTAATAAACTCTCGTTCTTTTTCATGGGCTTTTCTTAATTCTGAAAATAGTAACCAATCCCCCTATGCCTTCCCCATTTCTTGACGGAAGTATTCGTAAGTCAAGCGAAGTCCTTGGGATAAGTTGACTGTTGGCGTCCATTGCAACTCCCTTTGAGCAAGCGATATGTCTGGACAACGTTTACGAGGATCATCTGCCGGTAACGCATCTTGCGACACTCGGAAAGGGACACCAGCAATAGTTGCGATAGTCTTGGCAAGTTCTGCTATCGTACACTCTACAGGGTTGCCGATATTCAGCGGCGGATAGCAATGCGGCAACTGTAACAAGCGTACCATAGCCTCAATCAAATCTCCGATATACAGGAAACTCCGCGTTTGTTGCCCATCACCATATAAGGATAGAGGCTTCCCGTGTAGACATTGGGTCATAAAGTTGCTAATCACCCGCCCGTCATCCATTGACATTCTCGGACCATAGGTGTTGAAAATCCTAATAATCTGCGTCTGGAGTCCGTATTCTCTTTGATAGGCGACACACAGCGATTCTGACACACGCTTCCCCTCGTCATAACACGAACGTAAACCGATGGGATTCACATTTCCCCAATAAGATTCTCTCTGCGGATGTTGTAGCGGGTCACCATACACCTCACTTGTGGAAGCAAGCAAGACCTTAGCGCCTGTAGATTTGGCATGTTCTAGCACATGCATTGTACCTAATGTGTTCACTTTGAGTGTATGAACAGGCATGCGCTGATAAACAGACGGCGAGGCTGGGCTAGCTAAGTGACATATCCAGTCAAAACTCAAACACATTGCTGCAGGTATCCCTAGCGCCACGTCGTGCTCTAAGAAATGTAGTCGCGACGAAGCGAGACTCTGCTCTAAATTACTCAATCGCCCAGTACACAGATTATCTATAGCATAGACCTCAACGCCCATAGCCAAAAGCGCATCGCATAGATGTGAACCCACAAAACCTGTCGCACCGGTCACTAATACGCTCCTCATAGCACACATACACATTCCCCCCTCTCATCAATAACCTGCTGCACTCCATCCAGACGAACGACAAATGCTATACCGTTATAAAACGGCTCTATACGCAAATAGCGTTGCGTATAAATCGGCTTCCCCGACTTGTCTATATGCATCCAGCCCTCCAAATCCTGTGCTATAGCATACCGCTTGTGATATACGCCTAATGATTCATAAGCATAAGGATGCAAGTAACTTCCGTCTCGCGTCATATGCCGATAGAGCCCCGAGGATAGGCGCACAGACGACACTCCGTCCTTAAAATCGCCACAGTAGCGGTATACCTCTGGATAAATATACGCCCCATTGATATCTATATGCTTATAACCGCCACCAGCTAAGCGCACAGGACATAAAGCTTCCTGATAATTACCCACCCAAGCATAACTTTGCTCATAGCTCCGAGTACCGTGCTCGTCAATATGATACCATGCACCATCGTTATCTACCACAGCAGCCCGAGAGCAGTAATAGCCAAAAACTCGACGGTAACGATGGGCATATAACGGCGTGCCCGAAGCATCGATATGATACCCACCCGAAGCATCTAATACCGCGGCAATGCCCGGGGGGTGGAAATTGAGTACCTCTATAAAATTCTTACCAAAGAGCCTCCGACCTTCGTATAGATAGTGGGTATTATCTAACGAGGTCTCTATCTTCTTCCAATCCATCAGGTAAATAAAGTTTGTATTCAATAACGACTCCATCTAACCCCATCCGCGGCATAGCTGCAAGTGCCTCCTCAGGACGGTGTATTATAGGCTCGCCCCGTACATTGAAAGAGGTATTGATTAGTGCTAATACGCCATATTCTTTGTATAGATGTGAAAGCAACGCATACATCAATAGATTATCGTCTTTACTCTCAATGACCTGTATCCGCGCAGTTCCATTCACATGAACCACACCGGCTAATGCTGCACGATATTCGTCTTTGATGTGAAAATCCATCAGCATGTACTTAGCCAACGGCTGAATGGGCGTAGCGGAGACCACTTGAACAATCTCCGCTAGCATAATTGGCGCAATAGGACGATACCACTCCCGCTTTTTTATGTGAATCGATACATGCTCTGCCAGTTTCTTATCATTGGCTAATGCAAGAAGGCTTCTATTACCAAGCGCTCGCGGTCCCGCTTCTCCAAAGCCATTGCAAACTCCTAGTACTTTGCCTGCCATAAGGAGCTTAGCGATGTCTGCTATCAATTCGGAAGAAAACTGCTGCTGTGGAGGGATAAGCCCAAGCGTATTGAGATACGGACTATGTGTTGCAATAGCATTCCCCTTAAGCCATTCACACAAACTCGCCGCACCTAGACTCAATCCACTATCATTGCAGCAAGGGGGAATATACACTTGTTCGAAAAGACCGGTTTCTAGCAACTGTGTATTCGTTACAATGTTGAGTGCACAACCTCCTGCATAATAGAGATAACGAGCACCCGTCTGTTGCTGCAATTGACGGAATTTATCAATAACCTCACGCGAGAAGATATGCTGCAAGCTTGCCGCAACATCTTGCCAAAAGGGTATAGTACTATCAAACGATTCGATAGATAAACCGAAGGTTGCCGCAATGGAGGCAAATATCTCTTCCTCTCGATGCCAATACTCCTTGAAATAGTTATGCTCGGCAAGCCACTGCTCAATATCTGCACGATAGTGTCCCCAACAAGCGTACCCCATCAACTTTCCGGGGACACTGGTGTGTTCGCCGGGAGCTGCTCCTATCATTGCAAAAGAGAGGGCATTGTCGTTGTAGAAGTTTGCCAAATATTTCGTTTCCCAGCCGTACTCCAACAACTGGATTTTTCCACCTTTGTAGAGAAAAGCAGAGAAGTTGGATAGACTTGCCGCTCCGTCTAGGTGTACCAGTAAGCTATTCTCTTGGAACGCTCCGTAGAATGGCAAGCAGCTAGCGATATGCGCTAACTCTTGGGAGCAATTGTAGGCTTCGATCTCCCTTCCCTGCCACGTTTCATACTGATAGTACCCCCATGCGGACTCTAAGTTTTCTGTCAGATGTGAGAGTTTATGCGCCTCGAACCGAAGCTTACCGCCCGAGGTGATAAAAGCGTTTCCGACAAAGGCATTGACACTCACAAGATCAAACTCCTCCGGGAGTTGGAGTAACCCCTTATCAATAAGCTCTTCCAAAAAGAGATCGAGCCGATTGTCATATTTACGACGCGTGTAACGTTCCAACTGAAGATACTGCAACACACGCCCATCCTGCATTAGACATAGATTGTGATCGTGGGTATAGGCGGGATAATGCAACTGGTTTCGGTCTTTGATACCATATATGGCTAATGTAGCTTTACTCATCTACGTTGTATTTTGAAACGGACATCTCGTATTTCTTCGATAGATAGCCCACAAGCGCGTAAGTAAGACTCTATGCCCCCTTCTGCCGCTATCAACGCAATCGCCATCAGAATAAGCTCTGCCTGGGTATCCTGTGCACTAGCCAAGTAATCTTGCACGATCTCTTCTATCCCAGCCCCAGTTAGCAAAGCAAGAATCGCGATGATACAGCCTGTTCTATCCTTACCGTAGACACAATGTATCAATACAGCCCCCGGACTTCGGAGTATTGCGAGCAACGCCTGCCGAACTTGCTCGCGACACCCAACAATGAAGTAGCGGTAAGCTATATCATTGCCAGAGCCTGTATGAAACTCGCTTTGCTTAAACCATTCGGACTGCTTCCATGGGTCAAATGGGATAGAGATGTAGTGCACGCCCTCTAAAACCCCGTGTCGATAAGGTTGTTCTATGACTTCACACTCTGCGCGTAGATCAATAATCGTTGCGATACGGTATTCTTGGCACAACGACCGACTATGTGCTTGATCTGACAACATACACAACGCAGCACTACGATAAACGCGCTCCATCGCAAACGAAGAGACGTACTTAGAGGCATCGCGAAAGTTCAAACAATCGTTTAGGTGGTATATCATATCTCAGACGTCTCAACCTTATTTGCCTCTACAGGTCGGCGCATATTACAGCCTTTACACAACGGATACTCCCTATAATGCTGTAAGAGATGCTGGTATTCAGCACTACAGAGCACCTCGCGTAAGGTACGCTCCGCTATATTACCAAAATCACCCAGCGCTTGGCGTTGCGTATCTGGCGCACAGCAAGGCGATATCTTTCCTGAAGCAGAAATCCACAGCTCTTGTCCTAGAAAAGGACAGATATAAGAGTAGTCGAGCACTTGGTTTGCTTTCTCCTGTAACGGCAATATATTGTCCAAAATCACCATACTGCCATCTGGCTTTCGATAGCGTACTTGCGCCTCTTTTGCTTTCTCTACAATTTCGTTCCACTCTTGGATATACTCCGGTTTCGACGCTATTGCATAGTCCTTAATTTCAGCGAAATGTGTCCACAGTTGATGCCCTTTGACGCGATCTACTCCACACGTCGCAGCCAAGCGTATGATATCTGGTAATTCGTGCATCGTATGGGACATAAAAGTCAACTGTAGCGTAATGCGACAACGATATCCCGTCGCGGCATAATGCTGGTCTCGCACGGTTATTAGTTTGTGCAAATTGCTCAATGCAGTAGCAAAATTGCCTCGACGCATCACTCGTTCGTAAGTTTCGGCACAAGCGCCGTTCCAACTAACTTTAACATCCGAGGTCGTTGGCACAATGAGCTTTGCCCAAGCCTCCACGCCACGTCCAGGAAATGTACCATTGGTGGTAAGGTTAATCTTAAGCCCATACTCCTTTGCCAACTCATAAATACGATCCATGTGGGCATAAAGCAAGGGTTCTCCCATTGTAGAGGGGATAATTGTATCCACCCCGAGTACTGCCGCCTCGCTGATGAGTCGCTCCACAATAGGGAGTGGCATACGTCGAGAGCGAATGCCTGTTTTAGCAAACAGTTCCGCCTTAAAATGACTATAGGGGCTGTGCTCCTCGCACATCACACAATTCAGATTACAATCCTCCGGATTGGTGTCTAGCGTTATACGCCAGAGTTTACTTTCGTTGCACATTTCGGAATAACTCCGATAAAATCTGACAATGAGCTTCGATGGAGACTACGCGCCCATCCTCCGAATAGAGATACCCCCGCTGCCCCATACGTAAGAGTTCCTCCGCGTGCATTACAGCCCATTGCATTTGCTTTCGTAAAGAGGCCGTATCTCTGTGCTTAAACAATAGCCCATTGTCGTGGTGATGCACATACTCAGCCATGCCACCATATTCTGCCGTAATCACAGGGATGTGACACGCTTGCGCCTCATGAATCACGAGCGGCGAATTCTCTGCCCAGATACTGGGAACTACAATACAGTCCACTTGGTTGAAGACACGATCGCCCAATTCACTATTGACATATTCGCCACAGAACTCAACTGGGAGGCGACACTGTGCAGCCTGTTCCCTCAATGCGACGGTACTTTGCCCATTACTTCGTCCGTAGATCCGGAGTCGCGCATCGCCTTGCAAACCCGAGAAAGCCTCTATAAGCATATTCACCCCCTTAGCGGGTATATGCGTACCTATATAGCCAAAAGTAAATGGAGAATGAGGGCAGCGAGGCGTTTGAGGAGGCTGTAAATACTCTAGTGGGAATCCGTAATCGAGATACACTATCTTACGCTCTGGTAAGCCAAAATCTGTAACAAAGCGCTGGTAGAGATATCGCGCTGGTGCTATAAACAAATCCACTTTATTGATGAAACTGCGTGTAGTCTCCATGCGTCGCTTAATCCACTGACTCACGGCCGTGAGCTCCCGCTCGCGTTCGTCTTCATGACCAGAGAAATAGACCTCATAACAGCTTTCTGCACATTTGCGATCTTCCTGCCCTGTACACAAGGCAAAGTTGCAATCTCGCCCAATACTCCGAGTAAGAAATTGACCACGGGGGCACATCAACCAGTAATCATGCAACATATAGACTATCGGCACGGCATGTCTATGAAGAACATCGACAATACCCGTAGACAGGTGGGATAGATGCCCTATATACGCTACGTCAGGTTTTAACGTAAGGAGTAACTCTTCGAAAACAGCATCCATCTGCGCATGACGGTAACCATCCTTCCCCTGCGGATTGTTTACAACATAGATATCCAGTGACGGAGACGCCGCTATATGCCGCACAGAGAAGTCACGGGCGTACAAATTCTCTTCTCTTGTAAAGACCGAAACGTGGTGTACTTTACTCAGCTCGCGACATACGGACTGCGAGTAAACCTCAGAACCGGCATTGTAAACCGGTGGGTAGCCGTGAATAATCTTCAGGATGTGCATTTCTGACAACGTTTTCTCAACGATAAGAATCTTGGACTCCAGCTAAATAACCGGCAGCATATGCGGCGTGAGGACTTTTATGTCTAACTGTTTCCGCTTGACTTTCGGGCAAAGAATCCAACCTAAGCTTAATTGTTCTCGCCGTTTTAAGCCATCTTGATACCCTCTTGCTGGCTTCAAGTCACCAATGCAACTTCTCATTCCATTGCCCCGAAATAACAATGCCAAATTTACGTAAAGCACAATCTTTCGACGTTAAGTTGCTAAGAGATTTTCTAGGACGATTATTAAGGCTACTCCTGTTTGGCTAAAACGAACTCCGAGAGTTTTGGGCGGTTAAAGATTTTTTTACTATTTTGCATACATAACTGCAGAAATGTGCTCTATCTTACATTATTCTGCACTTAAAATAGAGAAATGGAAATTAGAAGAGATCTTATAGATACGTTCCTAAAATGGAAAGGGGAAGCTGATAGGAAACCAATTCTCTTGAAAGGAGCAAGGCAAATAGGAAAGACCTGGGCAATGGAAGCTTTCGGTAAAGAGGCTTTTGAGTTTTGCGCAAAGTTTGATTTTGACCGACAACCAGAATTGAAAAGCGTTTTTCAGACTACTAAGAACCCCGAACGCATCCTTAAAGAGCTGTCGCTTTATACAGAAGTGCCTCTGGTGGCAGGAAAAACACTCATCATCTTTGATGAAATACAAGAATGTGAGGAGGCACTTAATAGTTTGAAATATTTTTACGAAGAGGCGCCCGAGTATCATATCATTGCAGCGGGCAGTTTGTTAGGAGTGGCAGTGAAAAAGAAGAGTATGACCGTTCCCGTGGGGAAGGTGCGCATATTGCGAATGTATCCTATCAGCTTTAGGGAGTTCTTACGTTCGGCAGATGAACGTCTGTTTGAATATGTAGAAGACCTAGAGCAGGCGACACCACTTCCAGAAATTATTTTCAACAGGTTAAAAACAGAATACAGACGCTACATGGTCTGCGGCGGTATGCCCGAAGCGGTTATTAGTTTGCTTGATAACAAGGGAATGGAAGCAGTGGAACAAGTGTTACAAGATATTCTCGATCTCTACGAACTGGATTTTGCTAAGTATGCCACTCCCAAAGAAATACCACGTATTCATACTATATGGCATTCTCTTCCGTCGCAATTGGCAAAGGAGAACCGCAAGTTTATTTATAAGGTACTAAAATCTGGTGCACGCTCCAAAGATTACGAGGATGCGCTTCTTTGGTTGGAAGATGCAGGGATGATTTATCGTGTGTTCAATATTACCAAACCCTCCTTACCAGTTTCAGCCTACGAAGATCCCTCTGCATTTAAGGTCTATGCGTGCGATTGCGGTCTGCTACGCCGCTTGGCAAAGTTGCCTGCAACTGTTGTGCTGAATTCCACTGCGAATTACACAGAGTTCAAAGGGAGCATGGCAGAGAATGCTATTTTACAATCCTTGATGCCACTACTGAAAGACGACGTTCCGCATTATTGGTCGCCAGATAGCAGGGCAGAAGTTGAGTTTATTATCCAACATGGAGAGGATATTATCCCTATTGAAGTAAAAGCCGAGCAATGTGTCAGCGGACGCAGTTTGTCTGTGTATACCGAAAAATATCAACCCAAACATCGCATACGCTTCTCTTTTCTTAACCTGCAATACAAGAGTGGTCTACTTAGTTGTCCCTCTCCGCTTGCCGAATGGTATGAGCGCTTCTTGCCGAAGGCATAATATACCTAACCAAGCCAAAATCTGCACACTATTGTACGCATCTAAAGGCAACAGCCGAAAAAGAGTAGTCTTGTTATTTACTGCAATCCGCTTCAGGAATAAGGTGGTGCCCGAAAAAAAAATGCAACTACTGAAAGGGTAACAATAGTTGCATTTGAAACTTTCCCAGAAGAGAGGAACGACTCCTCCCTTCTCTTGAACTTCCTTCAAAAGGTTTATGTCCAATTTCTGGAGTTCACTTCAGTCTAGAATTTCTGTACAAAACCCACAGAAACAATGGGAACGGCGGAAAAGAAGATTTCGCTGCCTATTAACGATGTGGGTGCTAGTTCAAAATCGATACCTAGCATATTGGTAAACATGTAACGTCCACCGAGGAAGACGGCAGTGAGTGGTCTGAGTGCCAAGCCAGAGTCTTCAAACTTCATCATCCGGATTCCGCCCAAAGCGCCACCATAGAGGTCGAAACTTTTACCTAGTTGATTGTGAAGCGTAAGTCTTGCTGCGGCAATGCTGTGCGAATATTCCAAAAAATAGCCCACGTAACCTCCGAGTCCTAAGGACGAGGTGCCGCGAAATAGATTATCAACAAGATTGTATTCGTAGGTTAAACCTAGCGCTACTCCGGAGTAGGCATAACCCAGCCGTTCGGAGAGTAACGATTCGCCTTTATTGAATGCTTTAGTAGAATTCTGTCCGTTCGCAACAGAATAACACAGCGCGAACAAACAAGCTAATAAAAGGATTTTTTTCATGGTGTTTGAATTTATGAAATTAACTTCCAAAGTTAGCTATAGATATTCTTTTGAAGGAGAACGCTTCTAAACTCATCCAAAATGACTATCTTGTAATAAAATTACTACCTTTAGGCATGAGTACATTTATAGAACGTCTGGGGAAACATATCTACGGAGTCGATCCGAAGGAGAGGAGGAAAGGAATACGGAATATAGTCGCATTCCTGTTGTGTACTTTGATTTTTGTAGCCTTTTGGCTTATCCCCCCCAATTTGTATGGGCTACCTTCCGATCTCCCTGTCACGCAGCAGCGCGTCATAGCGTTGTTTATCTTTGCGGCGCTGCTTTGGGTAGCCGAACCTGTGCCGGCCTGGGTTACATCTATAACAGTGTTGGTGCTACTGTTGCTTACAGTATCAGACAGCGGTTTTACCTTCTTTCGCACAGATAGCGAAGGCACTCTGGGTACTCTCATCAATTACAAAACCCTCATACATACCTTTGCAGATCCTATTATTATGCTCTTTATGGGCGGATTTGTGCTGGCGATGGCAGCCAGTCACGTCGGTTTAGATGTAGCTATAGCGCGCTTGCTGTTAAAACCTTTCGGAACAAAGTCGGAGTATGTCCTTTTAGCATTCATACTCATCACAGGACTTTTCTCCATGTTCATCAGCAATACAGCAACGGCAGCCCTCATGATAACCATACTTACGCCGGTACTCAAGACGTTGCCCAAGGACGGAAAAGGTCGTATCGCGCTTGCGCTTGCCATTCCCGTAGGGGCTAACATCGGTGGGATCGGTACTCCTATCGGAACCCCTCCTAATGCGATTGCCCTGAAGTATTTGAACGACCCCGCAGGCCTGAATCTTAACATCGGCTTCGGAGAATGGGTTGCCTATATGATGCCCCTAACCTTTGTGCTACTATTCGTTTCGTGGTTGCTGTTGAAATGGCTTTTTCCTTTCAAGCAAAAGCGTATTCATCTGGTTATAACTGGAGGACTCAAGAAGGGCTGGCGCACACAAGTTGTGGAGATCACCTTTGTGCTAACCGTTTTACTCTGGATGTTCGATAAACTAACAGGTATTCAGGCGGGAGTAGTGGCTCTCATCCCTATTGCTATTTTTAGCCTTCTGGGGGTCATTACCAAAGAGGATCTCGGAAAGATCAACTGGAGTGTGCTTTGGATGGTGGCGGGCGGTTTTGCATTGGGAGAGGGGATGAAAGAGACCGGCTTGGCGCAAACTATAGTGAGTTCTATCCCATTCCACGCGTGGCCAGCATTTGTCGTAATCGTGGCTTCGGGGCTGGTATGTTGGTTGCTCTCTACTTTTATAAGCAACACTGCAACGGCTGCATTGCTAATGCCTATTCTTGCAGTTGTGGGGGTAGGGATGACAGATCTCCTGCTTCCTTTCGGAGGCGAAAAGACCCTACTTATTGGGCTTGCGCTTTCGGCTTCGCTGGCTATGATGTTGCCTGTAAGTACTCCTCCGAATGCTATTGCACACTCTACAGGATTTATAGAGGTGCGCGATATGGAGCGATTTGGTTTACTGACAGGTGTCATCGGACTTGCTTTGGGCTATGGCGCATTGATCCTCTTTGGTCGGCTTCTGTGGTGATAGAGTTGTAGAGCTTTGATAGTTTCAGAGGGATTGGCGGGGGAGGGAGGAGAGCAATGGAAACGTCGAATAATACGCAGATATTAATATATAGAAATAGGGAGGGCGATATTGCTCTTGATGTGCGTCTTGAAGGGGAGGATGTATGGTTGACGCAGGCGCAAATTGCGATTCTGTTTGGAAAGGCACGAACTACTATTACTGAACACATTGCTCATATTTTTGAAGAGGGGGAGTTGGATGAAAAAGTGGTATGTCGGAATTTCCGACATACCACCCCACATGGTGCACTCGAATCTCGTATACAGGAAAGAGATGTAAAGCATTATAATCTGGATATGGTAATTTCTGTAGGTTATCGAGTTAAGTCGCTGCAAGGAATCCATTTCCGCCAGTGGGCAACACAGCGATTGCGTGAGTATATTGTTAAAGGATTTTCTCTCGACGACCAACGATTGAAGAATCTGGGAGGCGGCAATTATTGGAAGGAACTCCTGGAACGTATTCGTGATATCCGTTCGAGCGAGAAGGTGATGTATCGTCAAGTCTTAGATTTGTATGCTACGGCGAGTGATTATGATCCGAAAAGTGAGGCGAGTCTTCTTTTTTTCAAAACGGTGCAAAATAAATTGCATTATGCAGCGCATGGGCATACTGCTAGCGAAATTATATATATGCGGGTAGGTAGTGATAAACCCTTTGCGGGGCTTACGAATTTTAATGGACCCTTCCCTACGCAAGCCGAGGCTATGATAGCTAAAAATTATTTGAGTGAACAAGAATTGCGTATTCTCAATAACTTGGTTTCTGCCTATTTTGATTTGGCAGAAATTAGTGCCGTTGAGCAACGTGTGATGTGTATGGCAGACCACCTAAGAGAGCTTGATAATATTCTGCAGGCAACGGGACGCCCCTTATTAAAGAATGCAGGGAAAGTATCACATAAAGTAGCTAAGCAAAAAGCTAAGCGAGAGATTCAACAGTATGGCGCTAAGATGCTGAGTCCTGTGGAAAAAGCTTACCTGTCAAGTATTACTACTTTAGAGAAAACAGCTAAGAAAGCAAGCAAGCAGGACACTACTAGCAAGGATGGTAAATAGCAGAATGTACTTACTAAATGGCTTGAAATCATATACTTAGTGAATACTTTCTATTAGCAAAGTAACAGAAAGTACAGAACAAGAAGGTATACTCGTTTTTCCATCTTACCATCTTAACACATCCTTTAGACGGACTTCGCGCACTCGGTAGTGTGCTTTAAGCGCCTTTAGGTTGATAGTGCGTGGGTCGCCCACAATGGTTATAAGGCGTTTTTTGTTGTTAAACTGATTGCGGTAGTAGGTGTAGAATTGCTCCCATGTTATATTGGGCAATTCTGCCGCAATACCAACACGCGGATCGGCGTCGAAGCCCAAACGTTCGTAGGTACTTACATAGTTTGGTAAACTGCGGAAAGAGGGTACACGCTGCGCCAGAGCATTCAGTATAGTTTCTTTATGTTCTGCAAGTCGTTCGGGGTATTGTGGCATAGAATCCAGAAGTCGCAGATATAGGCTTAGGGCTTCGATAGCTTTGTCGCCTTGTGTTTCGAGTTTTCCCGTGAAGAAGGTACTGTTTTGGAGCGTGATGGGGTAAGTTAAGTTCCCGTAGGTAGAGTACGCTAGCGAGCGGAATTCGCGAATCTCTTGTAAGAGGAGCCCACTAAATCCGTCGCTCAGGTATGAATTGAGCAAGACTTGGAGTGGTTCGCGTGTATGTTTGTAATCTTCCACACGTTGTATGATAGAAATTTTGGCTTGTGTTGCTTTCCGGTTCGGTAGGAAGATGATATCGACATCTTCTACAGGTTCCCATTCTTCTTGTGTTGGAGTGGGAGCTTGGAAGTTCTCGATGTTTGGTAATACTGTTTTTAGGTCGGTTGTAAGCTTGTCGGCACTCTGTTGGCCTACGTAGTAGATTTCGCAAGGAGTATGGACTGCACTCCGGAAAATAGAGTCGTAGCGTGTGGTGGGGGCGGCTCTGAGCTCCTGCGTCGTGGGCTCTAGGAGGTAGGTACTTTGTTTACCGCGTCGTGCATATTCTTCGAGAACGTCTACTTGGAAGTCGACCGATTTCCGTTGTACGCGCTGTTCGGTACGTACATTGCCTATGAAAGTTGCTTTTTCTTTTTTAGCGAGGTGTGCCGTCCTGAGGAAACGTTGCAAAAGCACGAGAGTCGGTTGGTAGTTTGCTTCTAATCCTTGCACACTGATAGTTAGCGATTTACCAGAGGGTTTCACTGAAATGGTGGCACCTAGAATACCTAATTCTTCTTTGTATTGCTCGAGGGTTAATCCTTCGGGACTTGCACTATTCATCGCAGATAAGTAGCTGATGTTTTTCGCAAAATCCGACGGATACTGGCGGTAGTGCAACTGGAGCGTAAAGATTTCATTCAGCTCATTACGCTTGCTAAAGAGTTGGTTACCATGTCCGAGGTCTTGTTTTTCGTAATCTTTCCCGAGGGTGATGGGTATCCATGGTGCAGCTTGAGAGGGGATCCTTTTTAGAGAATCTGCAAATTCTGACGATCCTTTTGCTGATGCAATAGTAGGCTTATACGGAGGTTTTGCGATTTTTGTCCCTCCAGAGAGCCCCATTTTATTGCGGAAGAGGAGGTAGTTGGTATCGAAGTTCTTCTTGGCGAACGCAATGACCTCTTCGCGAGTTACTGCTTTCAGTAAATCTTTGTAACGGAGTACATCTGCAATACTTTTGCCTTGGATGTACATTTCGAACCACGTTGTAAAACGCTGGGCAGGATCCTCCATATTCCGCTCCCATTCGATAAGGTTGCTTTGTTTAGCGATTTCGAGTGACTTATCTGTAAACCGACCAGAACGGATGTCGTCTATAGCCCATCGTACGAGTCGTTCTGCGGATCGGAAGCGTTGACCTACTAATTTCGGGACAAAGGCGAAGAGTATCCCCGTCTGATCCACTAAAGGTATTTTAAGAGCCAGTGCAGCCATGAGTTCGCCCTGAAGCGATAGGCTATCTAACTTCCCGGTTTCGGCAGTATTGGTGAAAAGAGACCGCGTTACCTCCTCGATGGCTTCTTCCTTCGGGCTCAGATCGGTATAGCGGAAAGCGAGTCCACCAGCACGGATTGGGAAGCTCCGAACCGATACAACCTCGCGTCCGTTAAAGGGTTTCTCTTCGACGCGCTGATACTCGGGGAGCGGCTTGGATTGCCAAGGGGCAAAGTATTTTTCTATTAATGTTTTTGCTCGTTCTACGGGGAAGTTGCCAGTGAGGACTAGCATCATGTTGTTCGGGACGTAGTAGGTGTTGAAAAAATCGCGCATTTGTGTAAGGGAGGGCCTCTTGAGGTGTTCGAGTTTTCCGATAAGCGGGCGCGATCCGTAGGGGTGCGTGGGATAAAAGGCAGCTAAAAACTGATCGTAGATGCGCGTAGCAATGTTGTCGGCATTAGCATTTTGCTCTTCGTAAACGACTTCGAGTTCGGCTTGGAAACCACGAAAGACAGGTTTTTCGAAACGGTGTGCATAGAGTGCCATCCACTTTTCCATCTCGGTGCTGGGGAAAGCATTGAAATAAACGGTTGCATCCCACGAGGTAGCAGCATTCATTCCCGTACCTCCCGCCTGCTTAATTAATTTGTCAAACTCGTTAACAATGACATATTGCGATGCGGCTACGGATTCGTCGTTAATAGCGCGTTGGAGGCTATCTACGCCCGCTTTGTCTGTTGTCTGCGCTAATTGGTCGTAAAGAGCAAAAATACGGTCTATATGCGCTTTTTCGGCTTGCCAGTTGGAGGTGCCTAGTTCCTCGGTACCTTTAAAGAGCATATGTTCTTGGTAGTGAGCTAAGCCGGTAGCGTCGTAGGATTCGTGTTTGGCACCTACATTGACAATGATCCCGCCAAAAACTTTGTCGCTCGAGGCTACAGGATCCAGAAGCACGCGCATCCCGTTGGGAAGTGTATAAGCCTCGGGAACAAGTTCTTGGGCGGATGTCATAGAACAAACAATAGGATTAAAAAAAGAAGAGCAGGCGAGAAGGGGGAGCAGGCGATGTATTTTCATCAGGTAGTGCCTTTTATCAATTCTACACAAAGATAGAAAGTACCGCGATTTTTGTTGTTACGACTCTTGGGTATGCTATACGAGAAAGAGTAATTCGGGTACACGTGGGAGCTTTTCTCCCCACTACAAAACTTCTGTTTTCCACGTTTTTAGGTTGCGCCGCCACGAGTCGAAACTAGCACCGATGAGCATGATCTGCTTACGACTCGATAGGAACTTGTCGGCATACCCCTGCTTTTTGATCTGTTTGATGGCATCGCGCGAAGAACCCCGACTCCAGAGCTTAAACTCGAAAATATAGATAATATTGGCAGTGTGCACGATAGCATCTACCCGACCAGTAGCACAATGTACCTCGGTTTGGACAAGGCGCCCCAGCATTTGGAAGATTACCGCCACGATACTCTGATAATATTCCTCGCGCCACTTGCGATCCTCCTTGGAAAATGTGCTGTAGGGAATACCTGCTATGATCGACTTAATGCGAGTCATAAACGCATCGACTTTGCCGGCATCGATCTCTGCATTAAAATCGGCGAGATCGCAGTTGATTTCGCGCTTTAGATTGACGTATGCCGGATACAAGACTTCGAGAAATGCGTAGCGCACCTCGTTGTTCGGGAACCCGAGGCGAAAGAGCTCTTTCTCTTCGTCGTAGTCTTTAATCGTCAGATAACCAGATTGATAGAAAATAGAAACAAGTTGCGAGGGGGCGGCTCGCATATTTTCCAGCATCCTCTTGCCTATCAATACGTTATTGTTGTCGAGATCGGGGATAAAGAAGTGCTCCGCTTGCAAATATTTTATGAGGAATGTCGGCGTACCGGAGTAGAACCAGTAGTCGTCGAAATCATTGGCATCGAACGCTTTTAATAAACTAAATGGATTGTAAATGCTTTGGGCATTTGCGGCAAATTTGTAGCCATCGTACTGTAGTTTTAAGCGCTGGAGGGTTGCTTCTACGGTAGTATTTTTTTCTTGGGCAAGTGCTTTTATCTCGGGGTCGAAATATCGTTGAAGTTCGTCCTCAGTGATACCGCAAATGGTTGCGTATTTAGTGTGTAAACTGATATCATTCAGGTTGTTGAGGTCGCTAAATATGCTGATTTTGCCAAACTTCGTAACGCCCGTGAGGAATGCAAGGCGGATATATTGGTCGCAGTTCTTAAGCACCCCGTAGAATCCTTTTAGGATTTTGCGATACGCTTCGTTGAGCTCAGCGTCTTTGGGTTCGATGGTTTCGAGGAGGGGTTTGTCGTACTCGTCTATGAGGATTACAACTTGCTGATGGGTAGTTTCGTAGATAGTTTTTAAGAGGATTTTGAATCTATCTTCTGGGGTTTCTTCTTTTCTTGCTATCGAATATTTTTCTTCCCAATCCGATAAATGAAAATCTAAAATCTCTAGTAAGCTCTTACGACTCACGTAATTTTTGGCATTCAGATCTAAGTGCAGTACGGGGAACGTTATCCACGGTTCGCGTCCTTGTTCGGTAGCAAGAGTTTCTTCACGCTCGCCGATGTAGAGCCCTTCAAAAAGCTCTTTTTGTCCGAGGAAATAAGCCTTTAGGGTAGATAGGAAAAGGCTTTTCCCGAAACGGCGTGGGCGGGAGAGGAAGTAGTATTTATATTGCGAGAGGAGGGCTTCGATAAAGGGGGTTTTATCTACGTAGACGCAACTCATGTTGCGTAGTGATCCGAAATCTTGCCCACCGATGGGGAGTACTCGACGATTACCCATTATGCCTACGAACTTTATGGGTAAAAATACAAAAAACTAGTAATTAGCGCTTAAGAGCAAAACGAAATATCATGTTGAAAGGTGGGGTATAGCGATAAGGTTCGAAAAAAAAGGGAACGAACAAATTGTACATTCCCCCGCGTTTCAGTAGTCTCGTTCTTATTTCTTCTTTCCAACAATGTTGATAGTTGCGCTACTATCTTTAAATCTAACAGTAAGCTTGAATTCCTTATTAGCAGCTTCGTAGCTAGCCTCCGTATCGCTGTCACTTAGCGAGCTCTTAAATGAGATCTTGCCATTTTTGTTCTCTACTACTGGAAGATCGTAAGATTGACTGCGCTCGCTTCCGTTAGCGTCGAATTTTACTTCTACCAAGATATTCCCATCATTCTTTTCAGATTTCTTAATGGTAAACACGGTAAGACTGAAGTTTTGGGGGGCGTTCGGATTCTCTTTAGTAGGAATACTTATTGTTCCTGTATAGGAACCTAGGACTTCATCCAAATTTACCGGTTTACCGTCATCCTTCTCTTTCTTGCTACAGGAGGCGAACAAAAGTACAATCGTCGTCGCTCCCAACACAAACAATTTCAGCTGTTTCATTACCTTTTTATAATTAACTGAACAAATGTACCTCAAACCGTACAACCATATGTAATGTAAGGCAATACCATTGTAGCGCTTAAATTCTAGTGCCGCGCCTTTTGTGCTAACCTTCCCGCAAAGCTAGTGCTGCAGCAAAGGGGTTACGAATAATTCGCTGATTAGAACTCCCGCGGAAACGCAACTCTTCACCACCTGCCACTTCTTTCTTAATATCCGCTTCGCGGATGGCTTGGATGAAAGGACCATCAACCAATACGTCTATGTATTCGAGAGGGGCTAGAAATTCGGGTGAGTTAGCTAACTGCTCCAGCGTATAGCCCGTGTAGCACCAGATATTCATTTTGGTGCGGGTTTTCAGTATCTGTAGCAGAGCTAAAAGCCCCTTCGGGTTAAAAAAGGGATCTCCGCCCGTGAGTGTGAGCCCTAGTAATAGCGAATTACTCAGAATATTCTGAATGTGCTTTTCTAACAGTTCGTCGGTAAGGAGTTTGCCACCTTGCGGATCCCAACTCTGCTTGTTGTGACAACCAGGGCACGCATGCCGACATCCAGCCAAATAAAACGAGTAACGAATACCATCGCCGTCGGCTATCGTGTCTTCGTATACTTGCAAAAGATGCAACCCATAGTCGGCTAATGGCATAGCGTGTATGGATAGTGCCCCAGAGGCGTAAAACTAATTAAACTGGGTAGCTCCGTACTCGAAAAGTTGTTGCTCGGCAGCGATTTTTCGAAGATTGATCAGCGCGTAACGCATGCGACCCAGTGCTGTGTTGATGCTTACCCCCGTATGCGTAGCAATCTCTTGGAAGGTAAGACCCAAGAAATGCCGCAGTATAACCACTTCTTTTTGCGATTCGGGTAGTTCGCGGATCAACTCGCGCACTTGTGTCCGTTGTTGTGCTGCTAGGAGATCGTTGTCGGTACTCATGCTAGAAGCGAAAGTATCCGGAAGCATCGAGACCTCGCGATCGGAGTGTACTTGGTGGAAGCGTTTCCTATCGCGGTAGTGATCCATAAGTACATTGCGTGCAATGCGTACCAACCATGGTTCGAATCTGCCGTCCTCGTGATATTGCCCACGTTTAATCGAGACGAAAGCTTTCATCATCGTCTCCTGCAATAAATCGCGAGCAAGGTTATCCTCCTTTACGGAAGCTAATATATAGCCATATAGGCGCTTTTGGTATTTTGTGAAAAGACGCTCGGCAGCATCCACACTCCCCCTTTGTAACTCCTCGATCAGGGTTACATTCTCGGATTCTGAAAATGAAGTATTCACGTCTGCAATAGCTTGGTTACGTAAATATCACTCTATGGGCAAAAGTTTTTTAGTGTTTCACGGTTGCAAAGATACTCTTTTTTCGAGTTATACAATACTAGGCTATGCTGCAATTTCTCTGATTCTGATTAGTCGAAACTCGGAAAAGACACGATAAAGCATAGAAGATCAGCTACTTAACGAGTAACTCCGAAAGTTTGTTTTGTAGCTGTTTGCGCGAAAGCCCTTCTTCACGTACATTGTTGTAAAACAGACTTATAGCACCAGTTTCTTCGGAGACGACAACCAGGAGAGCGTCTGTTTGTTCTGCGAGTCCGATAGCAGCACGGTGTCGCAGGCCGAGGCGTTTAGGGATATTGAGATCGTTAGAAACAGGGAGAATACATTGCGCTGCCTCGAGTCGGTCGTTACGGATCACAACAGCACCGTCGTGTAGTGGGGCATTTTTGAAAAAGAAACTTTCCAAGAGGCGAGCACGCACCAAAGCATCTACCCCCACACCGGTTTCGATAACATCCTGCAAATTGTCGTGCCGAGCAATAGCGATAAGAGCTCCTGTGAACTGCGCACCCATTTGTGCACAACCCTCGGCGAGTTCGGAAATATTATTCTCGCTCATGATACGCCCCTTTCGGTTGAGGAAATTACGAAAGGAGAGACGGTGACGCATCTTGTAATAATTCCCTACGTAAATGAGAAAACGGCGAATTTCTTGCTGAAACACTATAATCAGGGCTAGGAGGCCGACGCCAGTAACTTGACCTAGTATGGTACTCAGCAGCTCCATATTCAGAGCTCGTGCCAACACCCAAGTTGCGTACAGCAGACTGATAGCCCAGAAGATGGTAATAGCCGTAGTGCCTCGCGCCATCTTATAAATCTTATAGATCAGGAAGGCGACCAAGAGGATATCCACAACGTCCAGGATACCGATGTTAAAGATGCTTTGTATTTCCATGGTTTGCGCTAGGGAAACGAAGCAAGAATAAAAAGCTAGACGCTAAGGAAGCACAGGTTGCTGTATGTAAGCTTTGTAGAGTTGTAGGGTATCGTGGGCAGCTCGGACATCGTGTACGCGAAGAATAGTAGCGCCCTGTATGAGAGCTAGAGTTTGTAGAACTTGTGTCCCGAGCAGCGCCCCCGCGGCATCCGTATTAAGCGGTTTGTATATCATACTTTTGCGCGAGAGACCAGCCAGTATAGGAAGGTCGATAAGCGAAAAAGCCGAAAGATTTCGTAGCAGCGAGTAATTGTGTTCGATACTCTTTCCGAAGCCAAAACCCGGATCTAGGACAATATCGGTAATCCCCCTTGTGCGTAACTCTGCCACCCGCTCGGTAAAGAATTGTTCTACTTCTTCTATCAGATTTTCGTAGTGTGGAGCATCTTGCATAGTGGCGGGGGTACCTTGCATATGCGTGAGTACGTACGCCGTACGGTAGTGCGCTACAACATCGAACATAGACGGATCAAGGTTCCCGCCAGAAATATCGTTAATCATTTCGACGGAAAAGTCTGCGAGGAGTTTTTCAGCAACATCCGCCCGATAGGTATCAACCGAGATAGGGAGCTCGGGGGCAGTACTACGTGCAATACTGATGGCGCGTTTTAACTCGTTGTATTCTTGCGCTGCCGTTGGAGGAGTGCTACCCGGACGTGTCGAACAAGCCCCCACATCAATAATAGCAGCACCCTCGTCGCGAATCTGAGCTACACGCTGGGCTATCTCCTCGTCTGTGCTGCAACGACTCTGTGGGTAAAAGCTATTCTCAGTCACATTAAGGATCCCCATGAGGATGGGGCTTTGTAGGGAGAGGAGTCGAGCTCCGCAACGCAGAGTCTTGGCTTTTGTGGGTCGGAGCCCCCCGAGCTGTTCGTTACATTCGCTACAAGGGATAGTTTGAGTTAGAGTTTCGTTCATTTTTTGTGCAACGGCTTGCGTTTGGTTTGGCTAGTTTTTTCGGATGTCCCCTTTTGTATTAGAACTGAAGGTATTGCCCTTTTCGTTTTTTAGTTGCGCGCCGTAGAGGACAATTCCGTAGCCGCGATTGTGTGCAAAATGCGAGTTCGATACTTCCAAATCTTTTACATCATAGACAACTAGGGCGCCTTCCACCTCGCCTCCGCCACCAGCTTCGAAAGTACACTTACGAAAATAACTCTGTGCGCCCAATACATAGGTATTTACGATCACACTTTGCCAAGTACCCGGACTTTTGGTGGTAGACCGCGAGGTAAAAGTAACGTTATCGGCGTGGATACGTGTGGTAGTAAATTGTCCGAAATTTAGAGCGCCATCGCGTTCAAATTCGAAGCGAGTGTTCGGTGGTATAGTTACTTCCTCTGCATTGATAGCAATCTCACTCTTGACGACATAGGGGCAGTTGTAATTGTAGAAAGTGCAACGCTTCAGCGAGAGGCTACCTCCGGTTAGATAAATGCCGTTGGGAGAGGTTAGTTTTAATCCGCCTCCGAGCGCAGCGAGTAGCGAGGCATTCCCGTATATAGCAAATCCGTGCGCCGCCTGGATGTAAATATTGCGCAGATAGGGTTCGGGAGTGGCTGCACATTGTTGAATGTTAATAGCATTGCCTTCGCAATCAAGGAGTTGAGAGTCTGTAACGAGGAAGTCGAGGTTTTGGAAACTGAGTGCGTAGGTATCGCCTTGCCCGGCACGTTGTAGTTCCAGAAAGTGTATACGGCTGTTTCCGTTGTTTTTTAGGAAATGAATCCCGCGCCAAGAGCTTTCTTTAGATTGTGCAGTGATGCGTACGGGTTGATTGGCAGTTCCTAAGATCCTAAGTCCAGCTTTTTTTTGCTCGCCTACCATGATCTTTGCTCTTTCGCCCATACGGATGGTAGTACCAGCTTCAATGGTTAGTGTAGCACCTTCGATGTGTAGGGTACCTTCTAGTAGAATTGGGTTATCTGATTTCCAGATGGTATCGCGCTCGATGCGTAGGGAGCCTACACCGTTCAGGTCGTTAGGGTCGTCTAGTTTACAGCTCGCGAACCCGAGAGTAAACAACAAAAGCAAACAGAAAAAAAACGAAAAACGAGGAAATCGTCGTATACGCATAGATTTTAGACCATTAATAGAGCAAAGATAACAGATTGTAGATAACTGCAATAAAGTTGCTGTCCAATAAAAAAGAGGGTGTGTCATAATGAAAGTATTGCACAATAAAAATGAGTGTAGTAGCTAGTATGCGTACTATACTCACTGTATCTGTAGGAGAAGAGTCTTTATAAAATTTAGTCTCTTATAAAGGAAAGCCTCTTTGCCCTATTCCGAGAGTTAATGCTAAACCAAGGGTACGGTGTGTATAAAGATTTTCACTTTGCCCCTCGCCGCGATTTATTTTATAGATCGGAATGAAGTTGCGATCCCAAAACGCTTTAACCCCAATGCTGAAAAACTGAAAGTGGTATCGAATGCCACCTTGAAAACGTAGGGCTACATCAAAACGTTGATGAAATTTATCCACTCTAGAGTTTACACAGAAATTTCCTACAACTCCTGCCCCGATGGGTATACTTAAATAGTTGCTATAGCCAGTAGGTATTCCGATGAGGATTTCGGGAATAAAATCCGCATCCAAATAATTAAAACGAATGGTCGAAGGTATTCCAACTATTGACGACTTCCCACCACGTTGTGTCCAAGAAAAGTTGTGTTCCCATCCTAAAGCAAAATAGGGCGAAAACCATAACTCGATATTATACCCCAAACTTAAATGAGCTCCGGGATAGCTATTAGTAGCGCTTCCATCAGTTCCCACGATTTTAGGAATACTAACACCACTCCCCAAAAAGTAATTGCCTCCACCACCAATTTTCCCCCATGTCATAATGACAGATAAAAGGAAGACAACGGTAAATAGGTATTTTTTCATACTGAATAGTATTAATTCTGAAAGTTTGCGTTCTTAAACGGCTACAAAAAAACGTATTTCGAATCTAGTCTAAATGGTTTTTATCGTAGCGTGCCTTTTCGTTGGGGCGAGAAACGCGATTCGGTGTGTGTGATAAGTCGTTTGATATTAGCTCGGTGTGTTACAAGTAGGAGGAGTGCAATGAGTATCGAAAAGATAATAAGGGGCAGGTCGCGCACACCAAAAAGAAAAAATAGGAACAGGGGGAAGGAGATGCCTGCTGTCATAGAGCCCAACGATACGTAGCGTGTTAGGGCGAGTACGAGTGCAAAGACACCCAGTGCACAAAGGGTAGCAAGGGGATGAAGACCTAAAACTACGCCACAGAGTGTAGCAACACCTTTCCCGCCACGGAAGCCTGCAAATATTGGAAAGATGTGACCTACAACGGCGCAAATACCAAACACTATGGCAAAAAGTGATACAGACAAACTAGTGCTAGGTGGTGGTGCCACGACAAAGAGGAGTAACGCTAACGTGGTGGATAAGTAACCTTTTAGCACATCTATGGCAAAGACAATTAGCCCTACGGCGAGCCCTAGGGTTCGAATCGTATTTGTGGCACCAGCATTTTTACTGCCATGCTCGCGGACATCTATCCGGAAAAAGCTTTTTCCTATCCAGACTGCCGTCGGGATACTTCCCAAAAGATAGGCTACAACTGAAAAAAGAACCGTATAAACAATCGTCAGCAACATCCTACACAAAGTTTGGTTGTACAAATTTAGGGTAATTTTGTTGCCAATCACGCGGATGCGCCGATATCTAAACATCCATGACTACAGAATCAGAATTATCTATAACGAGGCAGCGAGCGCGTCTCGTTGCGGAAACGAAAGAGCGTCTGCATGCCTCCACCATCACCGACCAACAAGACGCGCTGGATACGATTCGCCACGAAGGCATTGACGAGCTTTTCGATGAGCTGCTCGCTCTTCTATCTTCTACACAGAACCAAGAGCTGACAAGACAAATAGTTGATCTGCTGATAGATGCCCGAAGTTCGCTCTTGGTAGATGCAATTGGTAATGCGCTAAAGGCGGAAAATCTACCCACCGAGTATCTCGCACAGTTGCTTTCGCTTTGTTGGCAGAGTCTGTTGGATTTTTCTCCAATTCTTTCGCAACTAATACCCTATTTACGACATCCAGATCTGCAAGTCGTTATCGAAGCTGTAACGAGTGTGGAAATTGCTCTGGATCACGCCTCGCGACAAGCATTGCAGGATACTATCCCGACTTTTAAGTACTACCTTGCCCAAGAGAAGCAGAGTGCAGAAGGACGTCGCTTTCTCGAAGAACTGCTTGCAAAGGCACAGATATCTCTACAACAGCAAACCAATGCGGCGCGAGAAGCACGAACGAACCATTCGCACCACCACCATACGTGTGAATGCGACCATGAAAACGAGGATAATTAGTATGGATGCGCAGTGGAAAAAACGGAATCCCCTTACTGATTTTTCTCCCAACCCCTTTACCTATTTCAATAATGCGCCGATACTGTTGGTTGGCACACGGAATCAGAGCAATGCTATGACCATAGGTTGGGGGCTTGTCGGGACACTTTGGAACCAACCCACGCTTACGGTTTTTGTAGCTCCGGCGCGTTATACGTTCGATTTTATGCAATCTGCACCGTACTTTATGGTTATGGATTTTGAAAATCGGTCGATTGCAGACTACTTGGGTTGTCATAGCGGGCGGGAAGAGGATAAAGCTCAAGCACTACAGCTTACCACTCGTTATACAGAAAACGGGACTCCGTTTTATGAAGAAGCAACCCGACTTATAGAGTGTCAAACGATGTATGCAGCGCCGTTTTTGCCCGAAAATATCAAACACCCCATCCCAAAGGAATATTATGCACAATCCCGTTCGGGTATACACTCATTTTATGTAGGTGCTATTTGTAATATTTGGGAAAAATAAATCACAGCTAAAGACTTTGTTATGCGTAAAATCCTCGTTTTATTGTCCTTAGTAGTTTTTTCGTTGGGGGCTTTTGCTCAAACTGCACGCGATACCATTTTCAACCAAACAGACGCAAAAGGTCGGAAAACAGGCTTTTGGAAAAAATTGTACCGCAATGGTAAGGTGGCATATCTAGCTGAGTTTAAGGACGGGCTCCAAGTCGGACGGATGATCCGTTACGACGAGGAGGGGAAACGACGAGCAGTAGTCGACATGCAGCCTAACCAGCATCTTGCGCGTGCACTGCTCTATGCTGCCGACGGTACCCTTGCTGCAAAAGGCAACTACTACGATAAGCAAAAGGATAGTATCTGGAATTATTATGCTGCCAGCGGAAAGATAATCCGTATCGAACACTGGAAAAAAGGCCAACAGGATGGCGAACAACTCTCCTATTCGGACGAGGGGAAACTTGCCGAAAAATTGCGCTTTCGACAAGGTAAGCAGCACGGATTTCAGGAGCTCTACTACGACACGGGAAACCTCCGCATGAAGTGGAATATGAATAACGATCAGCCCGAGGGACTCTTCTTAAGTCTATTCCCCGACGGAAAAAAGCGCATCGAAGGGCAGTATCGTGACGGAAAACCCGACGGGATCTGGACCACTTGGGGGAATGACGGCAAGGAGATTAGCCGAACGGAATATAAGGATGGGGTCCCCACCAATGCCGCGCATCAAAACAGACAACAGGATAGTATGTTGCGAGCTTTATTTCGGAATGCAGGGCGGATTCCCGAGCCTACCGTGCCCTCAGGACAGGGCGACGACTACTATTGATGCAACATGTTGCGATACATAAGTTCGACTAACATGCAGAAAAAAGGTAGTCTCCTAAACGGAAAACTACCTTTTGTATTTCTGAGCCTCTCATGGGACTCGAACCCACGACCTGCTCATTACGAATGAGCCGCTCTACCAACTGAGCTAAAGAGGCAACAGCGCAAAAGTAGTTAGCCTAGACGAATTGACCAAATTCGTCTAGTACTGCACCCTTTACGCTTTGAGCATATTAATGCCTTGCAAAATTATCCCCTGATATCTTTTGTACTAGGGAGCAAGTGCCTTACCATTTGGTGTGCTACTCTGCTGTTAGGTTTGTATAAAGCTATCATGCTGTTTCGCTGCAGGCTTTTTCGTATCTTCGTACTGCAAAGGGGGATACCAAGATGAATCAACTAAGAGATTTACCCATCGGTGTACAGAGTTTTGAGAATATTCGCAATCGAGGCTATGTGTATGTTGATAAAACTCAATATATCAGAGATTTGGTGCGAGGACATGTTTACTTCTTGAGCCGCCCACGGCGCTTTGGGAAAAGTCTGTTCCTCTCTACCTTAGCTGCGTATTTTGAAGGAAAAAAAGAGCTATTCCAAAGGCTTCATTTGGAAAAAGCAGAAGAGGATCTCGCCGTTGCCCAAGGACGCGAAGCATGGCAGAAGTATCCGGTACTGCATCTAGATTTGAATACAGGAGAGTATAAAAATGCCGAAGAGCTGAAAAGTGTACTAGTCTATCACCTGCATCAATGGGAAGAATTGTATGGTAAACCCACCAGCGAAGATACTCTAACGCTTCGTTTCGCAGGAATCCTCCGCAGAGCCTACGAACAGACTGGGCAACAGGTTGTATTCTTGGTCGACGAGTACGACAAACCTCTTCTGCAGTCTGTGAATAACCCCGAGTTGTACGAGCAGTTCCGTTCGTTACTCTATGCATTTTATTCGAACATTAAGAGCAACGATCAATACATTCGTTTTGTCTTCCTGACGGGAGTATCGCGTTTCGGCAAGCTGACGATCTTTAGTGGGCTCAACAACCTTGAAGATATCAGTATGGATCCGAACTATGCGGGGATTTGCGGTATTACGGAAACCGAGCTTGTTTCGAATTTTGCGCCCGAGATAGAGACACTTGCTGCTAAATTGGATCGCTCCTACGAGGATACACTTGCCGAACTCAAAAAACGCTATGACGGCTATCTGTTTGCTAGAGAAGGGGAACACGTTTACAATCCGTTTAGTCTACTCAATGTACTGAAAAAGAAAGAATTAGGAGACTATTGGTATGCCACGGGTACGCCTACCTTCTTGGTTCAGTACCTCAAAACACAGAATTATTTCCTGCCGAATTTGGAAGAGGACGTCGTGATGGGGAGCGAAGAGCTACAGGTAAGCCCCATAGAGGTTGATACACCTATCCCGATCCTTTTCCAAGCGGGATATCTGACTATTAAAGAGTACATCGCAGATGGGAATGTATATCGCCTCGGTTTCCCCAACGAAGAGGTTCGGTATGGGTTTCTGAAAAACCTCTTGCAGGGCTACTCGTCGGTGGTAAAAAGCTCTGGCGCTTCAATCGCAGCTTTCCTTCGGGAGATACGTGCCGGAGATATAGATGCTTTCATGACGCACTTAAAATCTATCATTGGCGGCATCCCGTACAATACCATAAAAGAGAACGAGACCTACCACGAGCGCGATGGCGAAGTAGCAGTCTACCTAGTCTTTTCGCTCATGGGGCAGTTTGCGCAAACGGAAGTGCATTGCCCCGGCGGACGTGCCGATACTGTGGTACATACTGCCGACGCTATCTACATTTTTGAATTCAAACTCGAAGATACTGCCACTCCGGAAGACGCACTCGCACAAATCGAAGAACGGGGTTATGCGGCGCGTTATCTTTCCGAGGGTAAAAAAGTGCTTGGCATCGGCGTAACCTTTGATGCCAAGACGCGGAATATCGGGGCGTGGAAGGTTCGCTAATACATTCCTCCTAGGTTCCGCTCTTGGAAAAGCGATAAGCGTTTAGTACTTTTTTAGAAGGCGTGCTTTAGCTAGCTGGGCTCTTGTGCATGGTACAAAAGTAGCCTATCGAAATTCGGTATCTTTGCTGTAAGAAACGGCAAGGGAGGGTACGTCAGTGGGCTCGGGTTACATAGAATTGGAAGGGGTGCATGTTAATAATCTTGATATCGAGCAATTGCGCATCCCACGCGGCGAGTTAGTGGTATTATCTGGTTTGTCTGGATCGGGGAAGTCTTCTCTAGCGTTCGATACGTTGTATGCTGAGGGGCATCGGCGCTACGTACAGAGCTTGTCGTCGTATGCTCGTCAGTTTTTGGATCGTCTGCCCAAACCCAATGCCAGGCGGATAGTTGGTATACCTCCTGCGATAGTCATTGAGCAGCGTGTTAGCAATCAGAATCCACGCTCGACGGTCGGCACGATGTCTGAAATTTACGAGTATCTGTCTCTTTTGTACGCACGGGTCGGAAAAATTATTTCTCCCAAAACAGGGTGCCCTGTTGTGTCTCATACGCGTGGCGATGTGGTAGATTTTATTCTATCCAACTCTGGTAAGCGAGTGCTACTCTTGGCGCCGATAGATGTGCCCGATACCGAAGCCTTGGATGTGCAGTTGGATATCTATCAGTTAGATGGTTATACGCGGATCTTTTCGAACGAAACCCTATTCCAGATAGAACTGGAGCGCGATGCTATTTTAGCAGCATATAAGGCCAAGGAGGCGCTCTTTCTGGTAATAGACCGTTTTGAGGTGGAAGCGAGTTCGGCATTCGCTATGCGTTGTGGCGATTCGGTAGAGGCGGCTTTTCGCGAGGGTAACGATGCTGTACGCGTGGCAGTGCTCGGGGCAGATGCCAGTTATAGTTACCACGATTTTAGTGCTCGTCTGGAAGAGGATGGTATTCGTTACCAACAACCCTCTGTAGCGCTATTTAATTTTAACAATCCGCAGGGGGCGTGCCCTGTTTGTGAAGGCTACGGGCGGACAGTAGGTATTGACGAAGATTTGGTGATCCCAGATAAGCTCCGCTCGGTATATTCCGATGCTGTATTTTGTTGGCGTGGGAATGTAATGAGTTACTATCTGAAGGAGTTTATTCGGAATTCTGCCAAGTATCAATTCCCGATACACAGACCCTATTATCAGCTTAGCGATGCAGAGAAAGCCCTCCTCTGGCACGGTGATGGTAAAGAGTTGTTTGGGATTGACCAATTTTTCGAATTCCTCGAATCGCAGCGACACAAGGTGCAAAACCGCATTATGTTGGCTCGTTTTAAGGGTAAAACTATCTGTGCAGCGTGTCATGGGCGTCGTTTACGTCCGGAAGCAGAATGGGTGAAAATAGAAGGGAAATCGCTGGTAGATTGGGTAGATCGTCCACTTACCGAGCTTGCAGATTTTATTAATAATCTCCAACTTGATGCGCACGATGCCGAACTCGCTAAGCGTATCCTTACCGAACTCCGGACACGCCTCGGTTATCTGTTGGACGTTGGTGTAGGCTACCTAACTCTAAATCGCTTGGCAAGTACCCTCTCCGGTGGCGAAACCCAACGAATACATTTAGCAACCTCACTAGGTAGTTCGCTGGTAGGATCGCTATATATTTTGGACGAACCAAGTATAGGGTTGCATTCGGTCGATACAGAGCGATTGTTGAAAGTCTTGAAAGGTTTGCGCAATCAGGGGAATACCGTCCTAGTTGTTGAACACGATTTGGATATCATCCGTGCCGCAGATACTATCATAGATCTGGGTCCGAAGGCAGGAGCTCTGGGGGGTAAGGTCGTTTACAACGGTAGCGTAAAAGGTATTGAACAGTGCAAGGATAGTCTGACAGGAGGTTTCCTTTCCGGACGGTTGCAACTTAAGCAACGTACCCAGCGCTCACCTACCAAGAGTTCGGTTACCCTCGAGAATGTTTTTGTTAATAACATACACGACATCACCCTCACGCTCCCACTCGGCATCCTTACAGTAATAACCGGGGTGAGCGGTTCGGGGAAATCTAGTTTGGTTCGAGAGGCACTTATTCCCGCACTCCGCACTCTTGCCGATGCTATGCGCCCCACGGTACAGAATTACAGGAAAGTCGTCTATAGCGACGATATCAAGCAACCACTCGCCGTAGAGTTTATCGACCAAGATCCCCTCTCGCGATCGTTGCGATCCACGCCAGTCACTTATATCAAAGCATACGACGACATCCGCGAACTCTTTGCACAGCAACCACTGGCTAAAAATAACAACTATACAAAAGCGGTTTTTTCATTCAATGCGCCCGGCGGACGTTGCGAGACCTGCGAGGGGATGGGCGTTGAGGTGATTGGGATGCAGTTTATGGCCGATGTTACCGTAAAGTGCGAAATGTGCCAAGGAAAGCGCTTTCAAGAAGCGATTCTGGAAGTGCGTTACCAAGGTCGAAATATCTATGAAGTTTTGGAGATGACTGTGCGAGAAGCACTCGATTTCTTTGCAAAAGATACCGCTACCTATGCGCAACGTGTTCTAAAGCGATTGAAAATCTTGGACGATGTCGGGCTTGATTACATAAAACTCGGCATGGGTACTAGCGAGATGAGTGGTGGCGAAGCGCAACGGCTAAAATTAGCATCCTATCTGGTTGATCCGAATGCCTACCCGCCTACTCTATTTGCATTTGACGAACCCACTACGGGTTTGCATATAGCGGATATTGATAAGCTTTTGCAGGTATTAGATGCCCTCTTGGAATACGGACACACGGTGGTACTTATAGAACATAACTTGGATGTGATCCGTAAGGCAGATTGGATTATAGACATGGGACCAGGATCCGGTGCAGCAGGAGGCACAATTGTTGCAGAAGGTACACCTAGCGATGTCGCTCATAATGAGCGTAGTGTTACCGGACGTTACATATAGTCAGATAAATGAGAGTCTGTGGCTGTTTTTATACACCCTAAAAATAAATAGGAAAATGAATAAAAAGAGAATATTTCAAAAGCTTTTCCCGCTTTTGGCGTGTATTGCACTAGGAGTTAATAACCTATGGGCAGTACCCGTAACTATCACCCAAATCGGAGAGGGTGTATGTACGGTTTATGAGGGAACTGTTCCGACAGCAGGGAAAAATATACTAGACTTGACCCAGGCAGGTAGTAAAACTTTTGAGGCAGCAGAAGGAAAATATTATGTCTTGTTCGTATTGCCAGATTATTCTTCCGGAAAGTGGTTCGAATTAGAAAGTTTGCTAAGGAAAGATATCGAAAATGGTGAAGAAAAAACAAAGTATGAAAGACCTTCTGAAAAAGGCGAAGGATATATTACTAAGCCTTGGGGATTTAAGGTAGGTACCGAAATTACAAAAGCAGAGTATGTTGTTACATTCACCAATCAAATAAAACTGACCTATACGCCACCGACTGCAGAGAAAGCAACCCTGCATCTCGAATATGAAGATCACGACGCTACGAAACATACTGTCGACGCTCCTGGGAATATCCCTCGAAGTGCTAAAAAATTGATGCTCAGAATAACACCCGTAAGCGGTTACAGACCGGTGATAAAATATACGAATGCAATCTCTGCTATTCAGAGCAACCCTGAGGTAACACTGACACTACAGAAAACAGCTGAAACCTATACAGGCGATATTAACCTAAAAGATTTGATATCGCTTACACTAGAAATCACTCTCGAAGCCGATGAATGTCTAGTAACTTTTGTGCCCCCGAGTTCCGAACTCGCTACATTAAAGCTTACCTATAAGCAGGGGAGTGCTGAAGAGAAAGAACTGAAGACTACCGGAAATGTCCCGCGGAATACACAACTGAATATATCGGTAACGCTAAAGGCTTCGAATAAGAAGTTGCATGTTGCAAGCAAAAAAGACGGTCAGCAGAATACATCCATTACTATGACCCCGAAAGCTAATAACGAATTTACAGGAAGTGTGCTGATAGACGTCCCGCTTACACTATATTTCCGACTGGAGGACAAAGAGCCCGAAGAGGAAGTGCCCGCAGCAGTGGTAGATAATCCTCTCTCCGAAGTTAAGCTTTACCACAATGCTGCAGAGGATGTGTTGCGTGTTTTTGGACTGCAGCAGTCGGTACATTATGAGTTGTTTGATCTACAAGGGTTGTTAGTAGGTCGTGGAACAATTCCAGAAGGAGCTAAGTCTTTATCTACCTACAATCTTTCTGCAGGTTTTTATTTCTTGGTATTGGAAAGCGAAACAGAGCGGCGTGTATTACCGTTCGTGAAGTAAGAGTTAAGTCCTATATCTTACAAGAGCGCTGAAATAATAGTATTTGGGCGCTCTTTTTTCTACTGAATTCAAGTCACCAATGCAATAGTCCCTTGAAAAAAAAAACTTTGTACGCGTGTAAAGAACGCAGCTTCTAGTTAGCTTCTAGTTAAACGAGTGGAGATAAAACGGAGTTAGAAAAAAGGCGCATACACTTTTTTAGGACAGTTTCCTACAAACTCGTCGCCCGTCTAGGGCTCTTTTCTGTGAATCGCGTGCAAAAGGATGTGCTCACGAATTGATTGTAAGAGTGCTAACATCGCCTATCTTTTATACTTTTGTAAGGGATAATGCGGTGGGGGATGCGAGGTTTATTAGCCGTCTTTTTATTTTTTTGTGGTCTTGGCTTGGTTTCTGCACAGGAAACCGTTGGCGATGACATCTACGATTTGCTCCGTAGGTCTGCATCGGGATCCGGAAAGGTCGAAATCCTGCAACCACGAAAGTTAGCCGAGGCACTAGCAAACTATAAAGCCCGAAATGCACAACATCCGGGTATGGATGGCTTCCGGGTGCGTATCTATCGCGATTTGGGTAAAAACGCCCGTGCTATGAGCGAAAGTATTATGGCAAACGTCTTGGAGCGTTATCCCGGATTACGTGCCTACCGTACTTTCGATTCGCCCTACTACAAGGTTTCGGTCGGCGATTGTAGAACCCGTTTCGAAGCTTATGTACTCCGACAACGCCTCCTAGCCTTGTATCCCAGAAGCTTTGTGGTTACCGAGCGCATTAACTTCCCTACAACGGATTGATGCTATTATGACCGATACGTTGGCTACCTCTACAAATGCTACAACGGTTGAAGCTTTCGCATACGAGCTCCGTTGCGATGTTGTTAAGATGCTCACCCGTGCCGGTTCTGGGCATTTAGGGGGTTGTCTGAGTAGTGCCGATATTCTTGCCACTCTCTTCGGAAGAGCTTTCGTAGATAAAGTAGCGTTGAATGGTCGCGAAGTTTATCCTTTTGTGCTTTCCGTGGGGCATTTAGCGCCGTTGTACTATGCTACGTTAGCGCGAATGGGGGAGTTCCCTTTGGAAGAGTTATGGACTTTGCGTCAATTAGATACACGGCTAGAGGGGCATCCTAGTATTCGGGAAGAATACGATCGTCATACAGGAGGTATGCGCCCACCATTGCCGGGGCTTTTATGTGGTTCGGGATCTTTGGGTCAGGGACTTTCTATTGCTGCGGGTGTTGCCAGTGCTTGGCAGTTAGATGATGCGATTGAGAATAAAATCTTTGTACTCCTTGGTGATGGCGAACTGCAGGAGGGGCAGATATGGGAAGCCGCTATGTTTGCCTCGGCTCAAAAGCTCAAGAATCTAATTGCGATTGTAGATGTAAACGGGCAGCAACTCGACGGTACTACGAAAGAAGTGCTTGATCTGAACGATTTATGCGCTAAATGGCATGCTTTCGGATGGGAAGTTGAAACAGTAGACGGGCATTCGTGCAGAGCCATTGATGACGCATTACAAAAAATCCTTTCTTCCGAACTCGCCCAACCCAAGATCCTTTTGGCAAGTACCGAAATGGGGCACGGTATTCCGGAAATAGCGAATAATAGCGCTTGGCACGGAAGGGTGCCTACCGAAACGGAATTACCGCGCTTTTTGGAGATTCTAGAAACAACATATTCCGAAAAAAAGCTCTCACCACAACTTCTTCATCTTGCCCAACAGGTATTTATAATTCCGCAATCGCTATGAGTCAAGTGGAAAAGCGATCTATGCGCGAGGGCTTTGCAGCGGGGCTGAAGAGTGTCGCCGCAGTTGACTCAGAAGTAATCTTTTTAGGCTGCGATGTTACGCGTTCTCTTTTTTTACACGACTTTGCAGCAAAATACCCTAAACAGTACTTTTCGATAGGCATTGCCGAACAGAATGCTGCAAGTGTCGCTGCCGGATTAGCTCTAGCGGGTAAAAAGCCAGTGTTTGCTACTTATGCAGCATTCGCTACTACGCGTGCCCTCGATCAGATCCGGATGAGTATCTGTTACAATCAAGCTAAGGTACTGATTGGTGGAGCGCATGCAGGCCTTTCTGTAGGTCCGGATGGTGGATCGCACCAAGCTTTGGAAGATATTGCTGTAATGCGAACCTTGCCCGGAATGAGAGTAGTGCTACCAGCAGATGCCAACGAGACAGAAGCGGCAGTTCGTTACTATCTGCGCGGGAATATGACCTCGCCCACTTATATCCGTTTCGGACGCAACGAGGTTCCGAACTTTACCACTCAAGACATTTTTACACCGGGTGCGGAGGTTGTTTTTAGATCTGGTAAAACAGATCTCCTCGTCATTGCTCATGGTGCAACTGTTTGGAATGCTATAGAGGCTGCACGAGAGATGCGAGCGGAAGGTCAATTCTCGCCGACGGTGCTAGCTGTAAAGACCCTAGGCGACGGGCTTGCAGATAATGTCATTATACAGGAAGCGCGTGCTACAGCGAATCTGTTGGTAGTAGAGGAGCATCAGCTACAAGGCGGAGTTGCTAGCTATGTTTGCGAGTTGTTAACCTCGAAACAGAATATAGCATATAGTATTCCGCGGATATTTCGTGCTGGGGTAGAGGGGGTTTTCGGTCAGTCTGGTACACCAGAAGAGTTGTATCATAAGCATATGCTTTCGGTGGCTGGAATAAAGGCGAGTGCGCATATGTTCAAAATAGTTGCTTACCTAAAAGGGCGACTTTGCTAAAGAGAGGATTTTGGGGAAATGAGTGATTCACTCACGCACGAGTGCGGTATTGCTCTGTTACGTTTGAAAAAGCCACTAGACTACTACCAAGAAAAATATGGTACTTGGCGTTTTGGCTTACAGAAGATGTACCTGCTTATGGAAAAGCAGCATAATCGCGGTCAGGACGGAGCGGGGATAGCTAGTGTAAAATTCGATCTGCCGCCGGGGTATCGCTATATAGATCGGGTACGCAATAACTCGGCTACTCCTATAAAGGGCGTTTTTTCGGAAGTTTATGCGCCCATGAATTCGCTGCCTCCCGAACAACTCAACAATGTAGAGTGGGCAAAGCAAAATTTACCATTTGCGGCAGAGCTCTTCCTTGGGCATTTGCGTTACGGAACCTATGGGGGCGCTAGTATCAACTACGTACATCCGCAGATTCGTTCCAATAACTGGAAGTCGCGGACGCTTATCATGGCTGGTAATTTCAACCTTACCAATACCAAAGAGCTGTTTCAGTTGCTGATCTCGCTCGGACAGCATCCGCAGGATCTTTCCGATACGGTTACGGTACTCGAAAAATTTGGGCATTTCTTGGATGATGCTAATCAGCAGCTTTTCCGGAAATATAAGGATGCAGGACATGCCAATATCGAGATCAGTCAATTGATTGCGCAGCATCTCGATATTGCACAGATCCTTACTGAGGCGACTAAAGATTTTGATGGTGGATATGCTATGGCAGGACTCCTAGGGCATGGCGATGCTTTCGTCTGTCGTGATCCGTGGGGCATCCGTCCAGCATTCTATATGGATAATGACGAGGTGACGGTTGTTGCTAGCGAGCGTCCTGTAATCCAGACGGTGATGAATGTAAAAGCCGCTGATGTGCACGAAATAGCTCCGGGACACGCCCTCATTATCCGAAAGAATTCGACACTACAGCATATACAAGTGCGCGATCCCGAAGAACGTCACTCGTGTAGTTTCGAACGTATCTATTTCTCGCGTGGGACGGATCAGGATATCTATCGCGAACGCCTGAAACTGGGTGAATTACTAGCGCCACAAATTGCCAAAGCAATTGCCAACGATTTCGATCATACGGTCTTCTCTTTCATTCCTAACACTGCCGAAACAGCCTTCTACGGAATGGTGCGAGGACTGGAAAGAGCCTTGGATGAGAAGCGCATTGAAATGCTTTTGCATGCACAGCACGACGAAGAACAGATCCGCGATATCATGCGGCACCGCTTACGAGTCGAAAAAATTGCCGTCAAAGATATTAAGCTGCGAACCTTTATTGCAGAAGAGTCGGCACGTGCTGATCTGGTTCCACATGTCTACGATATAACATATGGCACGGTGCACGAAAACGAAGATACCTTGGTTGTAATTGACGACTCGATTGTACGAGGCACTACCCTTCGTGACAGTATTTTGCGTATCCTCGATCGCCTTTCACCTAAGAGAATCTTGGTGGTTTCGAGTTCGCCACAGATTCGTTACCCGGATTGCTACGGCATAGACATGGCACGCCTTGAAGACTTTATAGCTTTCCGTGCGGCAGTTTCGTTACTCAAAACAAGAGGCTTAGAATCGCTACTGACCGATGTATACCACCGATGCGTTGCGGCAAATTCAGTACCTGAGGGGCGTGTGGAAAATGTGCTGAAACAGATTTATGCTCCATTCTCTGTTGAGGAAATATCTGCCGAAATGGCGCGTATGCTTCGGCATCCTGAAATGAAGGCAGACGTGGCTGTTGAATTCCAAACAGTGGAAAATCTACATATAGCTTGTCCGCGCGATACGGGCGATTGGTATTTTACGGGTGATTACCCAACTCCTAGGGGGAGTAGAGTTGCTAATCAGGCCTTTATTAACTTTATAGAGGGCAAGCACTCTCGCGCCTATTAGTTACTTTTACGAAAACGAGCTGAAAAGCTTCAAAAATACTCTTTAGATGAAACGAGATTCAGAAATCTTTTCCCTGATCCACGAAGAACAAAGCAGACAAGCACACGGTATTGAGCTTATCGCTTCCGAAAACTTTGTCAGCGAACAGGTGCTTGCGGCAATGGGCTCCGTTCTCACCAACAAATATGCCGAAGGCTATCCGGGCGCTCGCTACTATGGTGGTTGTCAGGTGGTTGATAAGGTCGAACAGTTAGCAATCGATCGAGCCTGCCAAATCTACCAGTGCGATTTTGCGAATGTACAGCCGCACTCCGGCGCACAAGCTAATATGGCTGCATTTATGGCAGTACTAAAACCTGGGGATACTTTCTTGGGCTTAGATCTTTCGCATGGTGGGCATCTCTCGCACGGATCGCCTGTAAATATCTCGGGTAAATGGTTTAATGCTACCTCCTACCGTGTAAAGGAAGATACCGGACGTGTCGATTACGATGAAATGGAAGCGCAAGCGTTGAAGCATAAGCCAAAACTCATCGTAGGGGGAGCGTCTGCTTATAGTCGCGAGTGGGATTACAAGCGGATGCGGGAGATAGCTGATAAGGTTGGCGCTCTTCTTATGATCGACATGGCGCACCCAGCCGGGATGATTGCTGCCGGACTGCTTGAAAACCCTACAAAATATGCACATATTGTTACTACAACTACGCATAAAACGCTGCGTGGACCACGAGGCGGTATGATTCTCATCGGGAAGGATTTTGACAACCCATGGGGCGAATTAACACCGAAGGGAGTCATAAAGAAAATGTCGGCAATTGTGAATAGTGCAGTATTTCCGGGTATACAAGGTGGACCACTGGAGCATGTAATTGCGGGAAAAGCTGTTGCTTTTGGTGAGGTGCTAACTCCGGAATTTAAGCAATATCAAGAGCAGGTACGTTCGAATGCGCAAGCGATGGCTAAGCGCTTTATTGAAAAGGGCTATAACATTGTATCGGGAGGAACGGATAATCACTCGATGCTTATCGATCTTCGGTCGAAGTTCCCTGAGTTAACCGGGAAAAAAGCAGAAAATACGTTAGTACTGGCGGATATAACGATTAATAAGAATATGGTACCTTTTGATAGCCGTAGTCCGTTCCAGACTTCTGGTATCCGTGTCGGCACTCCGGCAATTACTACTCGAGGTCTAAAAGAGGATGAGATTGTAAAGGTTGTGGATCTTATTGATCGCGTGCTTTCTAATATAGACAGCGAAGCCGAAATTCTGAACGTGCGTGGCGAGGTGAATGCTCTGATGGCAGGTAGACCTCTTTACGCTTGGTAGTGTTTTCTGCAAAAGTTTTTAATAAGGAACGTGGCAGGGGGGGGGATCTTGTCGCGTTCCTTTGATTCGCTCGTTTTCTGAGTGAATGAAACGACTTTTTCGATATTTTTTTTGCGGCAAGGACGATGTGTCTGCTATACAATCCGGTGAATAGCAAAATTCTAAAAGAGGGCTACAACATAGCTTATGAATAGTTTTGGAAATCTTTTCCGGATACAACTTAGTGGCGAATCGCACGGAGCGGGGATACTGTTAACAATAGATGGCGTTCCGGCGGGTTTACCTCTAGCTTCCATAGATTTTCGCAATTTTTTACAACGACGGAAATCGGAAAAAAATGCGACAACACCGAGGCATGAAGAGGATTCGTTCCAAATTTTAACTGGGGTTTATAATCAGCATTGCACAGGGTTACCTTTAAGTATTTGGGTACCGAATCAAAATACAGAATCGGCAGAGTACGAATATTTTCGAAGGGTACCTCGCCCGGGGCATGCTGATTGGGTCGCACAACAAAAGTTCTTTGGCTATAACGATCCCCGAGGGGGGGGGATGTTCTCGGGGCGTATGACTGTTGGTCTTGTACTCGCGGGTGCTGTTGCAAAAGCTGCTTTACAGAATTCGGGAATGCAAATCGTAACACAAATCGAAGAAATTGGCGGCACTGGTTCTTGGGATGGGATCTTGCTGCAGGCGCAGGAAACTGGTGATTCGCTAGGTGGCATCGTTTCTTGTCGGGTTGATGGAGTGCTGCCAGCACTTGGGGATCCGTTTTTCGATTCGGTTGAATCGCGCTTGGCACATGCTATGTTTGCTATCCCGGGGGCGAAAGCTATAGAATTTGGAGATGGTATTAGCGGTAGTAGGAGAGTAGGTAGTCAGCAAAACGATATGTTGGTAGACGCTAGGGGAAAGACAGCTTCGAATCACGCTGGCGGAATTGTTGGCGGGCTCACCAATACGAATCCGTTGTATTTTCGTGTCGCATTTCGTCCACCAGCAAGCATCCACCAAATACAAGATGCCTTTAATATCCAGACGCAAGAAAAGGTAAAAATTCAAATCAACGGAAGACACGATGTCTGCTACGTTCTTCGTGTACCAGTAATTGTCGAGGCGATGGCATCGTGTGTTCTCTACGATCTTTTGCTTCAAAGAGCCTCGGAAACCGCTGCACAGAATCTTTACGAAAAATCTTAATCTCATAGAAACTATACTTAAAAGCGGCTAGAGGTCAGATTCGTGTAAAACACATGCTACCGTTTTGGTAGACTTCCGGAAGGTATTATTTTTGTAGCAAAGGGCACGCAGAGCCAAAGGGGAATGAAACTTTGTAAAAAAACGATTCGTAAACGCCTATGGCGGTGCTGCTCATTCTATTTAATAAGTGCTAAGATTATGAAGATAAGTGGACAAAGCTCCGAGTGGTGGGCGGACAGCTTCGCTCGACTCGCGTATTATGCCCTCGTTATCATGCTCCTCATGCCTATTACCTACACATACGGGCAAACTCCAAAAGCTGCGCCAGATTATTTCCCCGTACCTGGAAAGTGCAACGGGGTCAGAATGATGCCACTCACCAGACCCACTACACCTACCAATCAAAGAATGTATATCACTCTCTCGGTATGGCATTCCGGGATTACGCATGACGAGTCATTTATCGTAGAACGTCTCGTCGGAGGTAAGTGGGAACCTGTGAATGGTGCCGACCCAGCTGTGGGACTACAGCAATACCTAAACGTATACACCCGTTACGACGATCTCTCCCTACACTCCGCCGTACTTTGGGAACGGCTTGTAGCAAATAATCTCTTGCCTACTACCGATCCGCAACGCTATGTCTTGGATATTACCGATATGCTCTTGCCAGGTGTCAACTACCGTCTGCGAAATAAAGCGAACGTCTTTCACTTAGGCTATGCATTCGTAACCCCCCCGACACCTCCCCCTACTATGTTTATTTTTAATCCTCAGAACGATATCGTTCCAACCGGACATACCCTAGATCTCGTCTATATGGATGCCGACGGTACATGGAAACCGATGCCCATTGATCCAGTTACCAACAAACCTACCGTTACCATGTGTAAAAATGGTACGTTGCGGATCTCTGCAAATAACGGTACGGAGGACTTCTATCACTATACTTGGAATCCCGGTGGTAAAGTAAAAGCACCGAACAATGTCGAGACTGTCGAAATTCACGAGATTAACAGAGCTTACGATTTCACGGTCAACAGAAATGGCGTATGCTCCGAGAAAATTAAAACGGATTTCAAGGTAAAAGTGGTACCACAAATCAATCCTATTGTCGAGGTCGCTGGGCTTAGTGCGGGTGCTTTCTGTGGGAATCAGAATAGAAATGTCGTTATCAAGGAAATCGGTGATGCTACTGCTTTGTCTTGGGGTGTGAAAGAGGACGGAAAAGGGATATACGACGAACAGACAGGTTCTATAAACCCCTTAGGACTCCCACCCGGTGTTACTGAAAAAGCCTTACCCAATCCCATAGCTTTCAGCTACCATTCCTACGATCCCCTTGCTACTGCAGCTGGCGATCCCGTCGAACACGAACTTCGTGTAGTAGCTACCAATCAAGAATGTGCCGGCATTAAAACCATAAAGGTTAAGGTATATCCAGGTGTCATTACGCCGAATGTTGTCTCTACGCCAGACCCTGTTGGGCTTTGTTCACCTGTGAAAATAGCATACAAGGATCAAAACGAAAATCTGCAACCAAAAGGAGTAACATACTTTTGGGAATTTGGAATAGGAGCCGGTTCTATCTACGATGGTACTACCTCACACAGTGTTAAGCCTACAGCACTAGCTGTAAATAAAACGGCTAATCCAGAGAACTTCCACTCACGACTTACGGTCGTGGATAAGTCCAAGGTTTGTAAAGTTGTAGTTACTACAGATAAACCAATACCAGATTATCCTCCTATCCTCGTTAAACCCGAGGTTATACCTCGCTTCGATATCATACGTACTAATTTGGTTCCACAAGCACCTTCCGAATTTTGTACTCCACAGAAGTTGGAACTGATCGATAAATCCGATTTTACAAAATGGCGCGAATGGAAACTTATAGAACCTGCTGAAGGTACCCTACCACCACAAACTACCGATTGGTCGGATCCGCACCCAGCAAATACAAACGCAGCTACGAAGGTAATTAATCCTTGGAGTGTTGATGTCAAACGCACTCGATACATCCAAATGCGTGCTAGTAACGGATATTGCGAAGCCTTCAAGACTACCGAAATAATGGCGTATCCACCTCCCAAAGCCGGAAACCTAACCCTTACTCCAGTCGGCACCAGTTGTTGGCCCTATAAGTTTAAGCTTAAACTAGACAATATCGAGAACACCAGCTCTATACAATGGCGTGTTGAACAAAATGGAGGTCTTGGTGCTTCAAATCCAGCATTTGGATACTACGAGATTAAGAGTCCAACAAATACATGGGAGCAGGAATTTGAGCTATCTAACGCCGAAAATGTAACCAAGACTTGGACAGTTGTTGTTACCTTACACTCCATTGGTGACGATTGCCCACTTGAATACAGACAAGACATTATTCTAGGTTCTCGGATACAACCTCTCCTAGAATGTGTTGATCCTATCGGTTGTACTGACGAGAATGGTATGCGGAAGGTTCAGATTACCGATAAATCTGAAATTGGAGGAGCTGTTAGTAAAGTATGGAAAGTGGACGGTGTAGTTACCACACCTACCCAAATCGGGACAACAAATCTCTACGAGTTTACTCTTACACACCCCGGTATGTCATCAACGCCGACGAATCCTATCGTCTCCCTAGAGCTCGTTGACTCTGAAGGTTGTATGCAAAAAGACGAAATCAATTTTACACTATATCCTCCCGTTGTCGCCGATTTTGTCGTTAAGTACACCGATGTTAATGGCACACAGCAAGTATTCCCGGATGGAGGTGCATCTGGTCCAGGGCAGTGTGCTGATTTTGACGGTATTTTTACATCAAGTGCAACAGGTGCTACTCGTCTAGAGTGGACTGTTACCGATGGTACAAATACTTATCATGGCGCCGGTCAGGGATATCCGTATACATTTACCAATGATACCGATCACGATATCGTTTATACGGTAATCCTGAAAGCATACAACGACTTCAAATGTATGAGCGAGAAACGAAAAGACTACCTCATACATCCTGCCGTCAAAGCTGATTTTACTGTTGAAAAAATCGACGAATGTAACCCCTACAAAATTAAATTGATAGATCAGACATCTACAAAAGTCAACTATACCAAAATCTGGGATGTTGATGGAGGTCTGCAAGATCCCCTAGACCCAGACGTATACATATATACAACCCCAGGTACCAAGACTATTAAGTTGAAAGCAACCGGAGGAGTTTGTGTCTCCGAATCGAAGCCCTATACTTTTAAGGTTTTGCCTCCCGTAGTTGCGGCTATTGCGACGATTACACCCGGTGATAAGGTTTGTGCACCTGCGCAGATTACCTTTACCAATGCATCTTCAAATGCCACTCGTAATGAATGGACTTTCGAGGTTGGTACTTCATCATCCATCCTGCAGAGTGGTTCCAATATCACCTATACCTATACTAATCCTAGCGATGCACCTAAAACGGTAAACGTCCTCCTGCAAGCCTTTAACGAACGAAATTGTAAGGCAGAAGCTACAGCACAGATTACCGTTTATCCAGAACCAAGACCAGAAAATTCGTTCAAGATTACTGACAAGTGTAATCCACTAAAGTTAGAGTTTCTGAGCAATTCGCCCAGTCTCTCTACCTACGAGTGGATATTTACTCCCACCGGAGTTGCGGCAGCTAGTGGGACGCAAGTGATACTAACAGGTACACAAACCAATCCACCTACCCCCGTTGAAGTACAGCTTACCAATAGTAGCCCACACGACTTTGTCGATTATCAAATCGCATATAAAGGTTCGAAAGATTGGGGCGGTGGTATCGTTTGTGCGGCTGGTCCGATCGCCGTAGACAAAGTTACAGTACCACCACGATTGGATGTTACCATAGGGCTGAAGCCCAGACCGGATGCATTGGACGCAGAGGTCTGCTCAGACGAATCGCCTATTATTTTCGATATCCATACCAAGGGGGGGACTCGAGTTAGTCATAAGTGGGATTTTGACGATGGAGGGAATGCCCTGATTTCCAACAATGAGGAGCATGTCGAGCATCAGTTCGAGAATAAGTCGCAAGAAGATAAAGTCCGGAATGTCAAGATTATCTCCGTGCAAGAAGAAACTTCGTGTACCTTAGAAACGAAGATCCCCATCATTGTCCATCCCGAAGTCCTAGCACAGTTTACGAAAATTGATGGAGATATATGTCAGACACCAAGACTCGTGACATTTACCAATATATCGCGCGGGAATGTCCCAGGTACCGATGTTACTCGCTACTTCGATTGGGATTATGGCTATATGGAAGGCGGAATACAGCAAAAGGAAACCAAAAATACCCTAGGCGAGCACACTTGGACTTTCTCGAATCATCAGCCCAATACTAACGAGATTAGAACGGTTACCCTTTCGGTGAGGGAAGTGTATGCATCCGGAAAGATTTGTACAAGTAAAACACCGGCTACCAGTCAGGTGATGATTGCGCCAAGACTAAATCCGCTATTTACGGTAGATAAAACAATAGCCTGTATCCCCTTTACTGTTCTATTTTCGAACAATTCGACGGGGGCGCCGCAGCTAACCTATATATGGGATTATGCCGACGGCGGGACGAGTAGCGACAATAATCCGACGCATACGCACAATTACAATAATATATCCCTCTCATCGGCTACCGATTATCAAGTAAAACTGACTATTGAGAATACAGAAACTCGATGCACGGCTAGCACAACGCAGGTCGTAACCGCGTGTCCGAAAGTAACTGCCGATTTTGCAATAGACAATACTACATTCTGTACTCCAGGCTCGGTCGTGGTGCAGAACCACTCGCAGAATGCTGATACTTATAATTGGAATCTTTTGGGCTCAATTGGAGGTACGATACCTCCAACGTATGACTTAAATCCGGTTACGATTCCGCTTGTGAATTCGACAAATTCGGACAAAACGGTTAAGCTACAGCTAATTGCTACGCATTCATATCCTAATAACGTGGAGTGCAAGGATACAAAGGAGCAGGAAATTCTTCTGCATCCAGAAATTATTGCAGATTTCGATTTCGACGACCCGATAGGTTGTTCGCCAATGAATGTGAAGATTACCAATAAGAGTCGTGGTGCTGTAAAATTCCGGTGGTTTGTCAACGGACTGGAGCGACCAGAGTTGCAGGTTCAGCAAGATCCAAACTTTACTCTAGAAAACAACAACGTAGACGGTACACCACGTGATTTCGAGGTGCGGATGATTGCTATGAATGGCGATTGTTCTGCCGAGGTTACAAAAACTGTAAAAATATACCCAAAAATAATCTCCAAGATTATCCTCAACAAGTACAAAGGTTGTACACCACTGGTTGTGGATGCTGAAGCCGGAGAACAGAAAGCCGGATATACCTACGAGTGGAGTGCAGTACAAGGTACGGTATCGCAAACTGCCGGCGAAAAAATTATAGCTACTTTTACAAATGCTACGGTGAATCCCGCTGTAATTGTTAATGGTACATTGAAGTTGAAAGTCTATTTTGCAGATGCTCCGCAGTGTAAGGACGAGTCGCAGATGTCGGTAGAGATACACCCAGGTGTTTATCCCGATTTTATTATACCTGCACCGGGTTGTTCGCCATACGATGCGCGATTCCATATTAATACCAATGTTTTTGCTTCGCCTGAAACTGAGTACACTTGGAGCGTGGACGATGTGCAAGTATATAGCGATAAGAATCAAACACCCACCGATCCACAAATCAGACTCGTGAATAACGATAACTTCCTTAATGTGGACAGACGAGTGAAATTGCATGTTCGCTCTGTACATGGTTGTGAAGCCGAAATTGAACACCCTGTTACGGTTTATCCTAAACCTAAAGCGCTTTTCCAAGTCGTTGGAAAGAGTGAGGGGTGTCCGCCATTTGATGTCGACTTCCAAAATCAATCAAAAGGTACCAACCTATCTTATACCTACGATTTCGGTGACGGTTCTTCTGTTACAGTAACTCACAATGGGGTTATATCTAAACAGTATTCGCACAATGAGGATCACGATGTCGCTTATACTGTGAAATTGAAAGCTGTTTCGCAATATGGTTGTCAAGACGAACAGACTTCCGTCGTTACTGTATATCCTGCTGCACGTGCCGATTTCGAAATTATGCCCAACGATAAGGGTTGTAGCCCCTTGGTGGTTACCCTTCAGAATCGTTCGAATCGTCCTGTTGCCAAGACCTTTATCTGGAACTTCGGAGACGGTACGGTTCCACACGAGATGAACGATCCAGAACATACCTTCGAAAATCTTACCATCAACGATGTCACTTATACTATAACCCTGCTTGCTAGTACCGATCACGGCTGCGAATCAGTAATGAAGAAGGATGTTACCGTCTACGCAACACCAAAGATCCGTCTAGCACTTACCCCAATGTTGCAGGTATTTCCCAATGCAACGATCAATATTTCGAATTTATCCGATCCTGCTCCAGCTGCTTGGAAATTCCACTGGTCTTTCGGTGACGGAAATACGAGTCTCTTGCGCGATCCACCGCAGTATACTTATGCGCGTTGGGGTTTGAAGGAAAACGATTTCGCATATGATATTACGCTGCGGGTTGCAAGTCCGAAGTGTACAGCTGAGAAAACTATCAAAGCTTATATTCTTCCGCCATATCCCGATCCAGCATTTACCGCCTATGCTTATGAAGGATGCGTACCTTTCCGTTTGAATCTGCGTCGTGACGAGAATTTACTACATGACGACGAAACTTATCTCTGGGATTTCGGCGACGGAACTACATCAACCGAAAAAGTACCAATACACGATTATACGCATGTAGGTACCTATCACGTTAAACTAACAGTTACAGGTGACGGTGGGGTTAATTATGCTTTTGCTGTGGTTACGGTTCTGCCCAATCCTGTGGTGAAGTTTAATATCTATCCCGATCAGGTGATGTTGCCTAAAGCTACTATTAAAGGACAAAACCTTACGGAGGGCGATAATCTATCCTTCGTTTGGGATTTCGGTGATGGGAGTGTCTCTACCGATCGTTCGCCGATCCACGATTATCTAACAGCAGGAAAATTCCTAGTAACTTTGGAAGGTTTCAATCGACAGTTGGAAGATTGCCGTGCTAAGGATACTCTGAGCGTTATTGTACGTCCTGCTGGGCATCTCGTTTTCCCGAATGTCTTCCAGCCAAGTGATGGTGGTTCGAATGGCGGTGTTTACGACGAAAATGATAGAGCAAACGAGGTCTTTCATCCATACGGCGAAGGCGTCGCAGATTACACCTTGCGTGTTTACGATCGTTGGGGAGAGCTTATCTTTGAATCCAACGATATTAAAAAGGGTTGGGACGGCTACTACAACAATAAATTGTGTGAAACGAGTGTCTATACTTGGAGAGCTCAGGGACACTTCTTTAATGGCGAGGTCTTTGATCTTCGCGGTAATGTAACACTACTTAGAAAGTGATGAGAAAGATTCGGTGGATATGCGCCTGCTGGTTGGCATTTTTCAGCTGCGCAATAGGATCACTCCATGCGCAAGACCCCCAGTTTACGCAGTTCTTTGCTAATCCAATCTATATTGCGCCTTCATATGCCGGAGCTAGCTCGGGGCAACGGATGGTTTTGAGTTATCGAGATCAGTGGTCTGTTATCCCGAATACCTATCGAACTATGTCTGCTTCCTATGATATTAATATAGAAAGTTTGCGAAGTGGTATAGGAGTCTTTGCGCTCGGAGATCTGGCTGGTGACGGTAGATTGGGTACAATTATCGGAGGCGTGGACTATTCGTATGCCATCCCACTGAATAGCAAGCTAGCGTTAAGACCCGGTCTGGGATTCTTCTTCCGACATCATTCGGTGAATTATGACCGACTCGTATGGGGTGATCAGTTGGTAAATAATCCTAAAAGCCCAACCACTATGCAGAGTATCGGGAAGAGTTCGGTCTACGATATCGATATCTCTACTTCGATTCTCCTTCACTCTGCAGAAATGTGGGTGGGAGCAACTTGGGATCATATGTTGAGACCACGCATATCCTTCTATAGTGAGCGCGCAAGGGTTCCGTTTCGATTTTCTGTTTTTGGCGGTTATCGTTTCGTGATAAGGAGTCTTTACAGACGTGGTATAGATCAATCTATTTCCGTAGCTGCAAATGTTCGTATTCAAGGGCGATTCTCGCAAGCAGAAATTGGGGGCTATTGGTATAAAAATCCTTTGATGTTGGGTATTTGGTATCGTGGTATTCCGCTCGTGAAGGATTATGCAGGGAGCGATGCTTTGGCTTTTATGCTAGGGGTTCGCTTTACACAAGTGCAGGTTGCTTATACATACGATCTTACGGTGAGTAAGTTAGGTCCCGGTTCTGGCGGTTCGCACGAACTATCGTTAACATACGAGATGCCAGTCTTTCAGCGAGCAAGACGCTACAGAGCTGTACAGTGCCCGTATTAGTTTTAGGATCCTTCTGCGAGTTGTAAGATTTTTATCAGTAAGAACCGGCTGTACATAGCGGCTCGTTGGAATATGTGAGGAGACTGCATTCCGTCGTTTTCAACTATAAGCGGCGTTAAAAGTCCTCTAAGAGTAACTAAGGCTTCTTTGGAAGCCTTTTTAGTGTGTTTATTTCTCACATCTAACAATTTTAATACAGTGGGTAGGTATTAACCTATATAACTTTTTGCTTGGTGTGTTGCTAGTAATTCAGTCGGTGTAATTCTACACACCGCGTTCTAATAAAAAGGGATATAGATACGTTCTATATAGATGAACAATTAGTTTGCATCCATTAGATAACCAATAGGAGAAAGGAAGAGGTAGAAAGATTATGGATAATTTGCAACGTGTATTTGCTTTTGGCGCGGGACGCACTCAGGGGAGTGGCGCTATGCGTAATGAGCTCGGTGGGAAAGGAGCCAATCTTGCTGAAATGAGTCGACTCGGCATGCCCGTGCCTCCAGGGTTTACGATTACTACAGCTACGTGTAACGATTATTATACCCTAGGTCGGGAAAAAATTGTGAAGCTCCTCGAAAAAGATGTTGCGAATGCTATCTCGGACTTAGAGAAGGTAATGAATGCAAAGTTCGGCGACAAGGCGAATCCGCTGCTTGTCTCGGTGCGTTCCGGTGCAAGAGCGTCCATGCCGGGTATGATGGATACCATCTTAAATCTGGGGTTGAACGATCAAGCTGTTGAGGGACTTGCTAAGCGTACGAATAATCCGCGTTTTGCTTGGGATAGTTATCGCCGTTTTATCCAGATGTATGGCGATGTGGTACTCGGGCTAAAACCCGAATCTAAAGAAGCCGAAGATCCATTCGAAATCATTATAAAGGCACAAAAAGCAAAACGTGGCATAACTTCGGATACCGATTTTACGGTCGACGATCTGAAAGCCTTGGTAACAGATTTCAAAGCAACGGTACAGAAGCATACGGGAAAAACCTTTCCGACCGATGCCCGTGAGCAACTCTGGGGAGCTATATTTGCAGTCTTTGAAAGCTGGATGAATGATCGAGCAAAACTATATCGTCGTCTGAACAAAATCCCTGAAGAGTGGGGAACGGCGGTAAACGTGCAATGCATGGTTTTCGGAAACATGGGCGAAACCTCTGCAACGGGTGTCGCTTTTACTCGTGATGCTGCTACTGGTGAACGAAGATTTAATGGAGAGTTCCTAGTAAATGCACAAGGGGAAGATGTTGTAGCTGGTGTTCGCACTCCACAGCCGATTACTTTAGAAGGTTCAAGGCGCTGGGCAGCACTGAAGGATGTGAGTGAAGAAGATAGGAAACGAATTGCCCCCTCTTTGGAAGAGGTGATGCCAGAAGCATTTGCCGAGTTGAATTCTATTCAACAAAAGCTTGAGCAGCACTACCACGATATGCAAGATATTGAGTTTACTATTCAGGATGGTAAACTTTGGATGTTGCAAACCCGTTCTGGTAAGCGCACGGGTATGGCGATGGTGAAGATGGCGATGGATATGATCGATGAAGGTCTGATAGATGAACAAACAGCAGTCCTACGCGTAGAACCAGAGAAGTTGGACGAGCTTTTGCATCCTATCTTTGATAAAGAGGCGCTTGCCCAAGCACATCAAATTGCAGCAGGTTTGCCAGCATCGCCGGGTGCTGCCTCCGGAAGAATTGTCTTTTTTGCAGATGTTGCAGAGGACTGGGCTTCGAGAGGCGAGCAGGTTATTCTCGTGCGTCAAGAGACATCGCCAGAGGATCTCCGAGGTATGCATGCCGCAAATGGGATCTTAACGGCGAGAGGCGGGATGACCTCCCATGCAGCTGTCGTAGCTAGAGGTATGGGTAAATGTTGTGTCTCGGGAGTCGCTGCCTTGGACATCGACTATTCAAAACGCGAAATCCGCACAGCAGACTGCCTCTTAAAAGAAGGAGATTGGATTTCGCTGAACGGAAGTACCGGACGTGTGTATCGTGGACAGATTGCTACACGCGATGCCGATATGAGTGGCGATTTTGCGCGTCTGATGACTCTTGCTGATAAGTTCGCACTCATCAAAGTAAGGACGAATGCGGATACACCTCATGATAGTACAGTTGCTCGGAATTTTGGTGCCCAAGGAATCGGACTCTGTCGTACGGAACATATGTTCTTTGAAGGCGATCGAATTACAGCTATGCGGGAAATGATCCTCGCAGAAGATGAAGCAGGGCGACGCAAAGCGCTGGATAAATTACTGCCGATGCAACGCGAGGACTTCATTGGCATTTTTGAAGCTATGAAGGGCTTGCCTGTTACCGTTCGCTTATTAGATCCTCCATTACACGAGTTTCTGCCGAAGTCGCGTACGCAGCAGGAAGCCCTTGCAGAGCAACTCAATCTTAAAGTAGATGAGCTAAGAAATATTGTAGAACAGCTTCAGGAAGTGAATCCGATGTTGGGCTTCCGTGGCTGCAGACTTGGTGTTCTCTACCCAGAGATTACACAGATGCAAACTCATGCCATTATTGAGGCTGCACTTATTCTAAAAAAACGCGGAATCGAGGTGCATCCAGAGATAATGGTTCCGCTCATCGGACACGTCAATGAGTTTAAGAATCAAAAGACCGTGATTCTCGAAAAAGCAGAGGAAATATTTAAGAAATATAACGATCGTATCGAATTTAAGATCGGTACAATGATTGAGATTCCACGTGCAGCACTTACCGCAGACGAAATAGCTGCAGAGGCCGATTTCTTTAGTTTTGGTACCAACGACCTCACGCAAATGGTTTTTGGCTATAGTCGAGACGATATCGGACGTTTCCTCCCCTACTATCTGAAACAGGGCATTTTGAAATTCGACCCCTTTAAGACTTTAGATCGAAAAGGTGTAGTATCGTTAATAGAACAGGCGGCTAAGTTGGGTCGAGCTGCGAATTCTAATATTAAACTCGGTATTTGTGGCGAACATGGAGGCGATCCTACATCTATTGAGTATTGCTGCGACCTCGGGCTTAACTATGTAAGTTGCTCACCATTCCGAGTGCCCATTGCTAGGTTAACTGCCGCACACGCGCAAATAAACAACTCTAAGCAGTAGCTCTAGGCTATACTAAAATTAAAAGACGGAGTTTTCCTTGGAATTCTTCGTTTTTTTTTTGAGAAACAACTCGCTTATTTAGTGCGTTTATGAATAAAATAAAGTTCCTAGTCACAAGATTTTTGTCCGATTCTGTGTAAAGCGCTTGTGTATTTGGGGTAATGTTTACCTTTGAGTGCATTCTTTAGTCTCTCTGGGGAGGATTCTATAAATGAAGAATATAAAAATGTGCAACACATATATTCGAACACTCTTAGTTGTTATAGTTAGTTTTTTATCATTACAATCTGTTTTTGGGCAAGGGTATCGCGAATATTGGTTCGACGTTCCAGAAGTTAATCGCGGGCATGTAATAAATCCCTATAACTCATCGCCTACAGATAAACATCCTTTCGATGTCTATCTCCATTTGACAGCTGTGAGTGGACCTACTACGGTTCGTATCTCGATGCCTGCACAACCCGCTTTTGGGACGCATGATTTCGATATTCCTGCCTCGGGTAAAATCCGCATCAACCTCACTTCGCATGGAAGTCCCGGTACCTTCGAAAAGGATTGGTTCTATCAGCCATATCATTTTGGTAACCCTAGAACTTGTCCGACAGCAGATCGAGATAAGTATATAGAAAATATACTGGACTGGAGCGAGAGTGATCTCTCGGCGCCACGACCTTATTTTAATCGAACTAAAAAAGGAGTGTTGTTACAATCGGTTAAGACAACACATTCTGGGATGCGAGAAAGTTATTTTAATGCATACTTAGAGATTGCTTCACCGGCTAATCGAGAAATGATGGTGCTTAAAGGTTCCTCTGCTGCTGGGAGATATTTTGCTGTGCCGATGCAGACAAATTATTCGTTGAGTGATCGTCGTTACAATAAAATGCAGCTCCCGCCCTATCGCTCTATAAATATTACTGCTACGGAGGATAATACGAAGGTGCGTATCAAGTTTAAGCACGATATTTGGATGAATACCAATGCGCCGGGTACGAATGGGAAGTGGGGAGTTAGGATTAGTAAAGATGATCCTAGGTATAGTGATGGTCTTTTTTTCTGGCTCAATAAAGGCGAGACGTCTATTATTACACCCTATGAAGAGCATTTTTCGGATAAATCGCCTAGTGATGATCTTTCTGGAGTCGACGATGGTTACCAGACCGGACGGAAGCCAAATGCTACTTTTCCCGGCATTATAGTAGAGTCTGTGCAACAGGCACCTGCTTCAGGGGGGTATGTTGTGGTTACTTATCAGGAAGGACTTGCTATGGGACCTAATCCGGATATTATTATGGATCAGATTGTACCGATTTATTATTTGGGGAATAACTATGGAGTTGTGCGGGGGATTAGTATACCATCGGTACAGAAAGAATATTTCTACATTATGGCAGGGAATAAGACGGCTACAGTTAAAGTAACGGATTACCCTACGCCTATTACTATTCCGCGTTATACACAGAAAGCCTTTCCAATGAAAGGGACACGTAAGGCGTATGCGATAGAATCGGATGAGGGAATTTTAGTCCTTCACGTATCAGGTGCGGAGACCTCTGTTCGTAATCAAGGACAGAGAGGAGGAGCCTTATTACCGCCACTTTCCAGCGAGAAACACTGTGCAGGCTCTAAGGTCGTAGACTTTAGTCGTGCTAGAACGAAAGCTGCAGGATATACTTTTTATCTTAATATGATCGCGTATGTGCATCCTACAGATCCTGACCTTGTCTCCGTAGGTAATTTTGAGCTCTTTAAGACGAGATGGAATAATGCTACCACCCCTCCTACATCTAGTTTCGGAAAAGTCAGTTCCGGAGACCCAGAAAAGCAGTTGGAAGATTATCTGAATGATATTTCTAACTGGAATCAGTTTGATGATGTATCTCCTACTTCCAAATTAAAGGATTGGCGTTGGATTCAGGTAGACGTAGATGCTCTAATAGGTAACGATAAGTTGCAAGTGACCGACTCTCATGGTAATTTCATGGCTTATCGTATCCGTTGTA
>CAUTNK010000007.1:0-122014 GCA_963540065.1 uncultured Bacteroidia bacterium
ATATTTCTGACTTATTATCTATAAAATATTGAGTAATAATCGGTTGTAAATACGGTTTGTGTAACTTTCGCTTGTAGTTTATCGGCAATAGCACCTTCTGGGGTTGTATCTTGATACTCAGAATACGAGTACTATCAATCGGCTTAACTTCCGCATTGTGGGAATCTACAATACTAGTTTGCAAGGTATCTGTGACGGAAGCGATGGAATTTGGATTATACTCTGTTATTTTATCTTCAACGCTTATAAAAGAACTATACCATGCGGCTTTTACCGATATAGCACTCCCTCCTAGTACACAAAGAAGGAAACTGATGCGCAAGAATAACGGATATAAATTCCTTTTCATCACAAAAAAGAATTATTTCCACGGTCTTATTTTTCCACCGAACAAATCTTTCTTTTGTGAGAGCCATAAATACGGACTCTCTAAAGCCACATCAAAAGAAGCAATCAAAACAGATTTGTCTTCATGAGGTAAATTAGATTCAAACAATATTTTTTCGGTATAAGTATCAACCACGGTTCTTATATCATCAAAGGTTCTCGATTGATCGTATGCTTCAAAGAACAATTCATAAATGTCCCCCATATTTTTGTTTATAAGGTCGTTTTGTACTAAATCTTTAATCAAGTTTTTCTTGTTCGTATCATTACGATGACGTCCGATTATATCAAGCATCAATTTCTTTTTACGAATAAAAGCAGTGTCGTAGACAATTTTCTTTACATCTTCGGGTAAGTAATACATGTAGTAATCTTCATTTGTATCAAGTTTTACCACCCACTCATTATGAAGCTTTCCGCTAACAGTGTATGGTTTATATTTAGGCGAAACAGAATTTATTGTATAACCGGATTCATAGTATTCGACGTTTTTAGCATAGTTCAGCTCTCTAGATGTTGCCAGTGAAGCGGAGGCGCCAGCTAATGCCCCTACTGAGACTTCAATTGCAATTGCACCAGCTCCACCTGTTGGAAGACCTACTAAAGCTGCAATAGGAGCTCCTGCTTTTAGTCCTCCTGCAAAGCCAATTATATCAGCCGAAGCAATTGAAATTACTTTTGTAAAAACAGACCAGAAACTCTCAATTTCTGAAATATCTGTTCGGTTAGCGACCTTTGCAGCAAACTCACTATTGAATGCTTTAAGCTCATTGTGTAGTACTGTATTCTGTGGAGCAGACGCATTTAATCCTACTTTAGAGTGTTCAGTAGCAACATCCTCATTAAAAATTGGGACTTCCTTTTGACACGAAAATTGCAATGAAGTGAACAAGATTGCAAACACAAAAAATAAAACTAATCGAGTCATTATTATCCCTTTCAGTAATTTTTTTTTTATTTGAACGCTTCTCGATATAATTTTGTTACTTTTTTAAGATGGAAGGTAAGGGGGCTTATGTCATCTACGACAATTACGATGTTGTGTCATACACAGATTTCATCCCCTCCTTTTTTGAACTGCTCCCGAAAAGTAGCGGCGGAATCAGGTACGTCAGCAGTACTACAGCCCCCATGCCTACTACGGTTAGCTCACCAAGGGAACGTAAAGCAGGGTGTTGCGCCAGAATCAGCGAGCCCATCCCGATGAACATAATAGCTGCCGAAAACAATATACTGCGCTTGTAGTGTGCTAAAATACGCCGATGGCGCGAATACTCGTAAATGAGCCCCTCGGTCATGAAGATACTGTAATCGTCCCCTTGTCCAAAAATAAAGGTAGCGAGTATAATATTTACAAGGTTAAAGCTTAAGCCGAGGAGATGCATCGTTCCAAGAATCCAAAGCCAGGTAACCAACATGGGTAGGAATGCGATCAGTGCATAGCGCAAACGACGAAACGAAAGCCACAGGAAGAGGAAAACAAGCGTCCCGCTCACATAGCCGATGTAGTTAAAATTGTCGGCAAGTGATTGTGCCAGCGTCTCGTTCATATCGCGAGGGGTAAATGCGTAGAAATGCTCGGGATCAGCTGCATGAAATTGGGCAATACGTTTCGCAGTTTCTGCAATAGGAAGTTGCTGTGCGACAACCAGAGTACTACCCACGAGTTGTTGCGCAAAGTTCATACTCCTAAGCAGTTCTAAACCTTCGGGGTAGCTATCTAAGGCATCGGGGGAGAGAGCTTCGTAGGAGTGTAGTGCTTCTGGGCGGAATCCGGATTTTTCCCATGCGGCGGGGAGTACTTGCGTAAATGTCGTGGAATAACGAACTAAAAAATCGTTCCAACGCTGAGCACGCTGTTGGAGGGTTTGCGCGTCGACCCACCAAAGGTTGGGAAAGTAAGCTAGGGCACGTTGTAATGCCGCTTCTGTGGTAGCTGCGGTCACTGTAAAATAGACTTGCGTGGTATCGTGTTGAGGAGGTTGTAATGCCGTCATATTTGCAAGGACGCGCTGTTGAACAGGCGAGAGGTAGTTAAGAGCACGGAGGTCGGAATTAAAGCGCGTAGAGAGGCTAAAATAGCCTAAAACGAGCGTTGCAATAAATAGAATAGAAAGGTATAACCATCGTCTGCGTGGTGGGCGTGGGATATATTCTGGTTCGTTGTCCACCGTCTGGGGTGCAATCACTTGGGCTATGCGTTTTTTTTCGCAGAGGTGTGGCAAAAAGAGGATCACAAATAGGATAGTCCCCACAAGCATAAATGTTGCAAAGATACCGAGGTCGCGCAGTGCGGGCGCTGCTAGTGGTATCAGGGCGCTAAATGCCGCTACGGTAGTGATGTTGCCAATAACTAGGGGCGAAATGATGTCCTGCAATACAGCTCGTGGCGTTGGTTTGTGGCGCAGATGCGAAAGGAAATGGAGCGGGTAGTTGACTGCAATCCCCGTCATGATCGACGAGATACCAAGTACGATAAGCGATACTTCGCTTCGGATCCATGCCAGCGCAGCAAGTGCTATAAGTCCGCCGAAAAGCAACGAGAGGAGGATAAGCAGTAGGTATCGCACGCGCCGAAGCATGTAAAAGAGGAGTGCTAAAATCAGGATAGTGGCTAGGGTTAAGGCTAGTTGCGCATCCTTCTTAATTTGCTGCGCATTTTCTACGGAGATGACTGGGACGCCCGTGAGCAATACCTCTACGTCGGGGTTGCTGGCAGAAAAACGGTCGAGGAGGGTGTGTATCGAGTCGAGTAGTATAGCATTCTGGGCAGATTCGCTGGCACCGTATGGCGAGTGTGTAAGAGCGAGAGCGAGTTTCTCGTCGGGCGAAAAGACAAATCCGTCATACAGTTCAAACTGTGTAGTAGGGAGTGTACTCAAAAGCGTTTGAAAAAGTGGCGCAAACAGTTGCAGGGGATCGCGTTCTAAGCTTTGTGCTACGAGCATCGAACTGGGCAGCGACAAGAGTTCCTTAGCACGTACAAGGCTTTGGGTTATAGAATCGGGTGCTATTTGCTGCTGGATACGAGTGTAAGCCTCTGCACTTAGTAGCAGTGGAGCGTGTTCGTAAATAAAATCTTGCACCTCGGCGATCCTATCAAAATCGACAAGACTCTTGATTGCAATACTTCTATTCTCTGCTAGTGCTTGTAAGTGGGTAATAGCTTCAACCAGTCTTGCAGGGTCTGTTTGGGTAGAGTCGCGCAGACGAAAGAGGAAGAAGATACGATCCGCTGCATTAAATTGCTGGTAAACGTTGGTTGCGATGGCATAGTGTTCATGCTGAGGTAAGAAGTCGGAAATATCTTCGCGAAATTGCAAGCGGAAAAGAGATGCCAGCGCTGCGAGGGTTAGTAGTATCAACAACCCCCACCGGAGTTTGGCGTGAGTGGCTAAATAGTCGTAAATGCTAAGGAAAAAACGCGTTAGCATCAGCGGGTAGGTATCTAGAGGTGTCGTTCGTCGATAAACTTCACTGGTTTTCTATTTTCGTGCGGGAAATTAATAGCGCGAATGGTATCCGTGGGGCAAATCTCGATAATGGGGAGTACGCGCAATCGGGCACGAAAACTATTGGTTAGCTTTAGGAGTACATCGCGTCGGTACTCTTCGGTGCCGAGGGTTTTAAGCCCAATCTTTACGGTTACCTCGTCTGTTCCGGTTTCTGTGTTTCGAACGATCACTACGTAGTTTTCGATATAAGGCGCATTGTCGAGTACGTCGTAGATGGCTGGTGGATAGAGTGTAGTGCCTTTTAGTTTGATCATATTATGTTTCCGTCCGACAAGGGGCGAGAGACGGTAGCTCCACCTCCCGCAGGCACATTGTTCGGTATGCATAGCTGCTATATCACCCGTTCGGAAACGCAGTAAAGGCATCGCCTCCACGCCAAGAGTCGTAGCTACCACCTCACCAGGTTCGCCATTCGTAAGGGGTTTATTATCCTCGCCTATAATCTCGACAATAATAAGTTCGGGATGCACGTGTCCGCCACAACCGTACGAACATTCGGAAAATGTGGCCGACATCTCGGTACTCGAGTAGGTAGCAAAGAGTTCGAGTTCGGGCCAGCGTTCGTGGATGCGTGCACCGAGGAGATTCAACGCGAAGTCCTGATTGCGTAAACCCTCTCCTACGCCGATGAGGCGCTTGAGAGAAGATGCGCGGTAATCGATATTTTGCGCTTGTGCGTAGTCCATCAAACGTAGTACAAACGATGGAACACACATGATGGTATCGGGCTTAATACGTTGGATGGTATCCCACTGTAGTTCCGGATTGCCGTTCCCTACTCGTACCACACCTGCACCGAGTTTTCGCAAGCCGAGGAAGTATGCCAATCCCGCCATAAAGCGCTTATCGAGGGTGGTAGTGAGCTGTACGATATTGTTGCTCCCTATTCCGGCGCATGCAAAAGATTTGGCTTCGTTCCATGCCAAACGTTCGAGATCGGTCTCGTTACAGACAAAAGTTACAGGGTCGCCCAGAGTACCGGAGGTGGTGATGTAGTCGATAATCTGTTCTGGGGGTACGCAACAGATTTCGCGGTTGTAGTGTAGCAAGTCCTCCTTAGTGGTAAAGGGCAGTTTTTGAAGATCCTCGATGGTGCGGATGTCGGCGATATCTATGGCACATTTTGCAAAACGTTGTTGGTAGAATGGCGAGTGCGCTTGTAGGTAGCGCAATTGCTTGCGGAGCAACTCCTCTTGAAAAGCTTTTATTTCTGCTGGCGAACAGAATTCGATATCTTGGGAAGGGTGATTTGCAGTTGGGTTATTCGGTCTGAATGGCATGGTTTATTCCGTTTAGGAATGATGTGCGCACTACAATTTTTCGATAATTTTGTTGCGTCCCACAAGCGCCTCTGCCGTACTGATAGCTGTCAGGGGAACTCCGCAGCATCCATGCAAACGAATGCACTGACCGGTAAGAAAGAGGTTGCGTACTTTGGTAAAGATCGAGATCTGCGACCTGTAAATATTCGAACTATCTTTTGCGTAGCCATATACCGAGCCTTCGGGACTGTGGTAATAGTCGCGTACGGTAAGTGGTGATGCCGAGTGGATTTCTCGGATCGCGCTACGGATGTCGGGGAAGATCTCTTCAAGGCGAGTTAGGATACGCTCCACGTGTGCATTTTTCCAATCTTCATACTCTTTACCCCGATGCCCTGTTGAGGTGTTTTCCCACTGTTTTACGGCAGAATAGGGCATTACAGCATTTACTACCATGTGTGTAGCCCATCGGTCGTCTGAGTTTGTATCGGGTGGCGTCATGTACAAGAAACCGTTAGGCCACTCGTCGCTGTACTGATCGAGACACCAAAGTTTGTCGTAATCCGACATATAGAAGCACGTCCGGTTAAGATTCTGAAAACTATTGGGCAGGAACTCGATGAAGACAAAAAAGACCGAATACGTGTGGGGTAGGGCGAGAATCCGGTTCCTAAACACTTTGGAAAAAGCTTCGGGATCTATAACCCGAAGTAGCTCGTGCGTATGAAAAGCCGATATATACTGCGAAGCTCGGAATACACGCCCATCGGTACTCTCTACGTGTACAATCTCTTTGTCTTTCACAGCTACATGCCCCACCTCTGTATTCACATGTACTGAGCCACCACTTGCCGTAATTACTGATATAAGTGCTTGTGCTAATTGTGCGGATCCGCCCACAAATCGCGAAATCCCATTAATGTAAAAGACGTTGACCAAGGCGTGGATGTAGATGGGCACGCGCCCAGCACGGGTATCGTACAGACTGCTCATGTAGAGCAATATCGAGCGCAACTTCGGATCTTGGATATACTGGGCTATAAAGCTATCGGTGGGTATCAGATATTCGTCGTGGAAGATGCTGAACGAATCTTCGGTAGGTAACAAGTTGAAATGGACAAAAGTATCGGTTATGCTATAGAGCTTATCTACGTAACGCTTCAGATTTTCGCGCTCGTTTGGGAAATCGGTTGCTAGCGAATTCACAAAGCCTTCGCGTCCGGAGGCAATACGATAGGTGTGCTTATCAGAGGCTATGTAAATTTCGGAGGCATTCTCTGGGTCTACGTCGCGAATGGAGATCTGCTCTTCGATTTCGAGATAGCGAAAGAGTCGTTGTAAGATTCCTCCCGGATAGCATCCGCCCAATAGGTGCATTCCGGTTACGTAGTCTATATTCCCACGTCGGAATGTTTGCAAACCACCTCCCGCGGTTGTATTCTTTTCGAGAACAGTTACTTGGTAACCTTCTTTTGCAAGAAAGGCGCCTGTCATCAATCCTCCTAAACCGCCCCCGAGTATTAGTACCGATTTCTCTGTCATCAAATCCTATCCTAGCTATAGGGTGTTTTGTGTTTTTTGCTTGGTGTTAGTTTCGGTTATATTTCCAATTTTGGCATAAAATCGTGTTGCCATTGCTTGTAAAGTGCGCGTAGATTCTTTGCTACCTCTAATGAGGTGGTTCCGTATTCTCCATTTCGTAAATCTATACGCGGTTTAATATCCACAACGATTTCGCCAGAAGAAACGAGCTTCTTGTGTCGCCCCAAGACGTGTCGAGTCCCATGGATATAGACCGGAATGAGTTCTAAGCCGTAACGGAGCGCTAGATAGAAGGCACCTTGCTTAAAACGGAGGATTTCGGACGATTCGGAACGTACACCCTCAGGGAAGATAACGATGGTGTATCCACGTTGGACGAGTTCGCGGAGCTTATCCTCGTACTGTGCCAAATGATCGCGGATGGGGAGGAACTCGGCATAACGGATGGCGATCCCGTAGAGCGGATTGTACCACATTCGTTTACGTTTGGTGAGTACGATAAGTTTGGGCGAGAGCCCCATGACAGCTAGCAAATCGAACATACTAGCATGATTGGCAATCAGTATACCCGGAGTTTCGAGATTCTCGGCATGCGGATTGCGCACTTCCATTCGCACCCGTGGGATGTGACGTACGAGCCACCCGGTTATGATCTGTATCTTACGGTGCCACCATAGTCGTTCCCGTTCAGAAATGCGTCGCCAGTTAAAATAGATCAGGAGGTAACCTTGGATCCCGAGCATAGCAAGAAAAAGCCCGAGCAGTACCAAGAGCTCTAGGAGGAATTTAATCGCCTTGTAAGGCCACGCATACAGGAATGCTACCGTGGTGAGGATGGTGTTGAGGAGCGAGATGCGCAAAAAATCTTTCAACGGGCGGAAGTGCGATACATATTCGTCTTTTGGCGCATAGTATACTTGCACGGGAATAGAGACAAATTCCACGTTGTGCCACGCAGCATAGACCATAAACTCGAGTTGTGCTTCGTAGCGAGGCGTGATGCAGTTTAGCCAGTGTAGTTTGTCGAGGGGGTATGCGCGGAATCCTGTTTGGGTATCGTCAAGCTTTATGCCGGTCTGTACGGTAAACCAGAAGTTGCTAAACCGGTTGGCAAATTTGCTTTTAGCACGCATATTTTGGGCATTCTCGCCCGAGAAGAGTCGCTTATCGAAACGGTTCCCGATGATAATTGCCTCGGGGTAATGCTGAATAGCATCTAAGAATTTAGGGATATCGGCTGCAGAATGCTGACCGTCGCTATCCAAGGTAATAGCATAATCGAAGCCTAGGCGTCGAGCTTCTCGGATCCCCGAAAGGATAGCAGCGCCCATACCCCGATTCGTAGCATGCGTTAGAATATGCAGTTTCTCTTTTCGCGATGCGAGGAGCTCTGCAGTTGCGTCCGTAGAGCCATCGTTGACAACAATTACGTGGTGTGCAAACTCGAGTACGGAGTCGATCACGGCGAGGAGGGTTCGCTCGTTGTTGTATGTCGGAATGATAACGCATACCCGTTTAGGCATATCGCACCGATAGTTTGGTTAGGATCTGTGCTTGTTGCCGCACTACGGCTTTTACGTCAATGGTTGTGCACTGGGTGAGTTGAATAGCAAATGTTACGGGAGTATGCTCGTGTGGAATAAGTGGCGCAATGAATTTGGCATTTCGTACGGCGAGGAGTTCTAAGGGGCGCCCGACTTCGAGTACCACTAGTCGGGTAAGCCAATCGATGATACAAACCCCCGGAGTTATGGGTTGCTCGGGGAAATGTGCTAGGTAAATAGGGTTCTGCGGATCGGGTTGCAATTCGTAGCAGATCTCGCCTGTGTTTGCGTTTCTATTTACTATCCGGAACAGATTCTCTAACGGCGACATTCGGTTAACGAAATAGAGTACTATCTACTGGAGCGTTAAGGACGAGTTGACGGAACAGGATATGCGTACGATCGCCACGTTTCTCGACTAGTGTTACGGAGGTGGCAGATTGTAGATCGGGACGCAACTGGAGGATAAACTGCTTAAAGAGTCTCCGCAATTCTTTCTTTTTAGGGTATAGGTGCAGGATGTAGCCGCCACCGTTTTGTGGGGCAATCTCGGTTCGGAAATCGTTTAGTGCATTGAGATAGTTGCCCGAGATGAGGTTTAGAAGGAAGCGGGACATCTGTTTGAGGTATTTTTTTTGCGTGCTGCCAAGATTCTTTTCCTTGCCGTCTACGTGAATATTTACCTCGCCACTGCTAGTTACTACGAATCGTATTTTCTTGGGCTCGTCGTAGCTCCACAAAAGTTCGTTAGGTGCGCGAAAAAACATTTTCCCCTTAGAGAAAATACTATCCTTAAGGAGGTTCGATGTGCGTATTTGTTCGAAATTGCAGGTGAGATTCTTAACCGATTGTGCTGCTTGACGGATTTGTACGAGTAGCGCAGCAGTCGCCACAGAATCCAACGTATTTTGCGCATGAACAGCGTGAATCCCGCCGCCATTGTAAGCGAACTCGCCAAGTAGTAGCAGAAAGAGCGTAAAGAGTCTGGGATGGCGCATTGCGTTTATTTCTGTACAATGAGGAAACAACCGACCAAAATAAGTCCTAAACCTACCCAACGTAAGGTTGGAACTGGCTCTTTGAAGATCCACATGGCTGCTAAGGTTCCTAACACGTAGCTTAAACTAGCCAGAGGATACACCAAACTAAGGGCATAACGTTTCAATAAAAATACCCACAACAGGATGCTAAGTAGATAACAAACGCCCGTAGCTGCAAGCCAAAGATTGGTAAAGACACGCGAAAAGTAGCTCCACGTCCAAGAAAAATTGCCCAGTTGTGCAATTGAAAGCTTCAAGAAAACTTGTCCGCACGTGAGCAAAACGGCTTCCAGAAGTGCTAGTATAATTACGCGCCACATCTTGTTCTCTGGAGGTTAGCTATTAGTAGTTTGCGTCGGTTCACTAGGCAAGATGGGGGGATAACGGATTAGGAGTTCGTCTACCGATGTAAAGTCACACAGAGCACCTTCGGGGTTGGTATCTAGGAAATAGACTGAGGCAACCTCTTGTTCATTATCGTGTAAACCAACAAGAGCGTTTTGGATATCGCCTAATCGGATTTGTAGTAAGGCGTCGAGGAGGGCACTGTAGAGCGAGTGTGCACCATGCGAATACGTAGTATTGTAACTATGTGTGCGGGTGTGAATGGCAATCAGACTCGCAAGCGTGTTGTAGGTTGAGTAAATAAACGGGGTGGGACTTAACGCGTCCTCGGTATTTGTTATCATCGAATGCAGAAAAGCTGCAGTTTCTTCCACACAGCCGTCAGCAGATCCCACTATAATTGCGTCGGGATGCTCTACGCCCACACGTTTCAAAATAGCTAACGATGTCTGTAAGCCGCGGCGGAGTACTCCACCTAGTCGTCGTGCTACCAGTGGCGGGAGTTTGGGGAGTTTGTCGGGAGGGATCGTCGCAAATCGGTCAAATGCTTTTAGATAAACGGGGCGTGAGGGGGATACAAGGCACGGATTCTGTTGTTCGTGTTCTTCGTGCCAGCGGGAGAGTACCAGCGAGGTGTCATTGCCCCCGAAACCGAAAGAATTGCAAAGGATATGTTCTAGGTGCGCATGATATTCTGTTTTGCGAACCGGAGTTAGAGGTATAGAAGGCTCTGGGGTCTGGAAATGCAAATTAGGTGGCAAAAAGCCGCGTTGTAGTGCTTGTAAGCAAACTGCCATCTCGAGTGCGCCCGAAGCAGAGGTTGCATGACCAGTCATTGCTTTTGTGGACGAAAAGGGAGGGATCTGTTCGCCAAATAGTCGTTGGATGGCCGAAGCTTCGCTGGCATCGTTATTCTGCGTGCCTGTTCCGTGCGCATTGATGTAGTCGATATCTTTGGGTTGCAACTTAGCCCTAGTTATCGCTTGTTGCATGGCTAGGTAGGCACCGTCGCCTTGTTCCGAACTTGCTGTCTGATGAAAGGCATCGCACGCATTCCCCCAACCTCGGAGTATTGCCAACGGTTTTACCTTTCGCGCGAGTGCTAGCTCTACAGATTCCAATACAAAATAAGCAGCACCCTCGCCCAGATTAATCCCTCGCCGTTCCTTATCGAAGGGGCGGCAAGGCAGCGCGTCGAGGATCTGTAATGAGCGAAAACCATTCAGATGAAATAACGAAAGCGCCTCGGCACCTCCCACTACAACCCGTTGATACTTTCCGGAGCGAAGCAGATTAGCACCCAGTATAAACGTATTAGCAGCAGCTGAGCAGGCTGTACTCACGGTGGTGGTAAAGGCAAAATCGCTTACTAGCGCGGCTATGGTATGGGTGGTTTGTTCGCAGTTTCCGAATTTTGTAAGCGGTTCGGAAGCAATTGGCATGTGCTCCACGATGTCCATGTTTGCTACTGTGGTACCTGAAACTAAAGCACACGTTTGCAAGTCTGCCACAGAGAGTTGTGCAGAGGTTACGGCTTCGCGGAGGGCTAGGGCTCCTAAAAGCTCTGTTCGTGAACGGGATGCCGAGAAGGGGATACGCAGACGTTCGTGGAGTTCGGCATTGCTTAGGGGTACTTCGCCGACTTGTAGCTCGCGATGTCGCGTCGGGAGGTAGCGCACTTCGCGAATGCCACAAACTCCCTTTTGGAGTGCGTCGCCGAATTCCGAATAGCTACACCCAATAGCCGAGATGACTCCAACGCCCGTGATTGCTATCATTTGGTTCGATGTGCTGCGATATACTTTGCCATAGTATTTACCGACTGTAATATCTCGCGCCCCTGCGACGGATCTGCTAGTTTGATGCCGTAGTTCCGTTCGAGGAGTACAATGAGCTCGAGGGCGTCGATGGAGTCGAGTCCCAGTCCTTCACCAAAGAGAGCGATATCGTCCGGAATATCTGCCGGGGTCATATCTTCGAGCGAGAGGGCGGTTATAATTTGTTCTTTTAGCGTCTCCTTTAGATTATCCATGTTGGTATATTATTGTTGGGCGTAAAGAGTTATGTCGGCTTCAAAATCGGTGTCGTTATGGTAGTCGAGCCATCCCCCCAGAAGGAAGCTATTATCGTCGTTTTTAAGGGTTTGCGCTAGTAGTTCGGTGATAGTAGTCGGATCCTTTTCGGCGAGAAGATATGCTGCCGTTTCGCCCTGTATATGATGACGAATAGCTAGCTCGCCCGTAACGATATTAGGAAGCGTGTAAACAAACACCGCAGGACTTGGATAGTAAGCCTCCGCGTGGCGGATGGTATCCCAGTGCTTTTGGTCTGTTGCGAGCGAACCGTATCGGCTCACAAAAACTACTGCAGCTCGTTCTCTGCGCTCCGGCGTAAGGATGTCTGTACCAGCTGCTACAAGGAGTTCGGTAGCTAGGAATCCAAGTCGCGAAAGACCGTCCATCTTATAGAATCGCGGGTAATTGCCAACATATTTACGATACAGATCTACCAATAAGCTAGCACCCACGTTTTGCAAAGGTACAGTGCTCTGGTCAATACGCAACTCTTGCGGAGTTAAAAATATATGGTGTAGGGCTGTTAGGGATTGAGATTTCTTTTGTTGTGGCGTGGGAGGTGGGTCTTTAGTCCAGTACAGTGCAGCATTACAGCCCCCGAAGCCGGAAATCAGCTTAATAAAGGCTTTCCGCGAGGTTGGGCGTTCTGTAGTTACGATATCCAGAGGTTCACTAACTCCTAAATTCTGAAACCCGGGAGTGGGTAGTATAATGCCGTGGTCTAATGCGTGTTGGGTAAGGATGGTTTCTAGGAGTCCTGCCGCGCCCATAGTGTGTCCGAAATAGCCTTTATAGCTGTTTATGGGGAGATGCAGTGCCTCGGCACGTCGGATAACTACAGCTTCCATCTCGTCGTTGTAGAGCGTACCAGTACCGTGTAGATTGATGCATGCGAGGCTATCTAACGACTCCGGTCGCACGGCTTGTAGTGCTCGGAAACTACCTTCGCCGGTTCGTGAAGGTGCAGAAATATGATGTGCATCGTTAGCGACGGCTCCGGCAGCTAATATCCATTTTTTTTGTGGTGGGGTAGATGTCGTGTGCTCCAAGATCATAGTTGCAGCACCATCGCCCAAGTTTAAGCCTTTACGAGAAGCATCGAACGGGCGGCACGGTGCGTCATCCAGAGCTTTGAACGATTGGAAACCTGAGACGATAAACTGCGACTGGAGGTCGCCTCCACACACCACGGCATAACGATATTTTCCGGCATCTAAAAAGCGTTTGGCTACTAGCTGCGCATGAGCACCGGATATACAAGCATTGGATACTACAATAGGAGGGTTGGTGTTTCCGAAAAATTGCGCAACAACCTCGGCAGAAGTAGACAGATAAGTGCGCTTTTCGTCAACCGTAGGATTGCACAGAAGTTCTATATTTCCCTTGGTAGTGGCTACTATAAATAGTACATCGGTGGCTGCTAAATCTATCCCACAAGCGCTTTGTGCCTCGGCAACGGAGCAGATAAGCAACTGTTCGAAACGGGTATAGGAGGTGGTAGCGAGCTTCGGATTAAGTGCGGTGAAATGTTGCTCGATAGCCGTATCTTCGAAAAGCGATGCTACAAAAGGGGAAACCGGAGACCATTTATCGTCGTAGCGTGCAAGTGCACTATGCGAACTACGTACAGCTGCAAGATTTTCCTCGGTATTCCAACCCAAGGGTGTAGAAATATTGTCAGCTATACAAACAATCATCCCCACAACACTTCTTTTGCCATGCGAGGTAGAACTCAGGTTTGTACCAGAGGAGCTGATAGTTCATATCCATAAAGACCTGAACGCTGTGCCCCGTGGTATGCAACAAACCTTGCTCGTCGTATATCTTGTAATCGAAGATTATTTTTGCTGCCAGTGACGGTGTATAACAGATCTCTATGGTGTAGCGTTTGCCATAGAAGAGCGGACGCAAATATTTCAGCTCGAGTGCTACAAGCGGGGCGTAGTAACCATTGTCGGCTATCCGCATGTATTCCAGACCGAACTTTGTGCCAAAAGTCTCGCGGGCATCTTCAAAATATAGTGGATATGCACCATGCCAGACAACACGCATGGCGTCTACTTCGCTAAAACGTACCACAATGTCGTGCGTTGCTTGTAGTAGGGGTGTATTGGAGGCGTGCGGCGTATTATTTCGCAACATTATCATTACCTCCTAGGGCGATCTTTAATTTTCCTTGTGCAATTTCGGATCCATTTATAAAGCATTGTGCTGCAACGAGCGATACGCCGAATACCTCTTCTTCGATACGGATCTCGCACTCCACAGTCTCGCCAACTTTAGGAAGACGTTTGATGCTAAAATCTTTAATAGCGCCTATGTACCCTATTTGGGGTTGAGTGTTGGAATATTGATTGTAGAAACCGAGCCGTACTGCACATGTTTGTGCGATGTGTTCGATGAGCCCAGCGGCACGTAGTGTACCCTTTTCTGCAAACAGATTGTCGGCAAATATTGTTAGTGCACAGCGAGTACTGAGCTTCGAATAGGCTAATAGTCTATCAACCATTACAAAAGGTGCTTGCTGCGGAATCAGTTCAGCCACCCGAACCGCTGCCAAATCTACACTGCTACTTGCCATATATCGAAGAAATTAAACCACTGTTCGGGGTAACGTTGTAACACCTGTTCCAGAACCTGAACGTAGCTATTGGCTAGTTTTTGGAGTCTTTCGGCACGTGGGAGCGTTGGCGATGGGATCGGTAAACGTTTGGCAATGAGGCGATAACGCTTATAACCATCGCGGAGCACGAGGAGTACCATGGTAGCAAGTTCGCGCTGTAGTGCTAATGCAAAAGGACCCAACGGGAAGTATGCCGGCGCACCCAGAAAATCTACAACAAGTGCGCGATCCGATCCATTGTTCCGATCGGCAGCAATACTAATAATCTCGCCATTTTGTATCGCACGGTTGATTGCAAAGATGTGCGAAAAATCGGCTTCTACAGGGATCAGTCGTATATGCGTACGCGCAAAGATTGCCGTACGATACTTCATAATGGTAGCCGTTTCTGCGCCATAAATCACGTTATTAAACGGCTTCTGTTGGGCAACAAAAAAATAGCCTGCCATTTCGTAGCTGCCCATATGCGCATTGAATATCATAAAGGGAGCGGGTGCTTGCTCGAGTTCGGTATAGGGTTCTAAATTTTCGGTTACGAAGCAGAACTTCTTGTTAGCATAGGCAGCAAAGCGATCAATCACCACTTGTCCGAAGCGATAGTATTGCCTATAACATGCTGGTGCTGCACGTAGTCGCCCCCACTGCAAGCGTTTGCGAAAATAGAGATAGGAACTTTGGGTACTTTTGGCAAATAGCAAATAAAAAGGAACAACTGCTGCCACAGCCACATAAAAGAGCCAGAGCGGGAGCCAACGCATCGTGCCTATGAGGAGTTCCTGCATCCATGGTGTGCCGTCGGTATGTCCTTGCCACTTTGCCATAACGGGCTAGAGGATGCGTACGCTTAGAGCCCTTGCTCGCGGACTTTCCGTTCTACGTAGTCGCAAAATTCTTTGAGTGTGGTGATGCCGACCATCTCCTCGGGTTTGATCTTAAAACCGAATTTCTCTTCCACAATCACGACTATGTCGACAAAGTCGAGGCTATCAATTCCAAGGTCATCTTTAAGTTTTCCGTCTTCACGAATTTTTTCCTTATCAATCTCCAAATCCTCTATAAGGAATTCTCGGACTTTCAGATCAATCTCTTCGCGCGTCATCTCTATTATATTTTTCTTGTGTGCACACTTATGCTTTTACAATCTCTAAAAGGTTATGACCTATCGGAAGCTGTGCATGTATCTTAACAATACGCAACCCTGCCTGTTTGATGAGTTCTTCGTAGACCTCGTAACGGTAAAATTTAGAGCACCCGTTGGCAATATCTGCGAAATAGACACTGGTCATCGTTAGAGAGAGTGCGGCAGCTTCTGTCTTCTGGAGGTTCCAGAAGAGATCGAGGATGTAGAGCCGGGTTTGTGCTGTCATAATTTCTGCGGTCAATGCCAAGATATGTGCAATTTGCTCTTTAGAGAAACAGACCAAGAACTGACTCATCCAAATCACGTCCCAAGTACCGGTGGGGAGCTTTTCGGTGGTATTGAGCAGATTGATGGGATAGTCAGTAATACGTTCTGCTCCTTTCTTCCCTGCTACGAAATCCTTCATCATTGCGAGCTGTCCGGGCAGATCTGCAATAGTTACCTTTACCTCTGGATTATAGCTCACGCAATGCAATGCAAACTTTCCGGTATTGCCACCAATATCCAACAGATGTTTGGGTGCATTACCCAAAACTAAAGGCAGTATAGCATCGAACGAGCAATCGCTGTAGAAATGATCGAAAGCGAGCCAGCTGGAGCGTTCTTTTTCCGGAAGCTGACTCAGTCCCTCGTATACCGTCGACCAGTTCCCTAGCGTTTTTAGCCCTGCGGGTCGCCCCTCTGTAAGCGCCTCTTCTAGGTAATACAGCCCGCGATAATTTACGTCATGGACAAAATCCATATTCACCTTCTTGTTGGGATCCTTGAGTAGAAACCAACCGATTTTTGAGAGACGATACCGTTCGCTTTCAGGGTCTATGAGTAAAATCCCAGCGCCAAGTCCTGCCTCTAAAAGGAGTTCGACTGCAAAAGGTGTACACCCCGACTGTTGCACACACTCCGCGGCAGTAAGTCCGCCGTCTGTAGATTCAATAAGTTCGAGAAGTTGGAATTTGTAAAGGAGGCGAGCTACCTGAAAGAGTACGGGCCCCCATGTGATAGCTTCTGCCACACACTGTGCATCGAGTGCACTGTACGAATCCTTGGTATAGAGGGCAGATAAAGTGTCGGATAACTTCATGTTAGAGAGCCCTGATAACGAGCGCGCTGTTCGTGCCGCCGAAACCGAAAGAGTTGGAAAGTATAATCTTGAGTGGTGTTGTTACTGTTTCACGCGCAATGTTAAGCTGTTTCGAATACTCGTCCGGATTTTCGAAGTTTATATTGGGAGCTACAAACTGATTGTTGAGCATCAGGAGCGAATAGACAATTTCGCTAGCACCTGCCATCCAGCACTCGTGTCCAGTCATACTTTTGGTAGAAGAGATCCAAGGCTTCGTACTGTGAAAGATGTTGTGCAGAGCTTGCGCTTCGATAGCATCGCCTTGTGGGGTAGATGTAGCATGCGCATTGATGTAATCTACATCGGAGGGCTGTAGTTGAGCCATATCTAAGGCGCGTCGCATGGCAATTTCGGATCCCGTGACGCTGGGTTCGGAAATCCGGCAACCATTCCCAGAAAAGCCATAACCGACAACCTCACAAAGTATATTCGCTCCACGCGCCTTAGCGTGTTCGTACTCTTCCAAGACAAGTGCAGCAGCGCCACCACTAGGAATTAAGCCGTCGCGATCGCGATCAAACGGACGGGAGGCTTCCGTAGGGCTCGCCATACGCTTGGAGAACGCGCTTAGAGCATCAAACGATGCCATGCTGTAGGGGTTTACCTCCTGTGCGCCGCCGCAAAGCATAAGATTCTGCAACCCCTGTTTGATAAGCAGATACCCCAGACCGATAGCGTGACTCCCACTAGCACAAGCAGCACTTACCGTAAAATTGATACCTCGCAAACCAAAAGTTGTCGAGATATTCATAGTCACCGTCGAGTTCATACTCTGGAAAATCCAGCCCGAGCCCAGCAAAGACGTATCGCGTTTTTCCTCTACAATCTTAGCAGCTTGAATAGTAGCTTCGGCTGTCGAATCATTTCCAAAGATGCAACCGCATTCGTGTTCGGCTAGGTAATCTGGAGTAATTCCGGCGCTTTCAAAAGCTTCACGACTCGCCATATAAGCATACTCGCCCTCCTCGGGGAGCCCCACACGGGTACGCCGATCCAACAATCCTTTTAGTTGCGGACGCTCTACAACACCTGTCAGAAAACTTTGGAAACCTATTTCTTTGCGTGCTGGATCTATTCCGATACCACTCCGTCCGTTTTGTAAACTTTCGAGCACCGTGGCGAGGTTCGTACCCAAGCAACTCCAAATACCACTCCCGGTGATGACTACCCTTCGTTCCATATTCTTGTTAGTATAAACCGCCCGTAACAGCAATCACCTCGCCTGTTATATAACTAGCTTTTTCGGAGGCTAGGAATGCCGCAAGGTTTGCCACCTCTTCGGGTTTCCCGAAACGCGCCATGGGGATAAGTTTCTTGAGCTGATCAACGGGCAACTCAGCAGTCATATCGCTTTCAATAAATCCGGGTGCAATGGCGTTAACTGTAATGTTTCGTTTGGCAACTTCTTGTGCAAGAGCCTTAGTAGCACCGATTATAGCCGCTTTAGCTGCCGAATAGTTCACTTGCCCGGGTACTCCTTTCAAACCAGATAGAGAGGTGATGTTAATAATACGCCCCCAGCGTTTGCTAAGCATAGATTTGAGTAAGCGTCGCGTAAGGTAAAAGAAACTATTCAGTGCCGTATCTAGTACTCGGTGCCAAGCGTCGTTTTGCATGAAAATCAGAAGTTGATCTTCGCGGATACCGGCATTGTTTACAAGGATATCGATACTATCGTCGGGATGTGCATCCTCCCACTCTGCAAGTGCTTTTTCGATGGCTTCGGGATCTGCTACATCAAATTTTAGAAGTTCTGCGTAGCCACCAAGGGTACGAAGCATAGTAGCAGTCTCCTCGGCAGCTCTGTCGTTAGAGCGGTAGTTGAGCAATACCGGATGCCCATCTGCTACCAACGCCGTTGCTATGGCGCGACCTATACCTCGGGAAGCACCCGTAACAAGCGCAAATTTCATGGTTTTATACAATCTTTCGTAAAGCCGCCTCAACCTGCGCCAGTTCCTCGTAAAAAGGAGTATCTTCGATGAAGAGAGGGCAAAGTTCACGTACTTGCTCGTAAAAAGCTCGGGTGCGCGGTGCGAGTTTGTCGGCAATATCCAAACAATCGGTAGCTTGTGCCAAAGCTATAGAATGCACCGCAAGCACTTGGTAAGCATTGTCGAGGACTTGCTGGCAGAGGAGTGCCGAGTTCGTGCCCATCGAAACAATGTCCTGATTGTCGTTATTGTTCGGAATCGAGTGCACGTAATTGGACATAGCAAGGGTCTGACTTTCGGCAGTGGTGCTTGTAGCTGTAAACTGACAGGCTTGCATACCGTAGTTGAGCCCGAGGGTACCGAGGTTTAGGAAGGGAGGCAGTATGCCGTTGATGCGGTCGTGCAGGAGGTAGTTGAGTTGGCGTTCGGCAAGCATCGTAAGTCGCACAGTTGCCAGCTTTACCTTGTCTGCTTCGAGTGAGATGTAATCGCCATGGAAATTGCCACCGTGGTAAACGTTTTGCGTTTCTACGTCTATAATCGGGTTATCGCATGCCGATACGAGCTCTGTATTTATCACCTTGCGAGCATTCTCGTAGGTTTCGTAAATGGGACCTAAGATCTGTGGCGTACAGCGTAGAGAATAATAGGCTTGAACTTTTTTCTCGAAAGTAGTTTCGTATGGCAGCGAAGGATTGTAGAGGTCGTGTTCGCGCTTTACAAGACATTTACTGCCGTTGGCTATTTCACGCATATGGGCAGCTACTTGCTCTTGTCCGTGGTGCGGGCGAGCTGCTTGGAGGGGAGCGCACATCCAGTCGTCGTAGGATGCTGCAATCTCGTTCATCCAAACGGACTGTAGGGTTGCAATCTCGAGCAAACGGTCGGCATAGATTTGATTGACTGCTGCGATACCTGTCATAACGCTTGTGCCGTTGGTAGCTGCTAGTCCTTCGCGTAGGTGGATCGAAATAGGTGCTAGGTGCAAGCGATCTAGGACTTGCTGGGTGGGTTGCCACGCTCCTTGGTAAAAAACTTTTCCCTCGCCGATGAGGGTTAGTGCCAGATGCGCCAACTGTACGAGGTCGCCACTAGCGCCCACACTTCCGTGTCGAGGTATGAAGGGATAGATATCTAAGTTAATGAAATCTACGAGTCGTTCGACAAGTTCGCGATGTACGCCGGAATGACCTTGCAGAAAGGTACCCACGCGTGCACACATAGCTGCTCGCACGTAGAGCGGATCTAGAGGAGATCCAGCGCCTGTAGCATGACTGCGGATGATATTATATTGCAGGGCTTTTTGGTCGGCTTCGGAGACACGCCACTGTGCCATAGGACCGAAACCGGTGTTAATGCCATAGATTACCCGATCTTTGGCAAATGCTTCAAGAAAAGAAAAGCTTGCGTCGAGGCGTTCGTAATCGGCAGCAGAAAGCTTCACGCGCTCCTTGCCCAAAAGAACAGATTTGAGTGAGTGTAGATTGAACCCGCCTTGCACCATCACAACAAAAAAGACATCTCTGAAAAATTCAGAAATATCCCCAAAAACGAAACAAAGGTATTCCTTTTTTCGGCATTTCGCCAATTTTTACTACCCTTTATTTGGTTAGTGAATGTTGTATTTTTGAAAGAGGAATGAAAGAGGAATGAAAGAGGAAATAGACCGCATGCTGCAGTACAATATCCTACAGGAAGAAGAGCTCAAACTCCGAATAGGTGATTCTTTTTTCGCTGACTTTGACTGTGATACCCGTATCGGAAAAATCGACTTCTGTGTTACCCAACCTCTCACACGGCACAATGCCACTAAAACCGAAACTGCGCCTATTGTTTCTTTGCTCTGGGCAGAAGCCAAACGCGGTACCGTCGCCGATATCTACAAACCGTTGGTACAGCTAATCCTTACCATCGGGCGAGCGCGCACTTTCGATACCTACCTTCCGCCACCTTTCCTAGCTGCATTCGATGCCGAAAAAATTGCATTCCTTCCGTATCGCGAAATATTGCCATTTCTGACCCTCAATGACTTCAACTGGAATGTTACATCCTCTAATGATAAAACTCGCGAATTTGGGCTATTATACGGCGCTGTACGCGATGTTTTGGATCGTACAGCGTACCTCTTTCGGTATGATGCGCATGAGAAGGAGCTGCGAGAGTTTATAAAGCAGTATTTGAAAGTCCCAAGTAAACCCTTGCCAGTTATAAAAAATCATAGAGAACGCAAGGGCTCTTTCTTCACACCAAAAATCTGGGTAGACCTCTCGCAAAAATACTTAGCCGATGTCCTTGGCGAGAATTGGCAGGACGAATACTATGTGTGGGATTGCGCTGCCGGCACGGGCAACCTGTTAAACGGACTCACCAACAAGTACAACATCTGGGCATCTACCCTCGACCAGCAAGATGTGGATGTGATGAAAGACCGTATTAAGAACGGCGCTAACTTGTTGGAGTCGCACGTTTTTCAGTTCGATTTCCTGAACGACGAGTTTACGAAGCTTCCGCAACAACTGCAAGAGATTAAGCACTTTCAAGGACGTAACGACAAGGGAAAAATAAATCCGAAAAGCGATGATGCAGAATATATGCACCTCCTCAGCACCTTAAAAAAACGATGGAAACTCTCCGCCTTAAGATTGTACCGAAGGTGTATGAGTACGGGTTTTTTGCTTTTCTAGACGGGCGAATGCTCTGTTTTTTCCCCGGCGTTACTGGGGGAGGAGGGAAGTATCGCGCAAAACGCGTAGCGAATTTCTAGAAAAGCGAATTTCTAGAAAAGAAAAAGTGTGGCACAATATTAGCTTTGTTTATTTTTGTAGGGAAAGAATTTTGTAAAAACATAGACACATCATGCACAGTACACGTATTTTTTTATTAGGAATTGTACTATTCCTAGCATTGCAACACCAAACAATAGCAGCTGACAAAATGCAACAGAAAGCAGTTCCGCTTCGCTCAGTTACCGTTTATCTAAACGCAGCAGAGCTTACGCATCAAGCAACAGTCGCGATCCCGGAGGGAGCTTCTACGCTGATTCTGGGGAATCTTTCGCCACAGGCAAGCGAAGAAACGCTACAGGTTGCTTTCGAAAAGGATGGAATTACGACCCTCTCGTCGCAGTTCGCCATAGAAGATATTGCGCAGAATAACATTCTCGCCGTTACCCCGCAAGCCAAAGAGAGTCTTGCAGCACATCAGCGGATCTTGGATCGGATCCGTAAGCTTGCTGCAGATCGTGCTGCTGCGCAAGAGACCCTTGCCGGATTAAAAGCACAAGCTGCAAAACCTGCCGATGTTCTCTTTACGACGACGCAGAAGCTCAACGAGTTTATGCAGTATATCTACGAGAAGCAAAAGAGCCTCACATTGCAACTCGCACAGTTGGATATTGATCTACAAGCTGCCAAGCTCGATCTACAGCACTCTAAAGAGCATTTGCAAGATCTCGGGATAGGTGCCGAAAGTACCTACAAACGTGGGCGTGTCATTCTGCAGGTACTTGCCAAAAGTGCGGTGAATAGCACAGTATTTGTTCGTTATTTGGCTTATGGTGCTCGGTGGCAACACAGCTACGAAATCCGTGGCGAGGCAGATTCGAAACAACCGCTCAAACTGATTAGTAGAGCGGCTATTGCGCAAAATACCGGTCTTTTTTGGGATGCAGTAAAACTACGCCTCGTCTATGGTTATGCACAAACCTACCAACAAGCGCCAACCCTTTTACCTTGGACACTACGAGAGTTTGTGCCGCAACAAGTGGTGCCCTATGCACGTAAAGCCATGCCACTGATGAGTATGAGTAACGTTGTTAAGGAATCTGCAGACTACGAGTCTGATATGGAGATGGAAGAAGCAAAAGTTGGGATGCTTGCAGAGAATGATGTAGATGTGTCCTCCAACATGCTCAACGTCTCCTACGACATAAAGATACCCTACGACATACTCCCCAATGGTCGCGAACATCAGATCGAGATCCAATCTGTCGAGATCCCAGCCGTTTACAGCTATTCGGCAATACCGAAACTGAACTCGGAGGCATTCCTCGTTGCTACGATCAAGAACTACAACAATTACGGGCTTTTCGCGTCGCCAGCAAGTATTATTTTCGAAAAGATGCGTGCCGGAACTACGCATCTTTCGCCCACCAACCAAACAAACGAACTGCCCATAACCCTAGGTGCAGAACCGCGGATTGCGATAGAACGTAAGTCGGTGGCAGATAAGTCGTCGGATGTCTTCTTATCTTCCAACCGTGAGCGGGTCTTTACCTACGATATTCTGGTTCGTAACAACAAGAAAGAAGCCATCACGATCCAAGTAAAGGATCAGTACCCGCTCTCGTCCAACGAAAATATTAAAGTGGAATTGCTCGAGAGCTCTGGTGCGCAAGTCGACAAGCTAAAAGGCGAACTCAGTTGGGACTTGCAACTAGCAGCCGGCGAAGCCAAGACTCTGCGCCTTAGCTACAAGGTGCGGTATCCAAAGAATGCCGCTCTAAATTTCTAAGTAACTTTTCGTAAAGACTCGATACAACCACTCGTGCAGGGAGTAAGTACTCTTTGCACGAGTATTTTTTTTTTTACGGGGGGATAGTGTATGTGGCTGCTAGTAGTAGTAGCTATTGTAGTTTATTTTTCGGTCTTGTTATAGACTTCGTGTCGGTTGGTTCGAATTTGCCACAATAGTGCAAAAGTCTTCTAAAGACAAAGCCTATAGGTATTTGGCACAATGTTTGTAGGTTAAGAGCAACGAAAACAGAGGGAAAATAACGAAACTATGGCAGAAACGGTCTGGAGTGCGTGTTCGTTGCGTCGGACGCCTTGTCGTGCAGCGGTACTTCGTTGCCTTTCAGAACAACTCACCGCACTTTCCGAAAAAGAGCTTAGTATAAAACTAGCCGGCGAGTTTGATCGCACTACGTTTTACCGAACGCTACGTACGCTTGAGCAAAAGGGGATTATACATCGGATTGTAGTAGATCCGGCTATTGTAAAGTATGCCCTCAGTTCCGAACTCACGCACAAGGCTCCCCATGGTCATTTCCATTGTAAAGAATGCGGGAAGGTCTGGTGCCTCGAGGATATTGCGCCCGTAAGCTATATATTGCCACGCGGTGCGGAAGCCGACGACGAGGAGTTTATCGTACACGGGCGTTGCATAGCCTGTATCTCGCGCGAAAAACGCGAAGCGCTACGATAAGCAAGCACTTTCGAAAAGAATAGACTGTTATAAACATAAACTCATTGTAAAAAGGAGGAGGTATGAAATTTTTAGGTTATGCTTGGGTAGCTACTTGCCTGTTGGGCGGACTACTCCTATCGAGCTGCGAGAATAAGGAAAAACGTGATACCGAAGGTCCTGTAATTACACTGCACGGACCCGAGGAGAACGAAAAGATTACCATCAATAACGAGCATGGTATGCACTTTGAAGCCGATTTCTTCGACAAGAAAGGGCTCCTAAAATCGTATACTATCGATATCCACAACAATTTCGACAATCATCCGCACACGGGGCTACCATCGCAACCCGAACTTACGGCTACTATGCAAGAAGCTGCAGATCAGGAAATAGCGTTTGCTTATAATAACAGCTGGTCGCTCGAAAATCTGGCCAGTGCGCATGTGCATCACCACGAAATTAAAATCATGGACAAGGCTGGAAAAAAGATTAAGCCCGGAAAGTACCACTTTGTCCTTTATGCGGTGGATAACCACGGGAACCAGAGCCATGTCTATCGCAATATCGAGCTGGTAAATAAGGAGCATCAGCATGAATCGGGCGCTCATTTCCATGTACATCGTATGCCCACAAAGAAGGTCTATCAATATTCGAATATTATTAACGTAGCCTTGGAAGGGCATTCGGAGGACGATCCCGTAAAGTCGATTCGCATTATGCTCCTACCCACTTCGGTGGTTGACAAAGGCGAAGAGGAATGGAAAAAAGCTGCAACTCCGGCAAATTGTTTTGCTGTTATGGGTGAGATTCTGGACAAAAACCAAAAAGAACTAGCACTCGAGGCAGGTATTATGATCGGAGCCAATAAAGACAATGCAGGTGGCGAGGAAAAAGGGAAACAACTCGAGTGGAAGCAGGGTAAATACCTAATCTACGCTGTGGGAGAAACCGTAGGAGGTGTAAAATTCTACTTACCCAAAAAAGACGTTGTTACTATTGAGATCCGCTAAAATTGCGTAATCAAGTTACTTACAAGAGGCATGGGGACTTCGCTCGTGCCTCTTTTTTTTGCTCTCAAATTGTGTAATGACGTTGATTTATTTACGTACGTATAATTACTGTATGTAAAGTATTGCTGTGGTGTTATTTTTGCACTACATTTAATTTAGTATGGAGATGAGAAAGTTATTGACATTGCTGGCAGTACTTGCACTAACGTTGAGTGTGAGTGTTGCAAAGGATTGGTACGTATCGGCTACCACAGGGAATAACCGTAATGACGGCTCAAAAGCTTCGCCATTGAAGGATTTACAGAAGACTATAGAGCAAGCTGCTGCTGGCGATAAGATTTATCTTGCGGCAGGTAATTACACAGGCAAACTCGATATAGGCTATATCAGTCTTCTTAAGCCCGTGGAAATGTACGGTGGTTATTCTAACGACTTCGGCTCGCGTGATGTCCTGAAAAACCGCACCACCATCTATACAGAGCGTAAGCACAACGGTACGGCGGGCTCCAAAGCACTTATAGTACTCGAAGATAAAATAACGGCAGGTAATGTGGTTATCGACGGTTTTATGTTTGACCGTGGTGGGGCGAACAACTATAAGGATGTTTCGACCAGCGAAGTGAAAGGGCTGCTCTCGGGCATCATGCTTCCTGATCAGAAGCAGACGGAGAAGCCAGCCATCAATGGTATCGTAAGAGGTAGCCTTACTGTTCGTAACTGTGTTTTTAATAATATGACGAATTATGCCATAATGTGCTCGGTAGAAAATGCTAGTCCTGTGAAGATTGAGAACAACGTATTTACTGCCATTCGTTATGCAGCCATCCAGATTTGGGGACGTACTAATGGGAAGTGTGCTCCAATAGAGATTGCTCACAATACCATCTTGTTTGTATGGACACGTACTAAAGCTTTTGAAGACATGGGCTATGGTATTCGCACGCAGTCGGGTGTAAATCTTAATATTCATGACAATATAATAGGTTTAACCTACAACGGTGCAATAGATTTAGGCTATTCCACTGGTTGGCGCTGGGGCGAGAAAGTAAGTGCAGATCGCAATGCGTTCTTTATGAATAAGGCAGGCGACCTAAACCTCCCCAGCGGTGGCGGCATGTTCTTGCAAGTGAATGCCGAGGCATTCGACGACGTAGATCTCCTTACTTCTGCCAGTGGCAACCGCGAGTTGAAAGATGTACAGGGGCTTAAAAATGCATTGGATCAAGCATACCTAAATGGCTTTATCAATGCTACCTATTCGGAAACTGTAAATCATGACCCGAATAGCAGTGTGAACCAGTTCCGTTCGGCGATGGGGATGAACCAAGTGGGTACCATCCAGTCGAAGGTATCGATGTTTATGAATCGTTACCCTATTGAAAGCTCGATTAAGTGTTTCGGTGCCGTAAAGGGTGTAGGAGCACAATTACCTAAATAACAAGGTGTGTCAGAACACACATTATCTTTCTTATACACAAAGCACTGTTATCCGGTAACCCTTTTCATAAGGAGAAAAAATGGGGCGGGTCTCGCGTGGAGATTCGCCCCTAATTTGTGCAATTTGGGAATGTTGTACAATTACTATCAACATAGGGTTCTGCCATAGCCATGGAGCGCGGCTATATCGATTATGCATTCTTTCGTAAGACGCCCCCAATGGCGTAACATACGCCACAAAAGAGAAAGAATGAGGGTATGTCGTAATGCGCGACACACCCTCATATTATTTTAGTATGCGCGTATTATTCTTTTACCACGCGATACGTTTTCGTAGTACCCTTTACTGTCGTAATTCGTAATAGGTAGATGCCTGTGCGCAGATTCGTCGTGTTTACGACGGTTTCTTCGCCTAGCAACATACCTGTGCTTACTACGACTCCGTTGGCGTTAAATAGTTCGTATTGAGCGTTATATAACGCTTTATTCACAATCCTGAATTGGTCTGTGAAAGGATTTGGCATAACGGCTATTCCTTCGAGATGCTGATCTATTTCCGCTCTTGGAGCAATAGGAGTTGCTTTTTCGAGTGTAACAGTAATACCTTTCGTTTTCTTTTCTACAAGAAAAGCATTTTCTACCGACTTATACCCCTCGGCACTCACAGTATACTGGTAGCGTCCTTCTTTGCACGAGAAGATAAATCCGCCCCATGCATCCGCAGTAAAGGTCTCAGTACCTATCTCAACTTTTGCACCTACAATAGGTTTCTTTGCCTCGTCGAGGATACTGAATATTACATCGTACAATGCAAGCGTTTTGGGTTGAAGTTCTATTGTCACCTCTGTTGTCTGATCGCCGTGCTTGCATTTGTCTTGCACTGCTTTGTAATCGGGGTGCGAAGCTAAATAGAGATACTCGCCTGCAGGAACCTCAATTTGGGTTTTACCATTCGCGTCGGTTGTCAGGAGTCGTCCGTCTACTATGATATTCACATCTTTTACAGGAGCTCCACCCGACGTTACCGAGAACTGAATGGGCGCGCGACGCACCTCAAATACGGCTATTAAATGAAGATCGCTTTTTACTGCCTTGTCTTCACGTACTTTGTTTGTACTGCCATCCAGACTCCAGTAGGCAAATTCGTACCCTGGAGTTGCTTCAGCTGTTACGGGAGCGGCATCGTGCCCATCTTCTACAGTCTGCGAACTAATGGGTGTGCCACTTTTGGTAATCTTTCCCGCCTGAGCAGGCGAAATGCTGTATGAGATTAAGTGCTGATTAGTTCTTGCGAAATGCGCCGTATATGTAGTAGACTCTACCAACGGTTCGTCTATAGAAAGTTGAGGATTTTGCAGACCATTGCTCCATTTTAAGAAGCGGTAACCTGGCTTTGGTTTTGCCGTCACGGGGATAAATTTTTCTCCTCGTGATAATTCCTGTACAGCTGTTGGCATTTCGCCAAACCCAGGAAATATATAGACCACATTGCCCGCATCGGCAGGATCTACGGCAAATTGTATCCTTACGGGCTGCGAATCGTCCTTCTCGAAGATGGCAATATTGTCTAAGAGGACAAAGAAGCCTCGTTGTCCGTGGAATTTCCAACGGAACTGAATGCGTTCAGCCTTTCCTACAAAGAGCGTTTTATCAAGTATGTAGGTTTTTTCTTCGCGCTTTTGTGTTGTAGGGATTTCGTTTTGGAGACGCTTCCACATCTTCCCATCAAACGAGTACTCGAGTACAAACTTTTCGGGCGATAAAAAGTGGTCAGCCAAGGCATAGTCAAAGGCGATTCCGATATCATTCGTAATAGTACTTACATTGTAGAAGGGGGTGTAGATGTAAGCAAAATAGTCGGTTGTTGCGTCGTTAATCTCGCGGTTATCGCACAGGGCAAAGAAGTTGTCGAGTTTGTATTCGGGAACTTCCAGTACGCGAGTAATTTCCCACTCGCGCTTGGGTTCTCCTTGCGAAATTCCTAACCAACCTTCTGCCCAAACTCCGCCATCAAAATTGTTAACCTCTGGAAGAGTGCGTTCTACGGTAAAGTATGCAATGAGGTGTTTATTCGCTTCTAGGTTGCTTTCCGTTCGTGTCAGTGTTGTTACGCCGTCGCTCCAGCCCATGAAGATAGCATTTGCCGTAGCGGGCGCTACCTCTATAGGTTCTGCATTGCTGCCACGTGCCACCTTTTGCTCTTTTTTTCCACTTTTCCATAGTCCAGCGCCTACCACTTCGTAGGTTAGAGTGTAACTCTCACTTTCGTATTCGGCAGTTACCGAGATATCGGCTGTAACGCGTTTATCCTGTCGGGGGTTGTCCTTTACTCCATCGCTCCACTGTTTGAAATGATAGCCAGTTGCAGGTACTACCAGTACAGCTTCTCCGAAGCATGTGGGTGCAACTTTCTGTATAGTAGCTCCACTAATGCTGCCGTTTGCCCCTGCATTGTAGGTCAATGTAAATGGCGTAGGCAGATTTATTTCTAATACATTTTCTTCTCCACCAGTGGGTGTATATTCGCCTTCCACGGTCAGACCATTCCAAGTAACCTTGTAAGAAATAGGTGCGCCGACGTCTACAATTACACGCCCGTTGTACACCACATCGGTCTGGTTATCTACAACAAAGCGAGTTTCTTGCGTAACATCTTTGGCTTCTGCCTTTACGACAAAACGGAGGGAGACAAACTTCTCGTAAACAATCTCAACCTGAGCGCCCTGTGGTTCAACGATATAAGAGGCAGTTTCGTAGTTCGCCTTTTTCACCAGCTTGTATTTGCCTGCGGGCAACAGAGTGTTAAGGTCGTACTGATTGCCGCTTGCATCTTCGAAGCGGAAAGCTGCTTTTGCGAGCTGTAGCGGCATTGTTTTCGCGTCACTTGCCTTTACAAGCCCCGAGTATTCAAATTTCCAGTTAGAGAGATAAGCAAAGTAATCTATCTTTTCTCCTACGGCAGGTTTTACAGTGATATTCTTCTTTGCAACCACAAATTCTTCGGTGGTAAAGCTTGTAGGAGCAATATTAGCAGTTCCGTCCTGCAACGCGGTTATTTTGCACTTTCCAGCGCGAAGGAACGAGATTTTGTTACCAACTATTGATGCAACAGAGGGATCGGATGCTACATAGCGCAATGGCAAGTTCGCGGATGACACTCCTTGCAGTTCTTTCGCAGCATCGCCATATACAACGTTCTGCATTGCGAAAGGCGCAATAGTCTGTTCCACACATAAACGCAAGTCGTAACGCCGCTCTGTACCATTCTTTGCTTTTACTATGATGTGTACAGGTTTGGTGAAGTCGATAGCTGTTACGTTGTTTTCAAACTTGTGCGTATTGTCTACAGACCCCAGATACGCGACGGCGTCAGGCGAAAGTACCAGTGCACAACGCACGTCGTTAAACTTCTTGAAGTTTGCATTTGCGCCTGTTAAGAGCAATGTCTGCTCTTGTGCCAATGGCGTTGTATAAGCATAGTCTGCCGCAAGGTCTGTGTTATGTGCTTTAGGTATTTGCAAAGAGAGGATATCGCAAGCATCTGACGCATCTAGTACGCTCTTTAGAGTTACTTTTTGCTTAAGCTCTTGCCCGAAGAATTTGCGAATAACCTCAATGTTTATCGGATTGCTAAAATCGAAACTTTGTCCTGCAACAAAGTCTGCACCATTCACTTTGATTTTGGCATCGTCCCATGCAGTAACTACAGAGCCCGAAACGGCATTCAATTTACCTGTCATGGAGTGGTGGAATTTGACCGTCCACTCATTCCCCTCGCGTTGCACATCTACTTGCCCTTCGAAGCGACAATCAGCGATCATAGCTTCCGTATGGTTAAGCCAAAAACCGCCCGTTGGCTTTGTAATGTAGTCTGTAATCGTTGAGTTCAGACTTGCCGCATAATCTCCATCTGCAATGGTTGCTGTGTTATTAGGACCTTCTTCAAAGCGGAACTGTGCGAAAATCTCTTCTGGGTAGCCTGTTGCCGTCCGATGTTCGTTAATCGTGTTACCAATAGAAAATGCTAATTCTAAGGGCGACATGTTGTGCAAACGCAGCTCATCGAGCATACCAATGAAGGAATCGCCTGCTACCAAGTTTGTAAAATTCGGGACGCCAACGCCTAAGGTGTGTACTTCCTTTTCCGCGCCATCTACGAAGATATTTACAGTCGTACGTCCCGCGTGTTCCCATGTGGCTGCTTTGGTTATTGTAGTCGATACCACGAGATGTTGCCATTGCTTGAATTTGACAACTGCTTCTTTGGTATAAGCCAGCATGTTCGCGCCAATGTACACAACGATACGGTCGTCTGGGATTCCATCCAAACCTTTGCTTAGAATTACATTAAAGCCTTTGCTACCGATAATTCTGCCAAACTGCGACTCAGCTGCATTGAATAGACACTCAAAATTGCGCGAGTCGCCTTCCTTGTATGCGTTTAGTTTCGAGCTCAAAGCACTCAGGTTCAAGAAGCTTTTCTTTTCGCCATTTCGGAAGTCGAGAGCATACTGTGTCAGAAGTGTATTCGGGTGTAGATGGTGTACTTCCAACCCTACTTGATTATTTTTTGCATTTACCATTTCAGGTTGCTCTTCTATGGCTGCGATGAGGGTATGACGTCCGAGTGCAGACCAATCTGCTTTCAGATTCGGTAGGGTTATCTCGCGTTCTTCTTGTCCATTCAGAGGTGAAGCGGAGAAATCTATCTCATCGTTTTGTTCCGCCCCACCATCTATTTTTACGCGAACCTTCAGTTTCGTCTTATAGGGAACATTCCCCATATTCCGAATCTTCAACTTAATCATTTGGTCTGCACCAAGATTAGCACCAGACTTGCCTGCCCAGAGTCGTGTAAGCGCCAAATCGCCATTAGCTGGGTTATGAGCTTCCATTTCGAAGGTAACGTCATGATAATCGCCTTTGGTTAATCCTTTTGCGAAGCATGGACCCTCATTCATTTCGTCCGTTGTTCCTACAGCAACGCGGACTCTGATTTTTCCTGGTTTTGCTTCAGCGGGGATCGAGAAGTTAAGCGTAGCCTTCGGAGAGAAAAGAATGGGGGCATTCTGTGACTCGTTTTCTTCAAATAGGTCATTCTGATTCCAGTCTACCCACATCTTGGTCAGTAAACCAGGTGCACTCTTACCATCAAAACCGAGCTCAACTTTTACCTTTCCATCGTCCTTGTAAATCGGGATGGTGGGAGCGAGTTCGTAAAGAATATGTGCGCGAGAATAGTCAAGGGTAAAGAGAGAATCATTTACGCGCATGCGCTTGACATAGAAACTGGCAAAGTCTTTTATGGGTCCGGGGATGCAATATTTGTCATACGCGGCAAGTAGTGGGAGTTGGTTATCTGACCCTTCCGAATCGCCGTCGACACGCACAAGCACCTTGCAATCTAGAATAGACCCAAGCGGGAGTTGTAGCTTCTTATCGAGTGTTATAGTTGCTTCGCCCGTGGGTAAAGAACTAATTTTTTGCTCGGTAATAAATTCCTTTTTCTCGGTGTCAAATACAGACACAGTCACATCTTTCAATGCGTTTTGGAAGTTATTGCGCAACGTTACCGTAATGGGGAGTTCTGTATTTTCCTCTGTCCCAATTTTTTGAGCCGTAGCTTTTAGTAGCGAAATAGGGTTCGCTACGGGTACGAAATCAATCTCTGCAATCCAGCCAGCGGCAGTCGTCTCCTCCCCAGCTCGGAAAAAGAATGTTAATGATCCGTCGGGTGCATCTGAGACAAAAGAGCGCCCTACACCCTCCTTATTTCGCAGTTGTGCTACGTATGGAACTTCTTTTAGCTGCGCTATCGCAGTACCCCCATTAGTCCAAACGGTTAAGTATGTACTATCGCCTACTAGATCAAAATCTTTGAACGTAATACGAAGGCGTTTGTCGGGATCTTTAGGGATAAACTGAATTGTCGAGATCTGATTCGTTTTGTAGGTACCACTGCCACCTCCGTTGTCTGTGTAGATGAACGGCGAGCCAACAATACGTTTCTCAAAATAGGGGATGGGGACAACACCGCCGTCTGCTGCGGGTATCACGTAAGATATTGGGTGTACAACAACATCGCCCAAATTACGAACCGAGAACTCCAGTTTATTGTCAGCAGGGTAGTTGTCTTCGGCAACTAGTACTTCCATCCGAACAGTAAATGCCTCACCAAACGGGTTGGGTGAAGAGAAATCTACGGGAATGAAAAGAGGTTTGCGCTCGTAGCCTTTCAATTCTTTTACTGGATAGGTGCTTACCCACTTGTCATTTACATAAACTCGGATGTCGCAGTTGCTTACAGGGCGCGACGTTCGGTTCGAGAGTAGTATCTCAACTTTTTCTTTCCCTAGTTTGAAGGCATCCTTCATCGGGCGCAATTGTTGCAAGCTTACATTGGTTGTAGCATCAATGGGTTCTATGTAGATACCACGTAGACTAATTTCGTCGCTTGGTCCTTTACCGGCATGTTCCAACATAAGCGAATGCGTTTTACCGCCTTCCAGCAAATAAACCCAGTCTTCTACGCGCGCCGTACCGATTTGTTCCTCTACACCACGAATATCTTTTATAAGGGCGTTGTTATCCCAAATACGGAAACGAGATGTGGTGAGCAGATCCTTGTTATTCAATGCCAACGAGCCGTGCAGACGGAACTGTAGCTTCTCGTTCGGAGCAAATGCAGTTAAGTCTATATTGCAGAAGGTTAGGCGCGACACGTTGTCGGCATTTTTCGTCATATCGAAATAATCGCTCTCGTCAAATGCATTGTTGATCTTTTGTACACCCATACGGAATACATTTGATCCCACAGGTGCATCAAAGGTTACAATCTTGTAACCGACATACGTATTCTTGCCGCCTTGCGTAATAAAATAGTCTGAGCCGCGCTTCTTAAAATTCTCGGCAAACGGAAGTGTCTCTTTCGTTATTTTTAGTGTCTGAGGTACGTCTGCACGAATAGCTTCGCTGCGTGCCACGTAAGTATCTTTTACACGTATTGCTACGGCAAAATATACCGTGTTGCCTGTTGGAATCGAATTCTCAGGAATTGTGAAAACATTCGCATCCGCATTCTCCGTCCTTCCTATCGAGGTGTACTCGTGTTTCTGAGCATCCCATACGAGCACTTCGTAACCTTGACGTGCTAGCGGTATTGTATTCCACGAGAGTTGCCACCCTGAACGACCGCAAGAAGGCGTTTTGAGCCGTAAGTTTGTTGGTGAGGGTGCAATGGTAAATACTCCCTCCGAGTATATGATATTACCATTTTTATCTACCACACATACTTTAGCCTCGTTGGTAAGAGGCGCATTCTTAGGGAGCTGTATTTCCAGATGTGAACGTTGTGTCTTTACTTTTTTTAGCGTGTTAAACGTTTTGCCATTGTCGTAAGAGATCTCTACCGTGTAAGGGGCACTAATGTCTTGCAAGTGCAAATACATGGTTTGTGCAGGTGTATAGATATCTCCTACAGCAGGCGACAAGATCTTTCCTTCTTCAGAATCAAACCACCATGTAATAGCAAAGTTTTGCTTACCATTTGCTATGCCCTTGTTGCGTACGTGCAGGGTAATTGTTTCAACGCCCGTGAGCTCGTCTTTGGTGAGGGTTACTTGTTCGATGTTGTTACGATTGTCATCGCCTCGTTTTGCTTCATCGGTTACATGTCCTTTGGTAGGAGTAAGAATCCAAGGTTCGTAACTTTTCCCATTCACCTCGACGCGCAGGTCAAGGTCGTTTTGCAACACCTTCTCATCCCACGCATAATCTTTTATCGCCGTAGGGTCGTTCCACGCCAACATAGCGCGTACGCCGCTGCTCCCTTTTGGTACGGTAATGCTTTGTGTAAAGTCCTTTCCCGTTTCGGCAACACCGTATGCAAAATACGCCTGCTCAATAGCTTTCACTGCTTTTGTCGCATTGAGAATTCCGTAACCGTACTGAAAATCAGGACCTTTGCGCCCAGCATCATCTGCAGTATTGGTACAAAGCGCTCTAACGAGGTCGCTGCGCATTTCCTCACCATTGTTCAGCTGTGCAAAACGTTCTGCTAGAAGCGCTAATGTCCCAGTTACTGTAGGACAAGCCATAGAGGTCCCAGTCTCTGACTGATAGTTAGGACCTGTCCAAGTACTCCAAACCTCTGTCCCCTTAGCTGCAATGAGTGGTGACAAACGACCGTCGCCTTGAGGTCCACAGCTGCTGAAAGAGCCTAAGCGCCCTTCGCCATCGGTCGCTGCTACGTAAAGCACATTTTTGGCACGTGTGGTTACTGTACCATAACCAGAAGTCCCCCAAAGTGCTTCTGTCTCAGAACTACAATGAGACTGATCATTCCCTGCAGCAAAAACGTGTGTTAGATAAGGCTCATCTACTGCTAACTGATCTAACATATAGTCCTGACTGCTGTAAAAGAATTCGTTGAGATAGGCGCAAAAAGGTTGAATGGTAATCCCGTACGAGTTTTGCGTAAACCCGATGCCGAACTTTTCACGCGCGATACGCATCTCTTCGGGGGCATAGAGACCATTCGACTGACGATTGAAATTGTACGTATATGCCTCAGCTGCGGGCGCCATACCTTGCATTGAGGCATTCAGCAGTCCACTGCCTAACACTGTGCCTGCCACGTGTGTCCCATGTGACTCGTTGCCATCAGCTAATTCATATTCTTGAACGTGAACTCTGTTGTCAAAATCTGGATGCCAAACGACGTTTCCGTCCCAGATCCCGATCTTCTGTCCACGACCACGAAGATCATAACCGCCTGCAATAGTGGGGCGTTTTAGTACCACCGCTCCACTGAGTCGTGCTCCGTGCTGATTCCAAAGTGTAGAAGGAGCATCTATCAAGCGCAGAGCATTTGCCCACGGATATGAGGCTAAACGTGTAAAATCAGAGCTTGATACCTCCAGTTCTGCCAGACGGAAGAGCTCGGAAACGGAACGCACCTTGTAGCCCTCCGCTTGCAACAGGTTGCGCACCTCTGTGCCCGAAATATTTGCTGCATAGTGCAATACAATTTTTACGAGACCAGTTGCAGTGCGTGCATACGTGGGAATGGTATTATTCTGCAAGTTCGGATGGATTTTCCATGAGCTTTCTACGGGAACAACCGAGCGTATATTGAATTTAGCAAGTGGAGAGAGTTTAGTTCCCTTTGTAATAGTTGCATAATAGGCTTTGCTGCCCAAATAGTCTTCTAAGACTACTCCTTGTCGCCTCAGACTTTCCAGATCTGTAGTTTTTGGCAATGTTGTAAACTGGAGGAGTACATTGTGTTTGCCATGTGTTGCGACTCCGAGCTCTTGTTGCTTGCGGAGTGAGACATTGTCTGGCGGTATAAAACTTTGTCCGCCCAGAGTTACGCGCTCCTGCGCGAAACTTTGCATTGGGAGTAATACCCATAATGCAAAACAGAGATACCAACTAAATTTTCTCTTCATACTGAATATATATTATTATGAGTCGTTTTGACCTTATTTGTATCGCTAACCTTTTTGTTTGCAGAGTAAATCCTCCTCTCCATGGGGCGGCATAGTCCTTTTCTTTCAGTTTCAGGAGTAAATATAAGCAAAAAAGGAATGCTACGGTTTTCGCTTCAGAATGTTACCTTGTTCAACAAAAAGTGGAATGTAATTTGTGGTATTTATAGAAGAAAGCACCTTTGAACAAACAGGTCTTGTGTTATGTTTTTTTTTGAGTGGAATTTAGTTTTAGGAATTGTATAATAGATCGTTAGGTTGATATTTTTTCGATTGTTATAAGATCTAGTGTGTTAGGAATTATGTGTTTGACCCCGTTTTTTTTATTTGACGGGGATGTGATATAATTTTATTAGTACAGTGATGAGGAAGTGGTATATCTTTTTACTCATCCTCCTGTTTGCACCTATATGGGCTTTCGCGCAGGAGTGGGTAGAGCTGAATGGTGTCCGCTTTATTCCGGAGCCGAATGTAGCGCTTCGTGGTAAGGGCACTTGGATGGAATTAGGACGCGAACAATCCGTTTTAGTGCAATTTAAGGAAATCCCGAATGCCAAGGAGATAGCCCTCTGGGAAGCTAAAGGTGGTAAGTTGCTGAGTTATCTGGGCGGGAATGCATACTACGCCGTTTTGCCGAGTGCGAAGCTAGAAAACTCTAAGTTACGTTCGGTTATGCCACTGAAACTAGAATGGAAGGTGGCGCCCGAATTACTAGTAAAGGATACTTCTGCAAAGCTATTGCCCGAAAAAGTGGAGCGTGAACGTATTTCATTGAATTTTGCACCAACGGTTAGCACCGAACAGATTAAGGCGTCGATCGCAGCACTGGGCTCTATCGTCTCATTTAGCGAAACTTTTGCTACGTGTACTGCAGAAGTGCCTAAAGAAAATATAGCGAAATTGGCAGCTTTGCCTTGGGTGCTCACGGTTGCAAAAGCTGAACAAGAACAAGAATTGCTCAACTACAGTGGTCGTGTTTTGGGGCGTGCCTCGGTACTTAATATTCCTACGCAATTAGGCGGTAGAGGTCTGAAGGGAGAAGGAATACGTATCGGGATCTGGGATGGTAATGTAGTTTGGCATCCGGATTTTGGCGATCGTATCCATGTTCAAGAAAATGAGAGTGCCGATGCTGCTGCGGCACGACACGGAACACACGTAGCGGGCTCTGTGCTCGGAGCTGGAGTATTGGATCCTTTGGGGCGAGGTATGGCACCACGCGCAGAGGCTTATACTTGGAATTTCAATATTAACTCCAACGGCTTGAGTATGCAGGAGGAGATGGATATATCGCAGTATAAGTATGGTATTACACTTACACAAAATTCGTACGGACGCTATATTGCACAGATTTGTTCCTTGTACAAAGAGTTGATCAATCAGCAGAGCGATTACGAGTTAGATATCCTGACAAATGCAATCCCGACCCTAACACATGTTTTTTCGGCAGGAAACGACCAAGGTGCCTGTTTTACTGCAACAGAAGATGCATGGGGAGTTATCAATTATGGTCTTTCGAGTCGTAGAGCTAAAAACATCATTAACGTCGGAGCAGTAGACGAGCAAGGGCGAATGACAAGTTTTAGTTCTTGGGGTCCGCAGGACGACGGGCGCGTATTCCCTACCATCTGTGCCAAAGGACAAGCAGTCTACAGTGTGCAAGCCTTGGGGGGCTATACTCGCGAAAACGGCACTTCCATGGCATGTCCTACAGTCACGGGGCACCTAGCGCTACTACAAGAACGCTATAAACAAATACATAACGGGGAAGAAATTCGTAACGATCTGTTACGTGCCATAGTAGCAAATACTGCAGACGATGCTGGACGTCAACACGTCGATTTTCAGTTCGGTTATGGTATTATGAATGCCGAACATGCTGTGGTAGCCATAGAGAAAAAATGGTGGTATACCGATAAAATTAGTAATGGAGAAACGGCAAAACCTGTAAAGATAAACGTTCCGGTAGGTACGAAAGCGCTACGGGTGATGATGGCATGGAACGATCCACCTGCGCAAAAGCTCTATAAGTATGGCGAGTCGATTATGCTTAACGATCTCGATCTAGAGGTTAAGGTCGGCAATAAGACATTTTTACCATGGGTTCTTAATACTGAAAAAGGAAAGGTAGAAGAGGTTGCAACGCGTAAGCCAGATCGTCTCAACAACATGGAACAAGTAACTCTAGACCTGAGCGAATTGAATGGAGTTACTGAGGTTGAGATTTTGGTGAAAGGGCAGCGAGTTGTAAATGGCTTGCAACCCTATGCGGTTACCTATTACTTAGAAGAGGATAAGAATCCGCGTATCGTATGGCCGAATGCCGGCGATGTATTAGAACCAGGTACTCTTTATCGTGCGATTCTGGAAGGTATTACGGGTTCGTTTCGAGTTGCATTCTCCAGCGATGCGGGGCAGTCGTATACCGATTTAATATCAGGGACTAAAACCTCTACTTCCGAAATTTTCTTGCTTCCGGCAGATACTCCTGCGAGTAGTACGGCACAATTGCGTTTGACCGACGCATCCGGAAAGACCTACACAACGCCCTATTTTACATTAGCGCCTCGTGTAAGAGGGGTCGTACTTGAAAGCAAGTCCTGTGATGCAAAAGGTTGGAAGCTCTCTTGGGAGAAGAACGATCGTATCGCAAAGTATACTGTACTCCTGCGCAACGAAGCAGAAGATACTTGGGATATTGTAAAGGAGGGAATTGTAGAAACTGAATTCCTGATTCCAGAAGAGATCGCAAAACGTTATGATCGTCCGATATTATCGGTAGCTGCTACGACGGATCCCGGGAGTTACGGCATACGTTCAGAAGCCGTGCAAGCTAAGGTATCGCATCCAATCACAGCAAAACAGCAGTTGCCATTTGTTGAAACCTTTATTCGTACCCCATCGGCTTTCCTTAAACCTGTTGAGGTGGGCAATGAGATTGCAACATTCTATCGTTCGGTCACTTTTGCAGACGATGCTCCGAAGGGATCGAATATGTTTGGTTGTAACCTAACGAGCACTAATTCTAAGGTACAGACAGATGCAGATTACTTCGATGTGGGCGTGAATGCCGAGTATATGGCTCTTTTCCAGATTTGTGAAATAGACCTAACCAACAAGCCAGATATGCGTTTGTTGATTGAAGGTGCTTTGATCGATGCAAGCTCTGATACTCCGAGTACAGCACGCTTTAAACTGGAGGATAATGGTGTAGTATTGCCAAGTCAGTACGATCGTCCGGACAATATTCAGAAGAATTTTGTGGATTATACCAAATGGTACTTCCGACTAAAAGGCGGCACAAAGCATACCCTAAAACTTACATTTGCAGGGAGTAAAGCTAAAGATGCATTGGCTATTACGCGCTTAGCTGTCGAACCATTTACGACAGTGCTGGATCTGACGCTAGAAGAGCAGGAACGCCCTGAGGATAAGCTTCGTATGGGTAAAGAGCAGTACGTAGTGCGTCTAATGAATTTGAGCGATGTTGAGGCAAAAAATGTAGAAATCCGTGCATATGTAAACGACGAACTACAAGCCTCAGAAAAGGTGGAATCCCTTGCGCCACAGAACCAGAAAGATGTAGTATTTATGCTCAATTTTGCTACCGATTTCGAACTCGGCGAACGAAAGGATATTCGTTGTGAGATAATATGCAAAGAGGATAAGAATCTGGATAACAACACACTACTATCGCATGTCAACAATCTCGGTCGTGTCGTTGTACACGAAAAGACGGTGAAGCGAGAAGTGCCGATCTACGGACTTGTGAAAAAGGATCCGAAGCTAGTTTACCACTTATCAAAACCCATTATATATACCGATAATGGAGGAGCATTGGGGCCTTACTTGCGTGGCGAGATTTCCACGATGAAGTTCCTACCGCCCGATCCGTCGCTTCGAGTACGTCTGACTTTTACGCAATTTAATACATCAAAAGGCGAGGCTATTTTAGCCATTTATACGAGCGATGTGCCACAACACCCCGAGTTAGATATATCAAACACGCGTATCCGAAGTATACTGACAGGAGATTTGGACGAAGAGCAGCTCTCCTTTGTCTCAGAGGCGAAGGATGGTGGTATTACGGTGCATTTCCTGTCAGCTAATAATGCAGATCTCGGAAAGGGTTGGATTGCGAAAGTTGACTTCGTTCCAGCCACGAATGCCCTAACCTTGGTGTCGGCTACTGCTAAAGGGAAAGGTACAGATCCGGAAGGGGAGGTACCTGTTGTAGCACACGTGCGCAATAATTGGGATAAGCCGCTTACGGGGGTTAATCTTTTAGTATGGGATGGCGAAAAGTATTATTTGCGTTTGTTTGATCAAACGCTACAGCCCGGAGACAACACGATAACTTTCCCTGATAAGTTTACAGTGCCGCTTACAAAGAGTAGAGTGGTATCGATTTACGTCGAGGCTGCAGAGGATTACGACGGTTCCGACAACGAATTGCCGCTTGTAGTAGGTTACGATAAATATTGTATCCCCGGTTCGATAAAAGATGTAACAAGCTGTAAACTCGCAGGAATAACAGTAAACAATCAAGTTGTTAGCTATCTTCAACCAAACGTGGGTCGGTTGATGTATATGAGCAAAGATTTGAAGCCGAAATCCTTTGCGCCATTTGATATTTATTTAGCACTGGGTAAGGTAGATGCGCACTTCTCACTGGAATACGAAGACGCGATTACCGATAAATCGTTAGGCATTTGGATAGATTGGAACGATAATGGTGAGTTCGAGGAGAGTGAAAAGCTTGTAGCAGAAATTGGCGAAAATGAATATACAAAAACGCTGACTATAAATATTCCTGCAGGTACAAAGCCGGGCGAGCGACGCATGCGTGTTATCTTTAGCGATAAGGCGAGTGTAAACAAGGGAACGTGTAACGAAGCGAGTTTATCTTACGGCGACATGCGAGATTTCTTCTTAAATGTAATGCCAGGAGACGACCCAACCATCGGTGATATTGACCTAGTATCGGTAAATGCGGGTATTTCCGGACATGATCTCTCGAATGAACAAGAAGTAAAACTTGAGCTGCGAAATCTATCCAAAACACCATTTACGGGTAAAGTAACCATAACATTATCGCTTGACGGGGATGTGAAGGGCACGCAAGAGATAGATTGCACTTCTGCGCCTTGGGTAGCGAATGGGAAGAAAAGCATAACCCTAACAACTAAATTAGATTTGTCGCCTGCTGGTACGCATAAAGTGAAAGTTGAGATAGATGAAAAGGGAGCTGAGGCAACAAAAGCCAATAATGTGAAAGAGTTGGAAATAGTCTCGATACAGGACGGGCAGGCATTCCGAGCTATTCGTTTCTTGGGGGCGACGCACGAAGCGGAAAATCCTAAAAACTTGGAATACATCAGTATGAAACCGCTCGGTAAGACCTTAGGACGTTACGAAGAGGTAACCCGATTGGTAGAAATGGTGGTGAAGATGGATAAGCCTGCAAATACATTCTTTATGCAATCGGAAAATCTTGCCCTCCGTGCGGTGTACGGCCTAGAAGGGCAAACTGGTGTAAAGGACGGATCGCTTGTCTTCTTAGTAGGTTCGGAATTACTACTCTTTACCAAAGAGCCGGTACTTACGCCAGGTGTATGGCAGCATATTGCAGTGGCAGTGTACAATATAGAAAGTCCGGATTTGGGCTACCAGGGACGTTGCGATGTAGATGTCTATATTAATGGAGAAAAGGTCGAGGTACAGAAGACTGGGGTGGAGGTTCCGAATTTTAATAATTTGCAGATCTGTCGTCGTCTTGACGGTCAGGTAGCTCTCTTCCGTATCTCACAAAAGTTAAATACAAAGATTAAAGAAGATATGTTCCGCTACAATTTGGATATCGCCAGATTGGAAGCAGAATATCGTTTCAATGAAGGAAAAGATTACCAGACGGTATACTCGCGACAGAAAGGGAATAAGGTCTACGAGGCGCAATTGATACTAGCTGACCCTAATAGCGTGAATGCTACAGGAGAGAACGCGGTATGGCAGGATATCCCACTCGATAAGCTCTTCTATCGCATACGAATTGCTAATCAACAGGGCGATTGGACATGGGATGCTACACAGAAGCGCTACGTAGTAAAATTCCCGAAGGAATTAGATCCGGAACTACTAAAAACACTGAACTTTGAAGCGGTACAGACGCTGTGGCCCAATGCTAAGTTGCAATTAGATGGTGCAGACTTAACCGATTTCTCTACACAGACCATAGACCTAAGTGAAGGCAAGGAAATTACGCTGAAAGCCTCTTGCAATGTCTTTGGGCACGATATCGAGGAAACTGTAAAAATTGTAAGCGAGATAGATAAATCGGCACACTTTAAGCCAGAAAAGCTACAGCTCCTTATGAGTAAAAATGCAGGGCTAAAGCAAGACCTAAATATCGATATCTACGACCTGATTTACGTGGATCTGGATCAAACTACCGGAATCCCTACCGATCTCAGCAAAGTAGTATTTACATTTACTTTACCGACTGGTGCAAAGGCTACATATAGGGGGCAACCATTGGTGAGCGATGAAACACCGGTAGATTTGAATAAATCGGCACTTATAACCATAACGGCAGAAAATGGTGTGCAGCATCAGTATGAGATCCAACTGCGTATAGCCCAAAAGATTGAAAATTGGACCCCTGAAGCACTGACATATGTGTATGGCGATAAGCTAGATGCTACTAACAATCCGTTGAAGGCTACAGCAACCTCAGGTTTGCCGATCAATTATATTACTACGGATCCGAAAGTTGTAATAGCGTTGGATGGAGAACTGCATATTACGGGTGTTGGTGAAGCGATGCTTTATCCGATACAGAAGGGTAACGAGATCTATAGAAAGGCAGAAGGCGTAGTAAAAAAAGTTACGGTGAACAAGAAAGCGGTAACACTAACTTGTACACAGAAAGCGTACTATAGCGAGCCGATAGATTGGGAATACACCTACGACGGTTTAGTAGCTGCTGCCGATGCGTATCGGATGCCATCGCCGTGGGAAATGGGCGCTTATACCATCAAGGATGCCGATGGAAAAGAGTTTGCACCAGACGACTTACTTCCAGTTGGTAAATATAAGTTGGAGGTAAAGAAAGCTTCCTATACCACGGAGAAGTATAATGTCTCTGTAAAAGAAGGAACGCTGGAAGTTCTTCCGTCAAAGCATTACGTGCCACTGGTTTGCACAGTGAAAGACGAACAGGGAACGACCTTATCGGGAGTAACAATTGCGCTTAATGCGACTCATTACACGACAGACGCGAATGGTACGCTTACCTTATCTTTCATGAAGGGAGAGCAGCTAGCATGGTATGTATTCAAAGAAGGCTATGCGAAGGAGAATGGATCGATTAAGATTGGCGATGCTGAAACAAATCTGGACGTGGTTCTGAAAACAACCACGATAGTCGTAAAATACGAAGTAGATGCAACTACCCCACAAGGGAGCCTGATAGGAGATCTAGAACAACACTTAGTACCTGGAGCTACAACGACAATGATCCGAGCAATACCACAGGTTGGCTTTGTGTTTGATCAGTGGAGCGATGGTAAGAAAGATGTGCTGCGTGTAGATGCCGATGTAAAAGAGTCGATGACGTTGAAAGCTAAGTTCCGTCCCGCAGTATACAAAGTTCGCTATACACTCGGCGAAGGCGGGAAATGGAAGAGCGATCCCACACTGGCTACTCAAGATGTAGAGGGCGGTGCGAATGCGAAACCCGTTGAGGTGGAGGCTGCTGATGCCGATCATTACTTCATACGGTGGAGCGATGATAAGTTAGAAACGAATCGTGAGGATACGAATATCCAAGGCGATATAGAGCTGGTGGCAGAGTTCGGTACTTATTTGACATTGCCACAAACTATGGACTTTGAGGAGGGTGCCTTTACCAAGTCGTGGTACCCCTTAGCAGAAGGTCCGAAAGAGGGTAAATTCCGTATAGAAACGCGTCCGCAGCTTACCGATAATAGCCAGAGAGTGGCATTGGATGGTTACTTTGCCGCATCTACCTCATTCTTGGTAACAGGAGGTAGAGTAAAGACATCGTTGTATTCAACGCGTTACAAGGTAGATGTTACTTCAGACAATCTTGAAGTCGCTTATACCTATTACTTCCCCGTGCGTTCTTTGGTAAATTCGCCCAAGGCTTTATTAGAATATACAGTGGATGGTACGACCTGGCTACAGCTTAAAGAGATCGGTAGAATACTTTACGGGACAGAGCCTAAAAAGGACGTAGTTACTGTAGAGAATGCAAAATTTGCTGGTAAAGAGTGGATTCAATTCCGTTGGACTTATGATGCGGAGAATGATTACTCCTTCTTGCTCGATAATATAGCTATCTATGTCAAAGAGACTTCGAAACAGCTAACGTATACCTATGTGAGTGAGCCAGCAGCCGCGGGATCATTTACACAGAGAGTTAAGCATCCGATCTTTGGAATTGAGCAAGATAAACCAGTTACAGCGCCCGTAAAATTCAACGTTGGTGATGTTCCGGGCGTGCTGACAGCGAAAGCAAACGATGGTTGGAAATTTTCGTACTGGAAGGAAACCGGGAGCTCAGATCCTGTTGTAAGCTTTATATATCCAGCCATTGAAGATAAAACGTATACCGCAGTATTCCGTAGTACCAGCAAAGCGCTGATTACCTATAAGGCGGTATATGCCGAGGGAGGAACCTTTAAGGTGAACGGAGTGCCGAGTACTCAGCAAGAGGTTGAGATAGATAAGGATGCGCTCCCCGTCGAAGCTGTTGCAAATCCGGGTTATATGTTTGAGCGTTGGGAAAATGGTTCTACAAATCCCACGCGAGAGTTGAAGAATGTGAAAAAAGATATGCAACTCGTTGCAACCTTTGTAAAGAGAGAGTATAAGGTGAATTTCTATGTTACAGCTGAAGGTATGCCAATTAAAAATGCAACCGTAAAACTGGACAAGGATATTCGCAAAACCGATGAGCAGGGAGTTGTAACGCTAAGTCTACCTCAGGGTAAGTACGACTACGAGGTTTTTGCTACAGGTTATAGGCAAGTGATGGCTGAGCTGGAGGTTAAGGATCAGGATCTTACCGTAGCTCTGGATCTGAAATCGAATAAACTAGATAGGGTTGTATTACTTACTCTGAAAGTGCAAAATGAGGATAATTATCCCGTGGCTGACGCAGAGGTTACCCTAGGTACTTATGCAACTAGGAAGACTTCGGCTGCAGGGCTTCTGACGCTACAACCAGCTGCGGACAAGACCTATACGCTTTCTATACAGCATCCGCTCTACGATACACAGAGTGAGGAAATCGTGGTAGAAAAAGCACCGGTAAATAAAACCTATACTCTGGTATACAAGCGCTATACAGTAACCTTTACCGCACAGGAAGGTGGTACGCTGAAAGCAAAGATTATCGATAAGCCGATAAATACGGGTGATAAGGTACGAATCGGATCTCGTCTGATTGTTGAAGTGCTACCTGATGCAGGATGGGAACTTGCTACGTTCGATGTAAACGAGGCTAGCAAGCTTGATGAGCTCGTTAATGGCAAGAGATACAGGATGACGGTGTCGGAAAATGTTCAAATTGTAGCAACCTTCAAGCAAAAAGAGGTAAATGCTGTAGAGGATTCTCTATTTGCTGGTATCGTTGTAGCTCCGAATCCGTTTGATGCTCAGTTGTTGATACGTGTTAATGATCAGCAGATACTGGGTATGCAATATGAGCTAATTGATGCAAAAGGTACGGTAGTTCGTTCGGGTATCTTGCAATCGGAAGAAACGCTACTAGAAACTGCTGCCTTAATTCCCGGATTGTATCACGTACGTCTGCGGGCATATACGGGCGCTACCCACTCAATCCCGGTTGTGAAGCAATAGTTTGCTAAAAACGTAGCATTACGATTAGTGGGCATCCATGTTTAGGCATGGGTGCCTACTATTTTTTAGAGCGTTCTATGCATGTCTTAAGGGAGTGTGGAATTATTCTTTCAGAGCGCCAAGTGGAATAATTTTAACTCCGTCTGCACGAGTGTATGCCATAGTGCCACCAGTGATAATAAGCAACAAGTCGGGCTCTCTAATCGGCATTTGACCCTCTTTCTTGTTGTGTTCTTGTATGAGTCTTTTGAGTTCGAGTAAATGTTCGGCACCGACCTCGATTTCCTTACTGCCAAGCTTGCATTCTATCAGGGCATATTTACCGTTATCGAGGTGGAGTACGATATCTGCTTCGAGATCGTACCGATCGTGATAGTAGGAAAGATGGCTATTCAGATCCATGGTATATGCTCTGAGATCGCGTATACACATCTGTTCAAAAATAAAACCAAAGGTCTTTAACTGCACCATCAGCGCTTCTGGCGAGATACCAAGCAACGCCACTGCAATGGAGGGATCGCAAAATGCCCTTTTGGGTGAACTCCGGATAGCAGTCTTGCTTCGAATGACAGGCGACCAAGCATCTAAGTTTTTTATAACAAAGAGCTGTTCTAAGGCTCTTTCGTAATCGGTAAAAGTATCTGCAGAAAGAGAGTGCTCGCCAGAGGCTGTTATGTCGGCCAAGAGTGTTGTTTTCTTTGCTAGGGTCGATATATTTCGTGCGTAGGAGCGTAGCAGTAAATTGGCAGTTGTGCTGTTTCGTTCGCGTCCATCAATTCGCGATATATCGTCGTCACAGACGGTACGAACATAGTTTTTAGCAATTAAAAGTTGCGCTTTGGGTGAGCGTATAAAGAGCGATGCTGGCCAACCGCCACGTGCTGCAGCATAGATGAGTCCTTCAATAGTTATATGCGACGTTTTCCCGTCAATATCATAGCTAGGATCATTAAATAACGCCTGCAACGAGACCTCGCCGGTAGATTCTCCGGATTCCCACAAACTCATGGGTAGCATTTGCATTTTGGCAATACGTCCTGTTCCGGAATGCGAAGTTGCTGATTTATCAATAGCATTAGAACCTGTTAGGATAAATTGACCGGGTCGTCCTCCGCGCTCATCAACGAGTACGCGAACCGCATCCCATAGTACGGGCGCATCCTGCCATTCGTCTATCAGCCGTGGTGTTTCGCCTTTAAGCAGTAAAGAGGGTTTGGATGCAGCTGTTGCAAGATATTCCGCGCGCATGTCGGGGTCTTGCATTTTAATAATGCTTTTAGCTATCTGCGACGCCGTCGTGGTTTTACCACACCATTTAGGACCTTCAATTAATACGGCTCCAAAAGCTTCCAGAAGCACTGCCAGCATAGGGTCTGCTGTGCGGCGAAAGTATTCCATAACTTTGAAAGATTTTAATCTCTCCAAAGTTACAGATAATTAGGATATTAATAGGATTCGTTCGGTGTTTTTGTGGTATTTCATTCGGCACTTTTGCGCTATTTTGTTCGGTGTTTTTGTGGTATTTTGTCTGGACAATTTGCGCTAAAGAGCGTAGAACGAGGTGTAGAATGTTGGGAACAATGGGATTGTAGTAGCCGATTTCGTAGCACTGTCTACCATCCTATGGCTCGCCATACGCTTGCTACTAATAGGGTTAGGAGGATTCCAGCCATTAGTGGCAGAAGGGTTGCGAGAAGCGTCCAGCGGGCACTGCGAGTCTCTTTGTAGATGGTGTAAATCGTAGTACTACAAGGGTTGTGCAATAAACAAAAGAGCATCAGGTTTATGCCGGTAAGGAGCGTCCAGCCATTGGCAGCAAAGAGCTGTTCCATAACGCTTTCATTTTCAAACAGGACGCCCGTCTCGGCTCCTACGCCTGTAACGCCATGGCTAAGCACAATGAGCATAAGGATGGTCGGGATTACAATCTCGTTGGCAGGAATCGCGAGTAGATAGGCTAAAAGTATTACACCATTGAGCCCGAGGAAATACCCAGGAGTATCTAGGAAATTGATGATATAGGCTGCGATGCTTGTCCCGCTTATCTCAATATTCCCACTCAGCCAGATAAGTGCGCCCGCAGGCATGGCAAAAAGTACAGCACGCCCCAGTACAATAAGTGTGCGATTGATAAGCGAGGTGTAAATGGTTTGTAAAAGGCGTGGTGGGCGGTAGGGTGGCAGCTCGAGATGAAAGGTAGATACTTCGCCCCTAAGTACAGTACGACTTAATAACCAAGAGCTTAGAAAAGTAAAGCCAACTCCTAGCAATGCTATTACAATTACGGCTAACAGACTCCCTACACGCGAAAGATGTGCTGGTAGGGCTGCACCAATAAAAAGCGTAGCAATCAGGATTTGTGTTGGCCAACGACCATTGCACAACGAAAAATTGTTGGTTAGAATGGCTATTAGTCGTTCGCGCGGACTCTCGATAATTCGGCACGTAACCACCCCCGCCGCATTACATCCAAAGCCCATACTCATGGTTAATGCTTGTTTGCCATGAGCGCCTGCACGGCGAAAAAGTTCGTCTAGGTTAAAAGCTATGCGAGGCAAATATCCAAAATCTTCTAATAGGGTGAACAGCGGGAAAAAGATAGCCATAGGAGGCAGCATAACCGCTACTACCCAAGCTGTTGCGAGGTAAACGCCGTCGACTAGTAAGCCGCTTAACCACGCCGGGAAATGGATGAATGCAGCGCCCTCACGCAACAGGGGATGAAGGGTATCGACTAGTAAAAAGCTTAACAAACTGGATGGGTAATTCGACCCTATTATAGTTAGCCAGAGGACGATGCTAAAGAGTAGGATCATGATCAGGAATCCCCAGTGTCGGCTGGTAAGGATTCTGTCCAGTTTCACATCCAAAGGGGCACGGTGTCCTGCGTAACCAAAGCGTACGGTGCTTTGTGCTAGGTTTTGTGCTTCTGCAAAGAGAGCTTGCGATAGTGTTTCGTGTAGCGACAGGTTCTCCTGGCTACGGAGCTTGTGTATTAGTTGCTTTAGTTGTAAGAGTTCGTTGGCATTTAGTGGTTGGGCGTCTGCTGCGAGTTCCGAAATTTCAGCACTCGATAGGTAGTGTAGTACCACGGGATCCTCTTCTAATAATCGTAAAGCTAACCAACGACGATTGGGAAGCGAGGGGAAATATCGTTCTAAAAAACTGCTTACGCGTTCTATAGCCTTTTCGCTAGCCTCGGGGAGAGTAAAAGCCTGCGGTGGATACCCTGTTGTCGAGTGAGTGGCTAGTGTATGAATAGCTGCTAGTAAATCGTTGATGCCTTTTCCGGAACGTGCGCTGGTGGGTATTACAGGTATTCCCAAACGTTTGGCTAATGCGCGGTGATCTACAAAGATCCGGTTCCGTTCTGCCTCATCTATCAAGTTAAGGCAAAGTATGACGCGATTGGTGATTTGCAAGATTTGTAATACCAGATTGAGATTGCGTTCCAAGCGCGAGGCGTCAACCATTACGACCACAATGTCGGGGCGTCCGAACAGGATATAATTGCGCGCAATCTCTTCATCCTCAGAAGTCGAAAGTAACGAATACGTGCCCGGTAGATCTACTAAATGATACTTAGCGCCGGAATAACGAAATGCCCCTTCGGCTTTTGCTACTGTCTTTCCCGGCCAATTGCCCGTGTGTTGCTTCAGACCGGTAAGAGCGTTGAATACGGTGCTTTTTCCAGTGTTCGGATTTCCTGCCAGTGCCACAACATAGTTTGCCCCTGCGACTCGCCCACCCAGACGATAAACATGTCTTTTAGCACTACAATTTCCGATCTTACAGTCCGGCATCTTCTTGCCTTTCGTTTTGTTTTACCACTCGGATCTGATGCGCCTGTTCGTAACGCAGTGCGATGGTTGTGCCGCGTATTAGATAGCCACGCGGATTGCCAAGCGGACTTAGCAAATCTACACTTACGGAGCTACCACGTACGAAACCTAAATCTAAAAGACGACGGCGATTTATGCCTCGGCACGTCCCTGCCAGATCATACACAGTAGCTTCTACTCCCAATGGTAATGCTGATAAACGTACTATCGATACCGTGGGGGCTGCGACTGGTTCGTTGCTTACTAAAAGAGCTGAGGCAAGCATATTGGGCAAGAAAAAACGTTCGTTGTCCAGCTTTACCCAAATGCCCGAAGAGTGTTTGTCCGTTACTTGTAGGAGTGCACCGGGGTAGAAACCGAGTTGATCCAATTCTTTGAATATAGCGATGGTTTTATCCACAAGTAGCACGACTTCGTACCAGCCGGCATGTGTTATAGCTGAGAGTTGTTGCGATGCAGGGTGCGGGGGCTCGTTTTCGGGTGTTTGTGGTATGGGGTCTCCGTGTGGATCGCGTGTTGGGTAACCGAGCGAACGAGCCAAGAGGTCGGCTTCGTGGTCGTCCAAGAGGTGTTCCATCCGTTCTGCAATCGAGTGCCATTCGCTGGGAGGGATCCCCGTACGTTCGCAGAGATAGGTCTCGTAAAGACGGTGCCGACGCAGGAGGTTGGCAGCAGCTCGCTTGCCAAGAGGTGTTAGTGTGCGTCGATCGTTGTTCAAGTAGTCGCGTTCTACGAGTTCGTCCAGCAATTCCAGGATTCGTTGTGGCGGCAAAGCGTACAATTGTGCTAGCGATTCTATGGCAACCTCCTCGGTATGTGTGTAAAGGTATTTTAGAAGATCCTCTGTGCACTCACGTTGGGTACTGGTAGTACGTTTCCGGTCTAGAGAAAAGGGAGCTTTGTAGCGCAACGAATAGCGTCGGTGTGAGGCAGTCCACCACACCATCAACAATATCAGGATACCTATTACGACCCCTATGGGTACCATCTCGCAACAGTCAATTCCAATTAGCCCAAAGATAAGGAATATTGACTATTTAGAAGTAAACTATTTAACTATGCAGCGTATGCAATTGGGTCGTTTTTTTTTTGTCAATGTAGGGGATGCGTGCTTTTTTGAAAGTTAAGGGGATGTGCGTAGGGGTTAATGATGCATGGGTTGATATAAAAAAAAAGCAGGACAAGCACCTCACATCGCACCGCTACAACCTCCTATCCTTGCTGTCTTCCGACCCTGGGGAGCTTCGGAGGGAGCTGGTCGTATGAGACTTGTCCCACGTCACAAAGGTATACATTCCGGCTGAAACGACAATACTTTGTAGCTGTGCGCCTATTTTGAGTAGCGCTTTTATATTTGCAGAGGGAGAGGTTGAGCGTAAAGTCTCTTTGCAGAAAGGGTATAGGTTATATTTTTATAGCATATATGCGGTTTTGTAGTTCGAAAACAATTTCTACCTTTGCGACCGTACGTTAATAATTACTTATCATGAACAAGACACAATTAGTGGATGCTATCGCACATGAGGCGGGCTTGACGAAGGCAGATGCTGCTAGCGCATTGAATGCATTGTTGAAGGTGACGCAAGAAGCATTAGCAAAAGGGGATGCGGTTCAGTTGGTTGGTTTTGGGACGTTCAAAATCTCGGTGCGTAAGGCACGTGTGGGACAGAACCCGAAAACTCACGAAAAGATTCAGATCCCACAGTCTAATAGCGTATCTTTTAAGGTAGGGGCAGAACTCAAGAAGGCCATTAATTAAAATAGCGCTTACTCAGAAATACTAGCGTAGCTTCCGTCTTAGGGCGTGGAAGTTGCGCTATTTTTTTGTAAAAGAGCAGCGAGAACCTCTTAGTGAGGCTCCCGCTGCTCCTTTTTTGTTTGGAGGGGAGATGCGATGTGCCCAATAGTCTACTATGATATACCGTCTTGCTACAATGCTGCGGTTAAAATTCGTTCTACAGCGGCGGCATCTACAGAGCGTCGTTCTCCGAGCTTCCACCTACGGGTTGCAAAACGTTGCCAAATTTCTGCCACCTGTTCGCGCGTGATATTATAATCGGAAAGACGAAGTTTGCCGTCGTACATCTTCAAAAGGAATTGCTCGATAGCGTCTATGGTATGCAGTGCCTGTGTTTTTGGGTCACTTTCATGAATATTAAAGACACGCTCGCCGCACTGTATGAGCTTTTCCTGTTTGTAGCTAAGTTGATCGCGAAGTAAGTGCGGCAATACAATGGCAAGTGTCAGCCCGTGATCCAAACCAAAGAGAGCAGTAAGTTCGTGACCTATGAGGTGCGTTGCCCAATCTTCGGGTACACCGACCCTTATCCAACCATTGAGTGCGAGCATGGCACACATCGACAAGTTCGAACGTAGACCTAAGTCCTTTGGGTTCTCTAATACGGTAGAGCCTATTTCTATAAGAGTCTGCAACAATCCTTCAGCAAAACGATCTTGTACGCGAGCATCTACAGGGTAGGTTAGGTACTGTTCTACAACATGTACAAAGGCATCTACTACGCCATTGGCAACCTGACGCAGGGGAAGCGAGAGCGTATAGGTTGGGTCTACAATCGAGAATTTTGGGAAACTTTTTGGCGTGCTAAAGCCGTATTTTTCGTGGGTGGAAGCACGAGTGATTACGGCGCCTTTGTTCATCTCCGAGCCCGTTGCTGCAAGCGTGAGCACTGTCCCGAATGGTAGGACGTCGAGATTAGCGACGAGCGACGGATCTTTTAATAGTTGCCAAGGATCGCCCTTCTTGTAGGCAGCCGCTGCGGCAATAAACTTGGTTCCGTCGATTACGGATCCGCCACCAACTGCTAAAATATAGGTGATGTTTTCTTGTGCAATGATGGGGAGTGCCTTTATAAGCGTCTCGTAATGTGGGTTGGGTTCTATCCCTGCGAAATCTACCACATAGCGATCGAACAGTGCCTTGCGAACTGCGTCGTAAACGCCGGTTTTGTGAATGCTACCCCCACCATAAGTAAGCAACACACGAGCGTCGTGGGGTATCTGTTCGTCGATATGAACTACCTGACCCTCGCCAAAAAAGACGCGCACCGGATTGTAAAGCTCAAAAGCTTCCATAATATCTAACCTCCTAAATACAAAAGTTGGATAAAAACAGCTAAGAATGTGCTACAGGAACGGATTGTGTCGCCGTTCAGCGCCGATAGTTGTAAACTCGCCATGTCCGGGGAGTACGTGTACCGTATCGGGTAATACCATCAGGTGATTGCGAATGCTGCGGATAAGCTGTCCGTAGTCGCCTCCTTGCAAATCGGTACGACCTATAGAATTCTGGAAAAGCGTGTCGCCCGAGAAGAGGATCTCCTCTTCGTGGAGGTAGAAACAGACGCCTCCTTGCGAATGTCCGGGCGTGTGGATTACTTCTATGCGGTGATTGCTAAGTTCGAGTACATCGCCATGCTTAAGAAAGTTTTCTGGCGCTTGCACTGCCGACATTTCCATCCCCCACGTAGCAGCTTGTAAGGGTGCAGTTTCCAAAAGCGGTAGATCTGCTTCGTGTAGCATGAAGGGTATATGCCACAGGGAGCGGGCTCGAGGTACGCCGAAAAGATGGTCGAGATGGGCATGTGTATTGAGTAAGCACTTAACTCGGCATCCTACCGAACTTACAAACTTCTCGAAAGTCTGCCACTCGGCATCGGAGTAACAACCCAAATCTATTACGATTCCATCGCCACCCTGAGTGTATAGGAGATAGGTATTCTCGCTAAATTCGTTGAATACAAAACGTTCTATTTGCAATCCGTCACCAACCATCGTTTTCTGGGTTTTGCTATATACAAATATACGTTTATTGCATAATTCTAGCCGGCGAGTGCATCGATATACAATGCTAGAGTTGCCCGTGCTCGTAGGCAATGATTAGTTCGTTGATGATTTTGTTCTCTTCGTCCTCGTTGTCGAAAGTGCTTTTAAGGTCGGAACTAAATAGTTTGGCGATTCCCTGCCAGAACATAGCTGTAAATGTTCCGCGGAATTGTCGGATGATGTCGTAGGTCGTGCGCCCGGTCTCGCGGTCAATAAGTTTGAAGAGGAGTCTCCCCTGCGAAAAGGTTAACTCGCGGAGTTGCGATTCGAATTCTTGGCTTAGTTCTTTTTGTTTTTTAGCTATGTAACGACTGCGAGCAAAAGAGGAGGGGAGGGTAGCACAGACCGAATCGATTTCACGGAATTTATCTCGAGCCAGTAAAGCGTAGGGGTAGACTTTTTTGAAGTTACGTACCAGCTTCCAATATCTGTCGTAATCGCGTTTGTCTTTGAAGACACGTTTCCGGAAGATTACGACTCCACGAATGGGGATATAGGCTAGCGAATCGCCATCCAAAGCATAGCCTTTTACGAGGTATCCCTCGCCTTCGCCCAACGAATAGACCTGTGCGCGAGCCTCGGAAGGTCGTAAGAATAAGCACCACAGGCAAAAAAATAGTGAGACTATTCCAATCACACTCCGCATAGCCTCACCTAATATATCCTCTCCATACTACTTCTGTCGCTTCGAAACTAACAGAAGCTTTTTGTGATCCAGGCGGGAGTCGAACCCACGACCCACAGCTTAGAAGGCTGTTGCTCTATCCAACTGAGCTACTGGACCGCCATGCATTTACAAAAACTTAAAGAACAGACTACAGAAATCTATTCTTCGCCCGCACAAAATTACTGATTTTATAAAAAAGCGTTTTTTCTTTCTATAGGGTTATTCCTTTTTGAGTAGATCCCGAATTTCTGTTAGAAGTATTTCTTCGGGGCTAGAAGTGGGTTCTGCTGTTGGGGGAACTGTCTCCTCTTTTTTACGGTTGAAACGATTGATAGCCTGAATCATCAGAAATATACAGAATGCGATGATTATAAAATCGAAAATATGCTGAATAAGCTGACCGTAGCGGATTTCGGCATCGCCGATATGTGCACTCAAGCTGGTAAAATCTATCCCGACGGTAAATATGCCAATAAGGGGCATTAGGACGTCGCCGACCAACGAGGTTACGATCTTACCAAAAGCTGCTCCGATGATAACACCGAAAGCCATATCGATTACATTGCCACGAACGGCAAATTCTTTGAATTCTTTCAAAAAACTCATTCTTTCCAATCTCCTAAACATTCGTTAAACCTATCTTTTGTACGTAGATTGCTAATGAATGTTTTAACCTATGCATCTCTATAAAATGCGTCGTTTAGCCAAAAAAGGTAACTTTGTAAAACGAATTTGCGCTAAATTATGTCCTTCCTAAACGATCGCGTTCTCTACGAAGGGATTACCTTCGACGACGTTCTCCTTGTACCTGGATACTCCGAAGTGCTACCCCGTGATGTAAATATCAGCACACGATTGGCACGAAATATCACCCTTGCAGTTCCGATCCTATCAGCGGCGATGGACACTGTAACAGAGTCGAGGATGGCGATAGCTATTGCTCGTGAAGGTGGCTTAGGGGTCATTCATAAGAATATGTCTGTTGCCGAACAAGCAACACTTGTAAGAGAGGTGAAAAGGGCTGAAAATGGCATGATATACGACCCCGTAACCATACGTGGTGAACAATGCGTGGGAGATGCCCTAAAAATCATGCAGCAGTACCATATAGGCGGTATCCCCGTGGTAGACGAGCAGGGCTATTTGAAAGGTATTGTTACGAATCGCGATCTCCGGTTCCAAGAGGACTACTCTACGCCGGTTGAATATGTAATGACCCCGATGCCGCTGGTTACAACTACAGAGGCTACATCGTTGAGTACGGCAGCAGAGATCCTTAAAAACGAAAAAATAGAAAAACTACCCGTTGTCGACGAAAAAGGGAAACTCAAGGGGTTGATCACTTATAAGGATATTACGAAACTGAGTACTAATCCGTGGGCTAGTAAAGACGCGAAAGGTCGCCTCCTAGCAGCTGCGGGTGTCGGTGTGGCACATAATACTATGGAACGCGTGGAGGCGCTTGTGGCAGCCGAGGTCGATGCGATTGTTATCGATACTGCTCACGGGCACTCCAAGTACGTTATTGATATGCTGCGGCAAGTACGTGCGCAGTACCCCGAACTTGTATTGATTGTTGGGAATGTGGCAACGAGCGAGGCGGCTCTGGCATTAGCAAAGGCGGGAGCAGATGCTGTGAAGGTCGGCATAGGACCCGGTTCTATATGTACCACACGTATTATTGCTGGTGTCGGCGTGCCTCAATTAGATGCTATTTATCATGTAGCGCAAGCCCTTAAAGGCACCAATGTGACCCTGATTGCGGACGGTGGAATCCGCTATTCTGGCGACATTGTAAAGGCGCTTGCAGCAGGTGCCGATAGTGTTATGATGGGCTCTATGTTTGCTGGTGTAGATGAGTCGCCGGGCGATACGATTTTGTACAACGGGCGGCGTTTTAAGGCGTATCGTGGCATGGGGTCGTTGGAAGCTATGCAGATGGGTTCGAAGGATCGCTATTTCCAAGATCTCGAGGCAGATATCAAAAAGCTCGTACCAGAAGGTATCGCTGCACGTGTTCCCTACGTGGGTACGCTTAAAGAGGTTGTATACCAGCTTGTAGGCGGACTCCGAGCCGGGATGGGTTATTGTGGTGCGCAAAATCTGGAGGCGCTCAAAACGGCTAAATTTGTGCGGATTAGCAATGCCGGTATTCTCGAAAGTCATCCTCACGACGTAACGATAACTAGCGAGGCTCCTAACTACTCGAGGCATTCCCTCTAATTTTCTTACGCCTTTGTTGGGTTTCGTTACTTCTCTTCTGTAGGTACGTAGCCTGCTGCGTTCTGATATGTTCCCCCGCTTTCGCTCCCTCCCCGCTACTTATTTTGCGAGTGCGTCTAATTTTTTTATGTTAAAACCGTTTCTTTTGGGGTATGCGAAAAGTTTTTTTCTTGCTTGTAGTTTGTTGTGCTGTAGCAACGGCTTTTGCCACAAAGCCGCCACTCCTTATAGTTGGTACCGATTCGGTATCACAGGACGAATTCCGTTACCTCTGGAAAAAGCATAACTCCTATCGAATAGAAGGGCGGAAAGATAACATCCAAGAGTTTCTCGACTCCTACATCAACTACCGCCTTAAAGTCTTGGACGCGAAAGAGAAAGGGCGCGATAAGCGTTCGGAATTCTTAAACGAGTATGCGCAATATGCCGATGCGCAGCTGACTCCCTACGTGATTGATAGCCTCGAGCGCGATTCGGTCTATCATGCAGCTTACGAGCGGATGAAATACGAAATCAACGCCTCGCACATACTCTTTAAGGTGGCTAACCCCGCGGAGGAGTCCGTAGTCTATAAAAAAGCCTTGGAAGTGCGCGAACAGATTCGCAAAGGTGAGCCTTTTGATAGCGTAGCCCGTCGGGCGAGCGAAGATCCTTCGGCACAGTACAACGGAGGTAATTTGGGTTGGTTTGGCGCATTCACGATGGTATATCCGTTTGAAGTGGCTGCTTTTAATACCCCAATAGATTCTATTTCGATGCCCGTGCGCTCCTCTTTCGGCTACCATCTGATTCAGGTGCATGCTAAACGTCCGACACAGGGCAAAATGCAGGTCTCGCACATTCTTAGGAAAGCGCCGCAACCTCCCTCTAGCGAAAGGGAACGAGAAATTCAGGATACCCTCCTTATGCTTCGCAACAGAGCGCTTGCAGGGGAGAGTTTTTCCGAACTGGCGAAAACCTTTTCCAAAGATTCCATTTCGGCGCTTTTAGGGGGTTACTTCCCAATCGTATCTGTAGGAACTGCCTCGCCGCAACTTATTAATGCCCTGTTTGCGCTTGAGAAAGACGGCGATATATCGATGCCGATCCGTTTGCGCGACGGTTGGCATATCTTTCAACGCGACACCCTTATGCTCTTAGGCTCCTACGAAAATACTCTCGACGGTATCAAGAGCTCGCTACAACGTGCGGGTATCGAATACGAAGGACACGACGCGCTTGTCGCAAAAATGTTAACCTATTTACGAGCTAATAAAGACGATAACGTTGTGCTCACGCTAAGACCTGACGATTCGATACAATTGCGAACTCCAAGGAGAGTCTTTGCAACAGTCGGCGAACGGAAACTAACGCTAGCCGATCTAAAAAACTATATGATCGATAATAAAGTGTCATTCACCACAGAAAATGCATACCATGCCGCACGAAGACTCTATGAGGCGGAAGCCTATGCACAATGTGAAGCCGAAATAAGACGTAAAAACCCCACTGTCGGGTTCCTGCTGAACGAATTTTACAACGGATTACTTCTCTTTGATATTAGTGAACAGAGGTTGTGGCGCTTGGATCCTACACAGGAAAAAGCATTTAAAAAATTGTATAAGAAGCACAAAAAGGAATTCCGATTTACCGAGTGTCTGACAACGGAAGAGTATTCTACTTCGCTAAAAAGAATAGAGAACCTCGAAGCGCTACATAGCAAGCTTTGTGCTTCACCCAAAGAAAAAGTAAAGAAGCGCTTTCTGAAAAGGGAAAAGATATCGCGACATATCGCAAATTTCGAGGCTAATACTGCCTATTTTGCTAACTACGGAAAGGATGCTACCACGGTTACGAATGGCGGATTAGTATGGTCGGGAAACTGTAGCAATATCTCCAAGCAAGGGAAGCGTGCTTTCTTTTTCCGTGTCAAGAGCGCTAAGAAGGATGTGCAGAAAACTTTTGAAGAGTCTAAAGGCGATCTGCAGCGTATCTTCCAAACGGAGGAAGAGGCACGATGGTTAGAAGAGTTACACAATCGCTACAAGGTTACGATCGATTCCGCACAGCTCCAACAAGTAGAAAAAGAGTAAAAGCTATGCTGCGAACGGAAGTACTGCATACTACGTGGGTTATTTTCGGTGCTGTAGCGCTGTTGTTGGCGAGTGCGTGTGGTAGAGAACAGACACTGAAGTCCGGTACCTTAGCTAGGGTCGGTGACGAAATCCTGACCGCTGCCAATATTCCCCACGAGATTTATGCAGGTAAGACGCTGGAGGATAGCGCTAAGGATGTGAAAATCTATGTAGAAAGTTGGCTCCGCAATGCGATTCTCTATCGGTATGCCGAGCTACAAATCGGGAAGAATAACCCGCAGATTGAACGACAAGTGGCAGATTACCGCCGATCGATGTATACGCATGCCTTCGAATCGGAATACATACAACGAAAGTTGGATACTGCCGTAAAAAACGAAGAGTTACAGGACTTTTATCAACAAAATCAGAACCTGTTCACACTTAAAAACACCATCGTACGGGTGCTATTGCTTTCAATTCCGGAAAATAGCCCACACCTCGACGAGGTAAAGCAACTCTATACGTTACCCAATGGCGATGCCTCGCTACAAAAACTCTCCTCGCTATCGTTAAAGGCTGGGGCGCAGTTTCTCATTATGCCCGATGTGTGGATCCCGATTACGGCACTTGCCAATTTCTTGCCTGCAGATATCAATATATCGTTTGCGAATAGAAGGGCTAAGAATGCCCAATTCCTAGATAATACTACTCTTTATTTGCTTGCTTTTCAGGAATGGAAAGGCGTGGGCGATTTAGCGCCGTTCGCTTACGTACAAAAGGAGGTGCGGAGTATCATTCTCAACCGTCGCGAAACCAATCTTTTGCGCGAGCTCGAAGATCGCATCATTAACGAAGGGAAAAGCGATAAGGATGTTGAGATTTATCATTAAGTTGTTATAAAGAATGTCTACCAGAATATTGAAATTTACGGCACTCGTCGTTCTATTGCTAAGCCTATCTACTCAGTTTGCACTGGCACAGTTGCTCGACGGTACTATAGCGAACGTGGGCACGCGGCAGCTACTCTATTCCGACGTAGAAATGGAAATGCTCCGCGCAGGGATGATGAGCAACAAGGTGCAGAAGAATACGGCTTGTGGTATTCTCGAAACTCTCCTCTTGCACTACATGTTACTAGATCAAGCCGACTTGGATAGTATCCCTCGACCGAATTTGGAGAACTCGCAAGAAATTGAGCAGCGATTGGCGTTCTTTATTCAGCAAGCAGGTTCTGAAGCCGCACTAGAGAAACAGTACGGACGCTCGATAAAAGAAATCCGTGCCGAGATGGAGCAACTCCTCTCCGAGCAACGACGATCCGAACAAGTGCGTGCTAAAATCATCGACAAAGTTATGGTAACTCCCTCCGAAGTAAAGCGTTTCTATCAAGCACTTCACAAGGATAGCTTGCGCGAGATTCCCGAACAATTTGTTTATCGGCAGCTTGTGCTAGCACCGATAGAAGCCACGGAAGCCGAATTTCAAGTAAAGGAAAAATTACTTGCTCTTAGAGAACGTATCCTAAAAGGCGAGCGCTTTTCTACACTTGCTGTAGCCTATTCCGAAGACAGGGGCTCTGCTATAAAAGGCGGCGAGATGGGACTGATGCCACGCGAGGGATTCGTAAAACCCTTTGCCGATGCAGCTTTTGCACTTAAGGAGGGGCAAGTAAGTCCGATTGTAAAAACAGAGTACGGCTACCACATCATACAGATGATCGGGAAAAAAGGGAAGTTGGCAAATGTGCGACATATCCTTCTGCGTCCTACCTATTCCACAACGGTATTGGCTAAAACGGTAGAAAAACTGGATAGCATTAAGACATTAATTCTGAAAGATTCGATCTCTTTCGAAAAAGCGTGTACCAAGTTCTCGGACGATAAGGACACTAAACTAAACGGCGGACTTGCCTTAAACCCTCAAAATGGCAGTAATCAGCTCGACAAGGAAGCAATTCTACCCGTAGATTACTATGCGATAAAGGAGCTAAAGGAGGAGGGGCAAATCAGTGCTCCATTCGAAAGTAGAGATAAGGCGGGGAATGTAGTTCTGAAAGTTATCCGACTAGAACGAGTTATCCCTCCGCACAAAATGAATCTCGAAGAAGACTATCCGCTAGTGCAAAGCCTTGCCAAAACCCAAAAGGAGCAGCAGAAGTTTGATAAGTGGGTCGAAGATAAGCAGAAGAATATCTATATATCGCTTGATAACCGGTACGCCGACTGCCCATTCAAATACTCCTTCTGGAAAAATAAGATGAAGGGAAATTCCCAAACGCAGCAAGGGGGCACTACTAAATAAATATCTTTTTGTACGGACATAACGTGATTCTTTTAGCCCAGAATACTGCTATATTTTCCTCGCATCGGATGCGCTTGCAAAGGGTATTTTGCCTATTTCTGTCTTTAGTGCTAACACTCGGACACGTTCGCTATTCGTTAGCTGAGAATGTGCAGATTAGACGTGCGCACGCTATGCGTCCCCTTGTTTTGAATGGTCAGACGGTGCATAGGTTGCTCGGCGATGTAGTCCTGCTCCACGACAGTGCGACTATGCGATGCGACAGCGCGTATCTTTTCCAAGAGAATAATATGTTTCGTGCTTATGGGCATGTGCAGATACGGAGTAAGAATATTCGGATCCGTGGCGATTCCCTCTACTACGAAGGCGAGAGCGGTACGGGGCGTATCTTTGGTAACAATGTTATTTTACGCGACTCTGTGCAGAATTATACCCTGTGGAGCGATATGCTCGATTACGACTCGCGCGAAAATTCCGTGCGTTTCGACTCTTGGGGGCGTATGCGTTCCGGAAACAACGAACTAGAAAGCGAACGTGGTATTTATCTAGCCGATCAGAACAGATCGCTGCTTACAGGTGAGGTTCGTTTCCAGGGCGAAGAGTTGCGATCCTTTAGCGACTCGCTCGAGTACCTCCGGAATTCGGATATGCTTTTCCTCTGGGGCAATATTCGTTCGTTTCGACTCGAACAAGTCGGGATCTGCGATAGGGCTTGGTACAATCTTACTACACGCGAGTCTGAGCTAAGCGGTAATGTTGCTTTTCGCGATCGAGGTATACACTTCTTTGCGCAGCGCTTGAATATTGATGCTAATAAGCGAACCGTGGAAGCTTTCGAACAGGTTCTTTTGGAGGATTCCTTAAGACAGGATCGCATCTACAGTCAGCATATTTTCTATTGGCGAGAACCGCAACGTGTAATAGCCGACAAATTGCCGCTGCTTTATAAGGTAGATTCTACTGCCACCAAGCAAGATACGCTTTACATGCGTGCCGAAAAATTCGACGTAAAAGCCGAACCCAGAACCTCTCATAAAGAGGGCGTCGAAATTCAGGATACTGTTTACCATATTTGGGCAATAGAACGCGTCCGGAGTTATCGGGAGGATTTCCAAATAGCCGCCGATACTATCTACTACAATGGTCGCGATAGCTTGTTTACACTTAATGGGAAGCCTTATCCGTATATTTGGAACGGGAATGCTCAAATTTCTGCTGTACAGATTACAGGGTACATACACAATAAGAATCTCGACAGTATGCTGTTTGCAGATAAAGTCTTTTTGGGTATGCTCGATCAAGGAGATTACTACAATCAGATGACCGCTCTGCAGATGCGCGCCTATCTAAAAAATAGCGAGCTCGAGCAGATTATCATGGAAGAGGAGGGCGATGTAATATTTTACATGCGTGAGGAAAAAGATCTCATCGGCATCAATCGCATTAAAAGTCCGAGGTATAAAATCTTGATGAAGGATCGACAAGCCACAGATGCTACGTTCTACACTACTACAGAGTCGGTTATGCTTCCGATAGCAGACACCCAAAAAGAGGATCGAACCCTGTACGGGTTTCAGTGGCGAGACGACCTGCGTCCTAAAACACCTCGAGATATTATCCCGGTCTGGTTGGAAAATATTAACTTTCATGCGCAGCTCCGGGAACGTATCGACGTGCATTACTTGCAAGAGGGTGGGGCAAAGCGGAAGATGCAATGGCGACACGAAATATAAAACCTAAAAAGACAGACTGCGTATACTAACAGGGGGAGTTGATGGGTTTAGGGTATATGTTTGTGAAACGGTTGGGCGAAATTCCTTTTGTAGAAGGTGTTTGGGAGCGTTTTGGGCACCGTTCGCTGTTTTGTGTTCTGGTATCCTTGGCTTTCGTCTTTTTTGCTTCTGGCATACGTGCACAGGATGTAGTTTTTTATGCCGAGAATCCGGCTTTTACAACCGAGACTCGCTATGCGTGGGCTTCGGGTACGCACGACAAAATTTATGTCTTTACGGGCGCGAAAGATGCCCCTTTTTCTATAACCCTAAAAGCGAAAAGAGCCGACGCACAAGCTAGCCAGTTTAAGCTTTCGAAGTTCAAAACCGACGGTTGGGAAAAGGAATTTGTCGAGCTTGAGCAAAAAAATGCCGTAACCGAGGCTACCTTTACTGTGAGCGAAACCGGAGGCTACCAGCTGGAAAATATCCACGCTGCACAATCTACGAAGTTCTACCTCTGGGTCTTTTACGACGATATTCAGTTGCAAGAGTTGCGCGTGGTGAGTAAGTGCCAAGAACTGACGCTCATTCCTATATTTAATTACGATACCGATGCTATCCGCTACGACAAGTTTACCTACTACGACTTGACAGTAGACGAGGTGCGCGAGTCGCAAGAGATAGGCACCGGTTACTTCAAAACAGTCAATTGGTTGGACGAGAACAGTGCTCCCGTCGAAGTTTTTGGTATAGCACCACGTCCTATTACGCCGCCACCTTACAAGAAGTTTGGCTACAAGGTGACTATCGAGACTCTGACAGGCAAACAGTTCGCTGCCGAACAGCTCAATCAAGAGCCCATTGCTGTAAAAGCCAAAATGAAGATAGAGATTAACGAAGACCTCGACGGTATTACAGAACAGTGGAAAAACGGTGGCGAGAATCCGCAAGGAGAGTGTCCGTTCTATATGCGGATGATCAACGAGTCGGAGAATGCGCATTCCTTGCATTGGACAGTACGAAACGACCTGCGAGCGGTGCGACGTGGGCGGCAGGATACGCTTTTCTATCAGCAAACGGCTGCTAGTCCGAACGAAGAGGTCAGACCTTCGCACGACCTTTTTTCGGCGGGGATCTATCGTGCAGAGTTGCGTGCGGTTAATACTTTGTCTGGTTGTCAGGATACGTTCCGCATCAATGTGAAGGTAGACTCCGCACTGCTTTCGAAAAATGCCATCCCCAACGTATTTTCACCCAATGGTGATGGTATTAACGATGTGTTTCAGATCATCGAAAAGTCCAAAAATGCGAAATCGTTGAAAACCTTCGAACTACGGATTATGAACCGGAACGGCGTCCTCGTCTACGAGTACAATGGCGATATCCGGAAATGGGACGGTTGGAATGGGAACAAGAATGGCAAAGGCGAACCCCTCCCTGTTGGTACCTATTTCTATATCATTCGTGCCGTAGGTTGGGACGGCGCCGACTTCTCCGGAAAAGAATACAAAGGGGTTCTACACCTATTCCGATAAATGACTGTAATAGAGCCAAACGCTACCCTCGGTGCTTGTACCCGAATGCAGAATAATTACCAGCAAAGGTTTACGTACTAGCTACTTATGTTGTTCAAAAAAAACAAGTTGTGCTTTTTTTTCTCTCTCTCTCTTCTATTCTGTCTCGTTTATGGGACGAGCTCCCAAGCTGCCGAAAAAGCTCAGCATGGCAACTTCCTTTTTCGATGGTTTAAGGATAAAGAATACAGGGGAAGTGAGCAGAACTGGGCGATTGTACAGGATTTACGTGGGCTCATATATGTCGGTAACAATGAGGGCGGCGTTTTGGAATACGATGGCGAGCGTTGGCGACGGATCCCTGTTACCGAGAATAGAATTGTTCGTTCGTTAGCTCTTGCCGAATCCGGATTGGTCTACGTAGGACTTGTCGGCGACTTCGGTAGATTGGAGCCTGACCACCGCGGATTGCTACATTATCAATCGCTTTCGTCGCTCTTGGGAGCTGACGCGCCAACTTTCCGCGACGTCTACAAGACCCACGTGTTGGGCAACACCGTGTATTTTTGTTCGTTGAGCGTTATTTTTGCTTACAACGAAGATACGCGAACCTTAGAAACGTTCCCGTTACCTACAGCGCAAGCTTTCTTCTCCTTCGATTGGAAGAACGAACTAGCCGTCTCCACCTCCACTAATGTCCTTTTCCGCTTTTCAGGTAATAGCTTCGATCCTATGAAGCTAGCCTTCCCAAGTGGCGAGGAGGGGCAGCAAATATACGGGATGGCTACCATAGGGCGCGATTCTGTGTTGTTAGCAACGAATAGCAACGAGTTCTATATCCTTTCTCGACGTACGGGAAAGGTAAAACCTTTACCACCCAACTGGGGAGGAGCTGTTATAAAGGCTCTGCGCGAAGAGGAGGCTGTGCCCTACGCTCTCAAACGACTTTCGAACGGAAATGTCGGTATTGGTTATATCTTTTCTGAGTCTACAGCCTACGTAGAAGTGAATCTAAAAGGCGAAGTGCAGTATACGGTAGGTACAGCAACAGGACTCGTCGATCCCTTTGCTATGGATTTCCTGCAATCCTCAGACGGTACACTATGGCTTACCCAAAATAATGGTATTACGAAAGTTGAGCAGCAATCTGCTGTAAGGAAGTTCGACGAGTCTAACGGTATCAGCGGAGCGGTCTTGGACGTGCAACGTTTCGACGGCGAACTCTACATAGGTACCATGTCGGGGCTTCAGAAACTGGTAAAGAAAGACGGGCGTTGGCAGTTTGTTTCTCTACCCGGTATTAATCAACCGATCTGGGATCTGCTCCCATACTACAATCCAAAGTCGGGGAAGACATCGTTACTAGCACTGGGGATGGGAGTCTTTATCAGCATTAAGGACGACAAAATAGAACCGCTTTCGTACAACGATCGCGAACAACAATTCGGTGGCTATGTCCTTTGCGATACTAAAGAAGATGCCCGAACTATCTACGTCGGTACTTCATCTGGGCTTGTAAAGCTTTATCTACGAGACGACGGACGGTGGAACAAGACGCCGCTACTAGCAAAAGAAATTAACGACGAAATCCGTACCCTAGTTAGCGACCGCGATAATAACCTTTGGATCGGCACCTTCACCAACGGAGTCTATATTCTTAAGTCTACCGGGAAAGGGAAGACACAGCTCCGCCATATTGATGCTCATTGCGGTTTGCCCGATATGGTTAGTAATGAGGTCTTTACACTAAATGATAAAGTCTATATCGCTACCTCGAAGGGGATCATGCGATATGATTGGAATCGGGATACCCTCCTGCGTGTTGACGATGCCCTACATGCCCAGTATGTGTCGCGAGTGACCGGGATGAGAAATAGCGTAGTGGCACAACGCTACGACGATGCCACTGAGCAGTACTACATCACGATGAGTAGTCTCGACGCCCAAGGGAATATAACTGGCGAAGACAACAAACCCTTTGCACGTTTCCCTAGGCAGTGGAGTGACCGAATCTATTGGGACGACGACAATTCTATCTGGTTCTCCTATGCTACCAGTCTCTACAACTACGACCTGAATATTAAGCAGGATTACGATCGCCCCTTTCAAACCTTTGTGCGTAAGGTACATGCTATACGAGCAGATACTGTTCTTTTCGGGGGCACACACTTCGCTTGGGCTGATTCGATGTATCAGATTTTTACCGAGCAAGTTCAAGAGGAAGATCTGAGTCTACCCTATCGCGAAAACTCGTTGATCTTCGAGGTCGGGAGCGACTTCTTTGAAGGTGATGCTGCAATGCTCTACAGCTATCGTTTGCGAAATAGCGGCGACGACTGGACAAAGTGGGAACAACAACCCGAAATACGCTATATGAACATCGCGCCCGGCAATTACGAGTTCCAAGTGAGGGCGAAAAATATCTATGGCATAGAATCCAATGTAGCCTCGTATCGTTTTACAGTCCGACCACCATTTTATCGAACCATATACGCCTATATCCTCTACTTTGTGTTGCTCTGTGCTTTGGTATGGGGGCTTGTGGTTTGGAATACAAGACGACTCGCGGCAGAAAAGAAACGACTTGAAGCTATTGTAGAAGAGCGTACTGCCGAGGTGGTAGAACAAAAAGAACAAATCGAGGAACAGAACAAAGAGATCCTAAACAGTATCAACTATGCAAGTAAGATACAAAGGGCAGTGCTCCCGACACTAGAGACGGTAAGAGAGCTCTTTAACGATTCGTTTATGCTCTTCCTGCCACGCGATGTGGTTAGTGGCGACTTCTATTGGATGCGCTCCATCAACGACAAGCGGATTTGTGCTATTGCCGACTGTACCGGGCACGGCGTCCCTGGTGGTTTTATGAGTATGTTGGGATCGAGTTTCTTGCATCAAGTGGTAAACTCTATAGAGGATTTACACACCGACGAGATCCTGAACCGCCTGCGTGCTGCTGTTATTGAGAACCTGAAGCAGACCGATCAGATCGGTTCCAACAAGGATGGTATGGATATTGCCCTCTATATTCTCGACGAGAAGAACTATAAGCTCGAGTTTTCGGGTGCTAACAATCCGTTGGTGATAATCCGCAATGGCGAGATTCTGGTCTATAAGGCAGATAAGATGCCTATTGCGATTTATCTGAAAGGCAATACACCCTTTACGCGCACGGAGGTTGAGCTTCAGCCCGGCGACGTCTTGTATACCTTCTCGGATGGGTATGTAGATCAGTTCGGTGGACCGCAAAATCGGAAGTTTATGATTAAGAATTTCAAGGCACTACTCGCCGAGATCTATTTGCAGGATATGGCCGTACAGCGCGAAATTCTTTACAGAACTATTATTGATTGGCAGGGTGGCGGTAGCCAAACCGACGATATTATTGTCTTCGGAGTCAGAATCCATTAAGAAGCTGTATACGCAAGAAGCCTCTCTGTATGAGAGGCTTTGTTTATTGGTGCGACGTTAAACCCTCTGTATTCAAACTATCGAAACAAACAAACAAACAAATAGATATACATGACAAGAAAATCTATCATACCCATTCTCCTTGCCATGCTTTGTGCGACTCTTGCTGCTGCACAACAGGCTACTGTAACAGGGGTAGTTACCGCCATAGATGACGGGCAGCCGTTACCCTATCTTTCCGTACAGCTTGTAGGCACTACTACCGGAGTCGCTACTGATTTGCAAGGTAAGTATTCGATTAGGGTAACTGGTGCCGATCCGGTTTTGCGTTTTTCGTACACGGGCTACGAAACGCAGGATATAAAAGTTGCCGGACAAACTACAATTAACGTAGTTATGCAACCAGCCAACGAAGAGATAGATCAGGTTGTGGTCGTAGGCTACGGAACGGGGCGTAAAGTAGGAACTACTGTCGGAAAACTCTCGACCGTGGATCAGAAAAAACTCCAAGAGCGTCCAACAGCCAATGCTTTGGATGCTCTGGCGGGACAAGTTCCAGGTTTGTCGGTGCTGACTATGGGTGGCGAACCATCTGCAAAAGCATCGCTTACGTTACACGGAGCAGGTTCTTTAAAAGGGAATACCGATCCATTATTTGTGGTAGATGGTATCCCTGTAAATAGTATTGACGCGTTGAATCAGAACGACTTCGAACGCGTGGACGTGTTAACTGATGCATCGGCTACCTCTATTTACGGATCGCGTGCCGCGAATGGTGTGATTTATATCACAACCAAACAGGGACGGACTGCCGAAAAAGGTACGGTTACGGCAAGAGTATCCTATGGGCTTTCGATGCTTGCCTCCAAACGATTCTACGAGGATCACCTCACCACCGCCGAGTATTATAACTTTTACAAGGAGCTAGGGCTGTTATCAGATGCCGAGATTGCTAAACTCCGCAGTCAGTACGGCGATAAAACCTTCGAGTGGTGGAAGTATGTATACTCCAACGTTACCCCTACACACACCGCTGACGTTGCCTTTCAGGGGGGATCTAAATCGACATCCTACTATATTTCCGGAGGGTATTATTATGCACAGGGCTTGCGACAAGGTTCCGCCTACAATCGCTACAACTTGCGTATTAACCTCAATACGAAGCTTAATACGTGGCTAAAGATAGGTACCAATACCGGAGTGCAATATGCCGAGACGCACACCAATCAGGATGGGCGAACCTCCGACGTGGGGCTTGTAAGTAGTATCCGTCCGTATCTATCTCCATACGATGAGAACGGGAAAGAGATAGAGGGGCGCGAAATCCCAGGCACTAAGATGTACAGCCGTGCCTATACCGACAAGATGAAGAAGCACTGGTATACGAGTCCGAGTCTAGCTACGTCGGCATATGCCGCAGTCGAACCTATCGATCATTTGGTTGTGAAGACACAAGCGGGGATTGAAGCGAATGCGTATCATTTCTACTCGCGAGTCCTGCCTAGCTTTTCGGGGGATGGTGCTGGGCGTGGGAGCGAGACAGAACGAGCTTCGACACTATCAACTATTACCACCACTGCCGAGTATCGTTTGCTGTGGGATAATAAGCATCATCTCACGCCGCTCCTGGGGCACGAGTATATTTATGGCTATACCAAAAGCCTGTTTGTAAGAGGTACAGGTTTTAAGGACGACAGACTCCTACTCCTCGATAATGCCAAGAATTTCAAAGCCTCTAGCAACTGGTACGAGAACTGGTACAACTCCTATTTCGGTCGCTTGGAATACGATTACGATACCCGTTACTTTGTAGATGCAAGTTTGCGCAATGATGCCTCCTCGCGTTTCGGTCGAAAACACCGCAATGCTCTTTTTTGGTCTTTCGGTGCTATGTGGAAAGCAAAAAACGAACCCTTTTTACGCAGCATAAAATGGATCGATCGTCTAGACCTTAAGTTTAGTGTAGGTACCAGCGGCAATTCTTCTTATCCCGACCTCGACTGGCAGGAAAATTACATGCACCAATCGTTGGTAAAAAACTTTACATCGTACAAGGGCAACCAGACATTTACGATTAGTACGCCCGGTAATCCGGATCTGACTTGGGAGAAGCAACTTAAAGTTACTACCAGCCTAGCATTCGGATTTTGGGATATCCTGCGTGGCGAAATATCCGTTTACCGAAGGCTCACTAGTAGCATGTATCTTAACGTTCCGGTGCCGTATACTACGGGTTTCTTGGAACTTTTTTCGAACGTTGGAACACTTTCTAACACGGGTGTAGATCTGCGTTTGGATGCAACGGCTTGGAGAGATCACAAAGGGAGTAGCATTGTACCCTATATCACGTTCAATTACAACCGGCAGCGCATCGAAGAACTATTCGGTGGGCGCGATTATTGGGTAATACCAAATTCGGGAGTCGCTTATGCAAAAGGGCATCCTGTAGAATTTAGTTTCCCGCGTTTCTATCGCGTGAATCCGGATAACGGAAAACCCGAATGGTATATCCCCGATGCAGCGAAACCGACAGAATCGCGTACCGATCCCAACCACGTTACCTCCGAATTTAAAAGTAGCTTGGAGCAACTAACGGGTAAACCGGTAAATGCACCTGTGAAAGGTGGGTTCGGATTAAATGCAGACCTATGGGGCTTTTACCTGCAGTGCGATTTCAACTTTGAGTGGGGAAAGTGGATGTTCAATAATGACAAGATGTGGCTCAGCGACCCTATAAAGCATAAGTTGCAAAATCTGTCGAAGGACGTTATTAATAAATCCTATTGGAAGGCGCCCGGCGATAAAGCAGATTTTCCCTCCCTTGCCTATTCGTGGACAGAAGCTGATGACCGATTCTTAGAAAATGCCTCGTTTTTGCGTTGGAAAAACCTCACGCTGGGCTATAGTTTCCCTAAAGATTGGATGGCAAAAACACGCTTTTTTACTTCGGCAAAACTTTATGTATCGATGCGAAATCTCCTCACACTTACACAATTTACAGGACCGGATCCGGAACTCCCCACCAATACCTCCTTGGGGGCGAATCCGGCTACACGGCAGTTCGCTATGGGTATCGAGCTGAAATTCTAAGAAAGGAACCGGGAAAATGGAAATTAGATACAGAATATACAGATATATAACCTTGACAATTATTGGTTTATCGCTTCTAGGATTCTTTGTTGCATGTACGAAAGATCTCGAGCCACCACAGGCTATCCCAACAGAACGATCGCTCAAAACTAAAAGCGATCTCATGGCATGGTACTACGGCTTCTATTCCTATTTCAGAACACTGCAAAACGGCGATTTTGTACTACTGCAAGAGTATCAGGCCGATATGCTCAACGCCACGAAAACCTTTGGCAACAGACACTATACTCACCGTTGGGACGACTTCCATGCCTCCGAAAATGCCGTGGGTAATGTCTATCTGGCCTATTATGCTACCATTCGCAACATAAACTTTTTCCTGAACAAAGTAGAGAGTTATACGCCAAGTCGAGACTCTGAACGCGATACTGTTAATATTGCCAAAGGAGCTGCGCATTTTTTCCGTGCTTATTGCTATCACGAGCTGGCTATCCGTTGGTCGCGAACCTATCAACCCGACGAACTCTGTGTACCCAAAGTACTCGAACTCGATCTAAAGGCAAAAACGAAGCGAGCTACACAAAAAGAGATTTTCGATTATATCTTGGAAGACCTTGATAAGGCTCGTATTTTGCTTTCTAAGCGCGAAGGAGTGACTAGTGCGGATGAAGTAACTAAGGACGTGGTAAAGGCGCTTAAATCGCGCGTAGCGCTTACTATGAAAAAATGGGACGTGGCTCTATCTACCGCTTCGGATCTCGTGACCCTCGGAAAGTACTCTTTACTCGCTAGTGCTGTAGATGTGGAAAAGTATTGGCACGACGATAAGCCTACCGATGAAAGCATTATGATGCTGTACGGAAATTTCGCGCTCGCCGAAAATACCCAAAGCATGTACCCACTTATGCGTCGCAGTCGCGATTACGGTTATATACTACAACCCGACTGGCTACCCTCGCAGTGGGTGCTGGATCTCTATGCTCCTAATGACTGGAGGCGAAATGTCTATTTCCTAGAAGAAGAGCTTCTGGATTACAACAACAATCCGTATCCCAACAAGGCGTGGGCTGTTAACAAGTATCCGGGCAATAAGATGTTCGATCAGGACGGAAAACGTAACTACCGTCACCTCCCGAAGCCTTTCCGTATAGCAGAGCAATACCTGATTGCTGCAGAGGCTGCTCACGAGCTTGGGCAGGATGCTAATGCGTTAGCTTTTTTGAATGCTTTGCGTGGCAGCCGTGGTTTGATACCTGTTATGGCAACGGGTACAGCACTCCGCGACGAGATTCGAAACGAACGGACGCGCGAACTCGCTTTTGAAGGTTTCCGGCTTTTTGACTTGAGAAGATGGGGACTACCCTGTAAGCGTCATGATCCGCAAAATGAGGAGTTCTTGAGTGTACTCCCTCGCGATGCCTATGTCGCACTTGAGCGCCCGAACGATCACCCTAAGTTTATTTGGCCAATTCCGCACCACGATATTATTTGCAATCCGGATCTGGTGCAAAATCCCGGTTGGTAGATTGCTTGCGATAGGGCACGATAGCAGTGCTGTAAAAGATGCAAGAGCGTGAGAAGGCGCGACGTACAGCGATAGAACTCCTTGCAAAAGAGGACGGAAGGTACAGCGATCTTGTTATTCCGGAGTCGGAAAAGGAACAGCAAGAACTTTTGCGGGCACTGATGAATTTGCGATCGCCAATGCTACCGCTTTCTGCAGATTATCTGCGTGCACAAGATATAGAGTTGCAAGCGCAAAAGGACGAAAAAGGTATAGTACGTGTGGCAGAACTCCTCGAAACGCGCTACACCGGATTACGTCTTTGGCAAGGGGATATTACGCGGCTTGCAACAGATGCGATAGTAAATGCTGCGAATAGTGCGTTGTTGGGGTGTTTTGTGCCTCTACATCGCTGTATAGACAATGCGATACACTCAGCTGCCGGTCTGCAACTTCGTATGGCGTGCTACGAGCTTATGCAGCAACAAGGGCAACCAGAACCTACGGGCGCAGCAAAGATCACACCGGCATTTAACCTCCCTTCTCGTTTTGTGATACATACCGTGGGCCCTATTATTCAGACAGCGCAACCGAGCTCAGAGCAAGAGCAACAGCTTGCCGATTGTTACCAAGCGTGCTTAACGGTAGCTGACCAATATCGGTTACAGAGTCTGGCATTCTGTTGTATATCGACGGGCGAGTTCCGCTTCCCCAACCGACTAGCAGCAGAAATAGCAGTAAGGGTTGTTAGGCAATTTTTAGATACGAAGCAATCTACCTTACAGACCGTTGTTTTTAATGTCTTTAAGGATGAAGATTACCGAATTTATCAGCAACTTCTTTAACGCGTAAGATTGTGGCACAGAGGCTATGTTGCATTGGGTGGAGAGGCTCCGGAAAGCGCAAAAAGTACTCGCAGATGCCGAGTATGTATTGAGTGGTGGTGCAGACTTTCGGCTGCTGCGGCTTAATAAGGAATATCCTGAAAGCGTTGGAGTTATTGCTAATTGTATCTCCTTCGACGAAGATATGACTACGGTGTTGAAAGCTCTGTGACTGACACTATTTTGATATAGCGGTATTTATTTTACAAAGAATTGCTTACTTTTGGCAGTAAGGTTGAGTTTTCGTAACTTGTAACAACAAAATATCTGGTTGCGTTTCCGAGAGAACGGAGACGGTGTTTACGAACTGTTATTGGAGTCGAGAGAATGAGCTCGGGGTGTTGTAATCAGCTATAACTCCGAGGCTTAGTTGCTCCAATCAGGAAGGGCTAGAATGATGAGAAGGACAAACCTAGGTGGGCGTACCCGCAGGGGTTATTCGCTAGCGAAAAGGACTCTTGCGTTGTTGTGTCTCGGATTTTGTTGTTTGAGCACAGGTCTCTATGCACAGCATGTATTTGTCCCCTTTGCTCGAAACGATTCCGCCGCCCGCAACCTACAGGATAGTTTGTACAGAGAGCATCTAAAATCGGGTAACTTAAAGGAAGCTGCTCGCCAGTTGGATCTGAATGCCATGCTCTTTTGGCTGCACAATTCGTACGATACGGCAGTGGCTTATTTCAATCGGTCGCTAGAGCTTAATCAGCGTCTCGGGAATCAGAACGGTATTGCGGGTATTAACAGCAATCTTGCTTTTATTTACGCTGATAAGGGCGATTATCCCAATGCGTACAAGTACTTCGAGATGACCCTTGCTGTACGGAAAGCTAAAGGCGACGACTTGGGCGTTATCTCGGCGCTTGTTAACATTTCGATAGTGCTCAACGATATGGATCGTTATGAGGAAGCCGCTACAAGACTCGAGGAAGCGCTCCGTCTTGCCCGGCAGACCAACGACGAAAAGCAGATGCGGAGCATCTATGGCATGCTTACCGAAACCTACCAAAAGTGGGGGAAAGCCGAGAAAGCAATGTATTACTACGAGTTCTATCGCTCGTTCAACGAGTACGTCGTCCAGCAAACGGTTGTAAAAGCTAATGAGGCGCTCGCATTACAGAAGATAGAGCAGGAGAAACTGATTATAGAGAATCGAAATAAAGAGCTCGAGATCGCGCTAAAAGAAAAGGAAAATGCCCAAAAGCAAGAGGAGATAGGTGCCCTTACACAAGAACAGCGGTATCTAGTCGACTCCCTCGCTCGTTCGGGACGCTTGCGCGATATGCTTGAGGCAGAAAAGAAAGCGAAAGAGGCAGAAAACGAAAATCTACGGCGAGAGAAAGTTTACGGCATTACGTTTTCCATCTTTATTTTTGCTATCGCACTCTTATTGTTAGCCTTTTTGCTCTACGTGGTGATGGATCGTAAGCGAAAAATGAAGCTCAATGAGCAAATAAAGGAGCAGAATATAGTCTTGGAAGAGCAAAAGAATCAGCTTGCCGAATCCTATTCCAAGGAGAAAAAGGCTCGTGTACTGTTGGCAGAGAAGAACGACGAAATCAAGTCGAGTATCCTCTACTCTAAGAATATCCAAGATGCGGTAATGTGGCATAACACCCCGCTGCAGGAGCTCTGTGCCGATTCTATGGTTTATAACAAGCCGTTAGCCATCGTTTCGGGCGATTTTTATTACTCGCGCGAATTACCAACTGGCGAAAAGATTATAGCACTGGGCGATTGTACGGGGCATGGAGTTCCGGGGGCATTCCTCACTATCCTAGGTATGATGACCCTTGACCGTGCTATCTACGATCAGCATCTCACCAACTGCAACGATATCCTCCACTGTCTCGATGCCGAGATCCGGATTCTGAATCAAAAGAATGAGATCCCGTATCACTCTATGGAGATTTCCCTTTGCGTAATAGATCGCGAACGGAAGACGTTGCATTTTGCAGGCTCGCGTACGGGGATGTACGTTGCAGATGGCAAGAGCGTGGAAAGTGTGAACGGGTCGTATTTTATCCTAGGGCATCGCAATCCGCTAATTGGTACCGAAGCGCCACAGTATCCGGTGCATGAGTTCGCTTTAGTACCGGGGATGTGGTTCTATATTTTCTCGGATGGCGTCTGCGACCAATTTAATGAAAATGGCGATCGCTTTGCAAAGAAGCGTGTCCGCTCCACGATCGAGTCTATTTCCGGTGAGACAGGGGAGCAACAATTAGCACGTTTCTCGGCACTCTTTGCACAATGGCAAGGTCAGGCTGATCAGACTGACGATATTCTCTTCCTAGGTTTCCGCCCATTATAATTCGAATACTAACGATGCGACGATCTCTGCTCTTATTCTTTGCAATAGTATTAGCCTTGTTGGGTAGCGTGTGTACGACTCGAGCACAAGCGGATACCTTACCTGAGCCCGAACACCGCACTTGGCGCGATACTGCAACAGGTAGGCTCTACTGGAACAAGCATCTCCCGGTGTATTTGTATATATCACCCACGCCCGACGGACAGAATACCCATAAGCTCGAGAGCGAGAGTATGCCACGTTATGCTGCACCGTTTTATTTCGATACGGAGGGACGTAATTTCCTTCGGACGCGTTGGGCAGTCGATCCTGATACGCGAAAGACGATAATGCCGAAAAAAGAGATCCTTTGGGAGGTTTACGCCGATGGTCTGCCGCCACAGACACAGATTACCTTCCGGGATGCAAAGGGAGTTCTGAATACTAAGCGTTATTTGGGTGTCGGTGCATCGTTTTCGTTGAGATCTAAAGATGCGGTCAGTGGTGTTGAGAAGATTTTTTATTCGGTAGACGGCGATGCTTTTAAAGCTTATGACGATGTGTTATTGCTTACTGGCGAGGGACAGAAAGAGATCCGTTATTTTGCCGAAGACCGTGTAGGAAATCGCGAAGCTATGCATACTACTACGGTTAATATCGATGTTACGCCACCTACAACACGCAGCGAGGTGATAGGCGTTGTACTCGGTAATGACAATACGCTCAATACCACGTCGCAGATCCAGCTGACGGCTAGCGATGCCCTGAGTGGGATACGCGCTACCTACTATCGCATCGATTCTACATCGCGCTGGAAACCTTATACGGCACAAACGAAAATCGGTATGAGAAACATCGCCGACGGCAATCATACCTTGGAATTCTACTCCGAAGATAAGCTCGGAAATAAGGAAGAGGTAAAGCGTTGGAATTTCTATTTGGATATTACGCCCCCGATTACGATATCAGATGTCCTGGGCGACAAGTTCTTGGTAAACGATACGCTCTATTTTTCGAGTCGTACCAAGATGAAGATTACTGCTGTCGACAATCACTCCGGGGTTAAGGAGATTCGCTACTCGGTGGACGGTGGTCCGTTCGAAGTTTATGATACGCCGTTCTATATGCCTAATGTACAAGGCTGGCACACAGTGAAATACTATTCGGTAGACTCGACCGACAATACCACCACCTCGATAACTGGTGCCGGACTCTATGAGTATAGGATGAAGATTGATAAGGTATTTGTGGATCTTACGGGACCGACAATAGATTATAAGATTAAAGGAAAGAGTTTTACACGAAACGATACAACATTTATAGCATCAAGTTCGGCGATAATACTCTCGGGCTATGACAAGGAATCCGGACTCAATCATCTAGCCTATGCAATAGACCGAGACCCGTGGGAAAAACTCTATGAAGCTCCGTTTACTTTGGAAGGACTAGCATCGGGCGAACACGAAATAGAATACTTTGGATACGATAACGTCGGAAACCGAAACGTTAAATCATTCCCAGTGATTATAGATAGCGATGCGCCAAAGGCTGCCTATCACTTAAGTGTACAGCCCTACAAGGACGAAAAAGATGAGAACGGAAACCCTATATATCCATTAGATGCTACGGTTTACCTATCGGCGCAGGATAATATGACAGGAGTTGCGCGCTTGCAATACTCATTGAATGGGAAACCGCTTGTCGACTACAAGCAGCCTTTCCGAGGTCTGGAACGTGGTAAAAACCGCTTGAAGATTATAGTAACCGATTGTGTGGGGAATCAGCGTGAGTATCTCGAAGTCTTCGAAGTAAGGTAACATCTTCCATTATGGGGAATAGTAGCGTAGCCTGATACGCACAAAATGTAATATGCTTATTTTCGAATTTTGTAATAGGCTACGCAACTCAAACTGAGCGACTCTAACTGCAGAAATGTGCTAGCTAGTGCAACGCATTTCTGCAGCTATTTTATTGTTCATGCTTACTCCCTTGCAAAACTATCTGCGACGCCTAGCTCAAGAATACAAAACAGGGCTGACTACGGAGCATAGTCTTCGCCCAGCATTGGTAGAGTTACTCTCTTCTTTGCCAGAGCTTACACGTTTTCGTGTAATCAACGAGCCCAAGCGCATCGAGTGTGGCGCGCCCGACATCGTACTGCTCAACAAAGAGAATACCCCCGTCGCTTACCTCGAAACTAAGGACATCGGCGATGCTGATCTCCGCGGCACCAAGCAGAATAAAGAGCAGTTCGATCGCTACAAACAAGGGCTTGATTGTATCATCTTTACCGACTTCCTCCGTTTTTTGCTCTACCAAGAGGGGGAGTGCCTGCTGGAAGTACGTGTCGCGGAGCAGGATGGCGATCGCTTAACAACCCATCCAGATGCAGAGGCTAAGTTTGCTGAACTGGTGGCACATCTATGCGATGCGCAACCAGAGCCCATCACCTCTCCTAAGCGGTTAGCGCTTCTGATGGCAGGCAAGGCACAGCTGCTGGCACGCTCGATAGCTGCCATTCTTACAGACGAAAAGAGCGAAGCGGCACAGGAGCTCCTCCAACAAATCGCGAGGATGAAAGAGGTTTTGCGTAGCGATGTCTCGCCTGTCGAATTTGCCGACTGGTACGCTCAAACCCTTGTTTACGGCTTGTTTGCAGCGCGGTACCACGACGATCATCCAGAGACTTTCTCTCGCCAAGAAGCTGCCGAGCTCATCCCCCAAAGCAACCCCTTCCTGCGCAAACTCTTCCAGCGTTTGGGTGTTTACGATCTCGATGTCCGCGTGGCGTGGATTATCGATGACCTTGTGGGCGTTTTTGGTGCAACCGACGTGCGAACGCTTCTCGACGCCAACAAGGCGGAGCGCGATCCTGTCATGCTCTTTTACGAGGATTTTCTCACTGCTTACGATCCTGCCCGTCGGAAAGCAAGAGGGGTTTACTATACGCCAGCGCCGGTGGTCTCGTTCATCGTTCGTTCGGTGGACGATTTGCTACAAAAGGAGTTTGGGCTAAAGGATGGACTGGCTGATCGTTCGCAAGCTGCAGACGGCAAGCACCGATTGCAGATCCTAGACCCTGCTACGGGGACGGGGACATTCCTCGTTGAGGTGGTTCGCAAAATCTATAGCAAGTTCGCAGGACAAACGGGCGTGTGGAACGATTATGTTCGCGATCATCTCCTCCCGCGCCTGCATGGTTACGAGATTCTGATGGCACCATACGCGATGGCACACCTGAACTTGGAATATGTTTTTCGCGAAACCGGCGCTACCTTCCTTGGCGAGTCTCGCTATGGTATTTACCTCACCAACACCCTCGAGGACTCGCATTTTGACGGTAATCTCTTCTCGCCCATAGACCAAGAGGCGAAGGCGGTGAGCCAGTTGAAACAGGATATGCGGGTGATGGTCATGCTCGGCAACCCGCCCTACAACGTAAGTAGCTCAAATAAGAGCCAATGGATAGAAGACCTGATGCTGACCTACAAAGCTGATCTGAACGAAAAGAATATTAAGCCTCTTTCGGACGACTATATCAAGTTTATTCGTTTTGCGCAATATCAGATTGAAGAAAGAACCCAAGAGGGGATTGTGGCTTTCATCACGAACAATCGTTTTCTAGATGGCGTTGTGCATCGCCAAATACGTAAGGAACTCTTGCGGGTATTCGATGCTATCTACATCGTCAATCTGCATGGTAACAGCCGTACAAAAGAGAAGACTCCCGAGGGCGGCAAAGACGAAAATGTGTTTGATATACAGGCCGGTGTAAGCATTAACATCTTTGTAAAACATAAAGAATCTAAGAACTCGCTCGCAAAGCTTTACTATCGCGACCTGTATGGTTTGCGCAAAGAGAAGCTGACCGCGCTTCATTCGTTGTACTTGGATAGTACTCTCTGGAAAGAATTAACTCCTGTAGCGCCGTATTATTTCTTTGTGGAAAAGGATTTTGCGAGTGAAGAAGCATACCGTGCTGGTTTTTCATTGACCGACCTATTTTACTCTTACAATTCGGGAGCGATAACTGCACGTGATGAAGCTATTTTACAAATTACATGTAATGAGGTCGCAATTTTCTTGGAACAAGCTAGAATTTTGTCAGAAGATACGTTCCGTATTCGTTACCACCTCGGAAAGGATTCGCAAAACTGGAAAGTAGCTGTAGCACAGAAAGATGCGAGAGAAAAGGACGTTATTACACTGAAATATTTTTATCGCCCCTTTGATTACCGCTATGCGCCATACACGGGATACAGAGGTCTTTTTGCGCGCCCGTATTTCAAAAAATTAGGAGTGTTACTTCATCCTCAGAATTACGCATTGTGTACCACACGGATGATTACGGCTTTTGATAATTATCAGCATTGTTTTGTGAGTAAAAATCTTACAGATATTTCAGCAATATCTAATAGAACAAGTGAAGTAGCGTACGCTTTCCCCCTCTACCGTCTCCCCGAAGGGTGGGACTATACCCCCGCCGAGATAGTTGCTGGCATAACGAAGGATGGCAAAAAGATAGAACTCGAACTCAACATGCGCCCAGAAATCCTAGCTAAAATAAGCGAAACAATTGAAGAACCTGTACGTGGCGAGGAAGTGTTTGATTATATCTACGGCGTGCTAAATGATAAGGAGTACCGCACCAAGTATTTCGAGTTCCTCAAGATAGAATATCCGTGCATCCCATACCCCAAGGACAAAACAGAGTATCAGCGCTTTGTTGAGCGTGGCACTTGGTTGCGTCGCCTGCACCTGATGGATGAGACCCTAGCCCTCCCCCCAGTCGCTACCTTCGATATCGCAGGCACTAACCTTGTAGAATGTGTTCGTTATGACGAATCTGCGCAACGCCTCTGGATTAACGATACCCAGTACTTCGCTCACGTTCCCCGCACCGTTTGGGATCACTACGTGGGCGCCTACCAGCCTGCTCGCTTGTGGTTACAGAAGCGCATCGGTCGCCGCCTCGATTACGATGATGTACGTTGGTACCTGCGCGTATGTGCTACTATACATGCTGAGATAACTGAAGTATGATACTTAGTTTGTAGGGCGAAACGAATAGATTCCTAAAAAATGAGCCTACTCTGTATTCGCAATGTGTTGCACTGTTTCCGGATTAGGCAGCATTCTCAACATGACTAAATATGTGTACTTTTGCGTTGGTGTGCCGTGCTGGGAGCATAATGGCTTCTTAATGCGGTTGGAAGCGAGGATATGAGTGTAATACAAAAGGTGATTTCGGCCATCTTTGGCACGAAGTCGGAACGGGATCTTAAGGAACTATTGCCCGTGGTCGCTGCTGTGAATGCTGCTGGCGAACGATATAAAAATGCAACTCCCGACGAACTGCGGTCTGCCGTACAGCAAATCCGCAAGAAGGTAAAAGAGACCTTCGCAGAACAGGATGCCGAGATTGCAGCTATCCGCAACAGACTAGATACTGAGGATCTAGCACTTAGCGATCGCGAGACGCTTTTTCAGCAAATCGATAACCTGGAAAAGGAAATCCTAGACCGGATAGAAGAGATCCTCAAAGAGGTACTCCCCGAGGTTTTTGCTCTGGTGCGTGCAACCGCTCAGTTGTTTGCTACAAACGAGGAATTTGCGGTAACCGCTACCGAGTTTGACCGATACTTGGCTGGGCATGGGAAGGACTTCTTGCGTATCGAGGGCGATAAAGCCATTTACCGGAATCGTTGGAAAGCGGGCGGTACCGAACAAACTTGGGATATGGTGCACTATGATGTCCAGCTTATTGGCGGTTTGGTGCTTCATCAAGGTAAAATAGCAGAGATGTCGACCGGGGAGGGGAAAACCCTTGTGGCAACCCTTCCTGTATTTTTGAATGCGCTGCCTGGGCGAGGTGTACATGTGGTGACGGTGAACGATTACCTCGCACGACGCGACTCTGAGTGGATGGGTCCCCTTTACGAATTTCACGGCTTGAGTGTAGATTGTATAGATTTGCACGAACCGAGTAGTACAGCACGTCGCGAGGCCTATCAAGCCGATATTACGTTTGGTACGAACAACGAGTTCGGCTTCGACTATCTGCGCGACAACATGGTCTTCGATGCACAGGGGCTCGTGCAGCGAAAACATAACTATGCTATTGTTGACGAGGTAGACTCTGTACTCATTGACGATGCACGTACGCCGTTGATTATTTCCGGGCCTACAACATCGCAAGCAGCAGATCAGCTTTTTGAAGAGTTCCGACCCTATGTTGAGCAATTGGTAGGGGCACAGCAAAAATTAGTAACATCTATCCTTGCTGAAGCTAAAAAGCTGGCAACCGACGAAAAAAACGAAGAAACAGGAAAGCTACTACTACGTGTGTATAAAGGCTTGCCAAAGTATAAGCCCTTTATTAAGTTTGAGAGCGAACCGGGGATGAAGAGCTTGCGTCAGAAGACCGAGAACTTCTACATGCAGGAAAATAGCAAGAATATGCACCTCATCACGGACGAGCTCTTTTTCGTCATAGATGAGAAGCAAAATGCTGTGGAGCTTACCGATAAAGGGATCGATGTGTTGTCGAAAGCAGTAAACGACCCCGACTTCTTTATTTTGCCAGACCTTGCAACTAAGATTGCAGATCTGGAGCAGGGTGGTCTGCAAGGCGATGAAAAAGCTCGAGCACACGAAGAGCTTATGCGTAATTATGCATTGAAGGCAGAGCGCTTGCATACCGTGCAGCAGTTGCTCCGTGCGTATGCTATGTTTGAGCGCGACGTGGAGTATGTAATTGCTGATAACCAAGTAAAGATTGTCGACGAGCAAACGGGGCGTATTCTCGAAGGGCGGCGCTATTCGGATGGGTTGCATCAGGCTATAGAAGCTAAAGAACGCGTAAAAGTAGAGGCTGCTACACAAACCTTTGCTACAGTCACCCTGCAGAACTATTTCCGTATGTACCACAAGTTGGCAGGTATGACCGGTACTGCAGAAACGGAGGCAGGCGAGTTGTGGAGCATTTACAAGCTCGATGTGGTGGTGATCCCGACTAATAAGCCCGTAAAACGCGACGATCAGGCAGATATCATCTATAAGACTACGCGTGAGAAGTTTGCCGCTGTTATTGAGGAGATTGAACGTCTGGTGGCTGCAGGTCGTCCTGTTTTGGTGGGTACTACCTCGGTGGAGATTTCCGAACAGTTGAGCCGTATGCTCAAGTTTAAAAAGATTCCGCACAACGTGCTAAATGCTAAGCAACATCAGCGAGAGGCAGAGGTAGTGGCACTGGCTGGGCAAAAAAGTACCGTAACCATTGCTACCAACATGGCAGGGCGTGGTACCGATATTAAGCTTACCCCGGAGGTAAAAGCTGCAGGCGGTTTGGCAATTATTGGTACTGAGCGACACGAGTCGCGGCGTGTAGATAGGCAGTTGCGCGGTCGTTCTGGGCGACAAGGCGATCCGGGCTCTTCGCTCTTTTTCGTATCGTTGGAAGATAATTTGATGCGACTCTTCGGTTCTGATAGGCTGGCGCGAATTATGGATTTCCTCGGGCATAAAGAGGGCGATGCCTTGCAACATTCTAAGATATCTAAGTACATCGAGAGAGCACAACAGAAAGTCGAGCAAAATAACTTCGGAATTCGTAAACGACTCTTAGAGTATGATGACGTAATGAATATGCAGCGTGAGCGTATCTATACTCGTCGTCGTAATGCACTCTTCGGAGAACGTATCGAGGAGGATATGTTCGACATTGTACAGAGTGTTTGCGAGGAATTTGCTGCTAACTACGCGGGGGGCGAGGACTATAACGAGTTTTCGGTGGCTGTAATGCGCGAGTTTGCTACTGAAAATAGTATCACCGAAGCTGAATATTTTGACTCGGATAGCGAACAACTCTTCGAAAAACTCCGCGATATGGTTTGGGAACGCTACAAGTCGCGAATGGCGTCGATGTCGGCGCGGGCATATCCTGTTTTTGTGAGTGTGAAGCAGGAGCATGGCGATCGCTACCAAAATGTGCTTGTGCCGTTGTCTGACGGTAAGCAGGAGTTGCAAATAGCGGTGAATCTGGACAGGGCTATCGCCTCGCAGGGGAGAGAGTTAATCCGTGGCATCTCACGGACGGTTATTTTGCACGAAATTGACCGTCACTGGCAACAGCATCTCCTTGCTATGGACGAGTTGAAGCAGAGTGTACAAAATGCATCGTACGAGCAAAAAGACCCACTAATTATCTATAAATTTGAGGGTTATACGCTCTTTGAGAAGATGATGCAGGAGCTCAACCGCGACGTCTTGCATCTCTTGTTGCGCATCCATTTACCTAAGGTGAACGAGTCGCAAGATATATCCGAGGCACCCTCGCAAAGAATGAACAGACGCGATGCGCGTAAATTGCACGCTGGGCGTGAGGAAATGGGAGGAGGCGACTCGGCAGCTGCCAGAGCTCGGCAACGTGCTGCACAGGAAGCAGCTATCGCACAACAACACCGTGAAGTGAATCGGACTCCCGTCCGTCGCGAGCAAAAAGTGGGAAGAAATGATCCTTGCCCGTGTGGGAGTGGTAAAAAGTTTAAGAATTGTTGTGGTGCCAATTCCTAATTTATTAGCATAGTGCGAAGCTAGTACTTCGGCTACGAATTGCGAGAGAGTTGGCTAGAAAGCCACAGCAAGCGCTCGTGGGGCGTTGTGTCGGGCGGAGTGCAGAAAAAACAAAAGGCGTCTTAATTACTTGTAGAAAATATGGAAACCTTGTCGGGGCTCCGCGCAGATGTCGCAAAGGCATTGGAAGTGTGTTTGGGTGTGCGTGTTGAGGCGAATACGTTGGTTTTACAGACAACTCGCGAGGAGTTCGAGGGCGACTATACATTAGTAGTTTTCCCGTGGGTGAAACAAGCCCGTACAAGCCCCGAACAGTTAGCAGAGGTACTGGGAGGTTGGTTGCGCGACAATTCGGCATACGTGAGCCATTACAACGTTGTAAAAGGCTTTTTAAATCTGACGCTCTCGAATCAGTTGGTGTGGGATAGTTTGCGAGCACTTTCGCAACCCAGTTGGTGGCAGATGCCCGCCAATGGTAGACGAGTGATGGTAGAGTACAGTTCGCCGAATACTAACAAGCCGCTTCACTTGGGGCATATCCGTAACAACCTCCTCGGGTGGTCTATTGCAAAAATATTGGAAGCGACCGGAACTGAGGTTATCATGGCAAACCTCGTGAATGATCGTGGTATACATATCTGCAAGTCTATGGTAGCTTGGCTTCGTTACGGGAATGGCGATACACCAGAATCTGTAGGGCAAAAGGGTGATCATTTTGTAGGTGCTTATTACGTTCGTTACGACAAAGCTTATCAGGCTGAAGTTAAAGAACTTATAGCTAAAGGTGTGGATCCTGAGGCGGCACAAAAACAAGCACCTATCCTTTTAGAAGCACAGGACTTGCTTCGGAAATGGGAAGCCAACGACCCAGCAATACGTTCGCTTTGGGAGCGGATGAATGCTTGGGTTTATGCAGGTTTTGATCAAACATACGAAGCCTTAGGAATACATTTCGACCGCGTGTACTACGAATCGCAAACCTATCTGCTTGGTAAACAAATAGTAAAAGATGGGCTTGCTAAGGGCATTCTCGAACAGCATGATGACGGCTCTGTGTGGATAGATTTGCGCCCGGACGGCTTAGACGAAAAACTCCTCCTCCGCTCGGATGGCACATCGGTGTATATGACGCAAGACTTGGGTACGGCGGTAGAACGTTTCAAAGAGTATCAGTTGGACGATTTAGTCTATGTCGTGGGGAACGAGCAAGAGTATCATTTTCAGGTATTACGCAAGTTGTTAGGGCGATTGGGTTACGATTGGAGCGAGCGCATTTACCATTTGAGTTATGGTATGATTACCCTGCCAGAGGGTAAAATGAAGTCGCGCGAAGGTACTGTAGTGGATGCTGACGACCTAATTGCAGATTTGTTCACGGAGGCAGCTAAAATCGGTAAAGAGCAAGGAAAAGCTGCAGATCTTTCCGAGGCGGATGCCAACGAGATATATCGAAAAGTATCGCTAGGTGCCCTAAAGTACTATATGTTGAAAATAGACCCCGCGAAGGGTATTTTGTTTAGACCTGACGAGTCGGTAGATTTTAATGGGAATACGGGACCATTCTTACAGTATACTTGTGCTCGTGCCTATTCGATATTAAGAAAATTGGCATCTAGTGTTTCTGTGGTTGAGGCATCTGAATTGTTGCCGGAGGGGCTAGGATTCCGTAAAGTGGAGCGTAGCTTGATATGGATGCTGTACGACTATCAGCGTGTAATTTTGGATGCCGCACAAAAATTAAGTCCCGCGTTAGTAGCGAATTACGTCTACGACCTTGCTTCGCGTTTCAACCAATTCTATCATGAGTGTCCGATCGCACGCGAGGAGAACCTGTATGTACAACAGATGCGTCTGCGTCTGACTCAAAGTACGTTGGCTGTTTTGTGCGACGGCTTGCGTCTCCTCGGTATTGAGGCTCCTGAGCAGATGTAAGCAGAGCTATTATAGCTTATCTTCATTTTCGATGAATTATCAAGAAACGTTAGCTTACCTCGAGTCCTCGCTTCCGATGTTTCAACGGACAGGTGCCGCTGCTTACAAAGCGAATCTGGATACGAGCGAGGCGTTGGATATGTATGATGCTACTCCGCATCAGTCCTATTTGTGTGTACATGTGGGTGGTACCAATGGGAAGGGGAGTGTATCGCACGCATTGGCAAGTATTTTGCAAGCCGCGGGGTATAGGGTCGGTCTGTGTACTTCGCCGCATTTGATCGATTTTCGAGAGCGCATCCGTATCAATGGCGAAAAGATCGAAGAGGAGTACGTGGTGGACTACGTAGCTTCGCACCGTGAGCTCTTCGAAGAGTTACAACCCTCCTTCTTTGAGATGTTTGTTGCTCTGGCATTTAACTATTTTGCCGAGAAGGCGGTAGATATCGCTGTTATTGAGGTTGGCTTGGGAGGCAGACTCGATTCTACCAATATTATTCAGCCTATTCTCAGTGTGGTTACTAATGTGAGTTTGGATCATACCGATTTGTTAGGCGATACGATAGAGTCTATTGCGAAAGAAAAAGCAGGGATTGTAAAGCTTGGAGTGCCGATTGTTGTAGGCGATGCGCGGGGGCCGGTACGTGGTGTCTTTACGCGTGCCGCTGCAGAGCTGGACACGGTGCTTACCGTAGCAGGCAATACTTGGAAATGTGTAGAACAAACGCTTACCGAGGACGGGCGTTTGCAGCATTTTTGTTACGAGCATGCGTATAAAAAAAATACGGTAGCATTCGATACGGATCTACTTTCGAGAGTACAAAGAGAGAATTTTGCCACGGTGCTAAGTGCCGTAGATATGCTCCGAGCTTATGGTTGTGCCATCCCACCTCAGGCCTTAACAGATGGGCTCCGGAATGTTGTGGGGAATACGCATCTTCATGGACGTTGGGAATGGTTAAGCGAGCATCCGCGTGTAGTTTGCGATACAGGGCACAACGTAGAGGGTGTACGTTCGGTAGTTGCACAGTTGGCGCAGACGCCTCACGATCACCTTCATATGGTAATCGGGCTTACGGGCGATAAGGATATCCGTGGTATTCTTTCGCTTTTGCCGCACGATGCTATCTATTATTTTACGCAAGCTAGCGTGCCGCGAGCTTTGAAGGTGGAAGTTCTGCAACAACATGCAGCAACGGTGGGTTTGTCGGGGACGTGCTACCAGTCCATAAAAGAAGCTCTAGAAGCTGCTATGCGTGATGCAGCGCCCGATGATTTGGTATTTGTAGGTGGTAGTACCTATGTGGTGGGCGAGGCGATGCAGATACTAAATCTGCATATGTAGCCGAGTAGTCTATTGGTTTTACTCTGTTTTGCTTTTGCGAAATTACTGATATAGTTTGGTTTAGATAAGAGGATAGGAGAGGTTATGGCTGGTGGGAGTTCGAAGTTGTGGGCGCGTTTGGCGCTATTGCTTGTTGCAATTATTTGGGGGAGTACATTGGTAGTTTCGAAGAGCACGACGGGTACTATTCATCCGAATTTGTTGATAGCGTTGCGTTTTCTGATAGCCTTTGTGGTGTTGGCATTGGTCTTTTTTAAGCGTCTGAAGCAGCTTAATGCCTCTTACTGGGTGAGTGGCTTGGTGATAGGTTTTTGCTTATTCCTAGCGCATTCGGCACAAACCTTGGGTGTAACGGATGGCGGCGGCGATCCAGGGCGGAGTGGTTTTCTCTCGGCAGCCTATTGCGTAATAGTTCCTTTTTTGGCGTGGGCGGTGAATCGGGTACGTCCCGACCGTTACAACATTATAGCAGCACTTCTTTGTATAACAGGTATTGGGCTGATTTCGTTTGGCGAGTTAAGTCCAGAGCAACAAGCTGCGGCGCAATATGCCGGCTTTACGCTCCCGGATGCATTGGCGCTTCTGAGTGGTATTTTCTTTGCTGCACATATTGTTACTATCGAGCGTTTTAGTAAGGAGAAAGACCCGATTTTGGTTACGATTATGCAGTTCCTTTTCGCAGGAGTTTTTGCAGTGATTGCGGTTCTTTTTCAGGATATGGATGCTGTGCAAAATGCGCAGTGGAGCGAAGAGCTTTGGTTGTCGGTGGGCTACCTTGCTATTATAGCTACGGCTTTGGCGCTCCTGCTGCAAAATCTGGGGCAAAAGTTTTGCGATGCTAATAGTGCGGCGATTATTCTAGGTACAGAATCGCTATTTTGCGTATTGTTTGGAGTGTTGTATTCTGGCGAAAAGATCACGACAATGCTCGCCATCGGCTTTGTATTAATTTTTGCGGCGATTTTGGTATCCGAAACTAAGCTCAGCTTCTTGCGAAAAAGCAGGCAAAAAGTCTGAAAAGACCAGATTTGTAGTAAAAGTATACCGACGTACAACTTTCCGACTCTTCTGTACAAATAAGTGATTTTTAGTTAGATAATACGCTTGTTGTAAAATAGGCATCTCCTGAAGCTTTTATTTAGAAGGGTTATATTTGTAAGCAATGGCGAAGGAAGGAGAGCGGATTATCATCCGAGTAAATGGAACGTCTACCGAAGTTGCGGCGGGTATTTGTTTGTCGCAATTTGTGGAGTTGCGCGGTCTTCTACAAACGGAGGGGATAGCAGTTGCTGTTAACAACAAGGTCGTACGGCGTGCACAGTGGGATACGACTGAACTACTTGACGGCGATAGCGTTGTATTACTAACGGCGGTGCAAGGAGGTTGAGGTGTGGCGCTCGGGTAGTTCGTTTTAAGATTTGAGAGGGTAAGGGGATGCAAGCAGAGCACGAGTGTGTATGTGAGTACATTACGCAGGCACCCATAGCAGGATCACAAAAAGTATATATAGAGTCGGAAGTGGATGCTCGGGTGCGCGTCCCGATGCGTCGTATAGACTTGGAGGATACGGTTGCTGTTGATGGGAGTCGAACTCCTAATGCACCTATCTATGTTTATGATACTTCGGGTCCGTTTACCGACCCGAGTGTGGACGTTGATGTCCGGGCAGGTATCCCACGTTTGCGCGAGAGTTGGATTGCCGAGCGGGCAGATACAGAGCTATTAAGCGGTTTGTCTTCGGAATACGGGCGAGCACGTTTGGCAGATAAGTCGCTTGACGATTTGCGTTTCCCACATGTTTGTAGTAATCCGCTCCGAGCTAAAAAAGGTCACGGCGTTACGCAGATGCACTATGCTCGGAAAGGGATCGTAACTCCGGAGATGGAGTTTGTTGCTGTGCGCGAGAATCAGAATATGCAAGCGATGCATGCTGCGTATGGTCGTGGAGCAATGCCGAAGCTGATTACTGCCGAGTACGTTCGTTCGGAGGTGGCTGCTGGGCGAGCGATTATCCCTGCAAATGTTAATCACCCGGAGCTGGAACCGATGATTATAGGGCGCAACTTCTTGGTGAAGATTAATGCGAATATTGGAAACTCTGCAATAACCTCAGGTATTCACGAGGAGGTCGAGAAGTCGGTATGGGCGTCGCGCTGGGGTGCAGATACGGTAATGGATCTCTCTACAGGCGATAATATTCATGAGACGCGCGAGTGGATTATTCGAAATTCGCCAGTACCCATAGGTACGGTACCGCTCTATCAAGCACTGGAAAAGATAGAAGGCGATATAGAAAAGCTGACGTGGGATATTTATCGCGATACCCTTATAGAGCAAGCCGAGCAAGGGGTCGACTATTTTACGATTCATGCGGGTTTGTTGCGCGAGTATGTAAAGTATACGGCAAAACGGGTAACAGGTATCGTATCGCGGGGGGGAGCTATAATGGCTAAGTGGAGCTATCTCCATCGCAAGCAGAATTTCCTCTACGAGCATTTTGACGAGATCTGCGATATCCTTGCAGCGTACGACGTGGCAGTATCGCTGGGTGACGGACTCCGTCCGGGTTCTATAGCCGATGCTAACGATAAGGCGCAATTTTCAGAATTGGAAACCCTAGGCGAATTGGCACAACTTGCTTGGAAAAAGGACGTGCAGGTGATGATCGAGGGACCGGGGCATGTACCTATGGATAAGATTCCGGTGAATGCCGAACTCGAGCAAAAGATATGCAATGACGCACCATTCTATACGCTGGGACCGTTGGTGAGCGATATTGCGCCGGGCTACGATCACATCACCTCGGCAATAGGAGGAGCTATTATTGGGCATGCGGGCACGGCAATGCTTTGCTATGTTACGCCTAAGGAACACCTTGGTCTTCCGAATCGCGACGATGTGAAGGAAGGAGTTATAACCTATAAGTTGGCAGCACATGCAGTAGATCTCGCCAAGGGACACCCCTCTGCACAGTACCGCGACAATGCGATGAGTAAAGCGAGGTTTGAGTTCCGGTGGGCAGATCAGTTCCATCTTTCGTTAGATCCGGAACGGGCGCAAGCTTATCATGACGAAACGCTTCCTGACGAGGCGAATAAAACCGAGCATTTTTGTAGCATGTGTGGTAAGAAATTCTGTTCTATGCGAACCTCTATGCAAGTGCGCGAACTAGCTGAGCAAGAAAGCGAAAAATAGTGAAGAGAAGAAGCTGTAAAATATAAAGAAAAACGGGTTTATGAGTAAGTTAGATTTGTCGGTGTACGGGATCGAGAACCCTACCGAAGTTGTGTATAATCCATCGTACGACTATCTCTACGAGCAGGAATTATCTTCTACATTAAGTGGCTACGAACGCGGAGTGTTAACCGAACTGGGGGCTGTAAATGTAGATACGGGGGTCTTTACAGGGCGCTCGCCCAAGGATAAGTATATCGTGCGGAATGCAGAGACCGAGAAGCATGTCTGGTGGGCGACACCCGGAAAGAAGAGTTCGGACAATAAACCGATGTCGCAAGAGACGTGGGAATACCTTAAGAAGATTAGTGCGAAACAGCTTAGTGGCAAGAAGCTTTATGTGACCGATGCGTATTGTGGAGCGAATGAAGATACGCGCATCTGTGTCCGTTTTGTTTGCGAGGTGGCTTGGCAAGCACACTTTGTAAAGAATATGTTCATTCGTCCAACAGACGAGCAGCTCGCGAATTTCAAGCCCGATTTCGTGGTACTGGTAGCCTCCAAGACCTCCAACGATAAGTGGAAGGAACAGGGCTTAAACAGCGAAGTGTATGCTGCGTTTCATCTTACAGAGCGTATGGCTGTTATTGGCGGTACGTGGTATGGCGGCGAAATGAAGAAGGGTATCTTCTCGGTTATGAATTACTTCCTCCCCCTCAACGGGATGGCAGCTATGCACTGCAGCGCTAATGTAGGAAAGAAGGGAGATGTAGCTATATTTTTTGGACTTTCCGGAACAGGAAAGACAACCCTCTCGGCAGATCCGAATCGAGCGCTCATCGGAGACGACGAGCACGGATGGGACGACAACGGTGTCTTTAACTTCGAGGGCGGATGCTATGCAAAATGTATCAATCTGGATCCAGAAAAGGAACCGGATATCTACCAAGCTATCCGTCGCGATGCTCTGCTAGAAAACTTAGACGTGGATGCGAATGGTAAGATAGATTTTAGTTCGAAGAAGAAGACCGAAAATACGCGAGTGTCGTACCCCATTTACCATATCGAGAATATCGTAAAGCCGGTTTCTCGAGCAGGGCATGCTAAGAATGTGATCTTCCTTACCGCAGATGCTTTTGGGGTATTGCCTCCCGTGTCGGCGCTTACTCCCGAACAAATGCAATATCATTTCCTGAGCGGGTTTACAGCGAAGTTGGCAGGTACTGAGCGCGGGATTACTGAGCCACAACCAACCTTTAGTAGTTGCTTTGGTCAGGCTTTCTTGCTTTTGCACCCGACCGAGTATGCGCGCGAGTTGGTTCGGAAGATGGAACAACACAACTGCAAGGCGTATCTGGTTAATACGGGCTGGATTGGTGGCGCATATGGTGTGGGTAAGCGCATTGATTTGCCATCTACACGAGCCATTATTAACGCTATTCTGGACGGTGCACTCGAAAAGGCAGAATACGAGGAGTTGCCGATTTTCAATCTGCGTGTCCCGAAGGCGGTTCCTGGCGTAGATAGCAAGATGCTGAATCCGCGCAATGCTTGGAGTTCGCCCGAGGCTTGGGAAAAGCAAGCACGCGAGCTTGCTGCTAAGTTTATAGCCAATTTCGAAAACTTTACCGATAACGAAGCGGGTAAGAAGCTTGTTGCTGCAGGTCCGCAGTTGTAGGATTGTAGAACCATTACTGTAGGGAGTGATGCTTATGCACTCCTTCCTTTTCGAAACGAAAGGACGCGAGAAATTGCGTCCTTTTTTTGTGTAGATATTGTTTTGGTAGTTTCGAAAGAAATGACTAACTATGTGTTAGGAAGAGTTACTAATCGAAACTTAAGTAGTGGTGAGAAAAAAGTTAATATTACTTTTTGCTGTTCTTGTGGGTGCAGCTGTTGCATTGATTACTAATGTCCGTTTTACGCCAGCTACTGCTGATGGCACAACTCCTGAGTTGTCGATGATTGTGATAGGGAAGTGTAAAGCACATTCAAGTATTTGCAAAATACAAGATGGGGTTATATATTATGGAGAGTGGCATGAACTAGTGCTTCGTCCGAGACCCAAAGGAGAGTAGTTCAGAGTGTTTTCGATTTTTAGAAATTCTCTGTATTACAGTATAAGCTCTGTCATTGAAAAGACAGGTAAGGTTTTCTTTTAGAAGTGTGTTGATAGCGATGGATTTCTTTGAATCTATCGCTTTTTTATTTTTATGAAAGAGATGCGTCGATTACCACTGATATTGTCGTTTTTTGCTTTCGTTGCTACTTCGCTACAAGCTCAAGTTCGGATACAGTTCCGGAGTGGCGAGGAACCCATTCCCAATTTAGGGGTTCAGGTAACTGCATGTTCGCAGGCGAAGGGTTATACCACCGATAGCGTGGGGTGTATTCTGGTAGCACTGCCAGCAGATTGTTCGCAATTGCACTTACAATTCCAAGATATTACTTACGGTACGTTGGATACCGTATGCCAAGTAGGACAGACCGATGCCCTGTTGATCCAGTTGCAGGAAGAGGCACGAGATATAGACGAGGTTCGAGTTGGTGGCTACTATTCTAATATAAAGGAGACGGCGTTAGGGCGGGAATACAAGATTAATGGCGAAAAATACCTTCCCAATACACCCATTCCTACGGGGTTGCAACGGCTTCCTAATTTTATTAAATCGGGCGATGATGTCATCATCGAAGGTAAATCTACTTCGCCCACTTATTACTTGGATGGGAAGGAGGTTCCGACTCAGATTATTCAGACACTGGATATACAGTTGGTAGATCGTGTAGAGGTGCGCGAGGTTTCTGCCGATCCGTCTAAGGTGGGCGGTGAGGTTTGGATTTATCGTAAAGAAGTAAAAGACAGTTTCCTAACGGGTACTATTGGCGGTGAGGTTAACATGCCTCTGAACTACAATCAGCTAGGTTATGGTAGCATGCCCTCGTTAGGTTTTCAATCGCCGCGTTTTGAAGTCAATGCTGCGGGTTCGTACCGAGCTTTTGCGAGTTTGTTGCAAAAAGACTACGAATATCGTCGTACGGGATTGGCAGATAGTATTAGCAAAACAGAGGGTAAGCAACAACAGCACCAAGCAAGTGGGACGCTGCAAATGTCGTACGATTTTACGCAGCAATTCTCTGCACAGTGCGTAGGGTATTTTGATCTGATGAATCTTAACACGCGCACCACTTCGAAGTTAGACCGCGACTATTCTAATAGGCTAGGCATGCGCGAATTAGAGGCGGGTGGCGCATTAATGCTGGGGTATACCTACAACAATGCACAATTCTCGCTAACGGGTGAGTACGATTATGGGCGGAATGCCTCGTCGTTGTGGGAGTACGGACGCGATTATATCTTAAAGCAAACAGAGCAGAACCTAGCTGCCGAATTCCAAGGCTTACACCAAGACCTATTTACGCTGTGGCAAGTTAACCACAATCTGATATATTCCTATCGTTACATTGCGCGCAATAGTGTAACAGACGGCACGTTGGATCCGCGGAGTACTGCGCAGCGACTTACCTTGCAAGATTATCTGATCCTACCCCTTGAGGTAACGTTAGTGCTTGGTTGTGCCCTCGATTACGATCGCTACGATTACGGAGAGAAACAACTTTCGATGTGGCATCCGGTACCGACAGCTGCTTTGGACTTTGGGGGAGAATGGGGGCGCCTAGCAGTCTACTACGACTATCGGATTCGGAAGCCGACGGTGGGGCACTTGGATCCACGTATTCGTTACAAAGACCGACGGGAAGGTACGCTTGGAAATCCCTCGCTGCGTCCTGCCAAGAACACTACGTATACTGCGCGATATACCAAACGTTTTGCCACGCAGTCGCTCTCACTTACGATGACCTACGAAGACGAGAGCGATTTTATAGCTTTGATGTACACCACCGACGATTTTGTAAGCAGATTCTACAACGTGGGGCGGCAATACGCGCTGGCACCACGGGTGTCTTACTCGGGGTTCTTTTTCGACTATTCGTTGTTTGTAAACCTGTATGCGGGGGTGAATGTGCTTCATGCTGAGCTTTATCCGAAGTATCAAGCACTCTCGCGCGGTAAGGTTCAAAATGGGTGGTCGCCGGTAGCCAATCTCCGCTTAGAGTATCAGTTTGCAGAGCGATACAGAATCGAGGCATGGTACGGACACTGGGGCAGATCCTATACGCTTTACTCGTACACTGAGCCAGTGGGTGATTTGGGATTACAGGTAGAAGCTAGGTTCTTGGAAAGTCGGGCATTAAAGGTTTATGCTGCAGCAAACGATTTGTTATCTGCAAGTTTTAAGAGTACGTACCGACGCGAGCTCTACGACTTTCGCGAAATGAGCACCACTTTCCGTTCGCCACGTATTATGGTGGGTATCTCGTACAACTTCGGTCATACGTTTGAATCGCGTCTTTCGGATCCACGAATCAACATAGACGATCAGATGAACAAGCTCAAGTAAGCGGCAGGAGAGGCGCAAGATCCGGTTAGGCGTAGATGTTAGCAGTTCGGGAGTGCGTCTTTTTTAACTTCCAGCAGAGTGATGTTGTGTTGTGCACATGCTTGTTCGAGCGCCTCGCGAAAGAAATATGCAATACTTCCTACAGCCTTCAGTTCGTGTTTCCCTTTGGGGAGGTTGGGAATAACGAGTGAAGTCACGAAAGCTTCCATACCGTTTTGTACGAGTTGTGCACAGTACGGGTGCTCGATATGCTCAGATAGGAATGGCGCAAACGAAGCAAGAAAGCGTTGTGGGTTGGTGGATTGATAGATGGGAAGCATGAGTGGCGCTATTGACCGGAAGCCGTTGCCTTGTGTTTGTAGTCCGAGTTTTGTGCTATATTCTGTATACAGAGCTTTGGAGAGAGGTGTGGGGAGTAACCCGTAGAGCCAGTCGTGTAATAGATGTCTGACAAGCCATACCGCACTACCTTCATCGCCTAAAAAGTAACCTAACGAGGGGCGGGTGTAGTGTACGGTTTCGCCATCGTAGTAACCAGCATTGCTTCCCGTCCCGATGATGGCAACAGTGCCCGAGGCGTTACCCCATAAAGCATGTGCGGCACCGACCATATCGGAGTCTATGCGTAGTTCTGCTGCTGGGAAGAGTGTTTGTAGGGTGTTGCGGATACGATCTGGCGCTTGGTCGGTTCCGCACCCCGAACCGTAAAATTCTATAAGTGTTACGTTTGTTCTAAAACTTACGGATGGGAGGGCACTTTCTATGCTTTGCAGGAGGTGTTCCTCATCCATATAAATGGGTGAGATACCCGGTGTAGAAAATTCGTAGCGCCGTTCGGTTTCTAAGTCGGTTACTAGCCATTTAACGCTGGTTCCGCCTGCATCTGCAAAAATTTGGTAGCGCATCAGAGCAAGGGTATTAAGGACTCTAAAGCTACGGAATGCGAACCCTTGAGGAGAATCAGTGCACCGCTGTAGTGCGTTAGTAGGATGTGTCGCGCGCAATCGTCAACCGTTGGGAAAAAGATAGCACCGGGTAGCAATTCCCACGTCTTACCGACGTACCATACTTCCAGTCGTGAGGTTGCTATACCTTGTATTTGTGATTGTATTTGGGTATGTGCCGTTGCGGTTTCAGTGCCGAGTTCTTTCATTTCGCCGAGGATAAGCAGTCGATGCTCTTGGGATGGGATCTGCATAAAGCTTTCTATGGCAAGTTGCATACTGGTGGGGTTAGCATTGTAGCAGTCTACGATGAGGCGATTGCGTCCGGTTTCGAGAAGTTGCGAGCGATGCATATGTGGGCTGTATTCTGCAAGCGCTTTAGCCCCGTCGGTGAGGGGGATATTGAAGTAGTGCCCCACGTGTAATGCTGCTACGGCATTGATAGTATTGTATTCTCCGACGAGTTGCGTACGGACTTCCATAGCTTGTTTTTGCCATTCGAAGGAAAAGGTTAGGGTACCCTGGGCGGTGAGGTGCGACTGAACTTTGTAAGCTGCCAAGGAATACGTACTTGCTGCACATCCTAGGTGGATGGCTTCAGCTTCTTGGGCTATCAGGACATCGTCGCTACGTACAAATGCAAGCCCTTCGTGTGCTTTGAGATAAGCAAAGAGTTCGCTTTTAGTTTTTGCAACGCCTTCGATAGATCCAAAACCTTCTAAGTGTGCTGCACCGATCGAGGTAATAAGTCCGTGTGTTGGGGCGGCAATTTCGCAGAGTGTCGCAATTTCGCCCGGGTGGTTCGCACCCATTTCTACAATCAGGAACTCGGTATCGGGCGGTGTGGCGAGTAGGGTGAGTGGTACACCGATGTCGTTATTGAAATTCCCATCGGTAGCATGGACACGATAACGGGTGGTAAGTACGGTGCGGAGGAGTTCCTTGGTGGTGGTTTTTCCGTTGGTACCGGTTACGGCGAGTACGGGTATGTGGAGCGTTGTGCGATGTAGGTAGGCGAACTCGGTGAGTATCTGCAAAACGTCATCTACTACGATAATACGCGAGTCCTTGCCGGTGCCGAGTTTTGCTTCTCGATTTACAATAGCTCGTCGAGCGCCTTGTGCAAGAGCTTGCTGAGCATAATCGCCACCGTTAACTCTCTCGCCGGGTAACCCGAAAAATAGGGTTCCGACTTGTATGCTCCGGCTATCGATACTGACTCCCGCGGGGTACGCGAATTCGGAATATAACTCCCGGGCAATGGCTGATACTTGCATCTTTGCACAATCTTCTATCAACAGATCTACCTACAAAAGTAGGTACAATAAAACACCTATCGGATGGAGTTCCGAAGGCGAGGAGGCTGCGAGTTGAGCTTCGTGAGAAGTAATGATTTTTGCCAATAATCTTCCTATGAAATGTTAGCAAATTGTTCTCAAACAGAACCACGGTAATGTAAGTAACTAACAGGTTTTGATAGTGATTTTTAGGAACTTATCTTGCTTATTTAGAATGTTGCGATACTATTACATTTACTTCGCAATTAGAGTGCGATGTGTGGGATTTCGAACGGTAATAGGGCAAGTAGTGGGTGCCGAGTCCTTCTTTATTTCGTGCTATTGTGTGTCGTTTTGGGGAGGGGTATGGATGCAGAAGCAGCACCTTTTCGTGGACGTGTTGTAGATGCACAAACAGGCAATCCACTCGAATCGGCACAAGTCTTTTTGCGCGATCTAAACATCGGGACACTCACCAACCGGAATGGCGAGTTTGCAATACGTGGCAACTTCGACGGTACGCACCGTCTGATGGTTACCTACGTCGGTTACGAGTCCTACGACGCACAGCTACGCTTCCCGATCGACACCCTTTACCTAGTACGTTTGCGGGCGACATCCTTAGCCCTAGACGAGGTTGTGGTTACTGCACGCGCGGTACAGAAGAGTGGTACGGCATTACAAATTAGTCAATCTGCGCTCGAACATACACAGCCTTCATCGTTAGCCGACGTTATGCAATTCTTGCCGGGGCAGTTAGCCACAGACGGGCACCTTGATCAAGTGAAGCAAGCCACCCTTCGCCAAGTGGGTGCAGACGACAATACAGCGCTTGGTACGGCGGTAGTCGTGAACGGAGTGCCGATGTCCAACAATGCTAACCTGAATTATATCTCTGCAGACCAGAAGGTGCGCGAACGTACGACGGTTAATTCGGGTCTAGACCTTCGAATGCTATCTACCGACCACTACGAGCGTGTTGACTTGCTGCGGGGTATTGCTTCTGCACGTTATGGTGACTTGAGTAGTGGTGCCTTTCTGCTACGTGCCAAACAGGGTGTAACGCCGTGGCAACTTCGTGCTAAAGTGGATCCGTTGGCGGGGCTTGTTTACCTCGGAAAGGGCGTACACCTCCCACTGGGTACGTTGCATCTGGGTGGAGAGTATACCTATGCTACTCCTGACGAACGTGAGCAACTAGATCGCTATTCGCGCTATTCGGCACAGGCGAATTGGACGGGGCGGACGTACGTGGCTACTATTCCGCTTTCGTTAGGTTTGCGAGCGCATTATATTGGTACGTTGCAGACAGAGCGTACGGATCCCGACCTTACGTTGCGAACCGATAAGTACCTAGCTTACTACTCGCGCTATCAGCTTAGTGGCGATGCAGAGTTAGCTGTAGAAAAGCCTTGGTTGGCATCGGTGCATCTCACAGCATCGTATGACTATACCGAGGATGTCGTGCGGCGTATTCGGAATATATCTGTGCATGCCGGGCAGGGTTTGCCTATTAGCGATAAAGAGGGGGAGTACGAGGGCATATATTTGCCTTTTGAGTATATCTCGCACTACAGTTTGGTTAATAAGCCGTTGCAGGGGTATGCGTTGCTGGAGTTGCGCGAACATTGGCAGTTTTGGCGTATGACGCATGCCGTGAGTGCCGGAGCAGAAATGCGTTTGGAAGGTAATATCGGGCGGGGATATACCTACGATCTGCAACGACCGCCAGCACCGGGTTCGCCGACGAGCTCGCGTCCGCGACGTTATAGCGATGTCCCGTTCTACATCCCGTTGAGTGCGTATGTAGAGGATAAAGTAACAACCTCGGGGCTCTGGGGCGAGGTAGAATGCGTTGTGGGCGCTCGGACAGGTTGGTTGCGTGGCGCTACGAAAGGCTATCGTGGCTTGCAGAAAACACAAATAGACCCGCGTATCAATGCTTATTACGCCTTCCCGAGTTTCTATATAGCGAAGTTGCCCATACAAGTCGCTTTGCGTTTGGGTTGGGGGAAACAAACAAAGTGGCCTACACTCGATCATTTAGCGCCTACAAAATCGTATTTCGACTTGCAATCGTTAAACTACTATTCGCTTACCGAGGAGTGGAGACTCCTGTGGCTCACTACCTTTATAGAAGATGCGCGCAATCTGGATCTCCTTCCGGCATCCTACAACAAATGGGAAGGTGGTTTGGATCTGAACCTAGGGAGTGCTCGTGCCGAGGTTACGCTCTTTTATGAGTCTATGCGCAACGGATTTACCTATGCTACCCACTATCTGCCCTACGAGTATAATGTCTATTCGGTGCCGGGATCACCTACGGGCAAGCCTGATATTCAGACACTCACCCCGCGTAAGGAGTATGCCCTGAAGTCGCTCGGAAAGCCTGCCAATAGTTTGAGTACCCTGAAGCGAGGCATAGAATTCCGACTACAGCTCCCGAAGTGGGAACTGCTTGGAACCTCTGCTGATATTTCGGGCGCATATTTTCATACGACTTACGACATCAGTCTCCCCGAAGAGTATCGCCCCGCCATAAAACTCGAGGGGAAGGAATACCCCTACGTAGGAATTTATGCTTGGAGCAATGGCAGAAGCTACGAACGACTGAGTTCTATGGCACGCTTTTATACGCATTTACCGCGGCTTCGGCTTCTTTTTACAACGCAGGTGCAGTGTGTGTGGTTTACGCAGTCGCAATCCTTGCCTTTTGATGGGCGTCCCCTCTACTGGCGCGATATTAATGGCGAGGTAAAGCCCTTTACCGACGAGGATGCAAAGGATCCGAAGCGCATCTTCCTCGTACGCCAGTTTAACAAGGAGTATTTTGAGGTCGATCGCACGCCCTTTGCCCTATCTCTCAATCTCAAAGTCACAAAAGAAATCGGTAAGCACGTCCGGTTGGCGTTCTTTGCTAATCGCATCTGGTGCTACTTGCCAGATTATCGCGGTAAGTTTCACAGACTGATTACCAGAGACTATACCCCCTATTTCGGAACAGAATTACGCATATCGTTATGAACATATCTTGCAACCAATACCTATCCAAGTTTGTTTGGGTAGCACTTTTTTCCGTCATTGGAGTGTTTGCACTACAGTCTTGTCGCGAAAAAGAGTTTACGACCGACGAGAAATTAGATCTCGATATCCGGCTACAGGCGCCCGAAGGGGTAGACCCATTGGATGTGAGCGAGGTTTGGGTACGAGTGGAGAATATTCGCACTGGGCATCGCGATAGTATTGTAAGTGTTGTGTGTCAGCCCTTACGATTTACGATAGAGAAGGGTAATTATAACATCAGCGCCCATGGTAAGCGTGTAGATGGCAAGTTGATTGCTATTTATTCGGGTGCGGAACTCAATGTTGCGTGTAGTGAGTCGATGCGTTATACGCTTGCCTTGCAGCAGTCCTATGTCCCGAATCCGGATTGGAAGGGTGAGCCTGCGGCGATAACCTCTATTCAGGTGCTTTTGCCCGCGGAGTTAGCTACTATGGCGGCGGAGGGGATAGTAGTTCGGCTTACGGCGCTTGCTACTCAAAAAGTCTATTCTGCTGCTACCAATGCTCGAGGTATTGCTGAATTTGTGGTAGAAGCCGGCGAGTATAGTGTGCAAGCTTCCGGTGAGCTTGTAGCAGGGAAACCAGAAACTCAGTTCTACGGGCATCAGGACAAGATTACGATCGGTAGCGCAAGTGCCCAGTACAGTCTCGCTTTATTAGCCGTTGGGGTTGCAGTGGAGGGAGAGGCGCCCTATCAGTTACGCCTGACATTGCCCGAAGCGTACAGTAGTTCGTATACCTTGGAAGGGGCAAAGCTCTCTTTACAGAAGATGGGCACTGCCACAACCTACGAGTTGACGTGTGCTGCGGATGGTACGGCATCTATCGCATCGCTTCCGTATGGGATGTATGCGTTGCACGGGCAGGTAGAGGCTGCTGCCGAAGATGGGCTTCGCCTCTATGTATGCAAAATCCCTTACACGGAGCTTAAACATCTGAAACCGACAGAAGGTGCTACACCACCAGCACCGTTATCCTTTCAGCTAGAGCCTTTGTATCCGGCAAGTGCGCTTGTCTTTAAGGAGATCTACTTTACTAAGAGCCGATCGGCGTCTACAGGCGAGATCTACAATGAGGATGGCTATGTTGAGCTCTACAACAACTCCGATCGCCCTATTTATATCGATGGTGTCTCGGTCTCGGAGACTTGGCAGGTGACTTCGCACCCGAAGGGAGTATTCTTTCCGGAATACCTCGGGACGGATATTGTTACCCCTGGGTTTATCTTTACTTTTCCGGGCTCAGGTCGCGAGCATAAGCTAGAGCCGGGGCAGTCGGTGATCATGGCAGAGAATGCGCTGAATCATAAAGCTATCAATCCGGGTAGCCCTGTAGACCTTTCGCATGCCGATTTTGAGATGTTGGATAACGATTGGCACGATACAGATACCCCCGAGGTACCGAACATGATCACGTACTTTACATTCACCGCTACCGTAACCGATTTCCACAACCGGGGCTGGAAGGGCTGGTTGATTTGGAAAGGCGATAAACCGATGCCGGAGTTTTTGGCAGAGCATATAGCCGATGTTACAACCCCTAGCGGAGCAGGAAAAAAGATCTACGAGGTGCCCTCGCGTTATATATTGGATGGGGTTATTTCAGCTCCTCCTACGGGACCGAGGTGTCGCCCGCTGCCTACGCATATAGACGTGGGATATACCTACTGCGACAAGAATAATATCGCAAAGACTATTCGGCGTAAAGTTGCGAAAAAAGTAGGTGGGCGCTACATCTTGCAGGATACCAACAATTCTAGTGCCGATTTTATCCCGAATTCTGAACCTTCGCCTAAAGTGATTGTGGAGTAGTATGTTGCGCTTGGTGACTCGATTATTGAGGTACTGCACGAGCTGCTTGTTATTCACTCTGCTATGGCTAGCACAGTGCAGGGGGCAGGAAAACGCGGCGCATATCCTCGAGGTAGCCGATACGTGTTCGGTATATCCCAAGGCGGGTTTGGCGCTGTATCCGTTGCACGTTGCGCCGTTCGATTATTTGCGTGCCGAGTACGTCTATTCGGGGCGCGATGGTGAATACGGCATGCATCTACCACAATACGGACTCAACGAACAGCAACACTTGCTCCGTGCCAAGGGAGCGACCCGTCAGGAAAAGTGGGCAGCACAGGGTTTTGCAGAGTATGAGCATGTAGAACGGCGAAAAGTCCCGTGTTTTTTGACGGTTCATCCCGATCTCTTTTATCCGTATCTGTTGGTGGATACGAGTACGCGCTCATTAACGCGAGAGCAATACAGACTCGGTGGTGTACTGGGTTATGCATTGGGTGCTTTAGGTTTGGGCGTTGGGGGCGATTTTAGCGGTGTCTCGCAGTTCGGACGGAGCGATCCCCGACCGTTATCGCGCTTGGGTGACTTCGCAGTTCGTGCTGTTGCAAGTTATACTTTGCTCTACTATGTGCTTGCGGCAGAGGGCAGTTATCGCTATTATACCGAATCGCTATCTACAACCAATAAAAAAGAAGATAGGCAGGACTATGTCTATTATTTGCGAGGTTTTGGGCTTTACGATCATAACCTGAGTGTACAGAAACGTTCCGAAAATCTGAAGCATATCCTCGCAGAGCAAACCTATGTGCTACAAGCAGCACCGCGCAAAGCCTATTGGCCACTGGTTGAGATTGCCTATCGGCATCAGAATGCTTTCGGGCGTACACAAGTTTATAACAAAATTGCCGAAACCCACGAGCAGCAATGGGACGGAAAGATCGGCATCCCGTTCCTCTTAGCACAACAGCGCTTTATACTGCTTTTTCGCACAACGTATCGCGAACGACTAGGAGAAGAAATCGACTACAATACCTATACGGTCAATACCTCGCCACTGATTACTGAGGAGCGCGAATACCATCGTTCGGTAGCGTGGTACGGGAAGTATATAACCTACCAGTTCGATGTTGCGTATAGCTATTTTGCGCCTAACGATCGAGTGCATGCCGAGTATATCGGGGCATTGCATTCTATGGATACACAGTATCGGCAGAGGCGCTACTATTACGTGCAGGATGCTCTCTATCAGCAGTTGGCTCTCTCCTACCGACATCTCTTTTCGCGTATAGATGCACTCCTGCGCATACAAGGAGCGTATTTCCTACCCCTGCAGAATCGCACACAAAGGGCTCTAGAAATGCGTTTCTTAGAACGGTTGATAGATTATACCGACCAGTACTATAATATCGCGAAATTTCGCCTACAAACAACTATAGAGGGCGGATACCTTCTCGCCCATTCGCATAGGGTTGCTATAGCCCTTACCGGCGCCTATGCACAAATGCTTGACCAGAATCGCACAGACTGGCTATGGCTTACCACCTTGCGCTACGAATTTTTTAACAGAAACTAAAAAGACTCGATTATGAGAAAAATACTCCTTACCATCTTTTTTGTGCTTCCGCTCTTGGGGATGCAGCTCTTTGCGGCACCCATAGCGCCCCCAAAATTGGCTGATGTTGGTATCAATGTTGCTGTAAAGGGTGGGGTTCGAAATCCCCTCCGCGAGATGCCCCACGGAGTACTTGCTTGTGGCAAAAACAATTTTTTCTACTACGGTATCTGGCACAGCCAACAAGGCGATGCCTACAAACTTAAGGTGGGAGCTGCAACCGAATTAGTGGGGTATACGGGTAGTTCTACTAAGATAAAAGGTTCTGGTACCGAAGTGGTTACGGGGAGTAGCAATGCCTTTTTTGTGCTAACCGATGCTAGCGGAAAAGTGCAGTGGGCTATCTCTAGCGACGATGGCAATTTTGACGATCTCGTTGCTACAGTATCAGGCGATAGAATCTACGTGCTTGCTGCTATAAAGCCTGTTTGGCGCGGTACGCAGAGGGAGGCAAACGATCATGTCTTGGCTAAATGGTCGACAGCGCCCAATACCTATGCGATAGAAGAGAATTTTGAGATCGCAGATCACGACAATTTCATAGCACCCACGTATATCTATGTGATTGAGCTAGATATTTCGGGCAAAATCCTTCGCACCTACAAGCCCTTGGAGGATGCACAGCCGGCGATAAGCAAGGGGGATCTTTATTTTTTCCCATACCACCTATTGGTGCGGGAGCAGAAACTCTTCTTGCACGGAAAGATTAGGGCGGAGGTTACGCAAAATCACGTTACCAGACAGTTTGGCATCCGCTACGGAGAGGGCGCCCTTAAGGAGCTCGGCGGCGAGAAAAAAGGAAAGCATATCCTAGCTACAATAGATTTGAGTAAAGCTATGCCGTTTATTACGGAATTGGCTTATGTAGCGGATCAGGAGAAGATCTCCTCTTTTGCTTTCGACGACATTTACCAAACCTCCGATGCGTTCTATTTTGCCATGACGTGCACGAGCCGAGGTAATCCTTTTGCAGAGGATATCTCCTTTTTAGGCAAAACGCTGATTAAAAGCGGAGAAAAAGGCGGCTTCTTCCTATTAAAGACCGATCTCGAACTTAAAAATATAGGATGGATTCAGCGACTACCTGCCGGAACGAATGCTAAGGCGCTTACCTCGTACGGCGATAAGCTTTATGTATCGGGGTCGTATGACAAGGAGGCCATGTGGGGCACCACAAAGCTAACCTACGACATTGATGGCAACAACCAAGCCTTCTGGGGCTCTGTAAATATTGCAGATGGCTCGCTAGATAAGGCGCAATATGTGCAGGCGGGGTATGCTGAAGGCGATGGGATAGCGGTTACTAAAAAACATGTCTATTGGCAGTTTATTCATAAGTTGGCAGACTTTGGTTCCTACGATACGAATTCGGACATACTTTTTGGCGATGGTAAACAGTATAAGTCGAAGGATACCTATAGCGACGAGGATGAGATCCCGCAACAGGTAGCTCTAGCGGTGTATGATCGTACTACAAACGAGTTACAGGCTTTTTCGGAGGCATTCGTCTCAAAGACCTATCTGTCGCTACCTACAGGCATGCCCAACCGTATAGGCGTAGGCGGACCAGTGCTAAATGCTAGCAAGAGTGCTCTGTTTACGCTCGTACAATCGGGTAACGGATTGGCAAGTACGCTGAAAAATATAAAGCTCTACGACGAGGCTTTTGCAACTTCACAAAGCGAAGGGTATGGTAACTTTTGTGCATTTTATGGGATCCTCGACCTCCCGATGCTGCCTGCTACCCTGACGTTAAAAGCTTCGGCAGAGTATACGTTAAAGGCATCCTACCAAGAGAATAACGAGACTAAAACGATATCTACTGCCGATGGCGATAAGACGATTGTGCTCACCGAGGGTACGCTTTTTACGCTGGATGTAACACTCGCAGATCCGCAGAAAGCGTATAGGGTTCAGTACGACCCACAAAAGTGCGAAGCCATATCTGCTAAGAAGTACAAGCTTTTGGGAGATGCGACGATAGAGCTGCGTCTTTTTACCCCGTATAAGTTGCTGATTAATAATCCTACAGAACCGAAGAATAAGACGCTCCAAGTCTTTGTAAACGATCAGAAACAAGATAAACTAGACCAAGTGCAACTGGCAGCAGAGGACGAGCTCCGTCTTGAGATCGCAGCACCGGGTTACATTCCCACTATTGCAGTAGATGGTGCTACACTGATAGCGGATAATCGCTACAAAGTAACTGGCGATAAGGATGTTATGTTCACCATCAGCTATACAAAAGATCCGGCACAGTGGTATACAATAACTTACGAGGCGACTCTGGAACCCGCTGGGCAGTTTGTCGCTCTCGACGCCGAATCCGAACGTATAGTATCTGGTGCGCAATATCCTGTTGGAAGTAGTATATCGTGTGTCCTCACCGGCGTTCCGTTTGGTTATGTACCAGAAATAGAAGTTGTGGGGCTCGAGGTCAAAGATCAGACGGTTGATAAGCGCACCTATTGGAACAACTATACTTACACTTATGTGCTGAAAGGTAATGCCTCGATAAAAGCGAAACTGAAAAAAGACGACTCCGCGTGGTACACCCTAACCTTTACCCCACAGGGCACAGATGCCAATGGAAAGCCTTACCAACTGAAGGTATATGCTATAACGCCGGAAGTGCTGACACCCATCGCGCCCAGTGATAAATTTCCTGCAGGGACGCCCTTCTTTTGCGAGTTCGAAACCGAAGACGGCGCTCTACCTAACCTAGTGGTAACGGGTGCAACACCTAGTACTGCTAGTGCATTGACAAAATACGGGGCTTTTGTTTATGAATTGCAGACCGATGCTCAGATAACTATCTCGGGCTGGGAAACGAAGCTTGTACCACTAACCATAACGATTCTGCAAGGAAGCAATTTGGGTACCGTGACCGTAACGAATATCAAGGACGGAACTAAGGTAGAAGATGGCGGAAATCTCCTATATGCTTCGATTTACGAAGTAGAAATTACACCTAATGCTGGTTGTGAACTTGCGGGGGATCCTACAATAAAGGGGCTTCGTTTCATCGGCGAGAAAAAGTACAGGGTGGTGGCTACCGATAATGTGAAGATTACATTTTCATTCAAGAAGCTTCTCTATCTGTTAGATGTTGTGGTTGAGGGCAAGGCATCTCTTCCGACAGATCTTATTGAGCTTACTGCAAAGAAAGGATCGAAAACTATTGTGCCTGGAAAAACGCAGTTAACTTATGATACAAAGATTGAGTTGAAGGGTAAGATTGCTGAGAAGTACGAAAATAAATACTGGATCAAGCAGACGGACGTAGAGAATCTGGAGGCAGTGACGGGCGAGGAGGGCTTTTATCTCGTAAAGGGGACTCCGAAGATTCTTTTTAAGGTTGAGTCGCTGCATACGCTTACGCTGATTCCGAATCCTAAAACTACCTATACGGTAACCTGTTCATCAAAGGGAGAAACCAAGAGCGTAAAGGTCGAACAGACGCAGCTCACGGTTGAGGTGGACGATAAGTCGCAGGTAAAGGTGCAGGTCGACGTGCCTGCAAAGCATATCTTACAGGGGATTACGCCCGGGATTGCGAAGAAGACGACAGAGCCCAATACGTATACTTTTGATGCTACCGAAAATTACTCGGTTGCAGTAGAACTCGAAGCCTTGGTATATTTCGATCTGAATGTTAGCTGTGCCGAAAACGGTAAGTTAGAGCTAAAATATACAGAAGAGCACGCAGAGCAGTCTGGAGAGCATACCGAAGCAATAGAAGGTAACAAGAAATTTACCATCGAAAAGGGGACGCGCTTGCAGTTGAAAGCACTGCCAAACCCGCATTACAAAGTTGCTTCGTTTGTGGTGGGGCAGAACCAAGGTTTCCCACAAGAGGGCAGTATCGAGCTCAATGCGACTACGGATATTAAGCTCACCTTTGAACAGATTACGTATGTAGTAACAGCAATAAGCGTTCGTGGCAAAGGCACGCTTACCCTTACGACGATTGACCGTACAAAAAATATCGCACTCAAACAAGGCGATAAGGTAAACGAGGGCGAAAAGCTAAAAATTACCTACGAAGCCGATCCAAATTTTGATCCTAAGCCAGAAACCCTAAAAGTAGTGGGATTACAAGCCGAAGGAGATGCCTATGTTGTAACGGGTGCTGTGTTGGTAAGTATGGACTTTGTGCCGAAGGATACGCCACCAGTTGCTACAATCGACGATACGCTTCTTGCACAACTGGTATTGGCTCCGAATCCATTTTCTACTATGTTGCGAATTTCGAATGTAGCTGAGGAGGGGATGCGTTATAAGTTATTCGATGCGCAGGGAAGGGTACTACTCTCAGGCACATTGCCTGAAGGCGACGCTATCTTATCTACCGAGGCTCTTTCATCAGGTTTGTATTTGCTGCAGATACAAATGCCTGATGGTGCAACGAAACATTGGCGTGTTGTAAAGTAATTTCTGAATAGTTCTTATCATAGAGGCGCATCTCTCCTTAGGAGGGGGGCGCCTCTGTTTCGATTAACGATGGTAATTGTTTCCTGTAGGTGATGCGGATATCGGTAATATCTGTCCGCTTTGGGTTATATGCAGCTCTTAACAAGACACAAATATGAAACATTGTTGTATAAACAAACGTTCCTGAAGAAAAAACTTTTTAATGATGAAAAAAATTGACTTTTTTGTTGTTTTACTACTAGTAGTCTCTCTCTTCTCCTGTAAGCAAGAGAAGATCAAAGGAGGCGAAGCTCAATCCCCGACCGTTGAGAAGTTACGCGTATCGGATTTTGAGGAATGGGGCAAATGGCACAATGATTTCTTATTGCTAGCAAGCAAGAAATTATCAGAGATAGGGGATGCGACCACTCTAAGCAAAGAAGAACGCGCTCGTAAAAGAAAAGTGCAAGGAACTTGCTATTGAGACAATACCTAGTACAGTAGATAGGGAAAAGACTTTGGCGGCAATCGAGCAATACTATCGTTTTATGGATAAGGAATATCTCGAAATTCAAACGTTTGTTCCTGCAAAATACAGAGTGAAAGAAGGACATTATGTTAGCGAACATACTCTACAAGAACTGGTTGAAAACTTAACAAAGAAAGGCTTGGTTTCCTCCTTTTATGGAAGTATACTAACCAAACTATCTGATTTGCTTATAAAGAATCATAGCGGTGAAGTATCAGATATTGCGTTAAAAGATAGTGTAGGGCTACTTGTTAGACAGTTTGATACAAACAATCATCTCCATCCACAAGCAGAGAGAAAAGTTATAGCAACTCTGTTGGCGATATCTATGTCATCTTTGGACTTTTGGCAAAAGCATTCCGATTTGGCAGAAGAGCCTCAATTACGAATTGCCCCATGGGTAGCTAGGGATATCGCTGGTGGTTTGATCGGGGGGGCTATAGCTATTGGTTATGACTATTTTTACAACGGTGAGATTGATTGGCTAGGTGTGGGGATTAGAGCACTAATTGGCGCGGGAGTTGGTTCGCTTGGAGTACAGGTAGCTCTTGTTTATTTCATCCAAACAGGTAAGTGGCTTTAATTATCATGGGCTATCGATTTCGCAATATTGTTATCTTGCTGGTGCTAACTGCAGCCCTTGTACTTCTCTTTGTCTACAATGAGGATAAGTGGGACGCTTTTATCCAGTTTTCTTTACTTCTTATCTGTTTGCCACTGACAGAGCTTTGCGTATTGCTGTTGGGTAAGGTAAGGAGGAATGGGAAGGCTCTTATCAAGCCACAGGAGACTCGTAAACACCCCAAAGGGTTAGTTGGAGTGAATCTTTTGTTATTGCTCGTTCTTTTACTACACTTCGTCGTAGCTTTCGTATTACACCAAAAGGGGTATCCGCTTTACATAGGTGTGCTTTCCTTGTTGGTGTTTTTGGGTGGTATGATTACGGTACTGGTACTCTATAAGGACTCTTCTTGCAGATCGGGGCGGTTCTGAGGATACTGTCTTAAAAGTGTGTAAGCTTTTCTACCGTGGATTGTGTTCCGATAAGCATCGAAAAAAAGAAACTTACACAGTCACAAGTTTCGGGAATTGTCTACGAAAAGGCAAGCTCAGAACAAGGTTTCCGAGAATTAATCGCCTTGTTGCTTAATAGTCTTTTGAAACACGAACGCATTTTATGGCAAGAAAAGCACGAAGAATCTGCTAGTGGCTTTCATTCTCGTCGCGTAAACTTCCGTGGGATAAAGTTTGTTCTCCAAATCTTGCGTACACGCTTTTATCCGACTTTATTAGCATACCCGTGATGAGGAGTAAGAGAAAACAATGTTCTTTAATGATATTGTTTGTTAAGGAGCGGGGAGTTTTGCGGTTGGTTGCATCTCGCACCTTTTTTCTTAATTCCGTATTTACAAAAGAGTGTATCGCGCGTATTACGATACACTCTTTTGTAGTTTAATTTCGCTTTAGATCGAAATTAGAAAGTCGGATTAATTCATTTTCTCTACGATTTCCATCCCACGGCGGATAGCTTCCTCATTCATAGGGATAAGCTTGTGGTGACGTTCGGGTAACGACTTCTGTAATCCCTTCACGACATTCTCCATTTCCACCAAAGGTTTTACCTTCAGGAGGGCGCCAAGCACAATCATATTGAAAGTCTTGGCGTTGTTCATCGCCGTAGCCGCGTCGGTCGCCTTTACCGAAAAGATCGTAATGTCTTTACGTTTCGGGGGATTCGAAATTCCGTTCGGATCGTAAATAAGCGTCCCTCCCGGTTTTACGCGCGACTCAAACTTGTCCAACGATTGCTGGTTTAGGGCTATTACCGTGTCGTATTCTTGAATTACAGGCGAGCTAATGCGCGTGTCGCTCAAGATTACAGTTACGTTTGCGGTACCACCACGCATTTCCGGCCCGTAGCTTGGCATCCACGAAACCTCTTGTCCTTGCATAATACCAGAGTATGCCAAGATCTTTCCCATAGAGAGAACGCCTTGACCTCCAAAACCTGCGATAATAATTTCTTCTGTCATTTCTCTATCCTCACCAGTGGGTTAGTTATCTTTTAGAGTTCCGGGCTTGTAAACAGGGAAGAGGTTGGCTACCATCCACTCGTTGGCTTGTACGGGCGTCATCTTCCAGCCCGAGTTGCAAGTCGAGACCACTTCGATGAATGATGTTCCCTTCTTCGCTTTTGTATTTTCAAAGCCCTTGTGAATAGCTTTGCGCAACTTAGCAATAGCGCCCGGCGTGTGTGCTGAGTGTCGTGCAACGAAGCAGGTACCGGGCAGTTGTGCAATGAGTTCGGTAATAACAAGCGGGTAGCCTACCATGTTAACATCGCGTCCGAAAGGTGTAGTAGCCGTTGGCATATCTGGAAGGGTAGTAGGAGCCATCTGTCCACCAGTCATCCCATAGATAGCGTTGTTGATGAAGACTACTAGCATATTTTCCCCGCGGTTGCAGGCGTGGATAATTTCGGCAGTACCGATAGATGCCAAGTCGCCGTCTCCTTGGTATGCAAATACTATTTTGTCAGGGCGCAGACGCGAGATAGCAGTTGCAAGTGCGGGTGCACGACCGTGTGCCGCTTCCTGCCAGTCTATGTCTATGTAGTTGTAAGCTAGCACGGCACAACCTACGGGGCTCACGCCGATCACATCTTCCTGAATCCCAGTGGTTTCAATTTCCTCGGCAATGATCTTGTGTACTACCCCATGCGTACATCCGGGGCAGTAGTGCATCACATTGTCGGTGAGTAGTTTTGAGCGCGAATAGACTTTTTCGCCGATCTTTTTTATTTCAGCAGCATCCATAGCTAGCATCTCCTATTTCATAAATTTCTTCAGAGCCTCGAGCACTTCGTTCGGGCTGGGGATCATACCACCCATGCGTCCGTAGTGTTCTACGGGCACTTTACCGTTTACGGCAAGTTTTACATCTTCTACCATCTGCCCAGCACTCATCTCGATAGAGAGGAAGCCTTTGGCATGCGAGAGGTGTTTCTGAATAATGCTTATCGGGAATGGATAGAGAGTTATGGGGCGTATCAACCCGATCTTGAGTCCTTCTGCTCTTGCAAGGTCTACGGTCTTTTGGCAGATACGACTAGAGGAGCCGTAGGCAACTAAGATGTAATCGGCGTCGTCGGTCTGGAATTCTTCGCAGCGCATCTCGTTAGCCTCGATGGTACGGTATTTTGCTTGAAGTTTTTGGTTGAACTTTTCTTGCCGTCCGGAGTCTAACTCAAGGGATGTTATAATATTCCGTGCACGAGTTTTTGGTTTACCGGTGGTAGCCCAGTCGCCGTACTTTTCAGCAATCTCTTCGTTGGTGAGGCGGGGGGTGTAATCGGCGAGTTTCACTTTTTCCATCATCTGTCCGATCACGCCATCGCAGAGCATCATAACGGGAGTACGATACTTGAAAGCGAGTTCGAAACCTAGGAAAACGAAGTCGTGCATATCTTGTACAGATGCGGGTGCGAGTACTATCATATGATAGTCTCCGTGTCCTCCTCCTTTTACTGCTTGGAAGTAGTCGCTCTGCGAGGGCTGTATGGTACCGAGACCAGGCCCGCCACGCATCACGTCTACAATAAGGCAAGGTAGTTCGGCGCCTGCTATATAGGTAATACCTTCTTGTTTTAAGCTAATTCCCGGGCTAGAAGAGGAGGTCATAACCTTTTTACCGCACGACGCACCACCATAAACCATGTTGATGGCAGCTAGTTCGCTCTCGGCTTGTAGTACGACCATCCCGGTTTCTTTCCAAGGTTGGCGTAGCTCGAGAGTCTCCAAAACTTCAGACTGTGGGGTGATAGGATAACCGAAGTAGCCGTCGCAACCGCATCGGATGGCAGCCTCGGCAATAACCTCGTTTCCCTTCATAAGTGTATATTCCGACATTTCTCGTCACTCCTTTCCTTCGCAATTTATTTCTTTAAGGGTGTGGGGTTATGCTAATTTAGCTCTCCAGACCTCGATGACGCTATCGGGGCACACTTGCGCGCAGCTTTCACAGCCGATGCAATTTTCTGGGTGTGCCATAAAGCTAAAATGATAGCCTTTAGAATTTACCTCGTGCGACATATCTAGTACCTTCGTCGGGCACGCCACCACACATAGCACGCAGCCTTTGCAGTGTTCTGTATCGACTTCAATAGTACCCACCATCTTTGCCATTACACTTCCTCCTTATTACCAATATCTGTTGGAGATCGCCAGATTTCACCCCTGGCAGAGCTCATTATTATCTACAGTTTTGCGTATTTATTTTTTCAAAATACTGCTTAGTGTTGAGTGGAATCGTTCGAGTCGTCCACCTAGTGATTGTAGTTGCTGTTCGGTGATTTGCGATACACAAGCACGTAACCCTTCGGCATGTTCGCTACCGGTGCTTCCGAGCGATATAGCACTAATTCCGAAACAGAGTAGGTAGCGCAAAAGCTCGGCACCGTCGAGCCTAGGGTAGCGTACTGTAAAGTAGAAGCCGTCAGCTAGGGGCAACTCGCCATCAGCAGTATAGACGAGCTCGAAGCCGTGTTCTTGAAAGAGATCCTTCATAATCTTAGCTCGGCGACCATACTCGCGCACCTGCGCTACGAAGTCGTATTTTCCCTCGTTGGCAGCTTTTAGGAGTGCTGCAAATCCGTGTTGTACACTTGCTGCGACACCTGACGAAAGTCCATAGAGAGCTCCATAAATAAGCGCGCGCCCTAACTGCGGACTCGGGAAACAATCTAAGAGGTCGGGGAACTCGCGCTCAAAGAGTTTATCATTAACTATCATACAACCAATACGTTGCCCAGCGTAACTAAATGCCTTAGAACTCGAGATGAGCATCAACCAGTTGTCGGTATACTGTGCGATAGTAGCTTGGTAGGGTGCTGAGCCGGGATGCGACAGATCTTTCCGGAAGTCCATGGCAAAGTATGCCAAGTCCTCGATAATAGGTACGTCGTACTGGTTGGAGAGGCGTGCTATTTCTTGTAACTCCTCTTCGGTGAGGCAGATCCACGACGGATTGTTTGGGTTCGAGTAGAGGATAGCGCTCGTTTTACCGCTCTTTAGGTAGCTTTCGATTTTTTCGCCCAGCTTCTGTTTACCGCGATAGGCATAGGCATCGAAAGTATCGTACTGCATGCCCAGTAGGCGGAGTTGCGATTTCTGTACGGGGAAGCCCGGATCGATAAACAGAATCCGATCGCGTCCTTTTCGTAGCCGATTTACTAGCAAAAAGGCAGCCATCCCGCCCTGCATAGATCCAACACAGGGTAAACAACCCTCGGGAGATACAGTTACGCCAATAAAATTCTTCACGAAGCGTGCCATTTCGTCCTTTAGCGCAGGGATACCTTCTACCGGAGGATATTTACGCGCAGCACCAGCACGGAGAGCTGCTATTTCGGCATCGGCACCAATAGAGGAGGGTTCCAAGCCGGGCACCCCCATCTCCATGTGAATGAATTCTACTCCGGAGCGCTTCTCGAGGCTATTAGCAAGACGTACTAGTTCGCGGATTGTGGCTCGTGTTAGATCTTTTACGCCGAGTTTGTCCATCTCTTCGCGTACCACACTCTCGCTTATATACATGCCGTTTTCAATAGCCATCACTACCCTCCGGTGTTGTATGTTTGTACTGTATATTTACACCACAATATTAAAGAACATTTTTTCCCTAATGCAGTTAAAACCCTCCTAATGCTTTAGTTTATAACTAGTAAAAGTAAGGTATAACTATTAAAGATTTGTTTATTAACAGGTTAATAGCTGAGCGCGCGAAACCCTACGATTTACCCTACTGAAAATAAAGGGCTGTTTTTTCTTGTTTTAATTGTTACGAGTGCGTTGCAACACCATCCATATTAAGTGTATGGTTGTGGTGGCAAGTCTGGTTTCCTTAGAAATTAATTTGCGTTGTTTTAATATGGATGTTGGGAGATACAATCGGAACTAATATAGATATGCTAGATTGAGTAACTGTTGTCCTTGCTTTGGAAAAAACAAGGACGTTATTCTAGGATAAGTTCCATTTTTAGCATTCCACCAGCGTTTTTGTTATCCAGCTTCCGATGTTTCGTTTTTCTGGGTCAAAACTTACGCCAATGCCAATTACGCGTTTTCCGGATTTTTGATACGGAGTGGCATAGCCCTTAGCTTCAATTTGCGTCAAAGGCGCGTTTTCCCCATTTTTTTTGGATTTCGTAGGGACGGATTTCTGTATTTTCTACCTTAATGAACGCAATGGATAGGAAAGAAACAGAATCATATAATATACAAATAATCAATGATTTATAAGTATGATAGGTTATATTCTTTCTAGGTATTTTTCGCACTTTTCCTATTTGAAAGACCTCTCGTCAGAAAAAAAAAACTTTTTTTGTCAAAATGTATAGGAGGAGCAAATGATGAGACGAAAGATACAAACTATAGGTTGGTTTATAGCATTTTTTGCACTGGTTTGGATATCGCCCGCAATGGCAACAGATTACGAACTTTATATTGCAGGCACACAAGTCACAGATGCCAATTGCAACAACTTAAGCAAAATTGCTGGCGTTACGGTAGCCCCGGGAGGCGAATTCAAATACGACCCAGCTATGAAAACGCTGACAATGAGGAATGTAAAAGTGTTAGCAGGAGATGACAAAAATGCAATTTCGAATAACGGTGTAAAGGGACTAAAAATTGAAGTATCGGGCACTAATCGCTTAGAAGCGACAGTTGGGGTAGGCTTGGCTTGTTTAGCTTCTACAGAGATAGAAGGTAGTGGTTCTCTGATTGTTGTAAGTGTCAGTAATTCAGGTGCGTACGTCTATACAGAGACAACTCTTACCATTTCCAACATCACGTTTGAAGCTACTGGTACATTAGGTATTTCAGGATTGGATGGCATGCAGGACGAGAAGCTAATCCTAAAGAATGCAAAGGTAACAGCTACAGGCACAGAGGCTGGAATTGCAGATTTGGCTTTGTTGACCACAGAAGGCTGCCAAATAATAGAGCCCGTGGGCGGCAAGTTTAACGAAGCGAAACATGCAGTGGTAGATGCCAAAGGCGATAAGGTAAATAAGGTGAAGATTGAGCATATCATTGAACTCTATATAGCAGGTGTGCAAGTCACAGATGCCAATTGCAACAACTTAAGCAAAATTGCTGGCGTTACGGTAGCCCCGGGAGGCGAATTCAAATACGACCCAGCTATGAAAACGCTGACTATGAAAGAGGTAACAGTGACGCCAGGGAATAATAAATTTGCAATTTGGAATAAAGGTGTAGAGGGACTAAAAATTGTAGTATCGGGCACTAATCGCTTAAAAGCAACAAATGTTCCAGCCTTGTCTGTGCTGACTTCTACGCTTATAGAAGGCAGTGGAGCTCTTGTAACATCCTGTAATAGTGATAGTAAAAATCCTAGCATTTTCGTCTATATGTCGACGGAGCTTACCATTTCTAACATCACGCTTGAAGCGACAGGGGAATGGGGTATTGCAGGCTACGATGGCACGAAAAACGAGAGGCTTATCCTGAAAAATGCGAAAATAACGGCTACAGGCACAAAGGCTGGAATTGCAGATTTAGCTGCATTTACCACCGAAGGGTGCAAAATTATAAGCCCTGAGGGTGGTCACTTTGACGAAGCGAAACATGCCGTAGTAGATGCCGATGGGAATAAGGCGAAGGATGTGAAGATCGCGCCAATAGAACTCTATATAGCAGGTATGCAAGTCACAGAAGAGAATTGCAACGACTTAAGAGGAATTGCGGTGGGGATTACAGTGGCCTCGGGAGGCGAATTCCAATACGACCCAGCTACGAAAACGCTGACTATGAAGGATGTAACAGTGTTAGCAGGCGATGGTAAAATTGCAATTTGGAATAAAGGCGTAGAGGGACTAAAAATTGCGGTATCGGGCACTAATCGCTTAGAATCGACTTTTATAGCTTTGGAATGTTTCGCTTCTACAGAGATAGAAGGTAGTGGTTCTCTTACTGCAACGAGTAGTGCTGCTAGTGTAGGTGTGTTCGTCGCTCTTAATACAACCCTCACCATTTCTGATATCACGTTTGAAGCGACGGGTAAATTTGGTATTGTTGGAGGAGGAAAAGCTACGCTTATTCTTAAAAATGCGAAAGTAACGGCAAAAGGTACAGATGCTGGAATTGTAGATATAGCCGAACTTACCAACATAGGATGCAAAATTGTAGAACCTAAGGGTGGTCACTTTGACAACGCGAAACATGCTATAGTAGATGCCGATGGGAATATGGCGAAGGAGGTGAAGATTGAGCCTACCATTGAACTTTATATAGCAGGCACGCAAGTTACAGATCTCAATTGCAAAGACTTAAGCAAAATTGAAGGTGTTGAGGTGGCTAATGGCGGTGAATTCAAATACGACCCAGCCGAGAAAACGCTGACTATGAAGAGCGTAACAGTGTCGACAAAGAATAAATTTGCAATTTATAACAAAGGTGTAGAGGGATTAAAAATTGTAGTATCGGGCACTAATCGCTTAGAAGTAAAAAAGAAAATAGCCTTGTATTGTTCAGCTTCTACAGAGATAAAAGGTAGTGGTTCTCTGGTTGTAGTAAGTAGCGATGGTCGAGGAGCTGTGTTTGTCGATAATATAACCCTCACCATTTCCGACATCACGCTTGAAGCGACAGGTAGATGTGGTATTACAGGACGCGGTGGCATACAGAACGAAACGCTTATCCTTAAAAATGCGAAAGTAACGGCTACAGGAGGCACATATGCTGGAATTGTAGATTTAGCTTTGTGTACCACCGAGGGGTGTAAAATTATAAGCCCTGAGGGTGGCAAGTTTGACAACGCGAAACATGCTATAGTAGATGCCGAAGGAAATAAGGCGAAGGAGGTTAAGATTGAGCCTATCATTGAACTTTATATTGCAGGCACGCAAGTTACAGAGCTCAATTGCAAAGACGTAAGCAAAATTGAAGGTGTTGAGGTGGCTAAGGGCGGTGAATTCAAATACGACCCCACTGCGAAAATACTGTTTATGAACAGAGTAACGATAGAGAAAAGTGACCAAGCATCAATTGTTAACAGCATTGAAAATTTAGTTATCAAAGTCTCTGGAGAGAATACATTAAAATCTGTGGGGAATACCTTTAATGAGCCGACTACGGTCCAAGGAAACGGAAAGCTGATTATTGAAGCAGAAGGAGCTGGACTTTATATAGCCCCAAACGCCACATTAACGATTTCGGAAATTACGCTAGAGATTACTGGTGAGTGGGGAATAGCTGGAGATAATGGCAAACAGAATGAAAAGCTGATCATAAACCATGCAACAGTAACTGCTAAAGGAACTAATTATGCCATAGGCCAACTCGCGGCATTCACCCATACCGATTGCAAAATTATATCCCCCAGCGGTGGCAAATTTGACGAAACGAAACACGCAGTAGTAGATGCCGATGGGAATGTTGCGAAGGAGGTGAAGATAGCCTCTGGCGGTAGCGCGGTAACGGGTATAACTCTGTCGCAGCATGAACTTTCTTTGCTAAAAGGCGCAAGCGCTACGCTCACCGCAGAGGTAACCCCATCAGATGCGTCCAATAAGAATTTCTCGTGGCAGTCTGATAATGAGGAGGTCGCAAAAGTGGAAAATGGCCTAGTAACTGCTGTGGGCAAAGGCGAAACGATCATTCGCGTAACCACGGAAGATGCTGGTAAAACCGATGAGTGTAAGGTGCAAGTAAAGGAGGCAGGCGAGTATGTAGCAGTGACAGGTGTGAAACTGTCACAGAAAGCCCTAACGCTAAAGATAGGTACATCGCTTAAGCTAGTGGCAAACGTAGAGCCTGCGAATGCTACAAACAAAGCCGTTACGTGGAGTTCAGACAACGCGGCTGTTGCGTCTGTGTCTGATGCAGGATTGGTTGAAGCCAAAACGGAGGGAACAGCAAACATAACGGTAACCACGCAAGAGGGAGATCATAAAGCTAGCTGTTTAGTTACAGTAACCGCAGAAGATGTAGTGCTTACGGGTTTGACAGTATCGCCTTCAGAAACGCGCTTAAAAGTGGGAGGTGAGGCTACACTCAGCGTAACTTATGAACCCGCGGGTGCAACACAGCGCGAGGTAACTTGGAGCACGAGTGATGCTGCGATTGTTACAGTAGACGAGCATGGGAAAGTAAAAGCGATTGCCGTAGGCGAGGCGACAATCACCGTAGCAAGCAAAACGAATACTTCTATCAAAGCCCCTTGCAAGGTAATCGTAGAGCCTACTACTGCTGTAAAAGATGCAGTGTTTGCGGGCGTAGTAATTGCTCCTAATCCGTTTGCTACTCAATTACGAATTGTAACCGGCGAATTACGTGGGGAATACGCGTTATTGAATTCCACAGGCGTTGTAGTACGTAGTGGCAATATGGAAGGCAATGAGGTAGTGATTGAAACAAATGATCTTCCTTCGGGTCTTTACCTCTTGCGTCTTACTGCCGAAAATGGTGCAACGAAGACGTATTGCGTTGTGAAACAATAAGATATACGAAAGCGCTAAACGCAGATAAAAGTATAACGGTCACTTCAAATTTTGAAGTGACCGTTTTTAATTGCTTGTATGAGTATTGTGCTAGTGCCTTCTTGAATGGGGGTCTTTTTACCCATTCACCAGCGTTTTCGTTACCCAGCCGCCGATGTTTCGTTTTTCTGGGTCAAAACTTACGCCAATACCAATTACGCGTTTCCCGGATTTTTGATACGGAGTGGCATAGCCCTTAGCTTCGATTTGAGCCAAAGCTTCGTCGGGAGTATTAGGTCCATCAAGCTTAAACTCGAAGATGTAGATCACATCGGCTGTTTGTACCACAGCATCGGCGCGACCAATTACGTTGTGCACCTCCGACACTGTAAACTGACCCATGAGCGAAAAAACTAGGTATACAGCCACTTGTACATCGCGTTCATAGAGCTTAATCTTTTCATCGACTATTGTATTGTACGGGATGCCTGCGATGCGCGCCTCCAAACGTTTCATAAAGTCGTCGACCTGACCCGAACGAATCTCGCGTAGGAATGCTGCTATCTCCATACCTGCATTCTCTATATCAGGAGCATAACTTTGTAAAAGATTCTTTAAGAATCCGTAACGTACCTCCTCATTCGGGAACCCGAGACGGTAGATCCCTTCGTCGGGACGGTACTCGCGAATAGTCAAATACCCAGCTTGAAAAAGTATCGGGATGGGACTTTTAGCCTCTATGGGGCTTACTTGCAGTCCGGCTTTGTCCATTTCTACGTCGTGTTCTAAGTCGGGCAGAAAATAGTTTAGTGTTTTTAGGTATTTGACTAGGAAAGTCGGCGTGCCCGTGGCGTACCAATAATCTTCTAATTCGAGCTTTTTCAAGACGTTGAGCAAACTAAACGGATTATAAACATGCTCGCCATTTCTGCAAAACATATAGCCGTCGTAACGCTTTTTAAGAGCAGCTATGGTAGCCTCGTGCGATAATTTAAGTGCCTCTGCAAGTGCGTTTATCTCGGGCTCGAAATAGGTAGTGAGTTCCTTCTCTGTAATGCCACAAATACCGGCATAGTCGGTATCCATACTTATGTCGTTGAGGTTGTTGAGTCCGCTAAATATGGTTAGTTTCCCGAAGCGAGAAACACCTGTTAGGAAGACGAAGCGGATATGTTCATCCAACGATTTAATAACCTCATAAAACCCTTTTAGAATGGTACGATAGGTAGTATTGAGTGCTACATCCCCTAGACTTTCATGAAGCGGCTTGTCGTATTCGTCGATCAATACAACAACCTGTTTCCTATGCAGCGTATGAATTTGTTCTATAATGTAGGCAAATTGCTCGTCGGGCGAATCTGTAACTTTTTCAACTCCGTAACTATCTTCCCATTTCCGTAAATTGAGAGATAAACGTTCGAGGAGATCTGCTTTCGTTTGATAATTTTTTCGTGCAAAATCTAAGTACAACACAGGATATTGTTGCCATGCTTGGCGTTTTTCCCGTGCAGCAAGCTCGGGTTCAGCTTGTTCGAGAGCTAGACCTTCAAACAGCTCCTTTCGTCCTTCAAAATAGGCTTGGAGGGTCGACAAGAAAAGGCTTTTCCCAAAACGACGTGGGCGGCTGAGGAAATAGAACTTACCGCGTACGAGCGAACTGATATACTGTGTCTTATCTACATAGAGAAACCCACGTTGCCGTAAGTCGTGAAAACTCTGTATACCAATCGGTAAGTCGCGTAGCAGATTGTTCATGGTAACTTCCCCTTATTTCTATTACGAAGGTAAGGAAAAACGGTATTACGAGCACATCGTAACCCAACACATCTAAATCGTTGTGAGATAGAGCACTCGCTGTGCAAAAATTGTAAGTAGCTTGTTAACGTTTTTTTTGCAGTAGTTATCTTTGCTTATAATCATAGATAACTAGTTAGTATTATGAAGCAAAAGAATTTATGGTTAGTAGGAGTATTGGGATTTCTATTAACGATTTGTAGTGCAGGTCATGCTCGGGCAGAGGAGCAAACAGTAGACATGACGAAGTGGATCACGCTGACCGTAAAGCAAGGCGAAGAAATAAAGCTCTCTTTTGCCGCGTCGGCGGGCGATGTGTGGGTAAAGGTGACGGGAGTAGAGGGCGAAAAGATAGAGAAAGCGCCAACGCGACTCCCGTCGCTACAGAAATATAAAGCGACGGGCACAGAGATTAAGGTCTTCGGAGCGATAGATCAGTTCTCATGCTCCAATAACTATGAGTTGCTTACCGCTATAAACGTGAGTACGAACACACAACTAACGAATTTAGAGTGCTCTCAAAATCAACTCACGACACTGGACGTGAACAAGAATGTAAATCTGACGGAATTAAATTGCTTTTACAATCAACTCACGACACTGGACGTAAGCAAGAATGTAAATCTGACGGAATTAAATTGCGACCAAAATCAACTCACGACACTGGACGTGAGCAAGAATGTAAATCTGACACATTTCTCCTGTGACCAAAATCAATTATCTAATCTAGACGTGAGTAAGAATGTAAATCTGAAAGTTTTAGGCTGTTTCGCAAATCAAATATCAAAACTGGATGTGAGTACCAACTCACAATTAACGGAATTGTATATGTTTGACAACAATTTTTCAACCACTACGCTCAATGCACTGTACTGTTCTCTACCCAATAGATCGGGACAAGAAAGAGGAGAGCTTTTTCTTGCAAATGATGATCTAGACAAATTTATACAGCTAGCAAAGAGCACAAGTAAAGCGATAACGGATAGCAAGAACTGGGCAATAAAGGACTTTTTCCAAGAGGATATCGAAGATATTACAGGCAACTTCAGTTGCGGCGCTACTTACGCGCTAACGCTATCGCCAGCCTATAAAGAGGGGTGGTTTCCTTGCGAGGGGGGCGAATGGCAGGTAACGGTCTCGAGTACTGGGGCGTGGAAATTAGATAAAAGTAATTTTCCTAATTGGCTTCGTGTAGAACCAGAAAACGGAGAGAACGGGACAGTGGTCAAAATAAAGGTGTCGCCCAATAACGATAAAACAAAAGAGAGAGCCTTCCCCCTTGCCTTTATGCTCACCGACGGCTCGAACACAAAACAGGTCGTAACCGTGGGGCAGCACCGCGCCTCCTTATCCGTAACGCCAATAGACGATTACACCCTCCCCGCGGGAGGCGAAACGAAGGCAGCGTACTTCACGGTAAGAAGTACAGGGAAGTGGAAGGTCACTAGCTCAAACGCAGCGTGGAACGTCTTAGATAAGACCGAGGGCGAAAAAGGCGAGACGAAGCTTACCCTTCAGACGGGCGTAAACCCAAGCACCGCCGAGCGTAGCACGAAGCTCACCTTTGCGCTGGTCGGGGCTGAAGAGGTAAAACAGGAGGTAACAGTAAAGCAGGCAGGCTCGTCAATCACGGTTACGCCAGCAGAGGAAGTAGCGCTCCCCGCCGCAGGCGAAACGAAGGCAGAGTACTTTACTGTAAAGAGCACGAGTGCGTGGAAGGTCAC